>NZ_BAAGXO010000003.1:0-466996 GCF_054779795.1 Lysobacter rhizosphaerae
CTTGAAGGACGTCCAGAAGCTGCTGGAAAGCCGGCCCGAGATCGCCGCCCTTACGCGCGGCGGCAACGACAAGGCCATCGCCGATGCGTTGAAAGAACAGCTCAATAATGCCGGCGGCGAAAAGGCCGTTGCCGACGCCGTGAAGGAACAGCTCAAGAATGCCGGCGGCGAGAAGGCCGCTGCCGACGCCTTGAACCAGTACCTCAGCAAGCATCCGTTGAAGGATGGACAAGACATCACGGACCTTGCCCGCAACGGCAAGGAGAAGGCCATCGCCGCTGCCTTGAAGGCACGCTTCGGCAAGCATCCATGATCTCTGGTGAATCAGTAGCGCGTTAGGAACAAGGACTCACAGCCATCCGCCCGCGCTTCTCGTCCAATCACGCGGCGTTGTGAACGGCACAACAGTTTGTAACGCCCGTTGGACTAGTGATTCCGGCTTGGCAACGCAAACTTTGACGCACGGTCGACGGCGAACTTGCAGTGAAGGCTGTTCGTTCCGCCATGTCGATGGTGTGGAGTTTCACCCTTCAAATCCGTTGGCTGTTCCTGGTGGACGCAGCCTGATCAAATCTGAGGTTATTCGTAATGAAGATTCAAGAACTGCTGAAGTCCAAGTCGGGCGCCGTGGTCACTATCGATGTCGGCGACACAGTCGGCGCGGCAGCCCAGAAGATGACGACCCACAAGATTGCCGCGCTGGTCGTTACCCGCGGTTCGCGTCCGGTGGGCGTGATATCCGAACAGGACATCGTGGCCGCCGTGGCCGAAGATGGCACGCAGGCTGTGAGGCGCCCCTTGAGCCAGCTCATCAAGAGCGCCATCGAAAGCATCGCGCCGGACACCAGCCTCAAACAGGCAATGTCGATGATGACCCACGCACGCCTACGTCATCTGCCCGTGATCAGCAACGATGTGCTCGTTGGCATCGTCAGCCTGGGCGACATCGTCAAGAACCGGCTCGACGAACTCGCGCTCGAGCGGGATGTGTTGCGTGACATCTACATCGCAGCACATTGACCACCCCGCGTAACTCCACGCAGGAGCAGGTTAATGCCTCGGTCCCAATCGTGTCTGGTGCAGGTAGAAGGCTCCCAACGCATACGCGCTCGAGCCAAGGATGAGTGATGCGATGGCAAGAGCGGCGATGTTCTGATTCAGCCCCGCAACATGGCTAACGAGCATCATTGCCCCGAACAGGCAGCTCGAAAGAAGGGCTGTTGCTGCAATGGCTTTCATGTCTTCGTACATACCGTCTGTCAAGAAGGAAAGAGCCGAGGGAAGCACCGGCTGTTGGTGCACCAGGCAATTGCCTCCTCCAATTGTTGATCAGCAATCGAAGCATGCCGCCGGTGGATCGCCCGGCGGCATGCTTCCTCCCTGGGCCACTACGACTCACGACAGGTCGGCGGGGATGGGCCAATAGCACCCAGATCACCGCGATGACCAGCAGCGCGACAAACACACCTCTTTCGATTCTGTCGGTGGAGTCGGAGCGGGATTGCATGCCGACATTGATGGTGAGTTGCTGCTGCGGCACTAATGAAACGCTCCTTCATGGCGCTGATCTGCGATTGGCATCACGCGCCGGGACAAATCAGACTTTTCCTAGGAATGGCTGCCTGTGACACGAAAGGATCAAGAGCAGGGGACGTGGCCTGCTCTTGTCAGCAGTCATGCATCCAGCACGTGGGGAAAGCGGCGCTGCAACGAGGCATAGGCCAACAGCGATGCCACCACGCCTGCGGGAAGCGACCGGATCAGCGCCTTGTCGAAGAGCATCGCGGCGGAGGGGCCGTCTTTCACGACGATCGCAACCACGGCCATCATCATCAAGGCCACGAACACGGTGAGTGCCGAGCCAAAAGCGAGGCTCCAGAACGCGTTGATCAGCGTCATTGAGCGCAGCTTCGTTGGATTCTTCAGTTGCCCAGACTGTGGCATCGCATTTGCAACGTTGTGGTCGATGAGCTCTATGTACGCTTTACGACCGTCCACTGGATAGCAGGAATTGAGAACGCCACGTTTGTGTTTCGCGAACGAGTTTCCACTGCGGATGGCTTACCCGCAGGGCCTGGCTGGGATCAGCGGCAGATTCTCTGTCGAATCATTGAAGGCGGGCATGCCGTTGGAAGCAGGTATTCCCGATGCGAATGTGCTCGTTCGTAAAATGCGAACAGCGTGTTCGCTGTTTTTGGCTAGGCGCGTCGGCCACAAACGTATAGCGTCCATTCAACGTCATGGCACACAGCCGGGACGTTCTTCCAGGTAGTTCTGCAGCGACTCCCCTAAGGCAGTTCTCTTTTATTGGTCGTGGCAGCATGGAAGCTCATCGGCGGCATCATCGGTTGCCGTCTTGTTTATCCGCACAAGGAGAAAAGAAATGAGAGAACTGAGTCTTCAAGAAATGGAGATGGTTTCTGCTGGAACCGAGGCGGGCGCCCGAGAAGCACTGAAGATATGCGAAGGGCTTCCTAACAGTGCCACTGTGTCGGTATCCGCAACCATCAAGGGAAATGTGACGCTGAGCGGTGGGTTTGTTTCGGGCGGCCAAGATTCGGAGGTGACGAAGAGTTTTTCAGCTAATTGCGGCGACCTCCGCAGTCGCGAGGGCGGCGGCGCTGGAACCGGGCGGGCTGCTGGCAGCACTTACACCGGGGTTGGCGCGGGCAGCTCCGGCGGCACGCCTACCGTAACTGTTGGAACTCCTGTTCGGATCAACTGATCCATGCCCGCAAGGCGTTTGCAAGTAACAGCCCGAGGAGCATTCCTCGGGCTGTGCCTGATTCTCGGCCTCGGATGCGTGCCGCGTGCGGAGCACGATCAGGATGCAATTCCGATCGAGTTCGACCCGGCGGTATGGTCGCAGGCCGAGCGCATTGTGTGGCCAGGGACGGATCGGCACGTGATGGTGGCTTACAACCACAAGCCCGATGACGAACTTTGTCAAAAGCCACTGAAAGATTCATTTCGCGATTCTCTAAACAAACGCCGGTTTGTCAGTGGAACTGCCTGTGGGCAATTCTGGGTGGTGATGCCGCCATATCCGGAACTTGCGAAATTGACGAGGATGGGGTGGAGAGGGCTAGCCGCTCATGAAGCGTTTCACTCGGCGGTGCAATTGTCAGGGACGAGAAAGGTACCGTTTGCCATCGCCACTGCCGCCGACGCAGATTGGGCGGACGCAGATCTCAAGCAAGCCAATCGGTTCTTCTGGGAGGTCGTGGCGGCAACCCGCCCGCCGCAGACGCTAGACCCTGCTGAAACCTGCTCCAGGCTATCTGAAGCCTACGGGGCGTTGGGCGAGCGTGAACTGAGGTACGTCAGGTACAAGGCACATGCCGAGTGGCCGGCAGAGTTCTTCATGCGGAACTACGACGCCGGCCTTGTCAACGATCAGGCTTACGAATCATATCGTCGTCAGAAGCTGGCATTCGTTGAGGACGACGTCCTCTACTTGGCTGGAGGCTTCTCAATGCAGTTAGTCGACCGCAAGTTGGGTCGGCAGGCGTGGCAGAAGCGCTACATCGAGGGCGAAACCCCGCTCAATCTTCTGTTTGAGGCCTTGGGTTGTGAGAAGCCAGATCCTGGACAGGATGCCTTTCCGGCGACCGTCACGATTACGCAATCCCCGCTCACAGTGAACTAAGGCGAGGCAATAACTGTTGGAACTCCTGTTCGGACCAACTGATCCCATGCCGGCAAGGCGTTTGCAGGCAATAGCCCGAGGAGCGTTCCTCGGGTTGTATCTGATTTGCGGGCTTGGATGCGTGCCGCGTTCGGAGCACGATCAGGATGCAATTCCGATCGGTTTTGACCCGACAGTGTGGTCGCAGGCCGAGCGCATTGTGTGGCCAGGGACGGATCGGCACGTGATGGTGGTTTACAACCACAAGTCCAATGACGGACTTTGTCAAAAGTCACTGAGAGATACAGTTCGCAGTGATCTAAACAGACGCCGTTTTGTCATTGGAACTGCTTGCAGGCAATTCTGGGTGGTGATACCGCCATATCCGGATTTTGCGAAATTGACGAGGATGGAGTGGAGAGGGGTGGCCGCACATGAAGCGTTTCACTCGGCTGTGCAATTGTCAGGGACGAAAAAGATGCCATTTTCCATCGCCACTGCCGCCGACGCAGATTGGGCGGGGGTAGATATCAAGCAGGCCAATCGGTTCTTCTGGGAGGTCGTGGCGGCAACCCGCCTGCCGCAGGACCATGCGGAAACCTGCACCAGGCTATCTGAAGCCTACGGGGTGTTGGGCGAGCGTGAGCTGAGGTACGTCAGGACCAAGGCATACTTCGAGTGGCCGGCCGAGTTCTTCATGCGGAACTACGACGCCGGCCTTGTCAACGATCAGGCTTACGAATCATATCGTCGTCAGAAGCTGGCATTCGTTGAGGGCGATGTTCTCTACTTGGCTGGAGGCTTCTCGATGCAGTTTGTCGACCGGAAGCTGGGGCGGCAGGCGTGGCAGAAGCGCTACATCGAGGGTGAAACCCCGCTCAATCTTCTGTTTGAAGCCTTGGGTTGTGAGAAGCCAGATCCTGGAAAGGATGCCTTTCCGGCGACCGTCACGACTACACAACCCCCGCTCACGGTGCAGTAAGGCGAGGCAATGCTGGAGCGGTTAGAGCTATTCACGCGCCGGAGCACGCCGCTCGTTCTGCAATCCGAGGCAGCCGAATGCACTTTGGCTTGTCTGGCAATGGTGGCTGGCCATCATGGTCATCACGTGGATCTCAGGGAGCTGCGTAGCCGGTTCTCGCTTTCTCTTAAGGGAGCGACGCTTGATCAGCTCGTTCGCATGGCGGCGCGGCTGAACCTGCAGGCGAGGCCCTTACGGCTTGAACCCGATGAGCTGCCCAAGCTCCGCATGCCGTGCGTATTGCACTGGGACCTCAACCACGTCGTGGTGCTAGTTAAGGCGACGCGCAAGTCCGTGATCATCCATGACCCGGCAGTTGGCCGGCGTCGACTCAATCATGACGAGGTGTCGAAGCACTTCACGGGTGTGGCCTTGGAATTGACGCCTTCCATGGCGTTTCAGAAGCACAAGGTCGCTGCGCCATCGGTCTCCCTGGGGCAGTTGATGGGGCAGGTGACCGGGTTCAAGCGGGCCATGTTCCAGATAATCCTGCTGTCGCTGGCCTTGCAGGTGTTTGCGCTGGTTGCACCCATGCTGATGCAAGGTGTGATGGATCAAGTGCTGGTGACGGCCGACCGCGACCTGCTGCTGGTAATCGTGCTTGGATTCGTACTCATGCTGGTGCTGCAGTTGGCGATCGGCCAGTTGCGGAGCTGGTCCCTGCTCTATCTGTCAACCAGCATGGGCCTGCAATGGATGGGCAGCGTGTTCGCTCATCTGTTGCGTCTGCCGCTGGAATTCTTTGAGAAGCGGCATCTGGGCGACATCACCTCGCGCACAGGTTCGGTCGGCGTGATTCAGGACACGCTTACGCGCAGTTTCATCGAGGTGCTACCGGACGGGCTCATGGCCGTCGCAACGCTGTTAATGATGATGCGCTACAGCCCCCGACTGGCGGGTATTACGTTGGCTGCTGTCACCTTGTATCTATTGCTTCGGGTGCTGGCTTACCCCCTCTATCGCCGGGCAAATGAAGAGCAGCCCATCCGGGCCTCGAAGGAGAACAGTCATTTCCTGGAATCGATACGTGGGGTTCAGTCCCTCAAGGTTGCTGGGAAAGAAATCGACCGTCATAGCGCTTGGCAGAATCTGGTCGTCGATTCGGTCAATCAGCATGTGCGGATAGAGAAGATGAACATGGTGTTCGGCACGTCGAGCCAACTGCTCTTCGGCCTCGAACGCATTGTCGTGATCTGGCTGGGATCTTTGCTTGTTCTAGAGAACCAGTTTTCGATTGGCATGCTGGTAGCGTATTTGTCTTACAAGGATCAGTTCAGCGGCCGTATCGGCAATCTTATCGATACCGGCGTCCGGCTACGAGTGTTGCGCCTGCACGGTGAACGTCTCGCCGACATCGTGCTGACGCCGCCCGAAGAGGACTACGCTCTTCCGGATATCTCGCTTCCAGGCCACCCCCGGATCGTCGTTGACAATCTTTCGTTCCGTTATGCGGATGGCGAACCGTGGGTACTGAGGGACTGCAGCTTCATCGTCGAGCCCGGTGAGGCAGTCGCCCTCACGGGGGCGTCCGGATGCGGTAAGACCACGCTGGTCAAGTTGATGCTGGGCCTGATGAAACCCACCGAGGGTACGATCTCGGTCGGGGGACATGACCTGCATAAACTCGGGCCGCGTAGCGTCCGCACGATCGTGGGCGCGGTGATGCAGGACGACCAACTGTTTGCCGGCAGCATCGCCGACAACATCAGCTTCTTTGATTCCGGTGCCGATCCAACCAGGATCGAGGCCTCGGCCCGGCTCGCGGCGGTGCATGATGAGATCGCCGCGATGCCGATGGGCTACTACAGCCTGATTGGCGACATGGGCAGTTCGCTATCAGGCGGACAGAAGCAACGCGTGATTCTCGCCCGTGCCCTGTATCGAAGCCCGAGGCTGCTGTTCCTCGACGAAGCGACCAGTCACCTCGACGTAACGAACGAACGCCTGGTCAACGACGCCGTGCATCAACTCCGACTGACCAAGGTCATCGTGGCGCACCGGCCGGAGACGATCGCCAGTGCAGACCGGGTGTTGCTCATGGAGCAGGGGCGGATCGTGCAGGATTTTCGGCCTCAAGCTCACTCGGCTGCCGCCGCCTCAACGGAAGAACGACATCCCGCTTCCTCATTGGCGCTGTGATCGAAATTCGCGCGGCTTAGCCCGACCAGGGACGACGTTCGCGAAATGCGAACGCGATGTTTCCGTTCGAGCTCTGGGCGTGCGCAGTGCGCTCCGTAAGATCGGCATCAGGTTATGACGGCGTAATCAGTGAATTTATTGCGCTTGCCTGCCTGCGACGCAGCCAGAGACTGCCCATGTTCAATCCGTTCTTTTACAAGACCGAACGTATGCGGCAATTGCCGATTGCCATAACCGGTGCCGCCTCGCTGGGGTGGGTGTTGGTATTGGTGTTGGTATTGCTGTTGGGTCCGCCACTGCTGGGCGTCTCTCTACTTCATCGCGCCCTCGTTTTCCTGGTCGATTGGATGACTGGCACCAAACGATCATGACCATTGAGCAACTGCGTCTAACCCTCAGCAAGGTGTAGATCGAACATGCGACCAGGTATGAAATTCAACTTCGAAGGCGAGCAGCTGACAATTTCCGAGATCCGAAAACGTGTACCGATCCTGGCGAACAACACCATCCGCAGTCATTTGAATGCGGGCCGCAACACGCGGATCTCCATGCTGTCCTATGACCCGAAGATCGGCATGGCGAAAGGTGGGCAACGTGCGGCGCGCAAGAGTGCTCGAACGCACGGGTACGTTCGATAGCCACGTCGGCTTAGGCCAAGTTCCCAGGCGTGGCTCTGGTCCTGCCAGCTGAGCCGTTCAGTTGCCGGCTGCAGCATCTGTTGAATGCCCGCGGAAGGCGGAGTACAGATGCATTCCCTGCAGAGGGAATAAGTGATGGCGTACATGTCAGCGCACCGCGACGAAGTCTTGTTGAATGCCGTTCTTCGTGTCGCACATGAGGAGTGTTCGCACGGCGACTGGGACCAGATCGAACCGGCCCTGGCGGCAACCTGGGAACGATTGCGCAGCCCCAACTGCCCGCATTGGGAAGAGGTGGCGGAGCGCGTCCGATATTGCTGTGACAATGATGGATTGCTGCATTAGCTGAATCCGGCGGCGCATGCCGCTGGTTCCATGCTCGACCGGGTCACGCGCCGGCACGTTGAGGCTGGACCCGGTGGTCTGTTTCGTGGAATCTCCCCGGCGCCATTCCTGGTGGATGCGGCTGCGCGGTGATCGCTTCTCGGCCATACTCCGGCGTAGCTACCGCCCCGGATTGCCGTCATGGATATCGCCGCCACCACCCCTGTCTCCGAGCTCGCGCCGACACTGCACCGCCTGCGTCAGGCGTGGTTGAAGCAGCGCCCGGACTACCAGCAGCGTCGCGATGACCTGCAGCGCCTGCGCAAGGCCTTCCACGCGCGCCTCGACGAAATGGCGGCTGCGGTCAGCGCCGATTTCGGCCATCGCTCCACGCATGAAAGCCTGCTGGCCGATGGCATGACGGTGCTGGCCGAACTCGACCACATGATCGCGAACCTGCGCCGCTGGATGCGTCCGCAGCGCCGCGGCGTGGGCTGGCGCCTGTGGCCCGCGCGCGCGCAGGTGAGGCATGTGCCGCTGGGTGTCGTCGCCGTGATCGGGCCGTGGAATTACCCCGTCAACATCTCACTGGTGCCGCTGGCGACCGCCATCGCCGCGGGCAACCATGTCTACCTGAAGCCTTCCGAGTACAACCCGCGTACCAACCAGTTCCTGTGCGAACTGCTGGCCGAGGTGTTCCCGCCCGACCGCGTCGCCGTCGCCCTGGGCGGCGCCGACGTGGCCGCGGCGTTCGCGGCGCTGCCGTTCGACCACATCATGTTCACCGGCTCGACCTCGGTGGGGCGCAAGATCATGGCCGCGGCCGCGCCGAACCTGACGCCGGTGACGCTGGAACTGGGTGGCAAGTCGCCGGCGGTGATCGGTTCGGATGCGCCGATGGATACGACCGCCGCGCGCATCACCACCGGCAAGCTCTTCAACGGTGGACAGACCTGCATCGCGCCCGACTACGTGCTCGTGCCGCACGCGCGCCGCGATGAGTTCGTACAGGCCTTGCGCCGGGAAGTGGCATCGCGCTATCCGGACCTGGAAAGCACGTCCGACTACACGACGATCATCAACGAGCCCAATTACCGTCGCCTGCGTGGCTATCTGGATGACGCCCGCGAACGCGGCCTGGAAGTAATGCCGCTGGTGGAGTTGAAGGACGCCCAGCGCGCCGAGGTAAGGCGCCTGCTTCCGCCCACCCTGGTGATCGAACCGGGCGACGACGCCAAGGTCATGCAGGACGAGATCTTCGGGCCGATCCTGCCGATCCGCACCTATCGCCACTTCGATGAAGTGATCGACTACATCAACGCCCACGATCGCCCGCTCGCCCTCTACCATTTCGGCCACGACAGCGCCGAGATCGAGCGGCTGCTAGGCAATACCGTCGTCGGCGGCGTCTGCGTCAACGAGACGTTGCTGCAATACGCCTGCAGCAACCTGCCGTTCGGCGGCGTGGGTGCCAGTGGCATGGGCCATTACCACGGCCATGATGGCTTCATCACATTCAGCAAGGCGATGCCGATCCTGCGGCAGGCGCGCTGGACGCTGTCGGACAAATTGAAGCCGCCCTATGGCGGCTTCCCGGCGAAGATGCTCAAGCTGCTGCTGCGCTGAGCAGCCCCTATTGCGAGGCGGCGGACGCGGCCGTGGCGTCCGCATCCCAGCGGCGCAGGGCGGCTTCCACCGCGTCGACGCCGTGCGCCGCTGCATTGGCGTCCACTTGTGCCAGCGTGTCGCCATCGGTGTGGATGACCTGCATCACCTTTGGCACGGATGTGAGCTTCTTGCCGTCATAGGCGGCCAGGATTGCCGTGATCTCGTCGCCGCCGACGAGTGAGTAGGAAACCGCCGGCCAGCCCGACTTGAGGAAGGCCAGGTGATCGGTAGGCGGATAGTGCTCGCCCGCGGCGAGCTTCAATCCGTTCGCACTTGCAGCCTGGCGGCTTGCGTTGGCCAGGCTGTCGTCGGTGTCGGGCGTCATCATCCATACCGTGTCGCCCCAGGCGAAGACATCGAAGTTGACGTACAGCGCGGGTTTGACGCTGCCGTCGGCGACAAAGGCCTTGGAGCCGAGCAGCCCTTTTTCTTCGAGATCCCAGAACGCGATTGCAACGCGGTGGTGGACGAGCGGCCTGGCCTTGAGGCGCTCGGCCAGCGCAAGCACGGTCGCGCTGCCGGAAGCGTTGTCGGTAGCGCCTTCGCCCTTGCTCACCTGGTCCGAATGCGCGCCCAGCAGGAGCAGCGGCGCTGCGCTGTCGCCGGCGACGTCGGCGAGGATGTTGGTGCCGTGCTGGCCCTCGATCTCGAACGGGCTGTTACGCCATTTGATGCCGAGCGTGTCCAGGCGTTTTGCAATCGCGTTGCGTCGACCGGCGGTGGCATCGGCATCCGCGATGGCGCCGACATCGGCCAGCCAGCTTTTGGCCGCAGGGGAGTTGGGCGTCGCGGCTTCCTGGGCGGGATGCGCGCAGGCGGGCAGGGCAAGGATGCAGGCAACGAGGACAGGGAGGAGGTGGGGGCGCATGGCGGGCGGAATATTGGAAGAGCCTGCAGTTTGCTACAAAACGCGGCGGTTGCACGGGCGTGTTGTGCATGCTTAGCCTCGCCCGCAAGGAGTTTCGGTCAAGGGGCGGACAGGGATGAGTATTCGGGTCTTCATCGTGGACGACCACACGCTGGTACGCGCGGGCATGCGCCTGATCCTGTCGGCGCATACCGACATCGAAGTGATCGGGGATGTCGATACCGGCGAGGCGGCATTGCCGCTGATCAGGCGACTCAGGCCGGACATTGTCTTGTGCGACCTGCACCTGCCGGGACTGAGCGGCCTGGAGGTCACCGAGCGCCTGACGCGTGGCGGGAACGGTCCCCGCGTGATCATCGTGTCGGTGCTCGAGGACGGGCCGATGCCGCGAAGGCTGCTCGAAGCGGGTGCGTCGGGCTACGTGGGCAAGGCCGGCGATGCGCATGAACTGCTCGATGCCATCCGCGAAGTCGCACGCGGCAAACGCTATCTCGCCCATGCCATCGCGCGGGGCATGGCGCTGTCCGGAGTCACCGGCAGTGCGACGCCGATCGACAGCCTCACTGCGCGCGAGCTCGAAATCGCCTTGCTGATGGCGCAGGGCATCCGCCAGAACGACATCGCGCAGCGATTGAGCCTGAGTCCCAAGACCGTCAACACCCACAAATCGCGGCTGTTCGAAAAGCTCGGGATCGGCGACACGGTGGCGCTGGTGCGCATGTTGAAGCAGCACGGTCTGCTTGATCCGGCCCTGCCGTTCTAGGACGCGCTGTAATCCAGAAAAAGAAACGGCCGCGATGAGCGGCCGTTTCTGTTCAACATGGCGGTAGCGCCTCAGATGCGCTGTTCGCCACCTTCCTGCTCGATCGCCCTGGCAGCGGCGTCAGCCGGAGGCGGTGCGATCGGCTGCGGCACGTCGTCGAACAGGCCCGCCGTGCGTGGCAGTTCCTCCACCGGCAATTGCGAGGCGGCTCCGGCGGACTCGTCCTCGTCGATGCCAAGTGCCGGCGTCGAGGCGGGTTCGACTTCGGCGCTGACGTTGGCCACCACATGGCCGCTGTCGCCAGGAAGCGTGTTGGTGACAGCGCTCGCGTCATCCGTCGATTCGACGACGTCGACAACGGTGTCGGTGACGATTTCGGGTTCAACCGACTCGGGCGTCGGCACGACTACGGGTTCGACGACCTCGTCGCGGACAACGACGGCGGGTTGCCCGGCGCCGGTCGGTACTTCGCCCGTCCCGCCGGTACCACTGGCCTGCATTGTCGGCGGCGCCTCACTGATGGCCTCGGCGGCGGAGTCGGCCGGGGTCTTTTGCGCTGGTGCTGCGGGCAATGCGTCGATGGCATGGGCAACCGCGACAGCGAGAGGCGCTACGGCCAGGGTCGCCTGCGTCTGCGTCTGCGTCTGAGCGGTCTGAGTCGGCTTGGCGGGCTTGGCAGGCGCGATGTCGTCGAACTCGAACTCGGGCTGGGCGCGGTCCACCGAAGCGACCGGGGTCGGTTCTTCGCCGTCGGCGGCGAATTCGTCGCCATCGTCGGCGTCGAAATCGTCGCCTGCCATCATTTCATCCTGCAGCGCGTCGCTTCCGGAAATTGCACCGGCTTCAGCGGCGCCACCACCGCGACGGCGGCGGCGACCACCACGACGGCCGCGACGGCGGCGGCCCGCGCCTTCGGCAGCAGCTTCGCTACCGGCAGCAGCCGTACCCGCTTCGATCGGGGCAGGTGCACCCGTTTCCACCGGAGCGGCGGTCACGGTGTCGGCAGCGATCGTCGCGGCACTGGCGACGGCGACCACGGGCGCGACATTCATCAGTTCAGGCGTTGCGGCAGCGGTAGCGGTTTCAGGCTGGACGGCCTCCTGCCTAGGCTGCTGCGGCTTGGGCTGCTGCTGTTCGCGGGGCGGACGCGGGGCCTGCGCCTGCGCGCGCTCCTCGGTCTGCTGACGCGGCGCGTTCTGCTTCGGCTGCTGCTGTTGCTGCTTCTGCTGCTGGGGCTGCTGCTGCTTCTGCTGCTTGGGCTGCTGTTGCTGCTGCGGCTGGGCACGGCGCTCTTCGCGACGCTGCTCGTCGCGACGGCCGTCGCGTCCCTGCTTGGCATTGCGGTCACCGCGACCCTGGCCATCGCGGCGTTCATCGCGACGTTGGCTGCCGCGATCGCCGCGACCCTCCTGCGGACGGCCCTGTGCGGCGCGCTCGGCCCGCGTCGGTTCAACCGTGATCGGCTTGCTGCCGCGGAAGAAACCGAGGATGCGATCGACGATGCCGACCGACTGCACGGGTGCAGCCACCGGCGCCGGAGCTGCAACCACTGCCGCAACCGGCGCCTCGCGCGGTTCACGCGGTTCGCGCAGCGGCGCGGGCGAGGCCGGCCTGACGTTGGTGACGACCGGCAGGTCGGGGATGTTGAGGTGGGCCTTGGTCAGCGCATGCGTCGGCAGCTTGCGCGGGGTGCCGCGGTGGTAGCTGGGCTTGCTCGACTCTTCGCCGAGTTCGTTTTCGCGGATGCGGGTGACTTCGTAGTGCGGCGTGTGCAGTTGCTCGTCGGCGACGATCACGATCGGCGAGTCGTGGCGCTTCTCGATCTCGCTCAGTGCGCGGCGCTTTTCGTTGAGCAGGTAATTGGCGATCTCGGTCGGAGCCTGCACCAGCACCTGGCCGGTGTTCTCCTTCATCGCGTGCTCTTCGGCCAGGCGCAGGATCGACAGCGACAGCGATTCCACGCTGCGCATGCGGCCATGGCCCTCGCAGCGCGGGCATACGATCTGGCTGGATTCGCCCAGCGACGGCCGCAGGCGTTGGCGCGACATCTCCATCAGGCCGAAGCGCGAGATGCGGCCGAGCTGGACGCGGGCACGATCCTGCTTGAGGGCGTTCTGCAGGCGGTTCTCGACCTCGCGCTGGTGCTTGTTCGAGGCCATGTCGATGAAGTCGATCACCACCAGGCCGCCGAGGTCACGCAGGCGCAGCTGGCGGGCCGCTTCTTCGGCCGCTTCCAGGTTGGTGTGGAACGCGGTTTCCTCGATGTCGCCGCCCTTGGTGGCGCGCGCCGAGTTGACGTCGATCGCGGTCAGGGCTTCGGTCTGGTCGATCACGAGCGCGCCGCCGGAGGGCAGGCGCACTTCGCGTTCGTACGCGTTCTCGATCTGGGATTCGATCTGGAAGCGGTTGAAGAGAGGGGTGTCGTCGGTGTAGTGCTTCAGCTTGCGCTGGTTGTGCGGCATCACCTGTTCGACGAACTCGCGGGCCTCGGCGTACATCTCCGGCGTATCGACGAGGATCTCGCCGATGTCCGGGCGCATGTAGTCGCGCAGGGCGCGGATGATCAGGCGCGATTCGGCGTAGATCAGGAACGGCGACGGCTTGGTCAGCGCGGCTTCGGCGACCGCCTTCCACACCTGCAGCAGGTAATCGAGGTCCCACTGCAGCTCTTCGGCATCGCGGCCGACGCCGGCGGTGCGGATGATCACCCCCATGTCGTCGGGGATGGTGAGCTTGTCCATCGCTTCCTTGAGCGCGGCGCGGTCGTCACCCTCGATGCGGCGCGACACGCCGCCGGCGGTGGGCGAGTTGGGCATCAGCACCATGTAGCGGCCGGCCAGCGAGATGAACGTGGTCAGGGCCGCGCCCTTGTTGCCGCGTTCTTCCTTGTCGACCTGGACGACGATTTCCTGGCCTTCGCGCAGCAGTTCCTTCAGGCCGGCCTTGTTGTGGTCGACGCCCGGCTGGAAATAGTCGCGGGAGATTTCCTTCAGCGGCAGGAAGCCGTGGCGTTCCGCACCGTAATCGACGAAGGCGGCTTCGAGGGAGGGCTCGAGTCGAGTGATCTTGCCCTTGTAGATGTTGGACTTCTTCTGTTCCTTCGACGGCTGTTCGATATCGATGTCGTACAGGGTCTGGCCGTCGACGATGGCGACGCGCAGTTCTTCCGCCTGCGTCGCGTTGATGAGCATTCGCTTCATTGTTGCGTCCTCGCGCGCTACACCCTGCCCGAAAGCAGGCCGCGCGGAACGCCGTGGGCGTTTCGCCTCTGGATACCGCAAGCCGACTGGCGCGGGGCTGCATCTCATCGATGTGCCCGACTGCCGAACTGCTTGACCGCGCGTGGCACGCGCAGTCGGCTTCAATTTCCAGCGCTACGACACCACGGCAAACCGCGGGAGCGCTTCTTGTTGCTGTTCCTTAAGGCCGGCGACTATGAAGCGGGAACCGATCGTACGGAGGCGAGCCAGGCATTGCGCTGTTGCTCGTCCCTCGGTGCGTCGCTACCAACTCCCGTCGCACGGGTCGTTGTTCATCTCACGGCGGTTTGACCCGCCGGGCGGGAGCCGGTTCCGCCGGGCCGTCGCTGCTAACATGGCTGCCCCCAGGGCAGTGGTCAGGCGCGGACCGGATCGCAGGAGCGGGGCTTTCGGCCCCAAGCCTTCAAAAGCATGGCTTTTGGAAGCGTGCCTCCGGATCGACCGGGGGTTGTGGCAACTCCAGCGAAATCAAAACCTTATCTCGCGCGCTCAGTGTAGCAGATCAACCAATCCTATGACCCGTTCAGACCCCCCCGCCTCGTCCGGCCCGGGCGCGCGCACCGTTCGCGTGCCCGACGACCGCGATGGCCAGCGCCTCGACAACTTCCTGCTGGGCCAGCTCAAGGGGGCCCCGCGCTCGCTGGTCTACAAACTGGTGCGCTCGGGCCAGGTCCGGGTCAATGGCGGCCGGGCCAAGGCGGAGCGCAAGCTGGCCGCGGGCGATGAGGTCCGCATTCCGCCGGTCCGTCTCGGCGAGCCCAGCGACAAGGGGGCGCCGCCGGCCGGCTTCCTGAAGGCGATGGAAGCGGCAATCGTGTTCGAGGACGCGCGCCTGCTGGCCCTGAACAAGCCCTCCGGCGTCGCCAGCCACGGCGGCAGCGGCATCTCTTTCGGCGCGATCGAGACCATGCGCGCACTGCGCCCCGAGCAGTCGCTGGAGCTGGTGCACCGGCTCGATCGCGACACCTCCGGCCTGTTGATCATGGCCAAGAAGCGTTCGGCCCTCACCGAGATGCAGGCCCTGATGCGCGAGGAAGGCGGGATCGCCAAGCGCTATCTCGCGCTGCTGACCGGCCGCATGCCGGACGGCGTGATGAGCGTGGACGCGCCGCTGCACGTCGGCCTGCGCCAGGGCGGCGAGCGCCATGTACAGGTCAATGCCGCAGGCAAGGCCTCACTGAGCCATTTCAGGGTGTTGGAACGCCGCGGCGGGCAATCCTATTGCGAAGTGCGCATCGAAACCGGCCGCACCCATCAGATCCGCGTGCATTCGCAGCACATCGGCCATCCAATCGCGGGCGACGACAAATACGGCGATGCCGAAGCCAACAAACGCCTGCGCGAGCAGGTCGGCCTGAAACGGATGTTCCTGCATGCCTCGACGCTCGAATTCGCGCTCGATGGCGGCAAGGTCCCTTATCTGTTGAATGCGCCGCTGGTGCCGGAATTGCTCGACGTGCTCGACCGTCTGGCCTGAAGGCTGCGTGCCTGGCCAGGCACCGCTACAGGTACTGGTTGCACTCGTCCGGCGGCGGATTCGGCGGCGAAAAGGTGACGGGCACCTGGATCTTGCTCGGCGCGGGCTTGCCGCGGAGGGTCGCAGGCCGGAACTTCCAGCCGTGCACGGCCGTCACCGCCAGGTCGTCCAGTGCCTTGGTGCCGCTGCCCTTGGAGACGTCGATCTTCACCGGATAACCGTTTGCCGCCAGCGCCACGTCGAGTACCACCGTGCCGCCGATCCGCTTGCAGGCATATTCGGGAGGGTAGTCGGGTGGCGGTGTGTCCTGCGCCATCGGTGGGGTGGGGGCCGGCGGAGCAGGTTCCTGCGTCTGCGGGCTTTGCTGGCAGGCAGCCAGCAGGACGAGCAGGGACAACATCCACCAGGCACCCGGTCCGCGGAGGACCGTGCCGCCATCGGTTTTCGGGGAGCAGTGCCGGCTGGACATGGTTCCTCGCTCAGCCCTTCAGGGCTTCGGCTTTGGCCGCGCAGATGAAATCGTTCTCGCTCAGCCCGCCCACGTCGTGTGTGGAGAAGCGCACCACGCAGCGGTTGTAGTGCACGCCGAGATCGGGGTGGTGGTCCTCGCGGTGGGCCATGTAGGCCAGCGCATTCACGAAGGCCATGGTTTCGTAGTAGTTCTTGAAAGCGAAGGTCTTGTTGATCGCGTGGCCATCCTCCACCAGCTCCCAGCCGGGGATCTCCGGCAGCAGCTCGCGCACCCGCGCCGCGCTGAGGCGGTGTTCGCTGCCGCGGCGGGGCAGGCAATGGGCCTGGGAAAGGGGAACGAGGTCGCTCATCGGAGTCTTCCTGGAATGCAGGTGCGTCCGCTTCAAAACGAAGGTTCTGAACGAAAACGCATCGGCCGGTATCGTAGGGTAGGCACGGGGCGGCTTAAGGCCACGTGGACCCCGGTAGAATAGCCCGATGATCAATATTTCCGAATCCGCCCAGACCCACTTCCGCAAGCTGATCGAGCGCGAGGCGCTGCCCGGCCTTGGCGTGAGGCTGTCGGCAATGAATCCGGGTACCGCGCGTGCGGACGTGCGCCTGGAATTTGCCGAGCCCGCGGACCTGCAGGGCGACGAATGGGCGGTGGATTGCGAGGGCTTCACCCTCTGGCTCGATGCCGCCAGCGTGAGTTATCTCGACGGGGCGGAAATCGACTATGAAACCCGCGACACCGGCGGCCAGCTGCAGATCCGCGCTCCCAAGATCAAGGGCGTGGTGCCGGGCGATTCGGCATCCCTGGTCGAACGCGTGCAATGGCTGGTGGAGAACGAGATCAACCCGCAGCTCGCGCAGCATCGCGGCCACGTGTCGGTGCAGGAAGTGACTTCGGACGGCGTGGTGCTGTTGCGTTTTGGCGGTGGCTGCCACGGTTGCGGCATGGCCGACGTGACGCTCAAGCAGGGCATCGAGAAGACCCTGCTGGAAAAGGTCCCCGGTGTGACAGCGGTGCGTGACGCGACCGATCACGACACCGGTGTGGCACCTTACATCCCACGCGACGCGGCCTGAGAGGACCGCGGCGCTTGTACACCGCCGCCGACCTGATCTTCGTTCTGCAGCGGCGGCTGCAGTTACTGCCCTCTCACCTTCGTCGCCCACCCGGTGAATTTCCCCCGGGGTGGAAGCTGTGGTTCGAATCCATGCCGGCGCGTGTCGGCGCGGTCACCGGTGCCACCGCGCAGGCCCTGGTCGACATCTTCCTGCAGCGTCCACTCGCCGAGCGCCCGCGACGGATGGGCGAGCTCACGCGCTGGCAGGCATTCAATACGCTGTGGCGCCAGGACTGGCACGCGCCCGAGCCGGAAGACCGCAAGGTGCGATGGTTCGCCGGCGCGATCACCGCGGTATGGCACGTGGTGCTGTGCATCCTGCTGTTGTGGTTCTGGTACACGCAGCTGCAATTCATCGAAGAGGCGAGCAAGCGACGCGGCGAGGAAGTAGTGCAGGTCGAATTCATCGGCCGTGGCACGCCGGAAGAAGTCGGCGGCGGCCAGAGCCAGGAACCCCCGCAGGAGACCGCGGAGGCTGCGGCCGCTGCGGAGCAAGCAGCTCCCGCGCCGGCGGCGCGAGCCGTCGCAACCCAGGTTCCGCCCCCACCGGCGCCTGCGATCGAAGCACGCATCCCGGAAGTCCCGCAGCGTGATATCCCAGAACCGCAGCTTCCACCGGCACCGCCGGTGCAGCAGAACGTCGCGGTGAGTGCGCCCGTTCCCGAAGCCAGCGAGTTCGTGCTGACCGCGCCGACGCCGCACGTCGCGCAAGCGCAGATCGCCGTGCCCGAAGTCGCGATGCCGACCGCGCCGGTACGCGCCATCGAAGTGCCCGAACCCGCGCAGCCCATCCATCGCGAAGTGGCGCAGCGACCGATCACCGCGCCACAGCTCGAAGCGCGCATTCCCGAGGTGGCGCAGCGCGAGGTCGCCGCGCCGGTGGAGCGCCGGGAGTTGCCGAAGGTCGCAACACCCGCCATCGCACAACCCACCGTGCGTGCGCCCGAAGCCCGCGTGCGCATGCGCGAGGTGCCCGCGCCCACTGCGCCAGCCGCAGCGTCGACTTCCACTGCAACGTCGGCGGCTCCGCATCCCGCCGCATCCGGCACGGCGCCCTCATCCGCCGCAAGTAGTGCGCCGGCATCCAGCGCAAGTAGTGCGCCGAAACCGGCGGCAAGCGGGACCGCACCCACGCCGGCGCAACCCGGCGGCACCTCGCCATCCACGGCTGGCGCGGGGCGGGGACCCAAGCCGGTAACGGCGCCCGGCGGTTTCCCCACACCCGCCAAAGCCGACGACTGGGGCGCCTCCACGCGCAACGTGCCGGGCGGGCAGCGCGGCGAGCCACTCGGGCTTTACAACGCCGAGGGCGGGCCCCGGCTGACCGAGGAGCCGGTGAACACCGGCCAGCCACCAGGTACGTTGGACGACCGCATCGTGGACCTGGACCGCTCGGGTACCTGGCTCAAGCGCAAGCCGACAGGCTACGAACCGACCACGTTCGACAAGTACTGGATTCCCAGCGAAACACTGCTCGCGGAGTGGGTGCGCAAGGGCATCAAGAAGATGGCGATCCCGATCCCGGGCACCAACAAGAAGATCGACTGCGTGGTGTCGATCCTGCAGCTGGGTGGTGGTTGCGGCATCTCCGACCCCAACCTCAACGACCAGCCCGCGGAGGCGCGTCCGCCGCCGGATATTCCGTTCAAACCACAACTGCAGGAAGACAACGGCAGCGTGAAGCCGAAGCCGGGCGGGTGATACCCCGCGCGATGTCGACCGAAAAAGAAAAGGCCCGCGATGCGGGCCTTTTGCTTGGATTCAACCGGATGCTTACTGCACGCCGTGCAGGTCGCGCAGGTTGCCGGTACGCGAGCTGAAGTAGGCACCCAGATCCGAGATCTGCTGGTCGGTCAGGCCGGCGGCCTGGCTCGACATCAGCGCGTGTTCGCGCTTGCCGTCGCGGTAGCCCTGCAGCGAGTGGGCGATGTAGTCGCCGTACTGGCCGGCCAGCTTCGGATAGGACGCGTCGATGGGCGCATTGCCTTCGGCACCGTGGCAATCGACGCAGGCCTGGCCGGTCTTGGCGTTCTTGGTGCTGGCGAGCGTTTCGCCGGCGGTGATATTGCCGGCGGGCAGGCCAGCGGACGACGACCTGGCTTCATGCTCGCCCGCTTCAGCGGCGCCTTCGGCGGCTTCTTCGGACTTGCTGCAACCAGCCAGGGCGACGGCCGCGGTGAGCAGGGCGATGGCGAGAATCTTCTTCGTCATGGGGTGTCTGCTCACTTGATGCTCGAGAGGTAGGCGGCGATGTTGGCGATGTCCTGGTCAGAGAAGCTCTGCGCCTGGGCCTGCATCGTCGGGTGCTTGCGCGTTCCCTTCTTGTATTCGCCCAGCGCATTGAGCAGGTACTGCTCGGACTGGCCGCCGAGACGGGGCACGTGATAGCTCGGATAGGCGTTCTTGTATCCCGTGATGCCGTGGCAGCCCTGGCAGGTGTAGGTGAGCTGCTTGCCGGCGGCGGCATCGCCCTTGATGGCTGGGGTAGCCGGAGCGGCCGTGGCGGCGGGTGCGGGCGTTGCCGCGGTGGTGGTGGCGGCCGGCTCCTGCTTCGGTTCGTCGGCAAAAGCGACGGCCGTAGTCAGGGCGAGGCAGGCGGCGATCATCAGCGGTCGCATCATGTAATCCGCACTCTCGAAGGGCTGAGTTGTTGAAGGGCTGCGTTGTGAAGCAGGTATTGCGGCCGATCCGTTGTCCCGGGGGCGCGCACAAGTCGGAAAGTATAGCGGCCCGTCCGCTCCCGAAGAAACGTACATGCCAACGGGGCGCCGGAACCTGCATCGAATCAGTGCAACCCGCGTGCACCATCCTGCATCCATGTAGCAGCCGCCACGACGAAGTGGAGGCCGAGTTACGGCCGACCAGCGGCCGCGCGAAAGCCGTGGCGGCAGTCACCATGACCTTCGGCGGATGGCTGGCGTTAAGGTAGGTGATATACCTATGTACAACACCGGCATACAGCCAGCAAAACAGCCGGAAACCCGCAATTAACCGCTTGCCCCCAGGGACCGATTCCATGCGCCAGACCCCACTCAGCCGCGTACCCACCGTGTTTGCCAGCCTTCTCGTGACCGGGATTCTGGCCCTGTCCGCCTGCAAGGGAGGTGCTGGAGAAGCGGCCGCCGATGGCAAGGATCCGAAGAAGAAGGGCCCGGAAGCGGTCCCGGTCGAAGTCGCGCAGGCCTCGCGCCGCGCCGTGGCGGCCAGCTACACCGGCACCGCGCCCCTGGAAGCCCGCGCCGAGGCCCAGGTCATCGCCAAGGTCTCCGGCGTCGCCCTGCAGGTGCTGGTCGAAGAAGGCCAGTACGTCCACGCCGGCCAGACCCTGGTCCGCCTGGATTCGGCCCGCACCGCCCTGATCGCCGCCCAGAGCGCCGCCCAGCTGCGCAAGCTCGAAGCCAACTACGCCCGTTCCAAGCAGCTGGGCGACCAGAAGCTGATGAGCGCCAACGACATCGACCTGCTGCGCTACGACCTCGAGAACGCCAGCGCCGCCAACAAGGCCGCGAACCTCGAACTCGCCTACGCCAACGTCACCGCGCCGATCTCCGGCGTGATCGCTTCGCGTTCGATCAAGTCCGGCAACTTCGTGCAGATCAACACGCCGATCATGCGCATCGTCGATGTGTCGCGCCTGGAGGCCGTGCTCAACGTGCCCGAGCGCGAACTGGCCACGCTGAAGGCCGGGCTGCCGGTGCAGCTCGCGGTCGACGCACTGCCGGGCAAGGGCTTCACCGGCACCGTCGACCGCGTGGCGCCGGTGGTGGATTCGGGCAGCGGCACCTTCCGCGTCGTGTGCACCTTCGCTGACGGCAACCAGCTGCGTCCGGGCATGTTCGGCCGCATCAAGATCGACTACGACCAGCGCGCCGATGCCCTCGTGGTCCCGCGCGCCGCGCTGCTCGAGGACGAAAGCGATCCGGCCGTGTTCGTGGTGCGCAACAAGAAGAGCGCACGCGTCCCGGTCAAGCTCGGCTACATGGACGGCGAATGGGCCGAAGTGCGCAGCGGCATCAAGCAGGGCGACCAGGTCGTGATCGCAGGCAAGAGCGCGCTGCGTGACGGCACCGAAGTGCAGGTGATCGGCCAGCCGGGTGCGAAGAGCCAGACCGCCGCGCCCGCCACTGCTACAGCGCAGCGCTGAGCCGGAGGCTTCACGTGAGCCACACCTCCCAAGCCTCATCCGGCCTGATCGAGTTCGCCACCCGTCGCCGCGTCACCGTGGCGATGGTGACGCTCACCTTCGTGCTGTTCGGCGTGATTGCGCTGTTCGGCCTCAAGGTCAACCTGCTGCCTGACCTCAGCTATCCCACGCTGACGGTGCGCACCGAGTACACCGGCGCCGCGCCGACTGAAATCGAAACCCTGATCAGCGAGCCGGTGGAGGAAGCCGTCGGCGTGGTGAAAGGCCTGCGCAAGCTCAAGTCGGTATCGCGCACCGGCCAGAGCGACGTGGTACTCGAGTTCGCCTGGGGCACCGACATGGACCAGGCCAGCCTGGAAGTGCGCGACAAGATGGAAGTCGTGCAGCTGCCGCTGGAAGCCAAGAAGCCGGTGCTGTTGCGCTTCAATCCGTCGACCGAGCCGGTACTCCGCCTCGCGCTGACCTCCAAAGCCGATGGCGACTCGATCCGGGCGCTGACCTCGCTGCGCCGGTATGCAGACGAAGACCTGAAGAAGAAGCTCGAGCCCGTCGATGGCGTCGCCGCCGTCAAGATCGGTGGTGGCCTGGAAGACGAAATCCAGGTCGACATCGACCAGCAGAAGCTCGCCCAGCTCAACCTGCCCATCGACACCGTGATCCAGCGGTTGCAGCAGGAAAACATCAACATCTCCGGCGGCCGCCTGGAAGAAGGTACGCAGCGTTACCTCGTGCGCACCGTCAACCAGTTCGCCACCATCGACGAAATCCGCGAGATGCTGGTGACGACGCAGGCCGCCGGCGCCGGTGCCGCGGCGAATGCGGCCGCCGAGATGGCGCGCGTTGCCGCAGCTACGGGCAATGCGGCGGCCATGGCGGCCGCGCAGTCGGTGCAGAGCGCGAACTCGTCGAGTTCCTCTTCCGTGGCCGGTGGCATGCCGGTCCGGCTCAAGGACATCGCCGACATCCGCCAGGGCTACAAGGAACGCGAAGCGATCATCCGCCTTGGTGGCAAGGAAACGGTCGAACTCGCCATCTACAAGGAAGGTGATGCGAATACCGTCGCCACGGCCGATGCCATCGAGGCCAAGCTGAAGGAAATCAAGGACCAGATTCCGGCCGACGTCGAACTGACCACCATCGACGACCAGTCGCAGTTCATCCGCCACGCCATCAGCGACGTCAAGTGGGATGCCGTGATCGGCGGCTTCCTCGCGATCCTGATCATCTTCCTGTTCCTGCGCGATGGCTGGAGCACCTTCGTCATCGGCCTGTCGCTGCCGGTTTCGATCATCGCGACGTTCTTCTTCATGGGACAGCTCGACCTGAGCCTCAACGTGATGTCGCTGGGCGGCCTCGCGCTGGCCACGGGCCTGGTCGTCGACGACTCGATCGTGGTGCTGGAATCCATCGCCAAGGCGCGCGAACGCGGACTGGGCATCCTCGATGCCGCCATCGCGGGCACCCGCGAAGTCAGCATGGCCGTGGTCGCCTCCACCCTGACCACGATCGCGGTGTTCCTGCCGCTGGTATTCGTCGAAGGCATCGCAGGCCAGTTGTTCCGCGACCAGGCATTGACCGTGGCACTCGCCATCGCGATCTCGCTGGTCGTGGCGATGACGCTGATCCCGATGCTGAGCGCGCTCAAGGGGCGTGCGCCGATGTCCTTCCCGGAAGAAGCGCCGCATCCGAAGTGGACGCCGGCGTCGCGCGTGCTCAAGCCGGTAGCGGCAGTGGAGCACGGCATCGGGGCGGCCTCGCGTGGTGGCTTCTTCGGTATCGCATGGCTCGTCGTGCGGGCCTGGCGCGGCCTCAGTGCCGTCGTCGGTCCGATCATGCGCAAGGCCAGCGACCTGTCGATGGCGCCGTACCATCGCGCCGAAAGCGGTTATCTCAAGCTGCTGCCGGCGGCGCTGCGTCGTCCCTGGCTGGTGCTGGGTTCGGCCGCCATCGTGTTCGCGCTCACGCTGCTGGTGGTGCCGATGCTCGGCGCCGACCTGATTCCGCAGCTGGCGCAGGACCGCTTCGAAATGACCGTCAAGCTGCCGCCCGGCACGCCGTTACGCGACACCGATGCACTGGTGCGCGAACTGCAGCGCCAGCACGCCAAGGACGATGGCATCTCGGTGCTGTACGGCGTGAGTGGTAGCGGCACGCGACTGGATGCCAATCCCACCGAGAGCGGCGAGAACATCGGCAAGCTGACCGTGGTGATGGCCAACGGTGGCAGCAAGGAAATCGAGGCCGCCGAAACCGAACGCCTTCGCGCAACCATGGCCGACCATCCCAGCGCGCAGGTCAACTTCGCCCGTCCCGAGCTCTTCAGCTTCTCGACGCCGCTCGAAATCGAGTTGCGCGGTGCAGATCTCGCGACGATCGAGCGCGCGGGCCAGCAGATGGCAGCGATGCTGCGCAAGAATCCGCACTATGCCGACGTGAAGTCGACGGTGGAGCAGGGCTTCCCTGAAATCCAGATCCGTTTCGACCAGGACCGCGCGGCCTCGCTGGGCCTGACCACGCGCCAGATCGCCGACGTGGTGGTGAAGAAGGTGCGCGGCGACGTCGCCACGCGCTACAGCTTCCGCGATCGCAAGATCGACGTGCTCGTGCGTGCCCGCGAAGCGGATCGTGAATCGGTCGAGAGCATCCGCCACCTGATCGTCAATCCGGGCAGTGCACGCCAGGTGACGCTCGATTCCGTCGCCGACGTCATCGCCACCACCGGTCCGAGCGAGATCCATCGCGCCGACCAGGAACGCGTGGCGATCGTCTCCTCCAACCTGCGCGACATCGACCTGGGCGGCGCCGTCCAGGAAGTGCAGGACATGGTCGAGAAGCAGCCGCTGGGTGCCGACGTGCGCATGCACATCGGCGGCCAGGGCGAAGAGCTGGACCAGTCGGTCAAGTCGCTGATGTTCGCGTTCGGGCTGGCGATCTTCCTCGTCTACCTGGTGATGGCATCGCAGTTCGAATCGCTGCTGCATCCGTTCGTCATCCTGTTCACCATCCCCCTGGCCCTGGTCGGCGCGGTGCTGGCCCTGCTGCTGACCCGCTCGCCGGTGTCGGTGGTGGTGTTCATCGGGCTGATCCTGCTGGTGGGCCTGGTGGTGAAGAACGCGATCATCCTGATCGACAAGGTCAACCAGCTGCGCGAGGAAGGCGTGGCCAAGCGCGAGGCGCTGGTCGAGGGCGCGCGTTCGCGCCTGCGTCCGATCGTGATGACCACGACCTGCACGCTGTTCGGCTTCCTGCCACTCGCGCTGGCCTTTGGCGAGGGCGCGGAAGTGCGCTCGCCGATGGCGATCACGGTGATCGGCGGCCTGCTGGTCTCGACGATGTTGACACTCGTGGTAATCCCGGTGGTGTACGACCTGCTGGATCGCCGCGCCGACGAGTACTACCGCGAACGCGGCCTGCGCGCGCGGCGCGAGAAGGCCGAAGTGACCGCCGCCATCGATGCCGATCCGGAGGCCGCAGGATGATTTCCTTCGCCATTGCCGATCGAACCATCGTCCGCCTGGCGCAGGGGAGCGCATCCGCATGAGTATCGCCGAGCTCAGCATCAAGCGGCCCGTTACGGCGATCATGTTCTTCATATCGCTGTTCGTGGTGGGCCTCATAGCGGCGGTGCGCCTGCCGCTCGAGGCCTTCCCCGAGGTCTCGCCGCCTTTCATCTTCGTGCAGATTCCCTATGCCGGCTCCACGCCGGAGGAAGTCGAGCGCAACGTGCTGCGTCCGGTCGAGGAAGCGATGTCGACCATGAGCGGCATCAAGCGCATCGAGTCGGAAGCCAAGGCCGACGGCGCCACCGTGTTCATGCAGTTCACCGACTGGGAACGCGATGTCGCCATCGCCGCCTCCGAGGCGCGCGAGCGCATCGATGCGATCCGCGACGACCTGCCGGACGACCTGCAGCGCTATTTCGTGCTGAAGTTCTCCACTACCGACCAGCCCGTGCTGCGCGTACGCCTGGCCAGCGAGTCGCAGAACCTCGTCGGTGCCTACGATCTGATCGAGCGCGAGTTCAAGCGGCCGCTGGAGCGCATCGCGGGCGTGGCGCGGGTGGAGATTTCCGGTGCGCCGGCCAACGAGGTCGAGATCGCGATCGAGCCGGATCGCCTGACCGCGCACAACATCGGCCTCAACGACCTCACCAAGAGCCTGCAGGCGTTGAACTTCTCGGTCTCCGCGGGCGAGATCGAAGACGGTGGGCGCCGGTTGCGGGTGCAGCCGGTCGGTGAACTGACCGACCTGCAGCAGCTGCGCGACGTGGTGGTCGCCAACGGCGTGCGCCTGGGCGACATCGCACAGGTGCGGTTGAAGCCGGCGCGCATGGACATGGGCCGGCGCCTGGACGGACACCCCGCCGTCGGCCTGGACATCTTCAAGGAGCGCAACGCCAACCTGGTCGATGTGTCGAAGAACGCGCTGGCCGAAGTGAACCGGATCCGCAAGGAACCGGTGATGGCCGGCATCCAGGTCAAGATCATCGAAGACCAGGGCGACAACGTCACCACGTCGCTGCTGGAGCTCGCCGAAGCGGGCGGCATCGGCCTGATCCTGTCGATCGCGGTGCTGTTCTTCTTCCTGCGCCACTGGCCGTCGACGCTGATGGTGACCCTGGCGATCCCGATCTGCTTCGTGATGACGCTGGGCTTCATGTACTTCGCCGGCGTCACGCTGAACATCCTGTCGATGATGGGCCTGCTGCTGGCGGTCGGCATGCTGGTCGACAACGCCGTGGTCGTGGTGGAGAGCATTTACCAGGAACGCGAGCGCATGCCCGGCCAGCCGCGCCTGGCTTCGATCCTGGGCACGCGCCACGTCGCCATCGCGCTGTCGGCGGGCACCTTGTGCCACTGCATCGTGTTCGTGCCCAACCTCTTCGGCGAGCGCAACTTCCTCAGCATCTACATGGCACAGATCGCGATCACCATCTCGGTGTCGCTGTTGTCCTCGTGGCTGGTGGCGGTGAGCCTCATCCCGATGATCTCCGCGCGGCTGAAGACGCCGCCGGCGGTGAAGGGCGAGGGCGGCCTGATCCCGCGCATGCAGCGCAAGTACGCCGGACTGCTGCGCTGGACGCTGGAACATCGCGGCAAGAGCATCCTGGGCATCCTGCTGATCATCGCCGTGAGTTTCGTGCCGATGAAGCTGACCAAGGTCAACATGTTCGGCGGCGAGGAAGGCAAGGAAACCGAGTTCTACTACCAGTGGAACGGCAGCTACACCAAGGAGCAGATGTCGGACGAAGTGCTGCGGGTCGAGAACTTCTTCGACGCCAACCGCAAGCGCTTCCACATCGAGCAGATCTATTCCTGGTACAGCGAGCAGGGCTTTGCGGGAACGCGCGTCACGTTCGCCGACGACGCCGGTTCGATCAAGCCGCTGGTGGACGCCATCAGCAAGGAACTGCCCAAGTCGGCGCGTGCCACCATCGGCGCGGGCGACCAGGGTGGTCCGGGTGGCGGCGGACCGGGCCAGAAGGCGCAGGTGTACCTGGTCGGCGACTCGACCGAGACACTGTCGGAACTCGGCCGCGACCTGGTGCCCATCCTGTCCAAGCGCAAGGAGCTGCGTGATGTCCGCGTCGACATCGGCGATACCAACAGCGAACTGAACGTGCGCGTCGACCGCGAGCGTGCGGCGGCCTTCGGCTTCAGCGCGCAGCAGGTGTCGCAGTTCGTCGGCCTGGCCCTGCGTGGCGCGCCGCTGCGCGAGTTCCGCCGTGGCGAGAACGAGGTGCCGGTGTGGGTGCGCTTTGCCGGTGCGGACAATTACGGCGTCGAGGACATCGCCTCGTTCACCGTGCGCGCGCCGGACGGCCGCAACGTGCCGTTGCTGGCCATGGTGGATGTCAAGGTCACGCCGGCCGCAACTTCTATCAAGCGCGCTAACCGCCAGACCACCCTGACCATCACGGCAGGCTTGCCGGACAAGGTGACCATGCCCGAAGCGCGCAAGGCCATCGAGGACACGCTGAAGTCGATATCGTTCCCGGCGGGCTACAGCTACACCTTCGAGGGCGGCGGTTTCGGTGACGACGACGAGGCGATGGGCCAGATGCTGTTCAACCTCGCCATCGCCCTGGTCCTGATCTACATCGTGATGGCGGCGGTGTTCGAGTCGCTGCTGTTCCCATCGGCGATCATGAGCGGCGTGCTGTTCTCGGTGTTCGGCGTGTTCTGGTTGTTCTGGATCACCAATACCGAATTCAACATCATGGCCTTCATCGGCATCCTGGTGCTCATGGGCGTGGTGGTGAACAACGGCATCGTGATGATCGAGCACATCAACAACCTGCGGCGGCGTGGCATGTCGCGCACGGAGGCGTTGGTGGAGGGCAGCAAGGAGCGCCTGCGCCCGATCCTGATGACGATGGGCACCGCAATCCTTGCGATGGTGCCGATCGCGATCGGCGGCACGCAGATGGGCGGCAATGGCCCGGCCTACTTCCCGATGGCGCGTGCCATCGCCGGCGGCCTGGCGTTCTCGACCATCGTGAGCCTGCTGTTCCTGCCGACCATCTACGCGATCCTCGACGACCTGCGCGCCGGTACGACCCGCGTCATCCAGCGTGCCCGCGGCAAGTCGGATGTTTCGATGCCGGGCGCCTCGGTCGCCGCGATCAAGGTCGACTAGGCGTGCATCACGGGGCGGTTCCGCTGGCGCGGTTCCGCCCCGTTCGCATCAGGCGGTTAAACCCGGCTGCGACGCAGCCGGGTTTCGTATTGCACACCGCGCATCCCGTCGATGAAGCGGGTGCGTCATTGATGTCCGGGGAGCCGGGAGGCCGCAGGCAACTTCTTCGCGAAGCGCGCGGCGCCTTACCCGCGGGACTGCACGGGCCGGTCTTGCGTTGAGTGCGAAGCAACGGCGGATCGTTCCGCCGCCTTGGCTTCATCCAACGAATTTGCCCAGGATGCGCGCAAGGCCGATCCACTCGCCCGCGATCGTGCCGAAGCAGGTCAGCATGAAGTTGAGCAACACGCGCGAGACGCGATTGCGGTACCAGCCGCGCAGCGTCTGAGCATCCTCGCGCAACGCGAGGAAGTCGGCGTAAGTGGGCTTGCGCAGGCGAGCTTCGACCAGGGCGCTGAAGGCGCCAGATGGCATCGCGGGCCGGAACGGCTTGAACGGGGCCGCAGCGGCGCCGGCGAGGATGCTCAACGGGTGGCCGCCGGCAAGCGCACAGCCTACGGCGGTGAGGCTCGCGGTAATCGCGATCCACTGCAACAGCACGTCGGTGCCTACCTTCAGGCCGCCGTGGCTGAAGCCCCAGACCAGACCGGCCAGCAGGATCGCGGACAACACCAGCGTGAACCACGGCACCTTGCTCTTGCGGTGCACGACTTCCAGTTCCTCGCGGATGGCTGCCGGATCGCGTGTTTCCTCGCGCAGGTGCTTTGCCAGGCCTTGCAGGTGGCCGGCACCGACGACGGCAAGGACTTCACGCGCGTCTCCATGCGTTTCGCGCAGGCGCGCGGCCATGTAGCGGTCGCGCTCGGCGATCACGCCTTCGTACAGCTCGGGACTGCTGCTGGCGAATTCACTGAAGCTCGCCTCGAGCATGTCGCCTTGCTTGAGCTTCTCGATTTCCTCCGCGCCGACCTCTTCGTTGGCGAACAGGCCGGTCACCAGGCCGCTGCCCAGCTTCATGCGTCCCCAGAACCCCAGCTTCGCCGCGGCGCGCTTGAAGGTAAGGCCGACTTCGCGGTCGATCAGGTGCACCGGCAGGTTGCGCTCGCGTGCTTCCAGCACCGCCTGCTTGAGTTCGGCGCCGGGCTCGATGCCGAGCTGCTCGGCGAGGCGGCGCTGGTAGGCGGACAACGCCAGGTTGGCGGCGAACATCGCCACGCGCCCGGTGCGGATCACCTGGATGAGGTCGAGCTTGGCCAGCGCTTCGGGATCGGTCAGCGCCTGCAGGCGCGGCGGATCGAGTTCGACCGCGACGGCATCGAAGCGCCCGCTGCCCACGGCTTCCTTGACCGCGTCGACACTGGCGCGTGAGACATGCGCGGTGCCGAGGAGGGTGTAGCGCACGCCGTCGCGTTCGACGATGGCATGCGGCTGCGTGGCGAGGAAGTTTTCGGGCGTTGAGAGGGTTTCAGCGGTCATCGATGGGTCGGCTTGCTGCGGAACGCCGGGATTCTCCCGGTGGTCGCGCAGCATAGTCGTTCCGGCGCAGCTGTGCCCGGTGCCGCGCCGGCATTCCGTGCCGAACGGTTCAGGCAAACCCGTAGGGCAGGTTGGGGCTGGAAACGACGCGGTCGCCAACCGCTTCTCCCCGCAGGAACCGCAGCGTGGCGGCGATGACGCCGGCGTCGTCGGCGACGCGGTTGTGGCCCAGGCCGCGCGTGCTCAACAGGCGTGAATCGCGCCAAAACCGCGCGTAGCGCTCGCCTTCCGACCACGGGACTTCGCGGTCCTCCACGTCGTGCACGATCAGCGCCGGACGCGCGATTTTCGGTGCGTTGTTGTGCGCCTGCAGCTCGCCTGCGTCGAACCCCATGGCCTGCTCGAAACCCGCAAACATGCGTCGCCCGACGTGGCCCGCGAGCCAGACGAAACGGGAGAAGCGTTCCACGGCCGCAAGCGGATCGGCTGCCGGTGCGATCAGCACGGCGCGTTGCGCCTCAAGCCCGCGTGCCAGTGCAAGCGCGGCCGCCGCGCCGCCCAGCGAATGCCCTATGACGGCGGCCGCTGGGCCAAAGTGGTGGCCCACTGCGAGCAGATGGGAGGTGAAATCGGGCAGGGTGGTGTGCGTGCCGCCGCTGCGGCCATGCGCGGCCTGGTCGAAGGCGACCACGGCGTAGCCGGCGTCCCGAAGCGGTTTCAGCCAGGAGGCGACCCGCGTGCCGTAGCTCGACCAGCCATGGGCGAACAGGACATAGGGCTGCCGGCTGGGATCGCCCCACACATAGGCATGGATCGGCGTGCCATCGACGTTGAGTTCGAGTTCGGCCGCGCCGAGGGTCGGTGCAGCCAATGCCCGCTCGCGTGCGGAGCGGAACGGGCGCGTGAACAGTTCGCCGGCCCTGCGGGCCATGGCCTCGGGGGCAATCGGGCCACCCAGGAGAAACTCGAACCGCAACGCGTAAAGCGGAATGGCAGTGCGAACGGTCGTGCTAATTTTGGACATGGAAGTGGGCATGGGGCACCTCATCAGCGATCAGGCAGTGGGGGAGTGATTGGCGATCCAGCGCTCGACGGCGGTATCGCCATGACGGCGGGCCTGTTCGTAGCCGAACAGCCCGGATTCGTGGTGGACGGCGAGGGGGATGGCATAGAGCTCGAACGCGTACTGGTCGGTGTCGCCATCGCGCAGGTGACCGCAGTCGATGGCGAGCTGGATGGCACGGCGCAGTTCGGTACGCCAGCGCTGTTCGTTGAGCAGCACGTGGTCGCGCAGCACGCCCGGACGGTCGTCGTACTCGGTTACCGAGCCCAGCAGTACGCATCCGCCGGAATTGCCGCGCACCCATTCGAACCAGTGGTGCATCACCGCGCGCAGGCGCGGCAAACCGCGCGGCTGCGACAGGGCCGGAAGCAGGACCGCCCCGGCGAAGCGGGTGGCCGCCGATTCGATCACGGCAAGCTGAAGGTCCTCGCGAGAGCCGAAATGGGCGAAAACGCCGCTCTTCGACATCCCGACCGCCTGCGCCAGGGGCCCGATCGACAACCCTTCCACACCGGAAAAACGGGCGATCTCGTAGGCCCGCTCGATGATCGTGTCGCGGGTGGCGGCGCCCTTGCTGGTGGCGGTCAGGCTGGTCATGCCGGGAAAATAGCACGACCGATCGTTTTATGTGTGCCGTTCGTCGGACAAGGGAAAGGCACCGCTGGCGGGGTCTAGTCCCGGTACCGCTTGAGCAGGTCGCCGTACGCGTCGATACGGCGGTCGCGCAGGAAGGGCCAGATGCGGCGGACGTGCTCGCTGCGCTCCATGTCGACTTCGCACATGAGGATTTCCGGCTCGTTCTGGTTGGCTTCGGCGAGGAATTCGCCCTGCGGTCCCAGCACATGGCTGGATCCCCAGAACTGGATCCCCGACGTCCCCAACGGCGAGGCTTCATGCCCGATGCGGTTGCACGACAGCACCGGCAGGCCATTGGCGACGGCATGGCCCCGATGGCTGAGGATCCAGGCGTTGCGCTGGCGATCCTTCTCGGCCTGCTCGTCTTCGGGATCCCAACCGATCGCGGTCGGGTACAGCAGCAACTCCGCGCCAGCCAGCGCCATCATGCGCGCGCCCTCGGGATACCACTGATCCCAGCACACCATGACGCCAAGTCGACCCACCGAGGTATCTATCGGCTCGAAGCCGATGTCGCCTGGCGTGAAATAGAACTTCTCGTAAAAACCCGGATCGTCCGGGATATGCATCTTGCGGTACTTGCCGGCGGTCGAGCCGTCTTTCTCGAAGACCACGGCGGTGTTGTGGTACAGGCCGGTGGCGCGCTTCTCGAACAGCGAACTGACCAGCACCACGCCATGCTGCTTGGCCAGCTTACCCAGACGTTCGGTGCTGGCGCCGGGAATGGTTTCGGCCAGGTCGAATTCGCTCACCGACTCGTGCTGGCAGAAGTACGGGCCGTTGTGCAGTTCCTGTAGCAGGACCAGGCGCGCACCGCGCTTGGCCGCCTCGGCGACGCGGGCCTCGATCACCGACAGGTTGGCATCCGCATCGCCATGGTTGCGTTCCTGGATCAGGGCAACGGGCAGGGTGGTCTTTTTCATCGGTCTGCAAGTCCAGGAGGGCGCGGACATATTGTAGGTAAGCCCCTTGGTAAGGGGCGATTCGTGCCGAAGGCACGAATGGGATTGGAGGAAATGGAGCGGGATTGCTGGGCGTCAGCCCAGCAGTCCGCTCGGCAACTGCATGGTGATGCAATGCAGGCTGCCGTTCTGCCAGATCAGTGGACGGCACGGCACCGGGACGATCTCGCGGTCCGGGAAGGCTTCGGCCAGCACCGCCTGCGCGCGGGCATCGGCTTCATCGCCATAGGCGGGCATCAGTACTGCGCCGTTGATGATGAGGAAGTTGGCATAGCTGGCAGCCAGGCGTCGATCCTGATCGATGATCGGTTTGGCCCAGGGCAACGGAAACGGGCGGTAGGGCTTGCCGTCGCGGGTACGCAGCGCCGCGATTTCCCTGGCCATCGCGTTGAGCTCGGCGTAGTGCGAATCGGCCGGGTCGTCGCAGGCCTGGAACACGATGGCGTCCGGGGCGGCGAAGCGGGCGAGAGTGTCGATGTGGGCGTCGGTGTCGTCGCCCTCGAGGTAGCCGTGATCCAGCCACAGGACCCGGTCCTGTTGCAGCCAGCCCGCCAGCTTGCGGGTGATGTCGTCGCGGCTGGCCGCCGGATGGCGCTCCTGCAGGCACCGCCACGTGCTCAGCAGCGTGCCGTCACCGTCGGTTTCGATGGCACCGCCTTCCAAAGCAAAATCAATAGGTTGCCGTGAACTGTTGAGAAATATTCCAGTCTGGTCGAGGTGCTCGACCAACTGGTCGTCGCGGCTGGCTTCGAACTTCCCGCCCCAGCCGGTGAAACGGAAATCGAGGAGCTGGAAGCCGTTGCCGTCTTTCAACGAGATCGGCCCGGAATCGCGCAGCCAGGTGTCGTCGTACTCGGCCGGCACGAAGCGCACGCGCGACAGGTCGATCCGCGCCGAGCGCAGGCGGGCTTCCGCGTACGTCTGCAGGTCGTCGTCCGCGACGCAGATAAGCACTGGCTGGAAGCGGGTGATGGCCGCAACCAGCGCGATGTAGGTTTCCTCGACATCACCCAGGCGTTCGGCCCAGTCGGTATCGGCATGGGGCCAGGCGATCAGGATGGCGGACTGGGGTTCCCATTCCGCGGGGAAGCGCGCTGTGGAAGCTGGGTTCATGGGTGCCTGCAAACGCAAAGCGGGCCATGACGGCCCGCAGGGAAACAATGCCGTCCCGGGCGCCGGACGAGGCCGGCGCGCGGGTGGGGAATGTTAAATCATCGGGCCGAGGGCCCGTTTACTTGATCGGCGGCTTCGGGCCGATTTCCTCTGCGTCGGCCTTGTTGGCGACGACGTCGATCACGCGGCTCTTCTCGAAGTACACCGTGAAGCTGGGGTACATCCAGCGATTGATCGTCGGCCACGCGCGCTTCTGGCCGCCGCGCGGATCGAGCTTTTCAGTGGGAGCGCCGTACTTTGCCTCGACCTCGGCCATGGTCTGGCCGCGGACCGGCATAGCGGCCTTGTTTTCCTCCTGCACGCGCTCGATCAGCAGCGTGCTGCTGGTGGTGTCGGTGCTGGTGGCGGTTTCGGCGCTGGTGGTATCGACACTGGTGCTGGTATCGACTTGCGGCGCTTCGGTCTCGGTCTGGGCCGAGGCGGCGCCGGCAATGGCCAGCAGGGCGAACATCGGGACGGCAGCAATACGAGCTTTCATGGCGTGGCACTCCCCAGTGGACGGGCGATTGTACGCATAAGCCTGCGCGGGTCGGCAGCAAGACGCCGTCACGGTTCTGGATGCCGTGCTTCCGTGGAGCCGCACGTTGAAACGCGAAAGGCCGCCTTGCGGCGGCCTTTCTGTCGAATCGCTACCCGACGACTGTCGGGCAGGCGAAGCGTCGGATCAGCGCTGACGCGCCTTGAAACGCGGGTTCGACTTGCAGATCACGAAGACCTTGCCACGGCGGCGAACGACCTTGCAGTCGCGGTGACGGGCCTTCGCCGACTTCAGGGAGGACAGGACCTTCATGACAGACCTCGGACGAATACGTAAGGGTGGAAAAACGGAGTGGTGCGAAACGAAGCCCGCAATTCTAGCGGACAAATCGCCGGAGGATCAAGTGGTTGCGTGCCCGCCCCGCGTCAGGGGCACCGGGAGCACCGTCTTTCAGGGCGCTGCCAGCATAATGGCTGGATGAACGAACCCATTCCCGTCCTCACCATCGATGGTCCCTCCGGTTCCGGCAAGGGCACCATCAGCCGCCTCGTCGCCCAGCGCCTGGGCTGGCACTACCTCGATTCCGGAGCGCTGTACCGGGCCGTCGGCGTCGCGGCGGGCTGGGCCGCGATCGACCTGGACGACCATTCCGCCCTGGTTCGCTGCACCTTCGATACCCGGATCGAATTCCGCGAAACCGGCACCGAGTTGCGGGTGCTGGTCAATGGCCAGGACGCCACCGATGAGTTGCGCACCGAAACCGCCGGCGCCGCTGCTTCGGCCATCGCCGCAATCCCCGAGGTCCGGGCTGCACTCAAGGATGCCCAGCGTGCCTTCCGCCAGGCGCCCGGCCTGGTGGCCGACGGCCGGGACATGGGGACGGTCATCTTCCCCGATGCCGCCCACAAGGTCTTCCTGACCGCCAGTGCCGAGGAAAGGGCAGAAAGACGCTATAAGCAGTTGATGGAAAAAGGGGTTTCGGTTACATTGAGCGGTCTGCTGCGGGAGATCCTCGCCCGTGATGCCCGTGACGCCCAGCGTGCCGTAGCGCCGCTGCGGCCGGCCGATGACGCCGTCCGCATCGACACCACGGGGCTGGGAATCGAAGCGGTCGTCGAGCAGGTGCTGGGCTTGTTGCCACGGCACTGAGCGCCTCGCGCGGCAGACAAGAATGCCCGTCGCAATCCCGCGGCGGGTCCATCCACAGGTGCGAATCCTTCGCGCCGCACAACGGGTGGGTCGCCGGATCCTGGTGGACTGTGAAGTCCCCGTCCCCCGTCTGCGACCCGTGTGTTCAACCGAGTATTTTTCAATGACCGAATCATTTGCCGAACTGTTTGAACAGAGCCAGACCAATCTGGCCAAGCTGAAGCCGGGCTCCATCGTCATCGGCACCGTCATCGAGGTTCGTGGCGATGTCGTGGTGATCAACGCCGGCCTCAAGTCCGAAGGCATCGTGCCGATCGAACAGTTCCGTAACGACGCCGGCGAAATCGACGTCGCTGAAGGCGACGAAGTAAAGGTTGCCCTCGACTCCATCGAGAATGGTTTTGGCGAAACCGTGCTGTCGCGCGAGAAGGCCAAGCGTTCGATGGTGTGGGACGAACTCGAAGAGGCCCTGCAGGCCAACGCCACCATCACCGGCCGCATCAGCGGCAAGGTCAAGGGCGGCTTCACCGTCGACATCAAGGACGTCCGTGGCTTCCTGCCCGGTTCGCTGGTCGACGTGCGCCCGGTGCGCGACTCGTCCTACCTGGAAGGCAAGGAACTCGAGTTCAAGCTCATCAAGCTGGACCGCAAGCGCAACAACATCGTCGTCTCCCGCCGCGCGGTGGTCGAGAGCGAACATTCGGAAGAGCGCGAGCAGCTGCTTGAGAAGCTGGTCGAGGGCGCCGTGCTGAAGGGTGTGGTCAAGAACCTCACCGACTACGGCGCGTTCGTCGACCTCGGCGGCATCGACGGCCTGCTGCACATCACCGACATGGCGTGGAAGCGCGTGCGCCATCCGTCCGAAGTCGTGGAAGTCGGCGCCGAGCTCGACGTCCGCGTGCTCAAGTACGACCGCGAGCGCAACCGTGTTTCGCTGGGCCTCAAGCAGCTGGGCGAGGATCCGTGGGACAACATCGCGCGCCGCTACCCGGCCAACACCCGCGTGTTCGGCAAGGTCTCCAACGTCACCGATTACGGCGCGTTCGTCGAGATCGAGCCGGGCGTCGAAGGCCTGGTGCACGTCTCCGAAATGGATTGGACCAACAAGAACGTCAACCCGGGCAAGATCGTCCAGGTCGGCGACGAAGTGCAGGTCATGGTCCTCGACGTGGATGAAGAGCGCCGCCGCATCTCGCTGGGCATGAAGCAGGTCACCTCGAATCCGTGGGAAACCTTCTCCGTGCTGCACAAGAAGGGCGACAAGGTGTCGGGCCAGATCAAGTCGATCACCGACTTCGGCATCTTCATCGGCCTGGATGGCGGCATCGATGGCCTGGTCCACCTGTCCGACATCAGCTGGAACACCACCGGCGAAGACATCGTGCGCAACTTCAAGAAGGGCGACACGCTGGAAGCCGTTGTGCTGGCCGTCGATCCGGAACGCGAGCGCATCTCGCTCGGCGTGAAGCAGCTGGAACAGGACCCGATGGGTACGTTCGTGGCGACCAACGCCAAGGGCTCGATCGTCAAGGGCATCGTGAAGGAAGTCGACGCCAAGGGCGCCACCATCGAACTCGATGGCGGCATCGAAGGCTACATCGCCGCGCGCGACATCTCCCACGACCGCGTGGACGATGCCAGCAAGGTGCTGAAGGTCGGCGATGAAGTCGAAGCGAAGATCGTGGGCACCGATCGCAAGGGTCGCAGCATGCAGCTGTCGATCAAGGCGAAGGACCAGGCCGAGCAGGCCGAAGCCCTGGCCGATTACAACCGTGCGGCCGCCGATGCTTCCAGTGGTACCACCAAGCTGGGCGCGCTGCTGCGCGAACAGCTGGGCAACAAGGGCGAGTAATCGCGCTTCGTTGAGGTAGTTGAAACAACGAAGGCGGCCCGGCAATCCGGGTCGCCTTCGGGCTGTAAGCCGGTCCTGCATTGAGCGCGCAGCGTGTCAATGCAGGGTCGTCGAGGAGGCGCAAAGGGGTGCGTCCTCCGGCAAGTCAGGGGAGTAAGGCCACGTCATGACCAAGTCCGAACTGATCGAGATCCTGTCGCAGCGTCAGGCGCACCTGAAGGGTGACGACGTGGATCTGGCGGTGAAGGCCCTGCTCGAAATGATGGGCGGCTCACTGTCCAGCGGAGAGCGGATCGAAATCCGCGGCTTCGGCAGCTTCTCCCTGCATTTCCGCCCGCCGCGCCTGGGCCGCAACCCGAAGACGGGTGAATCGGTCGCGCTTCCGGGCAAGCATGTCCCGCATTTCAAGCCAGGCAAGGAATTGCGCGAACGCGTCAGCGGCGTGATTCCGGTCGAAGAGAACGATTGAGCCGGCAAGGGCGCATCAGGCGCCTGCAAGTCCATCCGTAATGCCGGGCGCATGCAAGGCCCCGGGCGTCGATTTCGCCTCATTGCGCGTCGCTTCGTCGCAACGTGTCCGTTAAGCTACGTCAATGACGACATGGCCGTTGGAGGCCGTCATGCGCGTGCTACGCCTGCTGATTGCGTTTGCCTGCATCGCACTGGGTGCGATCGTGGGTGCATTGAACCGCCAGGCGGCGATCATCGATCTTGGCGCTGCGCGTATTCCGACGACGCTTGGCGTGGCCCTGCTGGTTGCCTTGCTGCTGGGCGTGGTTCTCGGAGGGGCGGCGATCGCAACCAGCGTCGTCCTGCCATTGCGGCGTCGGCTGGCTCGCTGCGAACGCCAGGCCATAGCACCTTCCACTACCAGGGCATGATCGATGGAATTCATCAACGAATGGTTCTGGTTCTTCCTCCTGCTCCCCGTCGCCGCCGTCAGTGGCTGGGTGATCGGTCGTCGCGGTGGTGAGCGCCACAGCGACAGCCAGGTAAGCAAGCTGTCGACCACGTACTTCCGTGGCCTGAATTACCTGCTCAACGAACAGCCCGACAAGGCGATCGAACTGTTCCTGCATATCGCCGAACTCGACAAGGACACCTTTGAAACCCAGGTGGCCCTCGGGCATCTGTTCCGTCGCCGTGGCGAAGTCGACCGCGCCATCCGCCTGCATCAGGCGCTGGTGCAGCGTCCCGGCCTGAGCGACCAGCAGAAGGTGCAGGCGCTGCTGGCCCTTGGCGAGGACTACATGAGATCGGGCCTGCTGGATCGTGCTGAAACCGTCTTCAGTGACCTGGTCGCGCTCGACATGGCGCCGCTGGCGCTCAAGCATCTCATTGGCATCTACCAGTCGGAACGCGACTGGGACAAGGCGATCGAGAATGCGCGCCGTTACGAAGCCGCCACGGGCGAGCCGATGGGCAAGCTGATCGCGCAATTCGAGTGCGAGGTCGCGGAGCGCCAGCGCGCAGCGGGTGATACCGGAGCCGCGAGTGCGGCGGCCGCGCGCGCATACGAAGCCGACGCGAATTCGGTGCGAGCGGGCATGATCGAAGGGCGCATCGAACTCGATGCCGGCAATGACCCCGGCGCGATCCGCGCCTTCGAGCGGGTCGCGCGCGCCGATCCCGACTACTTGCCGGAAATCCTGCCGCCGCTGCTTTCCGCTTATGAGCGCGTTGGTGACAACCCCGGCGCGCGAGCCTTCCTGGCGGAGATGTGCGAACACTATCGCGGCATCGCACCGGTGTTGGCCCTGACCCAGATGGTTGAAGCGGATGAAGGCGTGTCCGCAGCCCGCGCCTATCTGGCGCGTCAACTCAAGGATCGCCCTTCCGTGCGCGGCGAAGCGGCGCTGATCGACCTCACGCTGGCGGAGCAGGCCGACCCGCTGGCGACTTTGAATGACCTGAAGCACATCACCGACCAATTGCTCGTGCGCAATCCGAGTTACCGCTGCACGCGTTGCGGCTTCGGCGCGCGCAGCCACCACTGGCAGTGCCCGAGTTGCAAGGAATGGGGCACGGTCAAGCCGCTGTTGAACTACGCGGTGGTCTGAGCAACATGCTGTTCTGGCTTTCCCTGCACTTCATCATCGGATTGACGGGCACTTGGATGGCGCGCGGCTATGCACTGCGGCGCGAGCTCATCGACCACCCTGGTGAGCGTCGCAGTCACGATATCCCCACGCCGCGCGGCGGCGGCGTGGCCATCGTCATCGCATTGCTGGTCGCCGCATGCGTGCTTGGCTGGCGCAATCCACACCAGTTCATCCTGATCGCTGGATTCACCTTGGGGCTGCTGCTGGTCGCCGGGGTGGGGATGATCGATGATCACCGGCCTTTGTCGCCGTGGCTGCGGTTGGGCGTACAGGCAATGGCGGCCGGCATATTTGCCCTGGCCGTCGCCGGTACCTGGGGCGACCTGTCGATGGCGATGATCGCGTTCGTTGCCGTCATGGTCCTGACCAACATCTGGAACTTCATGGATGGCATCAACGGCATCGCCGCTAGCCAAGCCACCCTGGTGGCGGTTGGGCTGGCTTTCGTGCTGGGCGGTAGCTGGTTTTGGCTGACCCTGGCGCTGGCGGCTGCCTGCCTGGGATTCCTGCCGTTCAATTTCCCCAAGGCGCGGATTTTTCTCGGCGACGTCGGGAGCGGGGCACTGGGGTTCGCGCTCGCCGCCTTGCTGGTGACCGCCCTGGCAGGGCTGGGCCAACAGTCGCGCGGAATCCTGTTGTTGTTGCCCTTGTCTGCCTTCCTGGTCGATAGCGGTTTGACCTTGCTGCGACGCCTGCTCATGGGCGAGCGCTGGTGGACGCCTCACGCCCAGCACGCCTACCAGCGCTGGGCTGCCGGCGCCGGTACTCACGTGCTCGTGACATTGATGTACGCAGGCTGGACCGCCGCCGCGTGGATGCTTGCCTGGTGGCTCGCGCCCAAAACGGAGGGGCAAATGACGTTTTGGTGCGCTCTCTGGTTCACAATGACGGCCGCCCTTTGGGGCCGGTTGCAGCATTCGTATTCGGATCGCAAGGAGCCGCAGGCTGCGGCGATAGGGAAGGGCAGGAAATGAGTTCCTGGTTTGAGCAATGGAAGAACCTCCTGCCGCGCCAAGCCGTGGTGGTACACGACCTTTTCATGGTGTGGGTGGTGTGGCAGGGCCTGTACCGCCTGCGCTGGGGCATGTCCCTCAACCCCCCGGAAATAGCGCTGTGGAATACGGAAATCGCGCTGGTGCTCGCGGCACAGGGACTCGTGTTCTGGCAGATCGGTCTGTACCGGGGGCTCTGGCGCTTCGCCAGCGTGCCTGACCTCTGGAACATCGTTAAGGCCTGCGTGCTCGGGCTGTTCGCGATCCTGCTGGGCCTGTTCCTCTACAACCGGCTCGACATGGTGCCGCGCACCGTTCTGGTCATGTATCCGCTTGCGCTGATGGCCCTGCTGGGTGCGCCACGGCTCCTGTATCGCGCGTGGAAAGACAACCGCATCGAAGGCAGGAGCAGGGAAGGGAGCGTTCGCACGCTGATTCTCGGCGCCGGCCGCGCCGGTGAGGCGCTGGTGCGCGATCTGCGCCGGGTCGGAACCTACCAGCCCGTCGGTTTCCTCGATGATGCCTCGGCCCTTCGCGGCAGCAAGGTGCAGGGTGTCCCTGTCCTTGGAACCGTGCAGGACGTAGCGGAAATCGCGCGCGAGACAGCTGCCAAGCTGCTCGTCATCGCGATGCCGTCCGCGGATGCGCGCGCGATGCAGCGCGTGTTAACCGCCTGTGAACGCACCGGACTGCCATTCCGGATGGTTCCGCGCCTGCAGGACGTACTCGAGGGACGCTCCCTGCCGGGCGAACTGAAGGAAGTGGCGATCGAGGACCTGCTGGGCCGCAAGCCCGTATTGCCCGACTGGAAATCCATCCGTGGCTGGCTCGGTGCCCGCACGGTGCTGGTGACGGGCGCGGGTGGTTCGATCGGCTCTGAACTGTGTCGTCAGTGCGCGCGCCACGGTGCGCGGCGCATCGCGTTGATCGAGATGGACGAGATCGCGCTGACCACGACGGTGGCGAAACTCCGGCGCGACTTCCCCGACATCGAATACGTACCGCTGCTGGGCGATTGCGGCGATCCCGCCCTGATCAACCATGCGCTTTCGCGGACCGAGCCCGATGCGGTTTTCCATGCCGCCGCCTATAAGCAGGTTCCGTTGCTCGAAGAGCAGTTGCGCGAAGCGATTCGCAACAACGTGCTCGCGACCAGCACGGTGGCCCATGCCTGCCGGGAACATGGGGTGGGTACATTCGTATTGATCTCCACCGACAAGGCCGTGGATCCGGTCAACGTGCTGGGTGCCACCAAGCGCCTGGCGGAAATGACCTGCCAGTCCCTGGCCGACCATCGCTCCACGCGTTTCGTCACCGTCCGTTTCGGCAATGTGCTCGACTCGGCGGGTAGCGTGGTGCCCTTGTTCCGCGATCAGATCCGCAACGGGGGGCCCGTCACCGTCACCGATCCTGAGGTCACGCGTTTCTTCATGACGATCCCCGAAGCCTGCCAGCTGATCCTGCAGGCTTCGGCGATCGGCACGCACGAGGCGATCTATACGCTCGACATGGGAGAGCCGGTCCCGATCCGCCTGCTCGCTGAGCAGATGATCCGGCTGGCCGGCAAGCAACCCGGTCGCGACATTGCCGTCGTCTACACCGGCCTGCGACCGGGCGAAAAGCTGCACGAAACGCTATTCCACGCGGACGAGCGCTATCGGCCGACCGCGCATCCCAAGATCCTGCAGGCCGAACCGCGCCAGGTCTCGGCGCAGGTCATCGAGCACGCGATTTCGCAGCTGCGCGACGCCAGTGCGCGTTACGACGTCGAAGCGCTGAAACTCCAGTTGCGCGCAGCGGTACCGGAATTCGAGCCGGTGGGTTCGCATGGCGTGCATTACGAAGCCTCCACGGTAATCGCATTCCCATCTCGTAACGTCAGGAAAGTTTGATGTCTCCCGTTTCAAAGCAGACCCGCATTCGTACTGCTGTTTTCCCCGTCGCCGGCCTCGGCACGCGCTTCCTCCCTGCCACCAAGACGGTGCCCAAGGAGATGCTGCCGATCATCGACAAGCCGCTCATCCAATACGCTGTCGACGAGGCGGTGGAAGCAGGTTGCGACACGCTGGTGTTCATCACCAACCGCTACAAGCATGCCGTTGCCGATTACTTCGACAAGGCCTACGAGCTCGAACAGAAGCTGGAACGCGCCGGCAAGTCCGAGCAGCTCGACCTCATCCGCAACGTGCTGCCGCCGCACGTGCGCGCGGTGTTCGTGACGCAGGCCGAAGCGCTTGGCCTTGGCCACGCCGTCCTGTGCGCCAAGCCCATCGTCGGCGACCAGCCCTTTGCCGTGCTGCTGCCGGACGACCTGATCTGGAACCGCGGTCCCGGTGCCTTGAAGCAGATGGCGGATGTCGCCGAGACGACCGGCACCAGCGTCATCGCCGTCCAGGACGTGCCGCGCGAGCAGACCGGCAGCTACGGCATCGTCGCCACCGACTCCTTCGAGAATCGCCGCGGGCGAATCAATGCCATCGTCGAGAAGCCCCAGCCCGATGTCGCCCCGAGCACGCTGGCGGTCGTGGGCCGCTATGTCCTGACGCCGCGCATCTTCGAGCTCCTGGAGTCCACGAAGCCAGGCGCCGGGGGCGAAATCCAGCTGACCGATGCCATCGCTGCATTACTGGCCGAAGAGTCGGTCAATGCATACAGGTTCCAGGGCACGCGTTTCGACTGTGGCACGCACATCGGCTTGATCGAAGCCACGATCCGCTACGCGCTGGATCACGAAAAACTCAGTGATTCAGCTCGCCGGATGATGCAGAACGCCTTGGATGAGCTCGGCGTCGAAGACCTGTAGAACAACCCTGTAGAAAACGGGTATCGGGGCAGGGCGGCTCGGCCGCCCACGCCTTCCCTGGGCTCAGGCGCCAAAACGCCACCAGGCCCAGATCGACCAGCCGATCAGCAAGCCGGCCAACGCCAGTGCGGCGACGCCCGCGGCTTCGATCCTTTTGGCCCACGCCAGCCCGGCGGCATCGCGTAACACCCGCACGTCGCGCAAGGTCTTCCATTGCGCAGGCGGAAACCGTCCCTCCAGTCGCGCCAGGTAGCCCATCTGCCTGAGCGTCACGCCCAAGCCGATTGCCGGTATCGCCAGCGCGACTCCAAGCGCGCACAACAGCAACCGCACCCACGCTCGCACGGTGTCCGGGTCGTGGCCTTCCAAGTGCACGGTCAACTGGTCCAGCCATGCGTGCAGTTGCCATAGCAGCACACCGCACATGAGCACGATTCCGGCAAGCAGCCACAGCGCCCGCTTGCGATAGGCTTTGTCCGCGTGATGGATTTCCATTGAGCATCTCCCCAAGCGCTGCAATCACACCCGTGGCGCGCGCCCATGTCCATACCTCCCGTCAGCTATTAGCGCGCAACCGTCACAGAACGGGGATTGGTGGCGCCGGCCTTGGTCGGCAGGCGGACGGCTGCGCCGTGGTGGTGTTCACCAGGCACCCAGAGCAACCGATGCGTGGATGAAACGGATTTAATCTTCGTGTAATCGTCGCGAAAGTCAGGCGCGCCTAGCCTCGAAGCTCCACCAGACGAGGGTCCGCCGATGCGCCGTTTTCTGATCCCAGCCGCCGCCGTACTGGCGTTTGCCAGCCTGAATGTCATGGCGGCCACGCCCGCGGCCAGCGCGGCCGCACCTGCAACCAAGGCTGTTCCCGCGGCCAGTGCTGCCGCACCCGCGGCGAAGACCACGGCATCGGTCCGATGCCGGGATGCGAAGGGCCACTTCATCGCTTGTGCGAAGACGGCCGCGCCGCAGCACTGTCGCGATGCCAAGGGCAAGTTCGTGGCTTGCCCGAAGTAGGTTCCAGCGGGTGCTTCAACGACGAAGGGCGGCCTTGAGCCGCCCTTCGTATTGCTGTCTTCGGAGGCAGCTTGCTTACAGCGCTTCGAAGATGCCCGCAGCACCCATGCCGGTGCCGATGCACATCGTCACCATGCCGTACTTCTGCTGCCGGCGGCGCATGCCGTGGACGATGGTCGCGGTGCGGATCGCGCCGGTCGCGCCGAGCGGATGGCCAAGTGCAATCGCACCGCCAAGCGGATTCACCTTGGACGGATCCAGTTGCGAATCACGGATCACTGCCAATGCCTGTGCGGCGAAAGCTTCGTTGAGTTCGATCCAGTCGAGCTGGTCTTTCGTGAGGCCCGCCTGCCTGAGCGCCTTCGGGATTGCGGCGATCGGGCCGATGCCCATTACTTCCGGGCGCACGCCAGCCACGGAGAAGCTCACGAAGCGGGCCAGCGGGGTCAGGCCGTAGTCCTTGATCGCCTGCTCCGAGGCCAGCATCACGGCGGCGGCGCCGTCGCTCATCTGCGACGAATTGCCTGCGGTCACGGTGCCGCCGAACTGGGCATTGCGGAATACCGGCTTCAGCCTGGCCAGGCCTTCCAGCGAGGAATCGGCGCGCGGGCCCTCATCGATTTCGATCAGCGCTTTCTTCAGGCGGATCGCGTTGCCGGCAAGATCGGGCAGGTGCGACACGACTTCGTACGGCGAAATCTCGGACTTGAACTCGCCCGCCTGGATCGCAGCGATAGCCTTCTGGTGCGAGGCGAGGGCGAATGCGTCCTGGTCCTCGCGCGAGACCTTCCATTCCTCGGCGACCTTCTCGGCGGTGATGCCCATGCCGTATGCGATGGCGACGTTCTCGTTGTTGGCGAAGACGCTCGGTGACAGCGCCACCTTGTTACCCATCATGGGCACCATCGACATCGATTCGGTTCCGCCGGCCAGCATCAGGTCGGCGTTGCCCAGGCGGATCTGGTCCGCAGCCAGCGCCACGGCCTGCAGGCCCGACGAGCAGAAGCGGTTGATGGTCTGAGCGGCAATGGTATTGGGCAGGCCGGCGAGCAGCGCGCCGATGCGCGCCACGTTCATGCCCTGCTCGCCTTCGGGCATGGCGCAGCCGATGATCGCGTCGTCGATGCGGTTGACGTCGATGCCCGGTGCCTGCGCGACCACGCTGCGCAACACGTGCGCGAGCATGTCGTCGGGACGGGTGTTGCGGAACACGCCGCGCGGGGCCTTGCCGACCGGGGTGCGGGTGGCGGCGACGATGTAGGCGTCTTGAACTTGCTTGGTCATCTTGATGATCCCTTGTTGTTCTCCTTCCTCCGCTTGCGGGGGAAGGTTCCTCCCCCGCGAGCGGGGGAGGAGCTTAAGAGCATTAGTTGCGCAGCGGCTTGCCGGTCTTGAGCATGTGCGCGATGCGCTCCTGCGTCTTGGGCATTTGCGCCAGGGCGACGAAGTGTTCGCGTTCCAGGCGGATGAGCCATTCCTCGTCCACCAGCGTGCCGCGATCGACTTCACCGCCGCAGAGAACCGTGGCGATGCGGGAGGCGATCTCGTAGTCATGCGGCGAGATGAAGCGGCCTTCCAGCATGTTCACCAGCATCATCTTGAAGGTGGCGATGCCGACGTCGCCGGCCACCTGGATGCGGCGGGCGGGCAGGGGCGGGCGGTAGCCGGATTCGCTCAGTGCACGTGCCTGCTGCCGGGCGACGTGGAGCAATTCGAACGCATTGAACACCACGACGTCGCTCTCCCGCGCCAGCTTGAGCGAACGGGCTTCGAAGGCCGAGGTCGACACCTTGCCCATCGCCACGCTCTCGAATGCGGTCTTGAGCTGCGCGAACACGTCGCCCCCCGGACCGGCCGCTTCGGAAGCGCGCACGGCGAGTTCCTTCAGGCCTCCACCGGCCGGCAGCAGGCCCACGCCCGCTTCGACCAGGCCGATATAGCTTTCCAATGCCAATACGGTCTTCGCCGCATGCATCTGGAATTCGCAACCACCGCCCAGTGCCAGGCCGCGCACCGCGGCTACGACCGGTACCTGCGCGTACTTGATGCGCTGGCTGGTCTTCTGGAAGTTGGCGACCATCGCCTCGAAGCCTTTCACGTCACCGGCTTGCAGCAGGCCCAGTGCGCCCGACAGGTCGGCGCCCGCGGAGAAGGGTTCCTTCGGCTGCCAGATCACGAGCCCGCGGAAATCGCGCTCGGCGATCGCGATGGCTTCCTGGAGTCCGTTGAGCACATGGTCGTTGACCGTGTGCAGCTTGGTCTTGAAGCTGACCACGGCGATATCGTCGCCCTCGTCGACCCACATGCGCACGCCATCGTTCTCGTACACGGTGCGGCCCTGCGAGAACTTCTCGCCGACCAGCGCGTCGGGAAAACGCTGGCGCGCATACACCGGGTTGGCAGAGCGCGGCACCATCGCGTTGCGGCCCGGGCTGTAGCTGCCGGCGGTGCCGTGCACGCCGTCGCGGCCATCGAACACCCAGTCCGGCAGCGGCGCATTGCTCATCGCCAGGCCCTTCACGATGTCGTCGGCGATCCATTCGGCCACCTGCTTCCAGCCCGCGGCCTGCCAGGTTTCGAACGGGCCCAACGACCAGCCGTAACCCCAGCGGATGGCGAAGTCGACATCGCGTGCGGTGTCGGCGATGGCTTCCAGGTGGTAGGCGCTGTAGTGGAAGGTGTCGCGGAAACAGGCCCAGAGGAACTTCGCCTGCGGATTCTCGCTGGCGCGCAGTGCGGCGAACTTCTTCGCCGGATCTTTTTCCTTGAGCAGGGCGGCAACGTCGCCATCAAGCTCGCCGGCCGAGACACGGAAGTCCTGCGCCTTCAGGTCGAGGACGAGGATGTCCTTGCCCTTCTTGGTGTAGAAGCCAGCGCCGGTCTTCTGGCCCAGTGCGCCTTTATCGATCAGGGCGGTCAGCCATTTCGGCGCCTGGAAGTACGTGTGCCAGGGATCTTCCGGCAGCGTATCGGCCATGGTCTTGATGACATGGGCCATGGTGTCCAGGCCGACCACGTCCGCCGTGCGATAGGTCGCCGACTTCGGGCGGCCGACGGCCGGGCCGGTCAGCGCGTCGACGGTGTCGAAGCCGAGCCCGAACTGCTCGGTGTGGTGCATGGCGGCCAGCATCGAGAAGACGCCGATGCGGTTGCCGATGAAGTTCGGCGTGTCCTTGGCGTAGACCACGCCCTTGCCGAGCGTGGTGGTCAGGAAGGCTTCGAGACTCTCGAGCACCGCGGCGTCCGTGGTGCGCGCAGGGATCAGTTCGGCCAGGTGCATGTAGCGCGGCGGGTTGAAGAAGTGCACGCCACAGAAGCGGTGGCGCATTTCTTCCGGCAGCACCTCGGCCAGCTTGTTGATGCCCAGGCCGGAGGTGTTGGAGGCCAGCACCGTGTGCGCGGGCACGAAGGGGGCGATCTTCTTGTACAGGTCCTGCTTCCAGTCCATCCGTTCGGCGATGGCCTCGATGATCAGGTCGCAGTCCTTCAGCAATTCCAGCTCAGTTTCGTAATTGGCCGCGACGATGCGTTCGGCCAGCGCCTTGTCGGCGAGCGGGGCGGGGCTGAGCTTGGCCAGGTTGGCGATGGCTTTGGTCACCACGCCGTTGGGGTCGCCTTCCTTCGCGGGCAGGTCGAACAGCACCGTATCCACGCCGGCGTTGGTCAGGTGGGCGGCGATCTGCGCACCCATCACGCCTGCGCCCAGTACGGCGGCGCGGCGCAAAAGTAGTTTATTAGACATGGTTCATAAGTCCTTGTATTAACGACAAAGCCGTTTGAGCGATGCGGTTCGAAGCCGAAATCTTGGCGGGCTTCTGCCGCCTATGAATTGCGGAAGCCGGCAGCCGCGAACTCGATCAGCTCGCGTGCGGCGCGGTCACGGTGCGCCGCCTCGGTGACACCGGCGGGACGCTTGATCAGGCCGAAATCGGCCATGGCGTAGGTCAGGGCCCCGACCACGATGTCGAGGCGCCAGTACAGGGATTCCTTGCTCAGACCGGGCAGGCAGGTGCTGATGGCCTTGGCGAACTCCCGCAGCACGTGGCCGTAGTGTTCGGACAGGAACCTCCGCAGAACGTCGTTCTTCTCGGCGTAGGCGCGCGCGACCATGCGTGCGAAGGCGCCGTTGTGGCGGTCCTGGGCCATCGCCAGCGCCGGTTCAACGAAAGCGGCCAGGATCGGCTCCAGTTCACCCGGATGTTCCTTGACTGCGCTTTTGAGCGCTGCCAGGCGTCGCTGGCTCATTTCGTCCATGCGGCGCCGGAACACCTCGTTGACCAGGTTTTCCTTGCTGCCGAAGTGATAATTCACTGCCGCTATGTTCACGTCGGCGCGGCTGGTGACCTGTCGTAGCGAGGTTCCGGCGAAACCGAACTGGGCAAAGAGCTCCTCGGCGGCGCCGAGGATGCGGTCCTTGGTGGAGAAAGGATGCGGAGTGGCCATGGCGTCGAAGCGTGGTTCCAAAGGTCGATTCAAACAACCGTTTAAGGCTAGAACCATACCGCACCGCACGTCAACTGCCGTTGGCGAAAAAATCTCCAAAACAGACCGTACTTCCGCTAGAATTTCCCCCAGCCATATTGGCTAAACCCGCGATTCGACGCGGGTTTTTCTGTTATTCTCGGGCGCGAACAAGGACTGTCCCCGCGGCCCGCCTATCCGGAGAAATTCCCATGGCGCTGGAGCGCACCCTTTCGATCATCAAGCCCGATGCCGTCGCCAAGAACGTCATTGGCGAAATCTATTCGCGTTTCGAGAAGTCCGGCCTGAAGGTCGTCGCCTCGAAGATGACGCAGCTCTCGCGCGCCGAAGCCGAAGGCTTCTACGCCGTGCACCGCGAGCGTCCCTTCTTCAATGCGCTGGTTGAATTCATGATCAGCGGCCCGGTGATGATCCAGGTCCTGCAGGGCGAAGGCGCCGTGCTCAAGAACCGCGACCTGATGGGCGCCACCAATCCGAAGGACGCAGCGCCGGGCACCATCCGCGCCGACTTCGCCGACAGCATCGACGCCAACGCCGTGCACGGTTCGGACTCGCTGGAGAACGCCGCGATCGAAGTCTCGTACTTCTTCCCGGCGACCGACGTCTTCGCCCGTTGACCTGAAGTAGAGCAATGAACCAGACCCGCGACATCGCCATCGACATCGTTCCCATCGGCGCAGCCGCCGACGAGGCGACGCAGGCGGCGCTGCGCGAGCCTGCCGGCAAGACCGCGTCGGAGTCGAAGACCCCCGGACTGGCCTCGGCCAGTCCGGCAAAGACAAACATCTTCGACTTCGACCGCGCTTCGCTGGAGCATTTCTTCGAGCATGAGCTGGGCGAGAAGAAGTTTCGCGCGCACCAGGTGATGAAGTGGATCCATCACCGCTACGTCACCGACTTCGCCGACATGACCGACCTCGGCAAGGCGCTGCGCGCCAAGCTCGAGGAACGGGCCGTGGTGCACGCCCCGCAGCTCATCTTCGACAAGGAATCCACCGACGGCACGCACAAGTGGCTGCTCGGCATGGATCCCAAGAACGCGATCGAGACGGTTTACATCCCCGACAAGGGACGCGGCACGCTGTGCGTGTCCTCGCAGGTCGGCTGCGCGCTGAACTGCCAGTTCTGCTCGACCGCCACCCAGGGGTTCAACCGCAACCTGTCGACCGCCGAGATCATCGGCCAGGTCTGGATCGCGGCGCGCCACCTGGGCAACGTTCCGCACCAGCAGCGCAAGCTCACCAACGTGGTGATGATGGGCATGGGCGAGCCGCTGGCGAACTTCGACAACGTCGTGCGCGCGATGAGCATCATGCGCGACGACCTCGGCTACGGGCTGGCCAACAAGCGGGTCACGCTCTCCACCGCCGGCATGGTGCCGATGATCGACAAGCTGGGCGAGGTGAGCGACGTCTCGCTGGCCGTGTCGCTGCATGCGCCCAACAACGAGCTGCGAAGCGAACTCGTACCGCTCAACAAGAAGTATCCGATCGAAGCGCTGATGGAAGCCTGCGTGCGCTATGCGCTGCGCAAGCGCGGCACATCCGTTACCTTCGAATACACCCTGATGAAGGGCGTAAACGACCAGCCGCAGCACGCGCGCGAACTCATCCGCCTGCTGCGGGCATTCGACAATGCCGTGCAGATGAAGGACGCGGCAAAGGTCAACCTGATTCCGTTCAATCCGTTCCCGGGGACGCGTTTCGCGCGCCCGGACGAAGAGGCGATCCGCGGCTTCCAGAAGCTGCTGAACAACGCGGGGATGATCGCGCCCGTGCGTCGTACGCGCGGCGACGATATCGACGCGGCCTGCGGCCAGCTGAAGGGCCAGGTCATGGACCGCACTCGCCGCCAGGCCGAATTCCGCAAGCGATTGGATGCACAGGAGGCGGGTGATGCTGCTGCGTGACGTTCGCGCCGTTGTCCTGGCCGTAGCCATGGTCGCCATCAGCGGCTGTGGCAGCGGTGGCAGCTATGTGAGCACCAGCCTCGGCAAGGAGCATCACATCGAGCCAGCGGTCAATCGCATCAGCGAGGACAAGCACGCAAAGAGCGATGCAGGCATGCAGCGCGACCTTGCGGAGATCGGCAGGGCACTGGCCAATGGCGACTTCGACGCCGCCAAGCGCCAGGCCACCGGTCTGCTCAAGCGGCAACCCAACTCCTTCGAAGCCCACACCTACCTGGCGGTGGCGCTGGACAAATCCGGCGACGGCGCAGGTGCGGGCAAGCATTACTTGCGCGCGACCGAGCTCGCTCCGAAGAACGGAGGCGTGCTCGGCAACTACGGCATCTGGCTGTGTGAGCAGGGGCGGGCGGGCGAATCGCTGGACTGGTTCGATCGCGCGCTGGCGCTCCCCGGCTATGCGGATTCCCCCGTGATCCTGGCTAATTCCGGTGCCTGCGCCAGCACGGTCGGACAGCAGGAGCGGGCCGAACGTGACCTGCATCGCGCTGTCGAGCTCGATCCGACCAACCCCGTGGCGCTGGGGTCGCTCGCCGAACGCGAATTCCGCGCAGGAGACGCTTTCGAGGCCAGGGCATTTTCGGAACGGCGTCTCGCTGCTGCACCAGCGGACCCCAAGGCGTTGTTGCTTGCGTCACAGATTGAACAAAAACTCGGAGACAGTGCTTCAGCCGCGCGCTACGTTTCGCGCCTGAAAACGGAGTTCCCCGATGCACCGGAAGCACGGAACTCCGTAATGGGGGATGGTGGCAGGCAATGATGGATTCCGACCAGGCGGTACCGGGCGTGAGTGCTGGCTGCGGCGCAGTCCTTAGGGAGGCACGTGAAGCAGCGGGCATGTCCATCGAGCAGGTGGCGTCGCAGCTGCGCATGACCGTGCGCAGCGTTGCCAACCTCGAGTCCGACGACTGGACCTCCCTGGGCGCCCCGGTTTTCGTGCGTGGCCAGCTGCGCAGCTATGCGCGACTGCTCGTCGTCGACATCGAACCCTATATCGAGCAGACCCCGGTTGCGGCGGTTGCACCGTCCACCCTTGTCAGCCATGCCCATACACCGGGCTACCAGCGCATCGCCGAGCAGATCGGCCGGCGCGCCATCTACGTCGCCATCACCGCGGCGATCGCCGTGCCGGTGTGGCTGGGTACCCGTTCGCATTTCGGCAATGGCGACCTGGCGGTGCAATCGCTCGATGTTCCCGCCACGATCGAGCAGGCGGAAAACGCCTCGCCCGAACAGGCGGCCCCCAGGCGCACGCCGCTGGTGGCATCGATCGCCTCGCTGCCGCCTGCCACGCAAGCAGCCGGTGCATTGACGATCACCTTCAACGGCGACAGCTGGGTCGAGATCCTCGCGGCCGACAACCAGCGCGTGCTGGAGCGTGGCCTGCTGACCGCCGGACAGCAGCGCAGCTACGCACCTGGCGAAGTCGGGCGCATCAAGCTCGGCAACGCCAATGCGGTCGAAGTGAAGCGCGGGGGCGCGATTGTCGACCTGGAACCGTTCAGCCGCGCGAATGTGGCGCGCTTTACGCTATCCTCTGACGGTTCCCTCGCGCCGGTCGCCAACTGACCCGCGACGCGGGTCGACCCTCCCACCGGCGGAAAGCCGGTTCCTGATGAACCCTGCCTTCCGGGCGGGGTGAGATTCCATGGCGATCGACGAACTACTAGACGAACACGAACAGAGCGAGCGCGTCCGCGAATGGCTGCGCCGCAACGGCAGCGCTCTTGTCTTTGGCATTGCGCTCGGCCTCGCCGCGATTGGCGGCTGGCAGTGGTGGCAGCGCCACCAGGCTGCCCAGCAGTCGAAGGCGGCCAGCGACTACCAGGCCGCCGTCGATGCCATCCAGGCCGGCGACAAGGCGGCCAGTGCCAAGGTCCAGGCCGTGCCGGAAGGCATCTTCCGTGCGCTGGCGCAGCTGGAAATGGCCAAGTCCCAGCTCCAGGCCAACCAGAACGACGCCGCCATCGCGACCTTGCGTTCGGTCAGGACGAGCGATCCTGCGCTGACGGCGATCGTCAACCAGCGCCTGGCGCGCGTGCTGATCGATGCGAAGCAGGCCGATGCCGCGCTCAAGCTGGTCGGCAACGGAGACTCGATGGTCGTGCTGGAGATCCGCGGCGACGCGCAACTGGCCCTGGGCCAGCGCGACCAGGCCCGCGACAGCTACGGCAAGGCCCTGCTCAAGGCCGAAGTCGGCACGCCGCAGCGACGCCTGATCGAACTGAAACTGATCCAAGCCGGCGGTACTCCCCCCAAGACCGAGAGCCAGTCCTGATGACGTCGATCAAGCGCCCGACCTCCCGCACTCCGGCCGTCGCGGCCACGTTGCGTACTTCCGCCGTGCTGATGTGCGTTCTCGCACTGGGCGGCTGCTCGACCGTCAAGGGTTGGTTCGGTGGCAAGAGCGAGGCCAAGCCGAATGAGCCGGCGGCGCTCACCGACTTCACCCCGACGGTGACGGTGTCCAAGATCTGGTCGGCGAATGCGGGCAAGGGCGAAGGGCGCGTCGGGGTCCGACAGGGACCGGCCGTGGCCGATGGCCGCGTCTATGCCGCGGCCGTTGAGGGTGGCGTGCGCGCGTTCGACCTGCAGACCGGCAAGCCGGTCTGGCATTACGAAAGCAAGCTGCTCCTTTCCGGCGGTCCCGGTGCAGGCGACGGCCTGGTGGTGGTTGGCGGCCTCGATGGCCAGGTGATCGCGCTCGATGCCGCTACCGGAGCCGAGAAGTGGCAGGCCAAGGTGCCGGCCGAAGTCATCGCGGCCCCGACGATCGGCCTCGGCAGCGTCTTCGTCCGTTCCAACGATGGCCATGTCACTGCTTTCGACGCCGCCACCGGCGAACGCAAGTGGTTCTGGGTCTATGAAGTGCCGACCCTCAGCCTGCGCGGTAACGACGCCGTGGTGCTGGGGCCTGGCTACGTGTTTTCCGGCAACGACGATGGTTCGGTCAGCGCGCTGTCGGCCACCGATGGTCATTCGCTCTGGAACGTGGCTGTTGCGCAGCCGGAAGGTCGCAGCGAGCTGGATCGCCTTGCCGACGTCGACGGAACGCCGGTGCTGGAAGGCAGCACGCTGTTCGCGACCAGCTTCAAGAAGCAGACGGTAGCCATCGATGCGCCGAGCGGCCGGGCCCTGTGGGGTAGCCAGTTCGGTGGTGCCGGTCGCCTGGGTGTCGCCAGCGATCGCCTGGTGGTGGCCGACGCCTCCGGCAGCGTCTACGCGCTCGACAAGAGCAGCGGCGCCTCGTTGTGGCAGCAACCTGCGCTGGCTCGTCGCCTGTTGACCTCGGCAGTGATCCAGGGTGATTACGCCGTGGTCGGTGACTATGACGGCTACCTGCACTGGATGAAGCTGGATACCGGTGAACTGGCCGCCCGCGCCCGGATGGGTGGCGATGCGCTGCGTGGCTCGCCCGTGGTCGCCGACGGCATCCTGGTGGCCCAGAACATCGACGGTGAACTGGCAGCGTTCCGCCTCGGCCAGTAATCGCCGTTTTCGCTTACCGATGACCCCGGCCCGCGGCCGGGGTTATTGTTTCCGGGTACCACTCTGTGGCCCCGTCCGGTTCGTCCCTCGATCCGGACCCTTGATTGGCAGGTTTCCATGCTTCCCCTCGTCGCCCTGGTGGGCCGCCCCAATGTCGGCAAGTCGACGCTGTTCAATGCGCTGACGCGTACCCGTGACGCGCTGGTGCACGACCAGCCGGGCGTGACTCGCGACCGCAACTACGGCGTGTGCCGGCCGGAAGGCCAGCGCCACTTCGCCGTGGTCGATACCGGCGGCATCGCCGGCGTGGATGAAGGCCTCGCCGGCGCCACCGCGCGCCAGGCCCGGGCGGCAGCGGAAGAAGCCGATCTCGTCCTGTTCGTGGTCGATGGCCGCGAAGGCGCGTCGTCGCTGGACGACGACATCCTGCAATGGCTGCGCAAGGCCGCACGGCCGACGGTGCTCGTGGTCAACAAGACCGATGGCCTAGATGCGCGCGCCGCGATGGCCGAATTCGCCCGCTACGGCTTCAGCGATGTCATCGCGATCTCGTCCGCGCACCGCGTCGGCCTGGACGAGTTGCTCGTCGATATCCAGAAGCGCCTGCCGGAAGCGGGCAGCTCGGTCGAACTCGACAGCGACCCCAACCGCATCCGCGTCGCCTTCATCGGCCGCCCCAATGTCGGCAAGTCGACGCTGGTGAACCGCCTGCTCGGCGAGGAACGCATGATCGCGTCCGAGGTGCCGGGCACGACGCGCGATTCGGTCTCGATCGACATGGAGCGCGACGGCCGCCTGTACCGCCTGATCGACACCGCCGGCCTGCGCCGCAAGTCGAAGGTGGAGGAGGCGGTCGAGAAATTCTCGATCGTGAAGACGCTCGCCGCGATCGAGGAATGCCAGGTCGCCGTGGTCATGCTCGATGCGGGCGAGGGCGTGACCGACCAGGATGCCAGCGTGCTCGGCTACGCACTCGATGCGGGCCGTGCGCTGGTCGTTGCGGTCAACAAGTGGGATGGCCAGACCGAATACCAGCGCCAGCAGACCGAAAACCTGCTGGTGCGCAAGCTCGCGTTCGTCGAATGGGCCGAAGCGGTGCGCATCAGCGCCAAGCACGGTTCGGGCCTGCGTGAGCTGTTCAACGCCATCCATCGCGCGCACAAGTCCGCGACCACCGAGTTGGGTACCAGCGAGGTGACCAAGGCAATGGAAATCGCCTACGAAACCAACCCGCCGCCGGTCGTTCGCGGCCACGTGGCGAAGATGCGCTTCGCCCACCCGGGTGGCGTCAATCCGCCGACCTTCATCATCCACGGCACGCGCCTGCGCACGCTGGCGGACAGCTACAAGCGCTATCTCGAGAACTTCTTCCGCAAGCGCTTCAAGCTCGTGGGCACGCCGGTGCGCTTCATCTTCAAGGAAGGCACCAATCCGTACGAAGGCAAGAAGAACGTGCTGACCGAGCGGCAGGTAGCGAAGAAGCGCCGCCTCATCCGCCACGTCAAACGCGGGAAGTGATGCGAGCGTGCCTGCGCCTGTCGGACGCGACGACGAGTCCATAACGGCTGCGATCCGCGCCGCGGACATCACGCTGGGCATTCTCGCCGGCGGCCGTGCGACGCGGTTGGGTGGTATCGACAAGGCCTGGATGGAGCGCGGCGGCATCCCGCAGGTGCTGCGCTGGCAGCGCCGCTTCGCACATGAAACGGGAGCGCTGCTGGTCAGCGCCAATCGCGACCTGCCGCGTTACGCGCAAGCCGGCCTGCACGCGGTAGCGGATCGGATCGCAGGCGACCGTGGACCCATCGCCGGGTTGGACGCCTTGCTGGCAGCGTGCCGCACACCGTGGCTGCTGACCCTTCCCGTGGACCTCGTCGGCGTCAACGATTGCCTGTTGCCCAGTCTGTGTTCCGTGCGTGGTGAAAACGGTGCATTCGCCATCGATGATGATGGCCCACAGCCGCTGGTCGCGCTGTGGCGTGTCGAAGCCGCAACGCTGGCACTATCCCAGGCCGTCGAACGCAACGACGTCGCGATCCACTCCTTGCACGGACGCCTCCGCATGACGGGCGTGCGTCTCGAAGGCGTACGCTTCGGCAACCTCAATACGCCCGATGATCTGCGCGCCGCCGGCGTGACGCCGGAATCCCGTCATGACTGATTTCCCGACTGGCCTGTTGTTCGATGAAGCCCTGGCCGTGCTGCGTGATACGGCCGCGCGACACCGGCTCGAAACCGAATCCTTGGCGTTGGCCCGCTGCCATGGCCGCGTGCTGGCCCAGGATCTCGTCGCGCCGATGGCGCTGCCGCCGTTCGACAACAGCGCGATGGACGGTTTCGCATTCCGCCATGGCGACCTGGACGGCGAAGAGACCGCGCTGCGCCTCGTTGGTGAGCAGTTCGCGGGCATCGCCAACAACCTGCCGCTGCAAGCAGGCGAATGCATCCGCATCACCACCGGCGCGCCGATGCCACCCGGTAGCGACAGCGTCGCCATCAAGGAAAACTGCCGCATCGCAGGTGCGACGGTGGTCGTCCCCGGCGCCACGCCCCTGGGGGCGAACGTGCGTCGCGCAGGCGAGGATGTGCGCGAAGGCGATGGCGTCTTGCGCGCGGGCGACCTGCTCACCCCTGCGCGCGTGTCGCTCGCCGCCTCGCTGGGCGTTGCGTCGCTGCGCGTTTCGCGCAAGCCCACGGTGGCTGTATTCACCACCGGCGACGAACTGGTCGAAGCCGGCCTGCCGCTCGCACCGGGCCAGATCTACGACAGCAATCGCGACCTGTTGATGGGACTGCTGCGCGCCGACGGACTGGAACCCACCGCCTGGCCGTGCCTGCCCGACGATCCGAAGCAGGTCGAGATCGCCCTGCGCGATGCGGGTTGCGCTTTCGACCTGATCGTCACCGCCGGCGGTGTTTCCGCGGGCGAGAAGGACCACCTGCCGGGCGTGCTTGCCCAGTTCGGCGAGACGCATTTCTGGAAGGTGAAGATGAAGCCGGGCATGCCGCTGTTGTTCGGCAGCCTCGACCAGGCGCGCGTGCTGGGACTGCCGGGCAACCCCGTCTCCGTACTGGCGACATGGCTCACGTTCGGCCGCGCCCTGATCGACGCCCTGCAGGGGCGCCGGGAGCCACGGCCGACATGGCAGGCGCAACTGGTGGCGCCGCTGGACAAGCTCCATCCGCGCCGCGAGTTCATCCGCGGTCATCTGTCCAGCGGCAGCAACGGCGCGATGCACGTGGAGGCCAGCGCAGCGACGGGTTCGCACCGGCTGCGTGCCGCCGCGGATGCGAATGCACTGATCGTGGTGCCTGAGGGACCGCAACGCTATGCCGCGGGCGCCGTGGTCGAGGTGATGCCGCTGTAACCACCGCGTTGGCGCCGGATGGCACGGGCGTCGATAATCCTCGCATGGCCATTGCAACGATTTCCCCCGCCGAAGCGCTGCGCCGATTGCAGGCAGGCGCCTTACTGGTCGATGTACGCGAAGCGCATGAACGCGCCACCGGTTTCGCCACCGGCGCCCTCGGCATCGCGCGGGTCGAGCTCGAGGCGGATCCCGGGTCCGCGATTCCCGGGCTCGGCAGCGAAGTCCTGCTGATCTGCCAGTCGGGCGGTCGCTCGATGAAGGCGGCCCAGGCATTGGAAGCCGCGGGCTACACGAATCTCGCCTCCGTGGAGGGCGGAACGACGCGCTGGCTCGCCGAAGGCCTGCCGGTCACCCGGCCCGACGTCGACGCCGATTTCTACGATCGCTATTCGCGCCATCTGCGCCTGCCGGAAGTCGGTGAGGCGGGGCAGCGCAAGCTCGAGGCCGCGCGCGTGGCCATGGTGGGTGCGGGCGGACTCGGCTCGCCCGCCGCGTATTACCTCGCCGCCGCGGGCATCGGCACTCTGGTCTTGGCCGACGACGACGTGGTCGACCGCAGCAACCTGCAACGGCAGATCCTGCACACCGACGCGCGCATCGGGATGGCGAAGGTCGAGTCCGCGCGCACCGCGTTGTCCGCGTTGAATCCACGCCTGACGATCGAAGGCTTCGCCGAGCGAATCACCGCCGCCAACGTCGAGCGGCTCATCGCCGATGCCGACGTGGTCATCGACGGCGCGGACAACTTCCCCGTGCGTTACCTGCTCAACGATGCGTGCGTGAAACTGCGCAAGCCGCTGGTGTACGGCGCGGTGCATCGCTTCGAGGGACAGGTGAGCGTGTACGACGCGGGCCGGCACCGTGGCCAGGCGCCGTGCTACCGCTGCCTGTTTCCCGAGCCGCCCCCGCCGGAAGCGGCGCCTAATTGCGTTGAAGCAGGTGTGCTCGGTGTCCTTCCAGGGGTCATCGGCCTGTTGCAGGCGACGGAAGCGATCAAGCTGATCCTCGGAATAGGCGAGCCGTTGCGCGGGCGGTTGCTGAATTTCGATGCATTGGCGATGCGTTTCCGGGAGACCAGGCTGCGGCCGGACCAGGATTGCGTCGTGTGCGCTCCGGGGCGTGAATTCCCCGGCTACATCGACTATGCGAGGTTCTGCTCGGGAACCTGACGGAGATCACCGATGGGCAGTCCAGGCGGTCGGAAGGGATGTCGAATCGTTCGCCGCCTGGTGCTGTCTGCCTCGCTCATCCTGCTGGCCTGCAGCGCGCTGATTCCGGCGCGCGCGTCGGCGACCCAGATATGCAGCCAGATCCCGCAATCGCCGCCGTCGTACGCCGCGCGCATTGCCCTGCTGGCCTGCAGCGAGAACGCGCTCTGGTACGGCCCTTTCATCGATGTACAGGGGCGACTGGCAAGCCTCACGGTCTCTGAAACCGAGCGCGTGCGCCTGAGCGACGGCACCACGCCTGCGTGGCAGCGCGTCGCCGAGTACTGGAAGGGCAGCGGCCTGCTGTCGCAGATGTCCAATTTCGCCGGCGCGACCGATTGCAGCTATGGCGGCTACGGAGTCCTGCAGTCGGCTTCGTGCAGGGCCTTCCTGAGCGACACCCCCTGGTCCGCGGTGTTCGTGTCGTACGTGATGAACCGGGCCGGTCTGCCCGGTTTCAGGAGTTCGGCGAGCCACATCGATTTCATCCGGGACGCCTATCGGACGCCTGCCTTGTCGCCCTATGTGTTCGACGACCCCGATACCACCGCGCCGGCGGCCGGCGACCTGCTGTGTTTCGCGCGTGGTCGCAACACGATTGGGCCGCAGGGATTGCGCGATTTTCTTGGCAACGGATCGGGTGAAGGCCTGAACATGCATTGCGACATCGTCGTCGCAGCCAATCCCGGTGGCGACGGCAAGGTCTACCTCGTCGGCGGTAACGTGCTCCAGGGCGTGACCATGCGCGTCCTGCCTTTGAACCGGAACGGCGCGATCTTCAATTTGCCACGGCGCCTGGGGGTTCCCGGCGACTGCGAGCCCGGCAATGAGGGGTTCTGCAGTTTCAACCGCCAGGATTGGGTGGCGCTGCTCAAGCTCAAGTCATTGCCCGCACCGCAGGGAATGCTGCCGCTGCCTGGAGTCCGGCCACAACAGTGCTGCACCCTGTGCCCCTTGCCCATGCCGGAAAACATGAAGCGTTGCCCGGTGCTGCAGCGGCCGGTGGATGCGCTGCCCGTGCCAGCGGACCATCCGCGCTGATCGCAAGCGCGTCGGTCATCGAGGGGTGTTGTCGGAGTGTGGCGGGCGGATCAGGTCACGCGTTCGACGCCCGCGGCTGCGGTCCTGCGCCGCGGCTTCGCTCGTGGGTCCAGCTGGATGTTGAGCACGACGTTGCAGTGGATGCAGCTGTAGCTCAGGCAGCGAATGTCATCACTGTCGTTGTTCTGGCCGAGAACGCTCTCGATGCGGACGTGGAACAGTCGCTTGCCGCACTTCGGGCAGTCGCCTTGGTTGATCATGTGATTTCTCTCCGGGGGTAACACGGACTTGTGCGGTGGTGCTGGTGAAGACAGGCGCTTGAACCTGCCGACCCGGACCGCGCAATTTGGACCGAGGCTTGCTGGCACTCGGATCGACGGGTGCGAAGAACGTCTTGAGCGTTCGCGCCAGCGCCGGCGAAGAGGCGAGGTTGCTGTGATCGGCGGATCGCAGCTCCAGCACCTGCGGCGGACGGGGAAGGGAATCGATCAGGCGCTGGGTATTGGCGGCGGGGATGACCTTGTCCAATCCGGCGCGGACCACCAGCAATCGACCGGTATAGCTCGACAGATGGGAAATCGAGTCGTAACGGTCACGGGCGAGCAGACGTATGGGCAGCCAGCGGTAATACGCCTGTCCCAGGTCGGCCAGGGTGTCGTAGGGGGTGACCAGGGCCAGGCGACGCACAGGCCGTTTGGCCGCGACGTGGGCGGCGACCCCGGAGCCGAGACTGCGTCCGATCACATCGATGTGGGCGCCCGGATGCTGCTGTTCCACATGGTCGTACAGGGCGAGCGCATCGCCGGTGATTCCCGCTTCCGTCGGCGCGCCTTCACTCGCGCCGAAGCCGCGATAGGCCACGAGATAGACCGTATGGCGTGGGAACCAGCGGGCGAAGCGCTCGCGGTTGACCTGCACGGGTTCGGAATTTCCGCCGAAATAGACCAGCGCCTGCGCCTGTCCCGGGTTGACCACCCAGCCGCGCAGCGTGACGCCGTCACGCACCAGCGCAAAATCCGTCTGGGAGGCTTCCACGCGTGTGTCCTGGGGGCAATACACCAGCTCCCGCTGGCGCACATACATCAGGCCGCAAGCCCCCAGGTACACCAATGACAGCGGTAGCGCGATCCAGAACATCGCAGCACCTGTTTTATCGACGCGGTCCCTGGGAGAAGCCTGCCCCCGGCCACGTGATGCGGATGCATGCAGATGCGTCCGCTGCGTCGCCGAAGGAGGCTAGCTCTTGTGCAAACGCTGTGCCGTCTCGAACGCGGCCAGTTGTTCCGGGGTCGCCTCGCGCTGGTGCTTCGCCTTCCATTGCGCGAAGGGTTCGCCATAGACCGACTCGCGCGCCTCGTCCCGGGTCATGGTGATGCCGCGATGCTCGGCGGCTTCGCGGTACCAGTCCGCCAGGCAGTTGCGGCAGAAACCAGCCAGGATCATCAGGTCGATGTTCTGCACCTCGGGCCGTTCTTGCAGCAGGTGGTCGCGGAGCCGGCGGAAGACGGCGGCTTCGATCTGGGTGGTTTCGAAATCGGTATCGGACATGGGGGCGCCGGCGAGGTCGGATCGATGGAGTGTTGGGCGATAATGTGCGCCTTCATCGCCTGGATTCCCATTGGCCACCGCATGACCGCCCGCATCCTTGACGGCAAACGCATCGCCGAAGACCTGCTCGACAACCTCAAGGCGCAGGTCGACGCCCGTATTGCCGCTGGCAAGCAGGCGCCCGGACTGGCCGTCGTGCTGGTGGGCAACGACCCGGCCTCGGCCGTGTACGTCAAGAACAAGCGCCGGGCCGCGCAGAAGGTCGGCATCCGCGCCATCGACCACGACCTGCCGGCCGACACCAGCGACGAGCAATTACTGGCCCTGATCGACCGGCTCAATGCCGACCCGGAGGTCCACGGCATCCTGGTCCAGTTGCCCTTGCCGGGACATCGCGACGCGACCCGGCTGATCCACCGCATCGACCCGCGCAAGGACGTCGACGGCTTCCATCCCGAGAACGTCGGCCACCTGGCCCTGCGCCAGTTCGGCCTGCGCCCATGCACGCCGCGCGGCATCACCACGCTGCTGGCCTACACCGACCGTCCGGTGCGCGGGCAGAGCGCGACGATCGTCGGGGTCTCCAATCACGTGGGCCGGCCGATGGCGCTGGAACTCCTGATCGCGGGCTGCACGGTGACCAGTTGCCACAAATTCACCCCGCCCGAGGTGCTGGAGCAGTCCGTCCGCAACGCCGACATCCTCGTGGTGGCCGTAGGCAGGCCCCAGCTGATCCCGGGTGAATGGGTGAAGCCGGGTGCCGTGGTGATCGACGTGGGCATCAACCGGCTCGATGACGGCCGGCTGGTGGGTGATGTGGGCTTCGAAGCCGCATCCCGGCGCGCCAGCTGGATCACCCCGGTGCCGGGTGGGGTGGGGCCGATGACGGTGGCCACGCTCATGCAGAACACCCTGGAAGCCGCCGAGGCCGGCGTCGCCTGAGCGGGGATTAAGCACAGCCCGTGACCACAGTTTCCCACGCGCTGCGGCGCGTTTTTGCCAAATCGCGTGCCAATCAGGGCCGCGGCGCGATAGAATGACGCGCTTCATCCATCCGGGACCGCCCATGCTGCGTATCCAGGCTGAAGCGCTGACCTACGACGACGTCTCGCTCGTCCCCGCGCATTCTTCCGTCCTGCCCAAGGACGTCTCGCTCGCCACGCGCCTTACCCGCAACCTGACCCTGCGTCTGCCGATCGTCTCGGCGGCGATGGACACGGTCAGCGAAGCCCGCCTCGCCATCGCGATGGCCCAGCTCGGCGGCATCAGCATCATCCACAAGAACATGAGCCTTGAGGCGCAGGCGGCGCAGGTCGCCCACGTCAAGAAGTTCGAGGCGGGCGTGATCAAGGAGCCGTTCACCGTCGGCCCCGACACGACGATCGCCGAGGTGCTCAAGCTCACCCGCGCCCGCAACATCTCCGGCGTGCCGGTGGTGGAACACGGCACGCTGCTCGGCATCGTCACCAGCCGCGACATGCGCTTCGAGAAGAAGCTCGACGATCCGGTCCGCCACATCATGACCAAGAAGGATCGCCTCATTACCGTGCGCGAAGGCGCGTCGGACGATGAGGTCGTGCAACTGCTGCACAAGCACCGCATCGAGAAGGTGTTGGTGGTCAACGATGGCTTCGAGTTGCGCGGCCTGATCACCGTCAAGGACATCCAGAAGAAGTCCGACAATCCCAATGCCGCCTACGACAGCAGCGAACGCCTGCTGGTCGGCGCCGCGGTCGGTGTCGGTGGCGATACCGAAGCCCGCATCGAGGCACTGGCTGCCGCGGGCGTCGACGTCGTGGTGGTCGACACCGCCCATGGCCACTCGCAGGGCGTGCTCGATCGCGTGAAGTGGGTGAAGAAGAACTTCCCGCAGCTCCAGGTCATCGGCGGCAACATCGTCACCGGCGATGCGGCGCTCGCGCTGATGGACCACGGCGCGGATGCGGTCAAGGTCGGCGTCGGTCCGGGCTCGATCTGCACCACGCGCATTGTTGCCGGCGTGGGCGTGCCGCAGGTCACCGCCGTCGACATGGTCGCCGAAGCGCTGCAGGACCGCATCCCGCTGATCGCCGATGGCGGCATCCGCTACTCGGGCGACATCGGCAAGGCAATCGTCGCGGGTGCATCGACGGTGATGATCGGCGGCCTGTTCGCCGGTACCGAGGAAGCGCCGGGCGAAGTCGAACTGTTCCAGGGTCGCAGCTACAAGAGCTACCGTGGCATGGGCTCGCTGGGAGCGATGGAGCAGGGGTCCAAGGACCGCTACTTCCAGGATGCCTCGGACGCCGACAAGCTGGTGCCGGAAGGCATCGAAGGCCGTGTTCCGTACCGTGGCCCGTTGCGCGGTGTCGTGCACCAGCTCGCCGGTGGCCTGCGCGCCACGATGGGTTACGTCGGCTGCGCCACCATCGAGGAGATGCGCAAGAAGCCATCCTTCGTGAAGATCACCAGTGCCGGCGCGCGCGAGAGCCACGTGCACGACGTGCAGATCACGAAAGAACCGCCGAATTACAGGGCCGGTTAAGCACGCCGAGGAAGGGAGACGACAGTTTCCCTTCTTCGTTTCAAGCCTTCGATTTTCGTATCACCGAGCCCATGACCACCAATATCCACAGCGACAAGATCCTGATCCTCGACTTCGGCGCGCAGTACACGCAGCTGATCGCCCGCCGCATCCGCGAGATCGGTGTCTATTGCGAAGTCTGGGCGTGGGACCACGACCCGGCGGAGATCGCCAGGTACGGCGCCAGGGGCATCATCCTGTCGGGTGGCCCGGAATCCACCACGGAGTTCGGCGCCCCGGCGGCGCCGCAGGAAGTCTTCGACAGTGGCCTGCCGATCCTCGGCATCTGCTACGGCATGCAGACGCTGGCCGCGCAGCTTGGGGGCGCGACTGAAGCGGCCGATGCCCGCGAATTCGGCCACGCCGAAGTCGAACTGGTCGCGCACGACGCGCTGCTCGGCGGCCTGAGCGACCACGACGGCGAACCGCGCATCGACGTGTGGATGAGCCACGGCGACCATGTCGCCAAGGCACCGCCGGGCTGGACGATCACCGCAACCACCGATCGCATTCCCGTTGCCGCGATGGCGAACGAGGAAAAGCGCTGGTATGGCGTGCAGTTCCATCCCGAGGTCACCCATACCAAGCAGGGCCAGGCGCTGTTGCGCCGTTTCGTCGTCGACATCTGCGGCTGCCAGACGCTGTGGACCGCGGCCAACATCATCGAAGACCAGGTTGCCCGCGTGCGCGAGCAGGTCGGCTCGGACGAAGTGATCCTCGGCCTGTCCGGTGGCGTCGACTCGTCCGTCGTGGCCGCGCTGCTGCACAAGGCCATCGGCAAGCAACTGACCTGCGTATTCGTCGATACCGGCCTGCTGCGCTGGAACGAAGGCGACCAGGTCATGGCGATGTTCGCCGAACACATGGGCGTCAAGGTCATCCGCGTCAACGCGGCCGACCGCTATTTCGACCGGCTCAAGGGCGTCAACGATCCGGAAGCCAAGCGCAAGATCATCGGCAACCTCTTCATCGAGATCTTCGACGAGGAATCGGCCAGGCTCGCCAACGCGAAGTGGCTGGCGCAGGGCACGATCTACCCGGACGTGATCGAGTCGGCCGGCAGCAAGACCGGCAAGGCGCACGTCATCAAGAGCCACCACAACGTCGGCGGCCTGCCCGAGGACATGAAGCTCAAGCTGGTCGAGCCGCTGCGCGAACTGTTCAAGGACGAAGTGCGGCGCCTGGGCGTCGAACTCGGCCTGCCGCGCGAGATGGTCTACCGCCATCCGTTCCCGGGCCCGGGCCTGGGCGTGCGCATCCTGGGTGAAGTGAAGCGCGAGCACGCCGAACTCCTGGCCAAAGCCGACCACATTTTCATCGACGAACTGCGCAAGGCCGGCTGGTACGACAAGACCAGCCAGGCGTTCGCGGTGTTCCTGCCGGTGAAGTCGGTCGGCGTGGTTGGCGACGCGCGTGCCTACGAATGGGTGATCGCACTGCGGGCGGTCGAAACCATCGACTTCATGACGGCGCATTGGGCGCACCTGCCTTACGAACTGCTCGGCACGGTGTCCAATCGCATCATCAATGAACTGCGCGGTGTCTCGCGCGTCGTCTACGACATCAGCGGCAAGCCGCCGGCAACGATCGAGTGGGAATGACCGGAACCCGCGACGAACTCTGGATGCGCCACGCACTCGACCTGGCGCTGCGCGGCCAGCACGAGGACGACGAAATTCCGGTCGGCGCGGTCGTGGTGTCCGCCGAAGGCGAGCTGCTTGGCGAGGGTTGGAACCGCAACATCACCCAAAGCGACCCGACGGCGCACGCGGAAGTCGTGGCGATGCGCGCGGCAGGTACGAAGGTGGGCAATTACCGGCTGCTCGGCGCAACGCTGTACGTCACCCTCGAACCCTGCGCGATGTGCGCGATGGCGATGGTGCACGCGCGCGTCAGTCGCGTGGTCTATGGCGCGACCGACCCCAAGACGGGCGCGGCCGGCAGCGTCTTCGACCTGCTCACCGACCCGCGCCACAACCATCGCGTGGAAGTACAGGGAGGGGTGCTGGCGGAAGAAGCCAGCCAGCGCCTCACGAACTATTTCCGCGCCAAGCGCGGGAAGCCCCTGCTGTAGGCCATCAGCTCCGGCGACGCGCCAGCTCGTGGTCGAGTTCCTCGTCGAAGCTGAGCACCGACAGGCTGACTTCACGCCACAGTGAGAAGCTCGCGGCGAGCAGGAACAGGACACCGATGACCGCCAGCAGGGTGGGCAGCACCCCGAGGCGGAATCCCAGGAAGGCATCCATGGCGAGGGTCAGGCTGGTGCCCACGAAACTGGCCAGCGCTGCGTACAGCATCTGGCACGCACGCAGGACCAGGTAAGCGCGCTGCCGATGCCGCGTGATCTGGATGTCGCGCTCGGCGCGATCCGGCGCTTCTTCTTCCCAGGCCACGATGAGCGACCGCAGCCGGTCCACCACGCGTGCCAGCCTTGCGTTGGCCGAGGCCAGCAATCCGGCCGTGGCGGTGAGGAAGAACGCTGGCGCCAGCATCGAAGTGAGGATGGCGTAGTGGACGTAGGTCGGATTCGAAAGCATGGCGCCGGGACGGGACGGAGGCTGGGCTATGATGCGACGTCCTGACGAGCAGCGCGAGCGCATGGCAGCCAACCCGCAAAAGGAACAACGCCTGATCTGGATCGACCTCGAGATGACGGGGCTCGATACCGACAACGACTCCATCCTGGAGATCGCCACGATCGTGACCGATGCGCAACTCGAGATCCTCGCCGAAGGTCCCGAACTTGCCATCGCGCACCCGGTGGAACGCCTCCAGGCGATGGACGAATGGAACCGCAACCAGCACGGCAAGTCCGGTCTATGGCAGCGCGTGCTGGAGCAGGGCGTGACGATGGCGGACGCCGAAAAGCGGACGCTCGATTTCCTGGCGCAATGGGTTCCGGCCAACTGTTCGCCGATCTGCGGCAATTCGATCTGCCAGGACCGTCGCTTCCTGCATCGCTGCATGCCGCAGCTGGAGAAGCATTTCCACTATCGCAACCTGGATGTCAGCACGATCAAGGAGCTGGCGCGCCGATGGGCGCCGGACGTTCTCAATGGCGTGCGCAAGGATGCCAAGCACACCGCGCTCAGCGACATCCATGATTCGATCGCCGAGCTGCGGCACTACCGCACGGCGATGGGCAAGCTCGGCGGACTGGGCTGACGATCAGCCCGCGGGGGTACTGGCGCCGGGATTTCCGATGACCTGGCTACCCAGCACTTCGTCCAGCGCACGGCCATCGGCTCCGTGGTGGTAGACGCGCACGTCGCGCACCGTGGCTGGCAGGCCAACGCCCAGCTCGACCATGCCGTTGCGCACGGCTTCGGTGAGATCGCTGCGGAGCTGCTGCACATCGCCGGTGCGTACCCAGGCCCGTAACTCGATGTTGATGCGGTTGTCGGCGGTGAGGCCGGTCGCGAAGACCGCAGGAGCGGGATCCTGCAGGATGCGCGACTCCGTGCGGGCAATATCAAGCAGGCGCGAACGCGCCGTCGCCAGGTCGTCGCCATGGGCCAGCGAGGTGGCGATGTCGATGCGCCGCTTCATCGTTGCGGTGAAGTTGGTGATCGCCGCCGCGGTGATCAGGCTGTTGGGCAGGATCACCACGCGGTTGTCGGGGGTGCGCAGGCGGGTCTGGAAGACGCGCACCTGTTCAACGGTGCCCTCGACATTCGCCGCCTGCACATAGTCGCCAGCCCGGAATGGGCTCTGGGCGATCAGCTGGAAGCCGGCAACGAGATTCGACAGCGAATCCTTCAGCGCCAGACCGATGCCGAGGCCCGCCGCGCCCAGCACCGCGAACAGCGAAGCTGTCGGGAAACCCAGGACCTGCAGGGCGGCGGCAACCACCACGGCCACCATCGCGCCATACGCGATGTTGCGCAGGAAGCCACGCAGGGTGGTCTCCGTATGCGTGCGCTCCAACACGCGGTCGAGCGTGCGCGCGACTCGCTTGGCCAGCCACAAACCGACCAGCAGGATGAGCGTGGCGCCCACCAGCTTCAGGCCGTAGGTCTCACCCAGGGCGCGCCAGTGATCCAGCGAGTGCAGTTCCTTCAGCGTGGTGGCAGCGGCGGCCTGCTCCATGGCGGTGCGATCAACCCGCCTTAACCTTGGCCAGGCGCAGCCAGGTATCCACGACCGTGTCCGGATTGAGCGACACGGATTCGATACCTTCCTTCATCAGCCATTCGGCCAGGTCCGGATGGTCGCTCGGGCCCTGGCCGCAGATGCCGACGTACTTGCCCTTGGCACGCGCGGCCTGGATGGCCATGGAAAGCAGCTTCTTCACGGCCGGATCGCGTTCGTCGAAGAGGTTGGCAACGATCGCCGAGTCGCGGTCGAGGCCCAGCGTCAGCTGGGTGAGGTCGTTCGAACCGATCGAGAATCCATCGAAGATGTCGAGGAACTCGTCGGCCAGCAACGCATTCGACGGCACCTCGCACATCATGATGATCTTGAGGCCGCCTTCGCCCTTCTTGAGGCCGTTGGCTTCCAGCACCTCGATGACCTTGCGGCCTTCCTCCAGCGTGCGCACGAACGGGATCATGACCCAGCAGTTGGTCAGGCCCATCGTCTCGCGCACCTTCTTCACCGCGCGGCATTCCAGCGCGAAGGCCTCGGCGAAGCTGGGATCGACGTAACGGCTGGCGCCGCGGAAGCCGATCATCGGGTTTTCTTCATGCGGCTCGTAGCGCGAGCCGCCGAGGAGGTTGGCGTATTCGTTCGACTTGAAGTCGGACAGGCGCACGATCACGGGGTTCGGCGCGACCGAAGCGGTGATGGTGGCGATGCCCTCGGCGAGGCGGTCGACGTAGAAGTCGACCGGGCTGCCGTAACCGGCGATCTTCGCGTCGATCTTCTTCTTCGTCTCGGCATCCTGCGATGCGTATTCGAGCAGCGCCTTGGGGTGGATGCCGATGTGGCTGGCGATGATCATTTCCAGGCGCGCCAGGCCGATACCGGCGTTGGGCAGCATGGCGAAGTCGAACGCGCGTTCCGGGTTGGCGACGTTCATCATCACCTTGAGCGGTGCCGGCGGCATCTTGTCGAGGTCGGCGACGTGCCGCTCGAAGGGCAGGGCACCGGCGTAGATGAAGCCGGTGTCGCCTTCGGCGCAGGAGATGGTGACCTCCTGGCCGTCCTTGATCGTGTCCAGCGCGTTGCCGGTGCCGACGACGGCAGGCACGCCGAGTTCGCGCGCGATGATCGCGGCGTGGCAGGTGCGGCCGCCACGGTTGGTGACGATCGCAGCCGAGCGCTTCATCACCGGTTCCCAGTCCGGGTCGGTCATGTCCGCGACCAGCACGTCGCCGGGCTGGACGCGGCTCATGTCGTCCAGCGAACGCACGACGCGGGCAATGCCGCTGCCGATCTTGTGGCCAATGGCGCGGCCTTCGGCGATGACGTTGCCGCGCTTGCCCAGCGAATACCGCTCGATCTGCGTGGCGTGCGCGCGCGACTTCACCGTTTCCGGGCGCGCCTGCACGATGAAGAGCTTGCCGGTGACGCCGTCCTTCGCCCATTCGATATCCATCGGGCGGCCGTAGTGCTTTTCGATGACCAGCGCCTGCTTGGCGAGTTCGTGCACGTCGGCGTCGTTGATCGAGAAGGTGTTGCGCAACTCGGCCGGCGTCTCCTCGGTCCGTACGCGCTCGCCGGGCTGGTCCGAATAGACCATGCGCAGCTGCTTGGCGCCGATCGAACGGCGCAGGATCGCCGGTTTGCCCTGCTGCAACGTCGGCTTGTAGACGTAGAACTCGTCCGGATTCACCGCGCCCTGCACGACCATCTCGCCGAGGCCGAAGCTCGACGTGATGAAGACGACGTCGCGGAAACCCGATTCGGTGTCCAGCGTGAACAACACGCCGGACGAACCGACGTTCGAGCGGACCATCAACTGCACGCCGGCGGAGAGGAACACGTCCTCGTGCTTGAAGCCGTGGTGCACGCGGTAGGCGATGGCGCGGTCGTTGTAGAGCGAGGCGAAGACTTCCTTGACCTTGTGCACGACATCGTCGGCACCGGTCACGTTGAGGAAGGTTTCCTGCTGGCCGGCGAAGCTCGCATCGGGCAGGTCTTCAGCGGTCGCGGAGGAACGCACGGCGACGGCGACGTCCGAGCCGCCGTTCTCGTCGCACAACTGCCTGTAGGCCGTGCGGATGTCCGCATCCAGGTCGGCCTGCAGGGGGGCGTCGATGACCCAGCCGCGGATCTCGGCGCCGGCCCTGGTGAGGGCAGGCACGTCCTCGACGTCCAGCGTAGCCAGCTTGTCGTAGATGCGCTGGTGCAGGTTGTTGTGGGCGATGAAGGCCTTGAAGGCTTCCGCCGTGGTCGCGAAACCGCCGGGAACGGAGACGCCGAGGTTCGCAAGGTTGCCGATCATCTCGCCGAGCGAGGAATTCTTGCCGCCCACGCGGGCCAGGTCGGACAGGCGAAGCGCGTGCAGCCAGAGGATGTTCTCGTTCAAGACGGGGGCTCCGTGGGGGTAGGGCCGGAGGGCCTAACGTGGCGAAACCGTTATTATCGCCGCTGCATCGGGCCCAGACAAACGCGGCCCGGTGGCTTTCTGGCGATGGCGAACCCTTGACGAGGTGTGTGATGCCCGGAGTGCGGCCGGTTTTCTATGTGTCCGACGGCACGGGCATCACCGCCGAGACCATCGGCCACAGCCTGCTGACGCAGTTCACCCAGACCCGGTTCGTCACCGAACGCTATTCCTTCGTCGACAGCGTCGAGCGCGCAGCCGAGATCGCCCCCAAGATCCGGGCCGCCGCCGAGGAGTACGGGGTCCGTGCCGTGGTGATCAATTCCTGCGTCGACAGCGTCGTGAGCAGCGCGCTGGCCGAGAGCGGGGCGCTCATGCTCGATGTGTTCGCGCCCTTCATCGAGCCGCTGGAGCGCGAACTGGGCGAGGCGCGCGAGCGTCGCATCGGCCAGGCGCACGGGCTGGTCAATTTCGAGACCTACCACCGCCGCATCAACGCGATGAACTTCGCATTGACCCACGATGACGGCGCAGCCACCGATTACGCCGGCGCGGACGTCATCCTCGTGGCCGTCTCGCGCGCGGGCAAAACGCCGACCTGCGTGTATCTCGCCCTGCATTACGGCATCCGCGCGGCCAATTATCCGTTGACCGAGGAAGACCTCGAGCACGATCGCCTGCCGCCACGCCTGCGGCCATGGCGCAACAAACTGTTCGGGTTGACCATCGACCCTGTCCGCCTGCAGCAGATCCGCCAGGAACGCCGGCCGAACTCGCGCTATGCCCAGTTCGATACCTGCAAGCGGGAAGTGGCGGCGGCGGAAATGATGTTCCGTGGCGAGGGCATTCCGATCCTCAGCACCACGCATACCTCGATCGAGGAAATCGCCAGCAAGGTGCTTACGACCCTGGGCATCCACCGCGAAATGTTCTGAGCGGCGCCTGAATTGCAGGCGTCAATTGGCGCGGGAGAACTGTGACGATAGGCGCGTTCATCGTGCGCGTCAACGCTGCGCATTGCGCACCGCGCGTGTAGCATCGGGCCCATGCAGCAGCTCGTTTCCCGCGCCAAGCATGCCGACGCTCTGGGCCGTCTCCGGCTCGGAAAGTTCGGCTGGCTGATGGCGCTGTATGCGGAAAACCATGGCCGCCTGCAGCGGCTGTTCGAGCCTGCGGATCTCGCCCCGGGCCGTTACGCATCCGATATCGGGGATGGCTTGGCCCTGCAGCTGGACGTGCTCGGGCAGCATCGTTACACCACCGAATTGCGCCTGACCTACAACATGCTCGATCCGGTGACCGGAGAGCCGGACCCGTCGGCGTATCTGCGTGTCTACCACGATGCCCGCCAGGTCGAAGCCACGCATTGCTACGTCGGCCGCCGCTGGCAGGACGTGATCGGCATGTATCCGCCACCGGCTGAAGTGATCGGCCATCGACTGCGGATGAACACGTTCCTTGGAAAATGGTTGCAATACCTGGCCGAGAGTGGCCACGGCGTTGCGACCTTGCGCCTGCGTGCAGCGGCGGATGTGAAAAAAATCGAAAAGGTGGCTTGACGGTCCTGTATCAGCCCCCTAAACTTGCCGTCTTTCCAGCGCCGTGGGGCCATAGCTCAGCTGGGAGAGCGCCTGCATGGCATGCAGGAGGTCGGCGGTTCGATCCCGCCTGGCTCCACCAACTTCTGGACACGTTTTTAGAAGCACGTTTTCAGAAGGCGCATCGGAAACAAGTTTCAAAACAGGCCGGCTTTTCAACGAAGTCCATCTCGGTGAAAGCAAAGTTCTACAGCGTCCCCATCGTCTAGAGGCCTAGGACATTACCCTTTCACGGTAGCGACCGGGGTTCGAATCCCCGTGGGGACGCCAATTGATACAGCAACAAGGGCTCGGGAAACCGGGCCCTTGTTGTTTTTGTGCTTTCGTTCGGATTGATCAGCAGTAGAAACCGTTCGAACGACATTGCGATGCGATCAACGGCGCATTGTGGGCGATTGCATCGACCGAATCCACGAATCGTCAATGCGTCAACCCGAGCAGGCGCGCGCGGTCGACTGCATGTTTGCGATTGCCGGCCGAGAGCTTGAGGAACAGGTTCTTGAGGTGCCACTTCACGGTCTCGCCGCTGATGTCCAGGGTGCGGGCGATTTCCTTGTTCGACATGCCTTTTTCGATCAGGGACAGGATCTGTGCTTCCTTCGAAGTGAGCAGGCCATGCCGTGGTGGCGCCGCGCGGATGGGCGTAGGGGCCGGGGGCGGCGTTTCGCCGCTGGAAGCAGGGTGCAGTTCGGCCGCCATCTCTACCGCCAGCGGGTGGGTGTCGATCAGCAGGCGCGCGTAGCCGGAAATCTCGGCCAGCTCGAGAACTTCCTGCAACAGCGGCAACGCATCGACGCTGCCGCGCTGGCGCGCGATGACCGCGCGCAGCACTTTGACCGTGAGCGCATCGCGGCCACGATTCAACTGCGCGGCGAGCCGACCGACTGCGGCGACCTCCGACTCCGCTTCATCCAGTTCCCGCTTCGCCAGTGCTGCATGGGTGCGCGCGAGCGATGCGATCAGCTGGTATTCCAATGCGAGTGGGTGCAGTTGTTCGTGCTCGAACGCGGGCGCCAGCTGCTCAAGGGCAGCGAGCAGCGTGGCGACGGTTTCGTTGCGGCCACGCAATGCATGGATACGGATCTGGTCAGCCAGTGCATATGCGCGCAGGCGCGGCAGCTGCCGGCGTTCGGCGACGTCTTCGAGGTTGCCGAGCACATTGAGGGCGCGACGCTCGTCATGCTGGCTGAGCGCCACGTTGGCGAGCGTGCGATAGGCCAGCAGGACGTTGTCCGGAAAGCCACTGCGTTCGATCACGTCGAGCCGGTTCGCAAGCACGGCCTGCGCGGCCGCGGGCTGGTCGCGCCCGAAGAGTGCGGCGGCGAGTACCGACGCCAGGAGCGCGGCTGCCATGCCGCGGCGCTGGCCCTCGCGCTCGGCCTGGGCGAGTGCCGGCTGGATCACCGCCTCGGCCTGGCAGGCGTCGCCCTCCCAGAGATGGCTCAATCCCACCAGCATGAGTCCGACTTGCGCCGACAGCCGCAGCGAGCCGCTGTTGCCGAACCGGGCCGCCTGCGCGACCAGCGCGCGGGCATCGCCGGTCGCGCCCTCGTGCAGCGCGACGAGCGCACGGAAATTGAGGTGCGTCACGGCATGGAGGGGCTCGCCGCCGCACTCGTGCAGGCCCGGCCAGCGGGCGACGAAATCCGGCAGGAGGCCCAACTGGTCCGCATAGGCCGCTGCGCCTGCGGCGACGCGCAGCGCGACCGCCAACGTTGCCGACGGGGCCGCCGGGTCGTCGATGACCTCGCGCGCGATCTCCAGCGCGGCTGCGTTGCGGTCGCCCAGCGCGAGGATCCATGCAGCGGCCAGGCGGAGATCGAGGTCGCCGGCCAACACCTCTGGCGGAATACGGCCGAGCCACTCGCGTGCTTCGGCGTACTTGCCCGAAATGCCGAGTGTCCAGAGCGATCGCGCCGCATGGGATTGCGCAAGCGCATGGTCGCCAGCCGCAAGCGCGTGGCCGGCCGCCTCGTGGAAACGCTCCTTGCCGGCGAACCACGACGCGGCGCGCATATGCAGGGTCGCCTGTTCGGCCATCGGTAACCGCTCGAAGCGCGCCAGCAGGAAATCCCGCGCCAACGGGTGCAGGCGGATCCAGTCGGTGCGTTCGCCCTGGATCATGATTGGCGTTTCCGCGACGAGCTGATCCAGCACTTCCGCCGAGTCTTCCACGCCGGTTACTGCGGCGCATAGCTCCGCGTTCATTCGATCGAGGATGGCGATGCGGGGCAGGAATTCCGTCAGCGCCGGCGACAGTTGCGCGAGCAGGGACTCGACGAAGTAATCCTGGATGGTGCCGTGGCGCGCCGACAGCGACTCGAGCGCGGCCACCGGATCCGGAGCGTGCTCGATCGCCGCGATCGCCAGCTGCAATCCGAGCGGCCAGCCCTCGGTTGTTTCGTGCAGGTGCGCGCGCGCATCCACGCTCAGTTGCGGCAGGCGCTTCTCGAGCAGTTCGATCGATTCCTCCATCCGCAAGCGCAATGCATCGGTCGCCAGCGTTGCGTAATTGCCCTTGGCGGCCAGTTCCGCCACCGGCAGCGCCAGCGGCACGCGCGAACCGAACACGAGATGCAGGTTGGCCGGGGCGTTGAACAGCAGGTACTGGACCGCGCCACGCAGCGTGGGCAGCGGCAGGCGCTCCGCGTCGTCGAGCATCAGGACGGTTTGACCGCCCTGTTGGGCGACTTCGGACAGCAATGCAGTCAGGGCTTCCATCCCGGTCTTGCCAACCCGGTTCGCGACGGCCTGGGTGGGGCGCCGGTTCGCATCGCGTATCGCCTGGCACACGGCTTCGGCGAAACGCACTGGATCGTCCTGCGTGCCGGCCGTCAGCCACGCGACGCGCGCGCCCTGTTCGAGCCAACGGCGTCGCCATTGCAGCAGCAGGGTCGTCTTGCCGAAGCCGGCCGGTGCGACCACCGCGATCGCGGTGCGGTCATGGACATCGGCCCAGAACCGCTGCAGCCGCTCGCGCTCGAGCGCCGTGCGCGGCATGCGCGGCGGCGTGGCCTTGAGGGCGAACTCGGATTCGGACATGGGCCAGGGTTGGTCGGGGGACGGATCCGCGCTCGCCACAAGCGCAAGCGCAGGCCCGTCGCGGCGTGCCGGTTCGGCGCCGGTCCCGAGGGCAGGGGTATTCCCATCGTTCGCGGCGTTCACGGGCACGGCGTGCCCCGAAGGCATGGCAGAAAAACGCATGGCGCTGGCCTCAAGCGGCGGGCCGCGACGAGCGGTGGATGTGGATGATCTTCCAGCCTTCCGCGGTCTTGGCCAGCATCACCGTTTCGGTGACGAACTGCCCCGCGGGCTTGCCGCCGGCGTTGGTGCGCAGCAGCTTCTCGGTGATCACCCAGCCGATGGCCGGTCCGGCATTGGCGTCACGCCCCAGCAATTCGCGTTGCGCGCCCTGCAACTGCGCCGCGTCGCTGCGCGCCTGGGTGGCGAAGTAGGCGTCGCGATCTCCCAGCACCTTGCCGTTGGCGATCACCAGCGCGCCCGGCGCCATGAAGTTGCGTGCGGCGTCGAGCTGGCCTTTGGCGAGCGCGTCCATGTAGCTGTTGACGACCATCACCGGCTGCTCGGCGCCGGGGGCGATCCGGACCGCGGGTGCGCGCGCCTGTGCGGGAGCAGACGTGGTCTTCGGGGCCGATGCCGCAGGAGGCGCCGCCCGCACCAGCAGCGGTGCGGCGAGAGCTAGCGCGATGACGGCCGCGCGCAGGAATCGGGTGGTCATGGGGGCATTTCTCGTGGGGAGGGTGCCCGTGTATTTGGGGGGCGACAGACCCCCGCAGCGCCCCCCCAAGGCGGGGGGGACACCGTGACGTCCGTAGCGGTTACGGCTCCATCCGGTCCGGTGTGGATGCCTCTGCGAGACGCCCCTCACGAGTCGCGCCTATTCGCTGTCGACGACACAAAAAAAGAACCCGCCGAAAATCGGCGGGTTCTCAATTCGATCACGCATCGCGCCGCCCCCACGGGGACGACACGACGTATGCCGGGTCGATCAGAAGACGCTTACTGCGGCCCAGGCATCATTCACGGCCTGCTGCTCCCGCGAGCCGGCACCGTACAGGTCGGCGGCGGCGTTGAGGGTGGCGACACGCGCAGCGGCGTAGTTGGTGTTGGAAACGAAGTACTGAGTCAGGGCCTTGTACCAGATCTGCTGGGCGGCCTCGCGGCCGATGCCGGCGAGGGTGGTGTTGCCGTTGCAGACCAGGTTGGCCGGGGTCAGGTTGGCGGGCGTACCGGCGTCGTAGCCGGCCGGCACCACCGCGCCTTCGGCGAGCAGGTAGTAGAAGTGGTTGGCCACGCCCGAGTTGTAGTGCACGTCCAGGCCCGCCCACTGGGACGCCGTCCTGTTACCGCCACCCGCCGGGTTGTTGACGTTCGGGTAGCAGTCCGGCGAGATGCCGTCCAGGAACGGCTTGAACATCGTGCGGATGAACTTGTTCCAGGCCGGCGTGGCGAAGATCTGCTCGCCGATCACGTAGTTCGGCGGCTGGTTCGCATTGTTGGCGTAGTACTCGATCATGGTGCCGAGGATGTCCGAGTTGGCCTCGTTCAGGCCGCCCGACTCGCCGCTGTAGATCAGCTTGGCGGTGGCCGCGGTCACGCCGTGGCTCACTTCGTGGCCGACGATATCGATCGCGACCAGCGGACGCACGGTGGTGCCGTTGCCGTCGCCGAAGGACATGCAGAAGCAGTCGTCGCTCCAGAAGGCGTTGACGTAGTTGATCGAGTAGTGGACCGCGCCGAACGCGCCGACGCCATCGCCACGGATGCCGTCGCGGCCGAAGGTGTTCTTGTAGTAGTCCCAGGTCTTGGCGAAGCCGTAGGCCGCGTCGACGCCGGTGCTGACGCGATCGCTGAGTGCGGCATTGCCCCACTTGTTGTCGGCGTCGACCATCAGCGTGGCAGCATCGGTACGGTAGCCGTTGCCGGCGTCCTTGATGTGGGTGTTGCCGCGGGTCGAGTCCTTCAGCTCATAGATGCGACGGGTCGCGTTCCACTGGGTGTTCAGCGGAAGCGTGCCCGCGAACAGCGAGTAGCCCGTGCCGATCGCCGGCGTGACGGCCGGCGGCACCGGCGGCGTGCCGGTCTGTGCGCCGGTGCCGGGCAGTACGCCGGTCTTGATGGCGTCTTCCTTGGCCAGGATCGTGCCGTCGAGGGCGTCGACGTAGTAGTGCATGCGCTGCGGCGTGCCGTCCTTCGCGGTGCCGGTGTAGAGCACGTCATAGGCCAGCTTCGGCTCGGCGCTTGCCGCCCAGACCGCGAGGCTGGCGGTCGGCACGGCATCGAACTGGGTGCCGAACTGCACGCCCGCGGCGGTGATCGCGGCGTCGACCGACAGGGCCGGGGTGACGCCGACGTTGATCGGCTTGGCCTGGGTCAGGCTGGTGCCCTGCAGCACGCCGGCGCGGGAGTGGACGACCATGTCGCCACCGATCACGGGCAGGCCGCGATAGGTGCGGTCCAGGCGCACGTGCTCGGTGCCGTTGGCGTCGACGATCACGCTGCGCGCGGTGAAGGCGTCGGCAGCGGACAGGCGGGTCGCCGTCGGGTTCAGGCGGACGGCGGTCAGGGCGCGGTCGACCGCGGCCCCGTTGATGGCCGCGGCCGACTGGCCGGCGGTACCCATGAGAATGGCCACGGACAGGGCCTTAGCTAACGACGACATGAATTCCCCTAAAAACTCGAAATGATTGGACGCCGCGGACACTCGCGACCGGGCAAGACTCGGGCTTGGCGGGCAGCCCCCGAAACCCCCCACGGCGGGGGGTCCGGCGCCCCGCCCGGGGTGGTCAACTGCGTGTGCGGATTCGGCGCCACAGGCGCGAACGAAGGCACGCACACCGATGCCAAGGACAGCCCCGGCCCCCCCCAAGAAATCGGTATCCGTCCAATGCAGCAACCCGACCTCCCGGCCCTGTGGCAGCAGGCCGTCGCCCATTTCCAGCAGCAGCGCTACGCCGAGGCGGAAGCGCTGTGCTTCGAGCTGATCCGGCATGCGCCCGGCAAGCCCATGGCCTACACCATGCTGGCGAGGACCTGCCACGCGGCAGGACTGACCCGTGAGGCCACCCACAATGCCTTTCTGGCCGGCCAGCGCGTCGCCGACGCAGCCGCCGCCGAGATCCTCGAGGTCGCGTCCGTCCTGACCGAGCTCGGCGAGAACCAGCTGGCGCATGCCGTGCTCGGGTTCGTGAACCCCGAGGACCCGGCCAACGCCGGCGTGCTGGTTCCGCTCGCCAAGGCGTACAGCACGCTCGAAGACCAGCCGCTCGCCCTGCGCTGCATCGAGCTGGCCCGCGCCCGTGGCGATGACAGCGCGTTCGTCGCGCATATCCAGGGCATCGTGCAGAGCTTCCTGGGCCCGATCGAGGCTGCGATCGCGGCCAGCGAGGAAAGCGTCGCCAAGGACCCGTACTACGGCCACGCCCACTGGTTCGCCGCCCAGGTCGGACGCAAGGACAGTGCACGGGCGCGCGTGGCGCGCATGCGCGAGGCACAGCAGCACTCCGGTCTCGACAGCGACGACATCACCTACCTGCATTACGGGTTGTTCAAGGAGTTGGACAAACTCGGCGAGACCGACGAGGCATGGGCAGCGCTCATGGCCGGCGCGCAGGCGCGCCGCAGCGTCACCCAGCACGATGCCGCGCAAGAGACCGCGGCCTATGACGCCCTGATCGCGGCCACGCCGGAGGGCTTCCTCGACGCCTGCGGCGACGTCCCCCGCGACGCCACGCCGATCTTCGTGGTCGGCATGCCGCGTACCGGCACGACCCTGCTCGAGCGCATCCTGGGCAACCACCCGCAGATCAAGACCTGTGGCGAGCTCAACGACTTCCGCCAGCAGATGCAGTGGGTCAACAACCGGCGGCTGACGCTGACCCTGGATCCGGGCATCGGCGAGTACGTCGCCCGCCTGGACCCGACGCTCCTCGGCAACCGTTACCTGGCCAAGACCGAGTGGGTCGCCGACGGCAATGCGTTCTACGTCGACAAGCACCCGATGAACTTCCAGTGGTGCGGCGCGATCCTCAAGGCCCTGCCGCACGCGAAGATCATCCACCTGCGCCGCCATCCGCTGGACAGCTGCTTCTCCAACCTGAAGGAGCTGTTCGCGCACCACTACTACCCGTACAGCTACGCGCTGGACGAGCTGGCCACGCACTACCGCAACTACGCGCGGTTGATGCAGCACTGGCACGCCATCGCGCCGGGGCGGATCCTCGACGTGCGCTACGAAGACCTCGCGTCGCAACCGGACGTCGAAGCGCGACGCGTGCAGGCCTACCTGGGGCTGCCGGAGGTCGAGGGCGTCACCGACATCCTCGCCAACAAGACCGTCACCACGACCGCGAGCACGCTGCAGCTGCGCCAGCCGATCCATACCCGCAACGTCGGTGGCTGGCGCCGCTACGCGACCGGCATGGCGCCGGTGCAGGCGTTGCTGGCCGACCTCATCGAGGCTTACGAAGCCGAAGACGTATCGCTGCAGCCGGCCGGCGCGGCGGCCGCCTAGGCGCCGGCCAGGCAGTCCTGCCTGCACGCACGCGCAAACGCAAAATGATCAGGCCGGGCCGTGAAGCGGCTTCGGCCTGAATGATTGTGAGTGCCTAGTGCGCCGCAGCGGCCAGACGTGCCGCCACTTTGGCCCGCGCAATGGCAAGCACCTTTTTGATGTCAGCGAAGGTGGTTGCCGGAAGGTTGTTGAAGTCCATCAGGCGATGCTCGAACTCGCGGCCACCTGATACATCCTCGATGGCGAAACGCACCTCTTGCAGGGCCACCCGTCTGTGATCGTATGAACCAAGCACTCCGATGCTTGCCTTCTGGAGCGCGCAGAACAGGCTCAGCGTCTGCGCGTCAGGCGGGCACTCCCTTGTGTCATTCCGGTTCCAGTCGGATTCATTGGCCAGCAGCGCATCCGCTTTATCCAGGATCTCGACATCCTTGATGGATACGGGCTGATCGCGATCCTCGTACGCCGGGGGCGGCGTGGTTGCGCAGCTAACCAGCGCCGCGAACACCAGGCCAAGCGCAACGTTCTTCCATTGCTTAAAGAGACTCATGGTTACTCGCCTGGGATCTAACGGGTGAATGTGGCCTCGAAGCTTCGGCTTCAATGAATTGCTGGATCGCCGAACCGTGCTCATTCCTCGATCGCCTCGACACCACGCTGCCTGAGGTTCTCGAGGTGGTCGTGCATTTCCCTGAGCTGGGTGGGGGAGTGGCCGCTCCAATCCGTGACCTCGCCGATGATGCGGAACGGATTCCGGGAACGGTATGACTTCGTGGGATTTCCGGGAAACCGCTTGTTCGTCAGGTTGGGATCATCCTCAATGGACCCTGTCGGTTCCACGATGTAGATCCTGCCGTGTCCTGCGCCAACGGCCAGCTCGGCGCCCCAGGTGGCCGCATCCAGCGTGGCGCTCAGGTAAACGAAGGCCGCCTGCTTCCCTTGGCCGTAATTGGAGGCATAACCCGGCTCGATCAGGTCGCCCGCCTTCAGGTCGGCCTTGGTGCCGTGGTAGTACGTCTGCGAATCGGTCATCGCGTCGCTCCGGTTTCCTGCCATTCCGACAGGCCGGCGATGCTGCATGAGGCGCAGGGGCTGGCCGCAAGCCCCCCTGCGTTGTATAAATTGATTGTGGGAGGCGCGTGCAGCGCCTCCCTTTTTGTTTTTGGCGTCCCGGTGCTTTTGGGCGTCCCGGCTTCCTGCGCCGACGGGGCATAAAAAAGCCGTGCCGGTCCAATGGGACCGGCACGGCAACTCTCCGGATTTACATCAAGTGCGTTACATCAAAGCGTGGCGCCTCAGGGAGGCGCCACGCCGGCCTCGATCAGAGGTCGATGCCGAAACCGGCACCGATCGACTGGTCGTCGCTGCTGAAGGCGCCGCCCAGGCTGAACGACGCACGCTCGCCGATCTGCTTGGAGTAGCCCACCGACAACGCGCTCTCGCCGTTCTGCCAGCCAGCGCCGACGCCGATGCGACCACGCGGGCTACGGCTGTTGGCCGTGTTGATCGCCATGTTCATCATCGCCGCGCTCATCGCACCTTCGCGGTCGATGCGCTGGTCCTGCTTGTCCAGGCGCGAACCGATCTGGGTGAACTGGTCGTTCATCAACTGCAGCTTGGTGTCGGTGTAGCTGTTGGCGCGGGTCAGCGTCTGCGTGGCGGTGGTGTCGGTGTAGGCATGGGCCGACGCCAGCGTTGCAGCGTCACCGGCCTGCATCTGGCCGACGTTGGCGGCATCGGTCGCGGCCGTGCCGGCGGCGACGTTGGTCACGCGACGCTGCTGCGTGGCGCTGCCCATCGACACAGTGTTGGCCTGGTCGGCCACCGAGCCCTGGCCGACCGCCACGGAACCCGCGGCGCTGACCGTAGCACCCTGGCCAATGGCGGTGCCGCTGGCGGCGCTGACATGGGTGTCCGCGCCGATGGCGACCGCATTGGTCGCGGCAGCGTCGATCACGCTGTTGCTGCCGAGCGCGGTGCTGCCGTCGGCGTGCACGGAGGCGCCGGTGCCGTAGGCGGTATCGCGGGCGTCTTCCGCGTGGCTGCCGCTACCGATGGCGAGGCCGTTGCCGTCGCCCATCGGCAGACCGTAGCCCGGGCTGCTTTCCATCCAGCTCATGCGCGTGCTCAGGCTGCTCAGCGACGAATCGAACGCGGCGAAGGCATCGCCGACGCTGTAGTAGCTGCCGCCCTGGACGCTGTAGGTGGGCGCACCGAGCAGACCGTTGCCGTTGATCGCGGCGCCGCCACCGAGCGCGGCAGCGACGCTGTCGAGCTGGGCGAACGTGTCCGCGCCGATCGTGGCCAGCCTGGTGTTGAGCTGGCCGAGGTTGACCGCGTCGGTGTCTTCCGTACCGGCAGCGACGTTGGTGACCTGGCGTTCGGCACCAGCGGCGCCGACCGAGACCGTGTTGGCGCGATCGTTGTACGAACCGGCGCCGAGCGCGACGGCATTGTCGACGCCGAAGTCGACCTTCGCGCCCGAACCGATCGCGGTGCTGGCCACGCCACGTGCCTTGGCATTGGCGCCGAGCGAGGTCGCATCGTCCGCCGAGGCCGAGGCCGAGAAGCCGACCGCCGTGCCGTTCAGGATCTCGACGATGTTGCCCGGGCGGCCGCCCGCGCCGGTCCAGTCGAAGTCACCACCGGCGAATGCCCAGGTGCCCAGCGCCGTCGTGCCCTGGCCGAAGGCCAGCGCCGAACCGAACGCCGCGCTGTAGGAACCGCGCGCTTCCGACAGGAAGCCCACCGCGGTGCTCTCGTAGCCGTAGGCGTAGGCGCCGCCGCCGAGCGCGGTGGAGAAGCCAGCCGTTGCCTCCGCGCCGGTGCCGAACGCCGACGACCAGCTACCGGTCGCCTTCGATCCCGCACCCGAAGCAATCGAGCGGCCGCCGGTGGCGTAGGCGGCATCGCTGCCGTCGAGGGTGCCTTCGGCAACGAAGTATTCGCTGACGCCGGCCATGGACGCCGCGAGCGAGTCGAGCTGCGACTTGTTCACCGCGTCGGTCGATTCGGTACCGGCGGCGACGTTGGTGATCTGGCGTTCGGCGCCGGCCGAGCCGACAGAGATCGTGTTGTCGCGGTCGGCGACCGAGAACGAGCCCAGCGCGACGCTGTCCCTGCCGATGGCATTGCTGTTCATGCCGATCGCCGAGGCGCCGTCGCCCGAGGCGGTGGCGTAGTAGCCGGTCGCGTTGCTGCCCAGGCCGGTCGCCATGCTGTACGCACCGAGTGCGGTGCTGTAGTCGGCAATTGCCGTCGAGGTGTCGCCCAGCGCGGTGCTGGAGATGCCACCCGCGGTCGCCAGCGGGCCCACGGCCGTGCCGAAGCTGTTGACCGCGAGGCTGTAGGCACCGACGGCGAGGCCGGCTTCGCCGCGCGCCTGCGCATACGCGCCTTCGGCGGTGCTCATCTTGCCCAGCGCCGTGGCGTAGGCGCCGGTGGCGCTGGCGAAGTCGCCGGCGGTCCAGGAATAGGCACCAGTGGCGTTGCTGAATCGGCCGAAGGCATTCGAATAGGTGCCGACGGCGGTGCTGGCGAAGCTGTAGGCATTGGCGTAGGCGCCAAGACCCGTGGCGTAGTCGTCAGCGCCGGTCGCCAACAGGCCGACCGCGGTGCTGTTCTTACCCGACGCCCACGTGTAGCTGCCCACGGCGACGGACTCGTCGCCGATGCCGCCGGCGGCGTAGCCAACAGCGAGCGCGTCCCAGCCGTTGGCGAACGCCTCGTTGCCGATCGACATCGCGAAGGCACCCGTGGTGTAGGCACCGGTGCCGATGGCGATGGCGTATTGGGTCATGGCGCGGGCATACGAACCGACGGCCAGGGTGTTGTCCTTCATGGCATGCGAGTCTTGGCCCAACGCGACGGCGTACTTGCCCACCGCTTCCGTGTAGGGGCCGATGGCCGCGCTCAGGATGCCCGACGCGCGCGCGGTGTTACCGATAGCGGTGGCGTAGGCGTTGGTGGCCTTGGCGCCGCCGCCGACCGCCGTGGCGAACTTGAAGGTCGCCTGGGAACCCTGGCCCACGGCGACGGACTCGTTGCCCCAGGCCCGGGAGTTGTAGCCCACGGCGGTCGCCTTGAACACGGTGGGGTCGGGGGTGAACGGGTTGCCGGCGGAGGCGTTGGCGCCGACGGCGACGGATTGGTTGACGGTGGCCTTGGCGGTGCTGCCGTAGGCCGTGCTGTACGCGCCGCTGGCGATGCTGCCGTTGCCGGACGCTATGGAATTGGTGCCGCTGGCATTGGCCAGGTTGCCGAACGCCGAGCTGTTGTTGCCGCTGGCGATGGTGCCGTTGCCGAACGCCGAGCTGTTGTTGCCGGTGGCGCTGGCGTTGTTACCGACGGCGGTGGCGTTGGTGATGGTGGCGGTCGCGCTGCCGGCGATGGCGTTGTTGCCGAAGGCGCTGTTGTTGTTGCCGAAGGCGCGGGCGTTGTTGCCGACGGCCGAGCTGTTGTTACCGGTGGTGCTGGCAAGCCAGCCCACTGCGGTGGTGAACGCGCCGGTACCCGCGTTGGCGCCAGCGCACTGCGTCTGGCCCGGGGTGGCGGTGCCGCAGTCCTGTGCCAGCGCGATCGACGGCGCCAGGCCCATGGCCACGAGCAGGGAAGCGGTGAGGTTCGCGCGGTGGAGGGTCTTGGAACGCGCGTTACGAGCGGTTTTCACGGAAAAAATCCCCAGGGAAATAAACGGATCGGCAACGGCCGGACGCGTTGGGCCGGATGCGCCAACGGTGCGACTCTGCTTCGCGCTGCCTGCGATGGCTCCCCCCTGTGGTGGGGGGGGCGCGGGGGGCCGGCCCCGGTGCCCAATGGCGCCATCCCCCATCACCCGGTAAAGCCCATGCGCCGCCTGCTTCTTGTTGCTTCCATTGCCCTGGTCACGATCGCACCCGCGACGGCGTTCGCGCGTTCGTCCGAGCCTGTGGCCAGCGTGCCCGCACCTAACGTGCCTGCCGCCAGTGCGCCTGCGGCGGCCCAGTCGCCTGCGGCCAAAGAAGCCGCACAGGTCGTCGACGGCTTCATGGCCGCGCTGGCCAGCGGACAGCTCGAGAGCGCGCGCCGGTTCATGGCGCCGGATGCCGTCGTCATCGCCAACGGCCAGGTGCTCGGCCTGCGCGACAGCTACATCGATGGCGCCGCGAAAGGCGACGCCGCCGCGTTGAGCACGGTCCAGCACGAACTCCTGCGCCGCGACACCCATGCCGGCGCCGATACCGCCTGGGTCCTGAGCGAGAAGCGCGTGCACACGGGCGCGGCGCAGGGACCGAGCGAAGTGGTCGTCGAATCCATGGTGCTCACGCGGACGACGGCGGGCTGGAAGATCACCCACATCCATTGGTCCGGCCGGCACGCCTGATACGACAAACAATTGCGCCGGCAGCCATAGGGATGGCTGCCGGCCTCAACGGTGGGAAGGGGTTGCCGGTATCTCGGGGGAGTTTCGGCAGCCTCTGGCACGTGCCGGCGCGTCGACTCATTCGGCGCGCCGGCGCGTCCCCCTTCGGGATGCAGCGGCCTGTCGTGCCGCAAGCGACGAATGGGGCGGAGCCATGACGCTCACGCCCCGTGGTCGCGCTTACTTCTTGCCGTGCGCCGCCTGCTCGATGAGCTTGGCCACGGCTTCCGGCTTCGACACATAGATCGCATGGCTGCCGGGCACTTCGACCACCGTTGCGCCGGCGCGCTTGGCCATCATCTGCTGCGCCGGCGGCGGGATCATGTGGTCTTCCGTTGCGACGAGATACCAGCTCGGCTTCGACTTCCACGCGGGCACGGTCACTGCGCCACCGAGCGCCTCGACACCCCACGGCACCTGTGAGTTCGCCATGAAATCGGCTTCGTCGGCGGAGACATCGCCCGCGAACGAGGCCGCGAACTTCGCACGATCCAGGAACAGGAAGCCATCCTGCGGCGGCAGGATCGGCGGCTGCGCCGCACCCGGCGGCGGATTGGAAATCAGCGACTGCACCGATTCGCCCTGGTCGGGCGCGAACGCAGCGATGTAGACCAGGCGATCGACCTTGGGGTCGGTGCCGGCTTCGGAGATGACGACGCCGCCATAAGAGTGGCCGACGAGGACGACCGGGCCGTCCTGCTGCGCGATGGCGCGCTTGGTGAACGCGACGTCGTCCGCGAGCGACGTGGTCGGGTTCTGCACGATGGTGACGTTGTAGCCGTCTTTCTTCAGGATGTTGTAGACCTTGGCCCAGCCGGAGCCGTCGACGAATCCGCCGTGCACCAGCACGACGTTCTTGACGGCTTCAGGGGTCTTGGCGGGCGCAGCGTTCGAGTTCGAGGCAAGGGTCATGGCGGTAGCGGCGGCGAGGCCGAGCATCTTGATGTTCACGGAGTGAGCTCCAGAGGTTAGGTGGCGAAGCGAGGCGGGCACATACATCGACCGGGGGAGAGCGGACATCACGATCACCCTCGAGGCAAAGGTTGCGCTCCGCCCCCTGTGCGCACCATCGGTTGAATGACCGAGGTCGCTGCGGAGGGGAGGCACTAGACTTCCCGGCCCTGGTACAGGTACTTGATCCCACGTGGACGCTTCCTCCTCCGTTCCGCTGCTGGATGTGATCCGCTCGCTCGCGTTCGTGGGCGACCTGGCGATGGGGCAGCCCACCGATCACTCGCCGCGCGCTGCCTGGCTGGCCGGGCAACTGGCCAAGAGCGCCGGCGCCGATGAAGTCGGTTGTCGGGAAGCCACTACCGTCGCCCTGTTGCGCTGGTCCGGCTGCACCGCCAACGCGCCCGAATTCGCGCAGTTGTTCGGCGACGATGTGAGTGGACGCAAGGCGCTGCTTGCCATCCAGTCGCCAGGCAGCGGGTTTCGTTCCGGCACGCGTCACAAGGCATCGGCATTCCTCTCGCTGTCGCGCATCCACTGCGAAGTGGCGGGCGACATAGCGGTGCAGTTGGGGCTGGAGGAAGCGACGCAGTTCGCCTTGCGCCACCTGTTCGAAAGCCACGACGGCAGTGGTGCGCCGGATGGCCTGCGCGGCGAGCAGGTGCCCGCTTCGGTCTACATGGCCTCGCTCGCCGGCGATCTGGATATCTTCAATCGCCTGTATGGCCTCGAGCAGGCATGCAAGCTCATCGAACAGCGTGCAGGCGCTCTGTATCCGCAAGCGCTCGCCCATCTGGTCGTCGCCCATGCCTCGCGCTGGCTGATGGCGCTAGACGACGATCCAACGTTGTCCGGTCCGTGTTCGCTCGACGCCGCATTCGCCGGCCGCACGACATCATTGGAAATCCTGGCGCACGTCATCGACCTGAAGCTGCCGTGGATGACCGGCTATTCGCGCGCGGTGGCGCAACTGGCCAGGAATGCGGCGACGGAACTCGGGCTGGATGCGTCCGTCCAGCAGAAGGTGTATCGCGCCGCGCTGATCCATGGCATGGGCCGCGCCGCAGTGCCCAACATGATCTGGGAAACCCCGGGCAAGCTCGCGGAGTCGGCGTGGGAGCGCGTGCGGCTGGTTCCCTACTGGACTGGACGCGCCGCGCGGCAGATCGGTTCCCTCGCGGGCGAGGCGGAAATCGCGTCGTATGCCTATGAACGACCCGATGGGTCCGGCTATTTCCGCGAGGCCAGGGCGGCGGGCATTCCCATCGAAGGACGCATCCTTGCCGCCGCCGCGGCGCTGGCCGCCCTGCGCGTCGCGCGTCCCTGGCGCGATGCATTTGCAGAAGACGCCGCCGCCTCGCTGCTGATGGCCGAAGCCACCGCCGGGCGCCATGACGTCGATGTCGTGCGTGCACTGTTGAACAAGTCGCGACCGGCCAAGGGCAGGGTGCCCACCACGCCGTCGACCAGTCTCCTTTCGGAACGCGAGCGGGATGTGCTGCGCTGGATCAGTCTTGGAGCGAGCAACAAGGTTGTCGCGCAGAAACTGTCCATCAGCCCAAGCACCGTGCGCACCCATGTCGAGAGCGTGTTTCGCAAGCTCGAGTGTGCGACGCGTGCAGCGGCTACGTTGAAGGCCACGCAACTGGGTTTGCTGTAGACGTCGACGTCCGCTTTTGGTCGGAAGCGGTACGTGGCCAGGAAGTACGCCAGCTTGTTAGCCGGATGCCGCGTCGCTAATCTGCCTCCTGATCAAGGGGATGCGCGGGTCGGCATTTCACTGCCATAGATGTATAACCGCACCTCGCGGTCCGTCTAATCAGTAGTTAGGGGCCAATGAAACTGTCGATGCGCTTCCCGATACAAGCAGTGCTGCTCTTGGTCTTCACTTTTCTTGCCGCTTGCAACGGCAATTCGTCGCAGAAGACCGAGATCGCGCCCGCTAAACAGGATAACTTTGGCATCCTGCCAGAAGCCAAAATTACTCAAACAGCGCATTACAAGATCTATAGCACCGCTTCAGATGATCAGACTGGCAAGGTTTCTCACGCAGTTGAAGCGCTCTACCAATCTTACATCGGCTACTTCGATTCAAAGGAACACTCCAGGGAGCTTGAGCTTGTCCTGTACAGGGATCGGACTCAGTTCCGCGCCTACAACCGCAGCAGCCCTTGGGCAGAGGCGTATTACCGTACGCCGCGTTGCTATGCGTACTTCGCGGAGGGTAGCAACCCATACCACTGGATGATTCATGAGGCCACGCATCAACTGTTGCGCGAGCTTTCCGGCCACAAACCAGCCAAATGGATCAATGAAGGTGTCGCCAGCTATTTTGGAGCGAGTCAAGTGGTCGGCGCCCGCTTGCAGCGCGGCCGTATCGATTACGCCGCATACCCCATCTGGTGGCTTTCATCTTTAGGTTTGAGCGGAGATTTGGAGCGGGATATTGCGTCAGGAAGAATCATTCCTTTGCACCAACTCATCTCAAACACAGGGCCGGACATAAATCAGAACGTCAACCTGTACTACATCCACTACTGGAGCCTGACTCACTTTCTGCTTCACTATCGCAACGGCCTCTATTCCAAGCCGTACAAAGAGCTTATTGCACTTGGCGGATCACCCGACGGCTTCCGACGATTGATAGGTCCGCCGGATAGGATCCAACTTGAGTGGTACCAATACTTGGTTGAGCAAGCGCGAATAGCTGCGGACAATGGGGATGTGCAGGCTGGCCCCTAACAATTCATTCAAGCCGAAGCCGCTTCGCGACTCGGCCAAATTCAGGCGCCAGGCTGACCCCCATCCTGCATGAGCCTCCGCCGTGAAACCATGCGCAGGACATGGCAGATCAGTCCCGCTGCCCAGATCGTTACGACAGAGATCGCGATCTAAAAACCTAGGGCCGCGGTGCGGCACCTAGGTCGGTGGTTCAGCAGGTCAAGGTATTGTCAGTGTGCCTGCCGTGCAGAGCGCGGAAGTGGCTGCATAGACGTTCGCCGGCTCAGTTCCATCATTTCTGTATTCGATTGTCCAACCGCTATTGGTGCCGTCATAGGCAAGCGATGAATAAACAATTGTCGCATTAGGGGGGATGCTCGTTGCCGATCCGCTTAGTATCGTCTCGCCAGGCAAGCAGACACTGGTCACGCCTCCGGTCTCGCCTGGTGCCAGCACGAAACTGCGGCCGTACTCTCGCAGGACTACCTTCAGTCCCGGCGGCGGTGTCGGTGCCGGCGCGGGTCTGCCATCGGCCAAGGCCGTCGATGCCATCACCATGCCTGCGAGAAGTCCACCTACGATCACGATCGTCTTCTTCATGCGATCCCCAATCTGGAGCGCCCGGAATTGGGCGCGTCGAGAGAGTAGCGGGTACACATACTCACTCCTGCAACGCTCAACACAGTTTTCAACTACTGGGACTGATTCCAGGCCGAAGCTGCTTCGCGGGAGACCGGCTGATGCGCCAGGCTCTACTCGTGGTAACTCACACACAGCAGTCGCAAATTACCTGTGATCGCAGGGCGCAATGAGCTTTGCAGCGCCTGACGCTTTTGTTAACGTCACGCCTCCACGTCGCTTGGGGGCCGCTGTTCGGCGGCAGCGACGTGAGCATGAGTCAGGGGAAAACAGAATGAACTTCAGGCCAGTACTTTTTCTTCTTATTGCCGCCTTCCTGTCCGGCTGCATGGGGACGACCGGGCAGGTCTACGTGCCGAACAAGGCAGTGGGTTCGCGCTACTGGTACGAAATCGTCAACTCAGCAGAAATGTCCGAGGCGGGTGTGCAGGAATTGCGCAAGGAGCTGGATATCGAGCTTCGCAGCAGAGATCTCCTGGCGGTGGAGACCGATCCGGAAGCCCGGAAGGTCAAAATCACTATCACCAACTACTACATGCGCGCCGCTGCAGCGAGATTCCTGGTCGGAATCATGGCCGGTCGCGACAACATCCATAGTGTCGTAACGATTACGGATGTGAAGAGCGGCGAGGAGCTCGGCCGCATGGAAGTGGACTCCAGGAATTCGACTGCCATGGGCACGGCGGGCGGCTTGATCGAAAGCCATGCGACGGAAATCGCGGACTTCATGTCGGGCGTCAGGGGCTAAGCGGCGATGCCACAATTCAAGCATTTTGTCTGCACCCTTGCACTGCTTCTTGTTGCCACGGGTTGCAAAATGGGCACCTTGAGAGACGAAGTCCGCCTTGATCAGGACGTAGTCCTTGGTGGTACGGGAAGGGCGTTGTTGAAGACGGATTCCGAGAACGATCACCCCGTGGCCGTGCTGCTGGACAGGAAGGTATTCATCACGCAACTGGATGGAAGAAGCCTGTATCGGATGGGATGGACAACTGAGTATCCAGAAGCGATGCGGATATGGCCGGGGACGCACTCCGTAGGTGTTCGATACCTGCATAGCAGCATGGGCGGACCTGTCGTCAACTATGCCAATGCATTGCTCACTCTCGATGCAAAAGCGGAAAGGAAGTACATCGTCCGGAAGCTGATCGTGGGTGGCTCAATCCGCTTCTGGATAGAAGATATGGACACTGGCGAAGTCGTGGGAAGTGAGCTTCCGGTGCAAGCCAGCGCAGGGCCGTAGGCTGGGTTGGCTTGCCTCGCGGCTCGGCATAAAAGCGCCCTGGCATGGTCGAACTCCCAGGGTGGGGTTCGACCATGCGCCCAAGGGACGCAGTGAGCGCCGACGCGGCCTCATACTGCGAAGCATCCCTGCATCGGTCCGGAGTCTTCATGCGTCGTCGCGACTTCCTTACTGCGGCTGTAGCTGCCACCGGCAGCGCATCCACTGCGCTCATGCTGGCCGGGCGGTCGGCTCAGGCTGCGCCTGCCGCAAAGGCCGGATTGGCCTCCATGACCGCCGTCGCAAAGGCAATCCCGGTTGAGGAGCGTCTGGCGCGGATTGCCAAGCTGCAACGGCTGATGGTCGACCAGAAGATCGGCGCCTTGATCCTGGAGTCGGGCTCGAGCCTGGATTACTTCACCGGCGTCCAGTGGCATCGCTCGGAGCGCACGACGGCCGCCGTGATCCCGGCCCGCGGCGAGGTCGTCGTCGTGACCCCAGCCTTCGAAGAACCCTCGGTGCGCGAGACCCTGGCGGTGGGCGGTGATGTGCGGCCCTGGAATGAGCATGAAAGCCCGTTCGCCCTCATTGTTGGCGCGCTTGGCGACCGCGGCGTTGCCTCCGGCGCGATCGCATTCGAATCCACCACGCGTCTGTTCATCGTCGATGGCGTGCGTGAGGCAAGCGCCGGGGCCTATCGTGTGGTTTCCGGCGATGCGCTGGTGAAAGCAGTCCGGCTGATCAAGTCCCCGGCTGAACTCGCGCTGCTGCAAACCGCCAATGACGTCACCCTGGCGGCGCTGCGCCATGTCCATGGCAACGTCCGCCCCGGCATGCGCCCCGACGAGATCGCCGCCATGGTGAACGCCGCCACCGTGGCGCTGGGCGGCGTGCCGGAATTCGCCCTCGTGTTGATCAACGAGGCCAGCGCCTATCCGCACGGCTCAAAACAGCCGCAGACCGTGCGCGAGGGCTCGGTCATCCTGGTGGATGTGGGCTGCAACGTGCATGGCTATCAATCGGACATCTCGCGCACCTGGGTGATGGGCGAGCCAACCGCAAAACAGCGAAAAGTGTGGGATACCGTCAAGCGGGGCCAGGAGCTTGCGTTGGCGACCGCCAAGCTGGGTACTCCAGTGGGCGCCATCGACGACGCGGTGCGCGCCCTCTACGAAAAGGAAGGCTGGGGCCCTGGCTACCATCTGCCTGGTCTTCCTCACCGCACCGGCCACGGCATCGGCATGGACGGTCACGAGCCGCCCTATCTGGTACATGGCGACGCCACACCGCTGGCACCCGGCATGTGTTTTTCCGACGAGCCGGGAATCTACATTCCCGGCGAATTCGGAATCCGGCTGGAAGACTGCTGGTACATGACCGAGACCGGTCCGAAACTTTTCACCAAGCTGGCCAGGTCGCTCGAAGATCCGATCTGATTGGTTTCGCGGCAAGGCATGGAGTGGAAGGCATTGGGCATCCGCTTCCGACCCGAAGCGGACATCGAATCGCAACGCACTACGCGCGTCACACCGCCAGTCCGGCATCGCCTTCCAGGATTGTCTGCCGCATCCGTGGCCGTTCGCCTGGCCGCCAGAGCGGCACCTCGTGGCGGACGCGATACCGCAGGGGTCCGCCGTCCACGCCGGGGCTGCGTTCGATGGGCCGCGGGATGCAGACGAAGTCGGTCGCCATCGTGCTGGCGTCGACCCGCACGATGGCGTAGCCGTGTCCGCCCATGTCGACGAAGGACAGGTGCGGGGCCAGGCCGGGATTGCTCACCGCGTGCGCCCTCGAAAGGTCGCCGCTGCTGGCGAACTCCAGCGCCGAACGCACGCCGTGGTGCAGCAGCAGGTTGACGGTAGGCTGCGGTGATCCGCCACCCGGGTTGGCGACGTACAGCGGGCGCAACGGATTTTCTTTTTTCTGGTTGTGCTCGTTGGCTTCGGCCATGCCCGGGGCAGAGATCGAGCCGGTCACGAAGGTGACGCCCACAGGTTCGAACGCCGCAGGCGGCAAGGCTTTGGCCGCGTAGCCCGCCCAGAAGCTGTGGCGATCGCCGGACACGATGGCGAAACCGGTGATGCCGGCATCGCGCACGGCGTCGAAGATTTCGGCGCGCTCAAAGTAGGTGCTACCCCAGTCGCCGGTGGACATGATGGCAAAGCCTGCGCCCTCGGGATATTTGCCCAGCGCGGCCGGGAGATTCTGCGGATCGACGCGCCAGTCGGGGGTTCCCAGCGAATTGCCCCAGATCTTCCAGGTGGCCGTCGCGCCGCGCAGGCGCTCGAGGAACCAGGCCTTCTGCTTCGCCCCCAGCATCGTCTGCGCGGCTTCGCCGGCGCGGTAATTGGCCACGCTCTTGTCGCCGAAGGACAGCCTCAAAGGCGGATGGCCGTTGGCATAGTCGCGGCCGCCATCGAGCTGCCGCATCAATTCCTCGGGTACGAAACCCAGCGTGTCGTCTTCGAACAGCGGATTGATTTCGTCGTGATTACCGGGGTCGCGCGAGCGGAAGCTGCGCTGGTCGGTGATGATCAGGTCGATGTGCCGGCCCCAGCGCAGGGCGCGATACGCGATCAGACTGTTGATCGCGGCGAGGTTGTTGGCTTCGGTTCCCAGTCCGTCGTCGTCGAAATCCTTCACCAGCGTGTCGACGACGTTCGGCGCGTTGAAGGTGTCCCGCTCGGAGCCTGGCGGTAGAACGCGAGCCGGCTGGTATTCGAACCAGGCCTGGTTTGCCGCGACCTTGAGCGTCTGCGCGGGGATCCAGCCCTCGTCGCCAGGGAACTCCTGGATCGACTGCCAGCCCTGCCAGGAGAATTCGTGGTTGTCCCACATCGCCACGAACGGCCAGCGCGCACGCGCATCCTGGATGTCGGGGTCCTGCAGGTAGGCGTGGTAGAGGGCGCGGTAGTCCTCCAACGAGTCCGGCGCCCAGAAGCGATTCTTGGCGACCGCTTTACCCTTCGGAAACTTGATCGGAAACTTGATGAGACGGTCGTAGCGATGTCCGTTCTTGACCTGGTCCGGGTACTGCACGACCTCGTAGACGAAATCTCCCAGGTGCAGCACGAAGCCGAGCCTTTCCTCGGGCGCGGCGCGCTCGTCTTCCCAGATCATCCGCCGATAGGCGTTCTGGGCACCTTCGCAAATGGTCTGGCAACTGACGAAGGCGAAGCGCGCAGGCCGTGGATCGTCGGGCGAGGGCGCCGTCAGCGTCCGACCGATCCGGCTGCCGTTGCCCTCCTCATCGACAAAGCGGTACCAGTATTCGCCGGCCGGCGGCAGGTCGCCGACCAGCACGCGACAGGTCCAGTCGGCCTGGGCCAGCACCGGCGCCGCCGTGGTCGCAATGACGCGCATGAATGCCGGATCTTCCGCCACTTCAACCAGCAGCGTGGCGCGCTCGCGGCCATCCGCATAGGGGCGCCGCGTCCAGAGCAGGACGCTGTGGTCATCGGGATCGCCCGAAGCGACGCCTTGCGGAAACAGGTCACGACGCTCGCGCCAGCCACTGGAGGAAGGACGCACCGTCGCGCAGCCCCAGGCCAGGGTCGCGCCCAGTGCGGCGGCGAGCTTCAGGAAATGGCGGCGGCTGAGTGTCGGCATGTCGGCTCACCATCCGGGTGTCGATTCGCCGCAACGCTAGACCTGGAGCATGAGCCGATGAACGTGCCGGAAGTACCGCGCTGAAGCCACAGCTGACGCACCATCGCGAGGGTGCGGGGTGCTCGCTAGCGCTCGACGCTATCGGCCAAGCGCTGCGCGAAGCCCTTGATCGCTTCGATGATCGGTGTCGTCTCGCCCAGCCACCACCAATGCGCGGTCCCAGGCAATTCGAGCCACTGGGCGCCGGAAATAGCGGTCGCGACCTGGCGGCCGGCGTCGACGCGCACGGCGCGGTCGCCGGTTCGATGCATGACAAGCGCCGGCACGCGCACCTGCGGCAGCAAAGCGCGTACATCGCTCAGCGCGAGCGTGCGCAGGACGGCTTGCATGCAGCGCGGGCTGGAGCCGAGGCGCAGCATGCGCGCCCACCAGCGCTGCAGCAGCGGATCGCTCGCGTGGTCGGGCGCGAAGGTGTCGATTGCAGCCGGTCGCCCCCATTGCGCGACGAGCGCATCGAGCCAGCGCTCGAACTGCTCGGCGGTCAGTGCCCACGGATAGTCGTGCGCGGCGGTACCTCGTGCAAGCGTTGCCCAAAGGGCCAGCCCCGCAACTCGATCTGGATGTTCGACAGCGAGCCGGATCGCGATCGGCCCGCCTTCGGATACCGCGAACACGAGCGCGCGTCGGCTGCCCACGGCGTCGAGTACCGATAGTGCGTCGGCGCTACTCACCGACGTATCGGCAGGGTCGACGGTGCGATCCGAGAGCCCGACACCGCGCCGGTCGTAGAGGATGAGCCGGAAGTCGCGCGCGAGTTCGCGGAAGAAGGCCGCGGGCCCACCAGGCTCCCAGGCCTGCTCCAGGTTCGAGACGAAGCCGCTGATGAGGAGCACATCGAGTGGGCCGGAACCCAGCACTTGATAAGCGAGATGAACGTCGCCGCTGCGCGTGTACCGCACCGCCACCGGAGGGGGCGGGTTGTCGGCAAGCGTCGTCGTGGTGGCGTCGCGCGCGCGTGTTTCATCGGCGCGGATCTCATGGGAACGTACTTCATCGGCGACCTGGAGTGTCGCGGCTTCCGGCTCGACGCCGAGCTCGGCGTGCAGGATCTCCCGGCATCGCTCGAACTGTTGCAACGCTGCGTGGGGCTGTCCGACGGCGGCATACAACCGGATGAGCCGGCGCTGCGCAGCTTCGTTCAACGAATCGATCGCTACCAGGTCTTGCGCATGGGGGAGCGCGCGCTCGTGCTGCTGTGTGCCTTCGAGCTGCGTGACGAGCTGCGCCAGCGCCTGCGCGCGCGCCTGGCGCAGCGATTCGCGCTGTCGTTCGAGCCACGCCGACAGCTCGTCGCATTCGTCGAGCGCCAGCCCCTCCGCGAACTCGGCGGCCGCCAGGCGCGCCGCGTGTTCGAGGGCGGCGAGGCTCTCCTTGCTCGCGTCATCGCTCGCTTCATTGGTCGAGCGATACAGTCCTTGCGCGAGGAAGCGGCGCAGCGAGGCGAGATCGGTGGCGGCACACACATCGTTCGCGAGCACGACGGTTTGACGATCAGTGACAAGTGCGTCGTGCCCCACGTGGATCGACAGTTCGTGCAACAACCGGCGCATGCGCCCGCGCGCGTCCACGTCGTCGGCGTCGGGCCAGAGCATGGCAGCGAGGCGGGCGCGACTCATCGGACGCGCCTCGGCGGCGAGCAGGGCGAGGACTGCCTGCTCGCGCCGTGCGCCCGGCTCGAACACCCCCGATTCGCGCTCGAGCCGCACCGGCCCGAGCACGCGAAGCACGAGACGTCCAGTCACCTCAGGGCTCATGCAACGGCTCGCTCGCGACATTCGACGTCGGCTCGGCGCAATGGCGCGCGCACCCAGGCGATGATTTCAGCGACCACCTCGTCCGGACTCCGCGCCCAGGAAAAGTGACGCCGCCACGGCGCGTCGGCGGTGACGCCGTCGATCTGCCGACGCTCGATCGCGCAGGATGCGAGCTTCGCGAGCAGCTCGGTCGTCGCGCCCGTCGGCGCCACGGGATCGGCGCGGATTTCGATCGACAGGACGGGCAACACGAGGTCATCCAGCGCCTCCTCGTAGTCGATTCTACTGCCCGCACAGCGATACCGGCCGGTGCTGGCGTTGTAACTCCAATCGGCCATCAATCGACGCGGCTGATCGCCGCCGAAGCCGAGCAGCCGGCCCGGGTACCAGGGCAGCAATGCAGCCACGACGCGGACGGCCTGCACCGCGATGCCCGCGCGCCAACGCAGCGCTTTTGGCCACGCGCGATAGTGCGCGGTGCCGCTCGCCACCAGGATCAGGCCCGCGAGGCCAGGCGCCGCGTGCACTGCCGCGAGGCTGCCGAGCTGGCCGCCCAGGCTATGGCCGACGAGATAAATGGGCCGACCAGGGAACTGCGCGGCGATCGCGGCGATCAACGACGGAATGTCCTGCGCGACGATTTCCTGATAGCCGAATCGCGCGCCACGTCGTGCAAGCGCCGCGCTGTCGCCCTGTCCGCGCAGATCGGCCAGCACCACCGCGCCCGCTGTAGCTTGCGCAAGCGCTTCCGCGAACGGCGTGTAGAAGCTCGCGGCGACACCCATCGCCGGCAGGCAGACGAACACCGGCGTGCGTGCGTGCGGCCGGGAATGATTGAAGATGACGACGGTCGCCTGATCGTCGTCGGCGAACAATGTCCGGTTGGTATCGAAGATCGCCATGAGCGGCTCCAGGTTCGATTAGGAGCCGCGAGCGTAGTGAGCGAGCGTCCGCTGATCGTCCGCTGGCAGCCCGGCTCGGGGCGTGAAGCCGGTCAGAATCGGCTCTGGGGATCAGGCGGCTTGGAACACAGTGCCCTTTCGGAACGCGTCAATGGCAGCTCATGGCCGAAAGCAGGCATGGATCAACAGCCCGCTGCGTCGAGTCGACGAGTGACCGTTAACCAAAGCGGACGCTTGGCACGTCCCGCTTGCTCCGGCTATACAACAACTTGTTAGCCGGATGTCGCGTCGCTAATCTGCCGCCTGATCAAGGGGTGCGCGGGGCCGGTCGTTGCGCTGCCACCGACGTATAACCGGACCTGGCGGTTCCGTCTAATCAGTAGTCAGGGGGCACACGGATGATTTCGCTACTACTTGGGTTTGCGGTCGCAACTGTTTCCGCCACCGCACCGTCTGGGGAGCAGACCGTCAGCTCCTGCACTGCGGCACGCCTTCGCCCCTTTGTCGGTCCTACGGGCGTTCGGCCATCTTGGCCTGTGACGAAAGAACTACCAGGCAACCTAGATGGCCAGCCAGGGGTGCTGCTATCTGATCAGGGCGGCGTCTTAGACGGCTACAGCCACTGGCTGCTCGTCGATGACCGCACTGCATCTTCGTACGTAGTTCAGCGTGGCGGCTTTGCGGGCTCACAAAGGATTTATGGCCCGTTTCCCGTAGCTGCCTGTTCGCAGGTTCCCCCTGACAGTTCATTCAAGCCGAAGCCGCTTCGCGGCTCGACCTAATTCAGGCGTTAGGCACCCATGAGATACCTGGTCAAACCCGTACTCGTTCTTTCGGCTATCGGCCTTGTCCTCAGCGTGATTGTGCACATCATCGCGCTGCTTGGCTTTGATCCACGGCTGGGCGAGTCCGTCTTCGCGCTCCATGTCGGCATCTTCGTTGTCTGGTTCCCGGCCGTGTTCCTGTCGATGAGGATGGGGCGTGGCAAGAAGGCATCAGCCTGGGGCTTTGGCGGCTCATGGAAACAAGTCCTGTCGGGCTGCCCAGGGTGGATGACGTATCTGCTCTACGTCTTGTTCGCCTACACTTTCTTGAACTTCTTCTTGTTCATGGGAAGTGCCGCAAGTGGTGCGTCCCAAGTCGATTCGGCATCTTCGCCGCAAGTTATCCGGGGATTCTCCGGCCACTGGATGGTCTTCTACTACGCAGCCTTCGCAATTGCCTATTCGGCGCTCATGAAGCCGGAGTTGCTGGGGGATGCAGTGTGCAAGATGGGCCACAAGGCACTACCCATCGACAAATTCTGCTCGGAATGCGGCAACCCTGTCGTCGTCAAGAAGGGTTCCTGACACTTCATTCAAGCCGACGCCACTTCGCGGGCATCGCATGCTGCCGACCGTCGCTACGCGCGCATAAGGGCGCAGGACCTATGCAGGCTTGCGATCCAGTTTCAGGGCACCTAATCTCGTCCTCGCGCCGGCGGCGCAATCATTCTGCGGGGGCAGAATGTGATCAAGGGGATCCCGGGCGTTGTGCCAGGCATGGCGACGGGCTGTTGTGCAAACCAATCCAGGGGACGATGTACGTGTACAGATTTTTATTGCTGCTCGGCTTGATTCTTGCGCCGCTCCAGGCACTGGCTGCCGATGACAACGTTGCCAGCGTTCCGAAAGACGCTGTCGATGCACCGGCTGAAACGATGGGCACCGTCATTGGCACGATCGGTTATCGCGTCGACAAGACACCAAAGGTCGGTGACGCGGCCTTCTTTTTTCGAAGGGTGGGATCACAGGAGTACGGGTACGCTCATGTCTCGCGTGGGTGGCTGGGCATTGACAAGAACGCGGGCGCACTGAAGGACGGCAAGTTCCGTTATGCAGCCTTCAAGATGCAGCTGCCCGAGGGCCGCTACGAAATCGCTCGAGTCGCCGGGTCGTATGACCTGTCCGGCTGCGTGGCTGGCAACAGCCCGACCAGGTTCGCCAATGAAAGGGATTTCTCCGTCCCGTTCGAAGTCAAGCGAGGCAAAACCCTTTACCTCGGCTCTTTCCTGGCTCACGGCACGTTAGAAAAGGGAAAAGTTTGCTTCATCCCTATTCCCGTCCCCAGCACCGTCTACTTCTCGTACGCGAACAAGTGGCAACGTGATGTACAGGTCTTCTCGCAGGGCCAATGGGCGGTCGATCTCGACCTGGTTGACCACGTCGATTTGGCTGTAAACGAGCACACTGACTACTACATCATCGCGGAGGACCACGTCCCCGAAAAGCCCCGAATGCGCGACTACACCGCCGGCAAGCTGTCGCATGCTGGCAAGATCGCGGAGTACAAGGCTGCCCATGGCGACACTTCAGCCGCGGAGTCTACGGGGTCAGCGGATTCCGCTGGGACTACAGCGCAAGGCGCGCCAGCGGGCGTCGAATGAGCGAGGCCGGGGTGGCGACCTGCCGCCCCGAGGCTCAACCAGTTGATCGATCCCAGAGACAAAGGCCCGCTTGCGCGGGCCTTTGCTCCGGAAGTAGGCCGCAGGTGGGTATGGGTCGACCAAGCACAACGGGGCGTTGGTCAAGCCGAAGCCGCTTCGCGGCTCGGCTCAGTTATTTCGTACAGGGGGAGTCTGTAATGCGAAGTGTGTTGTTTGCGTTTGGCCTGCTGCTGGCGTTGCCGGTGGCCGCCAAGGAAAAGCCGCAGGTGCCCGCCGTGTTGGCGCCAACACACGGCTATGTCTATCTGGCATTTCCGAAGGGGGGCGGTGACGCGATCACGGTCGCTCCGGTGGCGGGCGGCAGGGATCTGAAGGTCAACACACCGGCCACCGCCGTGTCGTTGCCTGCCGCACAGGCGTTTGGCCAGTGGCTGCCCGCTGGGCGCTACCGGATCAAGCAGTGGGGCGTATGGCAGTGGCCCGACGGGCCGCAGTTCGAGGTGCAGGCCGGGCGCGTGACGGATCTCGGCGACGTGATGCCGGTGAACGTTGGCGGATATCAGTTCGTCGTGGTGCCTGTCACGCACCCGGAACACGCGGGATCACTGGCTGAAGCCATCAAGCCCATGGCGTCGGTGCTGAAGGAATCCACGCCTATTCCAGCTACGATGACCGCGGTATCTCTGCCCATCACCATCGGCCAGAAGCCGAGTGGAATGGGGTTGATCTGGGATCTGCTGGTGGCGCACGACCGCAAGGTCAACAAGCCCTCCACGCTGGATGCGCTGATCGCCGCCAAGGACCCCAACGAGTTCCTGCGCCTGCTGCGAGGAGTCACGCCGCCGCTGCAGGATGAGCCCGGGCGACTTTCCGATGGCACGCTTTTCTTTCCCGCGGATCTGGGCCAGTTGCGCAAGCGCACTCCCGACGGCCAGTGGAGCAGCCTGGGCATGGACACGCTGCGCCAGATTCTCGCAGTGGAGTATGCGGACGGCCGCCTGATCGCTGGCAGCGACGACGGCCATCTGCGCGACAGTCGCGACGGCGGAGCGACGTGGACGGACCTGAAGGCGCTCGGGCGCCTGGAGTCCATCCTCGACATCGACCACACCCGCGACGCGTGGGTCGTAACCACGACCGAGAGGTTCGACGATCCCGATGCAGAGCGTGGCAGCGGCTTCGTGGTCGCGGCGAGGGGCACGCTGTCGGTCCGCCTGCGCGTGTATGTCGGACACCGCGAAGACCTCTCCGACCTCGCGCTCTCCAAGGAGTTCACGCTGGCCCCCAAGGACCAGGCCGGTTGGCTTGGTGCGCGCGGACAGTTGGTAGGCAGTCACTACTATGTGATGGCAGGTACGGCGTTGCAGCGCCTGGACCTCGCCAGTGGCGATTGGAAGACCATCACGCCGGGCCCGCGTATCTCCTCCCACCGCGTTGACCCGACCACGGAGGTGGTGACCGCGCTCTGGAGCCAGGGCGCCTTCTCGAAGGTCTACATCTCATCCGATCACGGCGACACCTGGACCCAGATCGGTCGCCCGCCGTACATCATTAGTGACGTGCAGATGGACAGCACCGACCGCGGCTGGGCGAGCCGCTGGAACATGAATGCCTTTGGCGGTGTCTGGGAGACGTACGCCTTCGTTCCCGCCAAGAACGACTGGGACAAATCGGGCGAAGCGCCGTTCAACTGCCGCCTGATGCGCATCGCGCCGGACCTGCCGGTGCTATGCTTGGCACCGGACGCGAGCATCCTCGGTCTGCACGATGGCAAGTGGGACGCGGAGTTTTCCGCACAGTGATGGAGGCGAGGGGCTTCGCCTCGGTGCCGCCATGAGGATTACGCGGCCGTGGCCCAACGCGCGGTCGAGCAGGGGCTGGACATCCAGTGCTGTCAGGTCTCCGACGGCACCAACGACGAGGGCGGCCCAGTGGCGGCCCTCGTCGTTTCATCCAATTCGTTGCTTCAGAGGTGGCGCGGCTTCAGTTCATTCGCCGTGCCGTCAGTGGAAGTCCCGCGAGTTCGTAACCAGGCCCGACAGCAGCGGCGTCAGGTTTTCCAGGCGCATGGCGATCAGGTGTTGCACGCCGTCGGCACGTTCGATCCGTCCTTCAATGCCCATCAGCCTGGATTCGAGGAATTCGCGCCGTTGCCGCTCGGCCACGTGTAGCCAGATCACCGCATTGACCAGGCCGTCCTCGTCTTCGAGGGTGATGAAAGTGACGCCGCTGGCGGTCTGTGGCCGCTGCCGCATGGTGACCAGGCCGGCGAAGCTGACACGTTGGCCATGCGGCAGGTCGCGCAATTCCGAGGAGCGTTTGAAGCGACGCGCGCGCAGTTGCTTGCGCAGCAGGCTCAACGGATGCCGGCCCAGGCTGAGTCCGGTCATGGCGTAATCGGCATGCACATCCTCGGCCGTGCTCGGCAGCGGCAGGGCCACCGCAGCTTCGGCCGTGGCACCGATGGCATCGAACAAGGGGCGCTGCGCTTCCACGCCCGCCACGGCCCAGTGCGCCTTGTGGCGATGGCCTGCCAGCCCGCGCAAGGCCGCGGCATCGGCCAGGATGCCGCGCAGGCGCTGGTCGAGGTCCGCGCGCTGGCACAGGTCGGTGACATCGTGGAAGGCCTGCCGTGCGCGGGCCTGTTCGATGCGCAATGCCGCGTCTTCACGGAAGCCGTTGACCAGGCGCAATCCAAGGCGCAGGGCAGGCTGCGCTGCCGGATCGATGGAGACCGGTTCCAGCGTGCAGTTCCAGTTGCTGTATCGCACATCGACCGGACGCACTTCGATGCCGTGGCGCCGTGCGTCCTGCACGATCTGGCCGGGTGAGTAGAAACCCATCGGTTGCGAATTGATCAACGCCGCGGCAAAGGCTGTCGGCTCGTGCCGCTTGAGCCAGCTGCTGGCGTAGGCGAGCAGGGCGAAACTGGCGGCGTGGGATTCCGGGAAGCCGTAGCTGCCGAAGCCCTTGATCTGCTCGAACAGGCGCGTGGCGAATTCGAGCGTGTAGCCGCGCTTGAGCATGCCGTCGAACAGGCGCTCGCGATGCGACTCGAGTCCGCCGTGGCGCTTCCACGCCGCCATCGAGCGACGCAACGCATCGGCTTCGCCGGGCGTGTACCCGGCCGCGACGATGGCGACCTGCATCACCTGTTCCTGGAACAACGGCACGCCGAGCGTGCGCCTGAATACTTCCTCGAGTTGCGGTGATGGATAGTCGACGGGCTCCTCGCCATTGCGGCGCCGCAGGTAGGGATGGACCATGTCGCCCTGGATCGGCCCCGGGCGCACGATCGCGACCTGGATCACCAGGTCGTAGAACGTCTTCGGCTTCAGCCGCGGCAGCATCGCCATCTGCGCGCGCGATTCGATCTGGAACACGCCGACGGTATCGGCGGCCTGGATCATTGTGTAGGTCGCCGTGTCCTCGCGCGGGATGTCGTCCATGCTCATGTCGCGGCGCCCGCTGTCGCGCAGCAGGTCGAAGGTCTTGCGGATGCAGGTCAGCATGCCCAGGGCCAGGCAGTCGACCTTGAGCAGCTTCAGCACGTCCAGGTCGTCCTTGTCCCACTGCAGGACCGTGCGCTCGTCCATCGCCGCGTTCTCGATCGGCCCGATCGTCGACAGTGGCCGTTCGGAAATCACGAATCCGCCCGGATGCTGGGACAGATGCCGCGGAAAACCGAGCAGCTGCGCGGTCAAGGCGATCACGCGCCGCATCACCGGCGACTCCGGATCGAAGCCATGCTCGCGCAGGTATTCGGATGGAGGCACGTCTTCGCCCCAGCGATCCATGGTCTTGGCGAGCTCCTCGACCTGGTCCGAGGGCAGCCCCAAAGCCTTGGCCACGTCGCGCACCGCGCTGCGTCCGCGATAGCGGATGGCGACGGCGGTCAGCGCGGCGCGCTCGCGGCCATAGCGGTTGAAGACGTACTGCAGGACTTCCTCGCGACGTTCGTGCTCGAAGTCCACGTCGATGTCGGGCGGCTCGTCGCGCTCTTCCGAAACGAAGCGCTCGAACAGCAGCTCGGTCTCGCCGGGCTGCAGCTCGGTGATTCCCAGCGCATAGCAGACCGCGGAGTTGGCGGCGGAGCCGCGACCCTGGCAGAGGATGTCCCGGCTGCGTGCATGACGCACGATGTCATGCACGGTGAGGAAGTAGGATTCGTAGCGCTTCTTCGCAATGATCGCGAGCTCCTTGCGGATCAGCTCGATGGCTTTCGCCTTTTCCTTCCTGCCGGATCCGGCTTTTTTCCAGCGCTTGCGAATGCCCATCCGCACGAGGCGGCGTAGCCAGCGGGTGGCGTCGTAGCCGGCAGGCACCAGCTCATGCGGATACTGGTATTCGAGTTGCCGCAGGCTGAAGGCGCAGCGCCCTGCGATGGCAACCGATTCGGCCAGCAAGGCTTGCGGATGGATCGCCGCCAGCGCCTGGCGCGTGCGCAGGTGGCGCTCGCCATTCGGGAACAAGGCATGACCGGCCTCCGCCAGCGTGGTGCGCAGGCGGATGGCCGTCATCGTGTCCTGCAAGGCCCTGCGGCCGCGGACGTGCATGTGGACGTCACCGCAGGCGACGGCGGGAATGTCCAGTTGCCTCGACAGTTGTTGCAGCGAATGCAGGCGTCCGGCGTCGTCGGGGCCGCGGTGCAGTTCGATGGCCAGCCAGGTGCGATGCGGGAATGTCGCCTTCATCCAATGGGCTTCATCCGGCTGTGGCTCATCGCCAGGAATCCACAGTGCCAGCAGGCCGTCGTTGGCGCCTTCGAAATCCTCGCGCAGGGCACGGTACGTTCCCTTGCCGGCGCGGCGTCGCGCGATGGTGATCAGCTGGCATAGCCGTTGATAGCCGGCCAGGGTTTCGGCCAGCAGCACCAGCTTCGGGCCGTCCTCGATGCGGAATTCGCTGCCGACGATCAGTTTGAGGTCGGTGGCTTCCGCGGCCTCCAGTGCGCGCACGATACCGGCCATGCTGCATTCGTCGGTGATGGCCAGGGCGGCATAACCCTGTTGTCTGGCGCGTTCGAACAGCTCCCGGGCATTCGAAGCGCCGCGCTGGAAACTGAAGTTCGAAAGGCAATGGAGCTCGGCATAGGCGGGCAGGGCGTTCATGCGAACCACCCGTGCAGCATGAACGGCCCGGCCTGCTCGCCGGCGATGCGGAATGCCCACGCCCGTTGACCCTGCGCGGTTTCGACAAGGTAGTAATCGCGGCGGATGTCTTCGTCGTCCCACCAGCCCGACTCGATGCGCTCGGGGCCGGCAAGCACGTGCTGGACGCGATCGCGAAGCGGCATGGGTTGCGGCAGCAGCCAGCCGGGGCGAAGCAGGGCAGGCCCGTCCGGTGTCCTGCGCAGTGGCGCTTCGCTGGCCACGCGTTCGGGCCGATGGTCGGGCAGCCAGCCGACGGTTTGCACGGCGCCATCGCCCAGCCGTGCACGCAGGCGCTCGCGCAGCTGCGTCCATGGCACGGCCTGCTGCGGGCGCGGATCGAACAGGTCGCGCTCGGCGGGAACGAAGGCAGGCAATTCGCGCGCGACCAGGTGCATGCCGCGCACCGGCGCAGGCACCTGTGCCTGCTCGATGCGGCCGCGCGCGAGTTCGAACAGCATCGTCGGTTCGCGCTCGGCCGCCAGCAGGCCGATCTCGACTTCGCTGTGCGCCATGAGTTCGTGTTCCAGCACCACGGTGAAGCGCTGCACGCCGCCATCGCGGCCGGCGAGGAAAGCCGCGAGATCCGCGGTGAGCCGGCGCAGCGGGAACAGCAAGGCCTGGCTGGATTCGACCTCGTGGTCGAATTCGATGCGGCCTTCGAACACATCCGGCGGCTGGTACCAGGCCAGCGGTGCCTCCGCGCCACGCAGGCGATCGAGATGCTGCAGCACCTCGCGCGGGAAGCGCCGGTTCAGCGCATCGCGCGGCAGGGCGAATACCTGCCGCAATTTGCGCAGGCCCATGTGCGATAACGAACGCGCCACGTCCGGCGCGAAACCGGCGCGCTCCACCGGCAACTGGCCCAGCGCATTGAGGAACGTGCTGTCGCCCACGGCCAGCCCGTCATGGACGTTGGCCAGCACGCGTGCCGCATACGGGTTTGGCGCCGCGACGAGATGGTGGCGGAAACCGAGTGCGCGCAGTTCCTCGCGCATCTGTGCTTCCAGGCGCGGCCAGGGCCCGAACAACTGCAGGCTGTGGCCGACTTCGAGCACGAGGGCATGCGGAAGATCGGTGCTTACCTGCGAACTGAAGCGATAGGCCCATGCGGCCAGCAGTTGGCGCCAGCGCTCGGCATCGAGTGGATCGTGCTCGACCGTGGCGAAGCCATTGCCCAGAGCTTGCGCGGCGGCGAGCGGCATGCCCGGCCGCAGGCCCATTGCACGCGCCGCGGGATTGACGGCATGCAGCACGCGGCGTTGTGCCGGGCCGCTGATCAAGACCAGCGGCGCTTCCGGGGCGGGATGGCGTCGGAGGACGCCATCGATCGCCAGTTGCGGCAGGAGCAGGCAGGCCCAGTGCATCGATCAGGCCTCGGGGGCGCCGATCCTGGCCGGCGCGTTCCGCGCGGATGCGAGCGGAACCAGCTCGGTGATGCGCGGGAAATGCCGGGCATCGGAAACCGTTCTTTCCCGCGCAACGGGGAATGGCTGCGCGGCGGGGAAGACGGCACCTTCCCGGCGTTCCGGCTGACGCGAAGGCAACTCCGGATGCCCGATTTGCGGAAAAGGAATCGGCCGCGCCGGCGGAATACCGCCGCGGCACTTGAGCACGCGCAGCTGCCGCGGCGATGCATCGAGGGCGATGCGCAGCGCCGCCGGCGACGGATTCACCGCGGCTTTCATCGGCCGGAAGGCAAAGCCCAACGCCTGGCCGGTTTCCGCGGCGACCTGCAGGCGCCGCAAGGCGCGATCATCCGCCTGCTGCGGCCAGCACAGCACGGCATTGCATGCGCCGGAGCGCAGGCACTGCTCGGCGGCCCACAACGCATCGCGTGGCGTCTTCGTCCGGATCACCTGCAAGGCGCCCAAGCGCACGCCTGCGGCATGCCATGCCGGCGGATACGGATGGTAGGGCGGAGCGATCAGTGCAATGACGCCATCCCTGGGCTGGCTCAAGCGCGCGAGCGCCGGCCACAGCAATTGCATCTCGCCAATGCCATCGGCTGGCAGCAGCAGTTCGCTCAGTGCGGCGTCGGGCCAGCCGTGCATGGGCAGCACGGCATCGAGTGCGGACCATCCTGTCGGGTGTTCGAAGGCCGGCGTGACCGCGGACGACTGCCCGCGCCACACTCGGCGTTGCGAGATCAGGCCGTCGAGGGAAGGCGTGCTCACGCCTTCCGCTGCGGTTCCGCCGAGTGCCGTCACCGAGCCCATGACGGCAGGTCTCGTGATGTCGGGCGAGGGCAGGAGAGATGCATGTTAGTAATAATACTAACAATGCAGTCTCATGTATTAAGACTAGCTTTTTCAGTTTGTTACGATCACTAATTCCAGTTGAAGGCGAATTTATTCGTAAGCGGCAGCGGAGCCTGGCGCGGCATTGCTTGCCGGAAAGGCAGTGGGCGCCCCGCGTCCTTCCACCACGCGCGGCCAGTATCCGAGGCGTCCGTTCTGCCGGCGGCAAAGCGTTTGTTTCAGGTACGGCGCCGGTGCGGCGTTGACGGCAGGATCCATGCTGCAACTGAAAGCCAGCCCTGGCTTCGCGGACACGCGGTGGTCATGCAAAACGTTGCGCGAGGCGTTCGAAAGCGCATTGAAGGAGTCGGGCTGGAGCGCGACGGCGGACGCCTGTGTGCTCGTGGGGCTGTTCGATCTCGCTGACTGGCTGCCGTGGCTGGCGGGCGCCTACGCGATGCTGGATGAGCAGGAGCATCAACGCGTGCAGCGCCGGCGCGCCGTGGTCGATCAGGACCAGCTGGCACTCAGTTACGCGCTGCATCGCCTGCTGCTGGGCAAGGTGCTGGACTGCGATCCCGCCGAGGTACCGATCGGGCGGGATGCGGCGGGTTGTCCCTGCCTGCCGGGTGGGATCCTGTGCACCAGCCTCAGCCATGCGGACCGTCGCGCCCTGGCATTGGCAATTACCGCAACCGGACGCGTAGGCGTGGATATCGAGTCCTCGAACCGCGCATCGGTCATGCCGGAGGTGGCCGAACGCGTGTGCCATCCCCACGAAATGGCTGAATTGAGGCTGCTGGCGGAGCCCGCGCGAAGCGAAGCCCTGCTCGCGCTTTGGGTGCGCAAGGAGGCTTACCTCAAGGCGGCGGGCATCGGCCTGCAGCGTGAGATGGGGACCTTCGCGGCGCCACAGGATGCGCTGCTCGAATTACCCGGTGGCGAAATGACACGGGTGCGAATGCTCGAGGCGGGGCCGCACTGGGTCGCCGCGGTGGCGGGAGCACCGGAGGTTCCGATTGCAAGCCGCTGGCTGCGGATTTGCAGCGCTGGAACTGAATAGCACTGGCGATCTGTTGCTGGCCCGTCCAGGCCAACCATCGCACCGCCTGCGCAAGAGGCCGGGAAACGGCCGGGAAACGGCGTTTCTGTCGTTTCACTAATCGAGCCAACCCGTTGGATCGCGGCACTGGCCTGCTCAGGCACCACAACTTTGGGGGCGAAATGCGTCGGCAGGTAAAGCGTCTGGGGTCACAAGCCCTTTCGGCCCCCGTTGTAATGTGCAAGCAGTCCTGCGCCATGGTGCATTGCCATCGTGAACGATTGGTTGCCGCTTTCCGCGCGCAACGGGTGACGCCATGAGCATCGCCCTGGCAAGCCGGAAGAGCCGTGCACTGGTGCTGCTATGGCTGGCAGAGATGGGGCTGCTGATGCTTGCCGTCATCAGCGCGGCCGCGTTGCGCTTCCTGCGCAATTCGGAAGGCTACGCGGTCTTCTTCGAATCCGCGCCGGAACGGGCTTTCCTGTTCGCTGCCTTCATCACCGTATCGATGGTGGCGTTCGGCTTGTACCAGGTGCATGTGCGCCACAACCGCATGGAGTTCTTCATTCGGCTGCTGCTGTCGTTCGCATTCGGCGGCGTCTCGTTGCTGGTCCTGTATTACCTGGTTCCGCCTGCCTACATCGGCCGCGGCGTGCTGGCGCTGGCGCTGGCGATCGGCCTTGTCGCGGTGGCGGCGCTGCGCATGGCCGTCGGGCGCCTGGTCAAGACGGATATCTTCAGGCGCCGGGTGCTGGTGCTGGGCGCGGGCCAGAATGCCGATCTCATCAACAGCCGCCTTCGCCGGCGCTCCGACAGGCAATCCTTCGTGGTGGTGGGATTCCTGGCAGTGCCGGACCAGCCCGTGCTCGTGCCGGAAAAGCTCCTGCTCAATACGGATTTTTCCCTGTCCGAAATAGCGGAATGGCTGCAGGTCTACGAAATCGTCGTAGCTCCCGACGAACGACGCGGCGCGCTTCCGATGGAGGAGATGCTGAAATGCGCGCAGCGGGGGATCACCGTTACCGATCTCTCGACGTTCTTCGAACGCGAAGCGGGAATGGTCAAGCTCAGCGTGGCAGACCCGTCCTGGCTCGCATTCGGCGGCGGCTTCGACCATTCGATTCCACGTCGCCTCAACAAGCGCTTCTTCGATCTGGTGGCGGCCTGCGCCCTGTTGCTGGTCGCTTGGCCCTTCATGCTGGTAGTGGCGGCATGCGTCGCGCTGGAATCGCGCGGCCCGATCCTGTATCGACAGACACGCATCGGCGAGAACGGACGAAGGTTCGAACTGATCAAGTTCCGCAGCATGCGCGTGGATGCCGAAGCAGATGGCGTTGCCCGCTGGGCCAGCGAGGGTGACGATCGCACTACCCGCGTTGGACGGATCATCCGCCTGGTACGCCTCGACGAACTTCCCCAGCTGTTCAACGTCATCCGTGGCGACATGAGCTTCGTCGGCCCGCGACCCGAGCGCCCGCAATTCGTCGACATGCTCAGCCAGGAAGTGCGTTATTACAACGTCCGCCACTGCGTCAAACCCGGCCTGACCGGCTGGGCGCAGCTGCGCTATCCCTATGGCGCATCCGTGCAGGACGCCGAGGAAAAACTGACGTTCGATCTCTTCTACGTCAAGAACCACGGCCTGGTGTTCGACCTGTTGATCCTGCTGCAGACGGTCGAAGTGGTGCTGTTCCACCGCGGCTCGCGCTGAGGGCGTGCGCGGGCGCGATGACAGCCGTGGCCCGGACGCCATCGAAATCCAGTCGCAGTTCGCCGTAGCGGTGGGCGATGTAATGCATCAAGGCATTGATGAAGAAGATGACACCCGCCATTTCCATGGCCTCTTCGAGGGTGACGAACGCGTGATACACCACGTTGCGGTGCCCATATGCCTCCTTCCACGCGCCTTCGAACAGTTCCACGCCCAGGGCGCCGCCGAGGTAGATCGCCGCGGATAGCGCGAATGCGATTGCGGTCCGGCGAGGGAGGCGGAGCATGAAGGGAAGGAAGAACATCCCCAGGGCGGCGACGAGGACAATGCCCGGAACGACCCAGGCAAAATAGAGAAGACCGAGATGTCCGCCACCGAGCAGGTGGCGCATCGGATCGATCAGTTGTTCGTGCAGCGAAACGGCTTCGTCCACGCTCATGAATACAAAGCCTGCGGCCAGGATGGCCCATTTCGGCGCATCGAATTCCCGGTGCTTGCGTTCGAGGGTCGCAATGAGGGCAAGGAGCGCTGCCGCGATCAACAGCAATACGGTCGAGAAATGCGCGGGGATGTTGTGCTCGCGGTCCAGGCTCATCATCGCCAGGCCAAAGACGTGCTCGCGATGGAGCGCGAGTCTGTACAGCTGCATTCCAAAGCTGGTGGCCACGAGCAGGACCGCCGCCAGGCTCAGCAGCCAGGTGATGGCCCAGGGATCGATCGAGACCTTGCTGGTCCGTCGGGCAATCGGATGTGCGGCCATGACGTGATCCCCTGTGTCTTGTCTCGACAAACGGGGCTGTCACATATCTCCGGTCAATTCCTGGCGTGCCCGACGGCAGAGGTCACTGATGGCGCGGGGGCGGTGCCGCACACCGGATCACCTCAGCCACTCACCCGAGGCCATGGCGAGCAGGACAAACAGCAAGACAAGGAGCATGACGGCCAGGGCCAACGCGACCCGGGGCTGCGATGACGCGCGATTGCCGGAAGGAGGAGGGCTGTCGTCCTCCGCGTAACTACGCCGGGTACCGACTGCAGCTGAACTCCACACACCTGATTGATGTGGCGCTGCGCCCGGAAGACGCCCGTACCGTCGGTAGAAGCGGTTTGCGGTGGTGTACAGACCGATCAGTTCACGCAGGACAGCAGTGGACTCGGGCGATTGCACGCCGCCGGTGCGATTGGGCTGCAGTTCGGAGATCCGTCGACGGTACGCGAGCTGCAGCTCCGCCAGGCTGCAGTTGGGCTTCAGCCCCAGCTCGGAATAGAGCATGGTCAGGTCGGGTTTCATGGCGTGCCATCCATCGACCTATCGTAACGCGGGTCAGCCTTGGAAACGCCCCAGGGAGAGGGTCGCCGCGGTCATTGCGTGGCCGCATGGGGTGTCCCAGGACGTTTGCCCGGACATCAGCGCGATCTCTTCATGACCGCCCGGCCGGCGCGAACCGGGGACGACTTGAGTGGGGCATCACGAATGACAGGTTATCCCTGGTGGTGCAGCGCGGGCATTGGAAGGTGGGCATGAACAGGCAATCCGACGGTCCTTCACCGCGTATTTTTCCAACCAATTTGGCTTCGTGCATACCGCAACAGATCGAGCAGCAGGCCGCGAAACAGCCGGATGCGATAGCGGTCACCTGTGAAGGCGCCGGCCTGAGCTACAGGGAACTCAACAGCCGGGCCAATCAGCTGGCCCATCGGCTGCGCGCGTTGGGTGTCGGCCCGGAAACCCTGGTCGCCATCGGCCTGGAACGCACGCTGGAAATGGTCGTCGGGCTTCTCGCCATCCTCAAGGCGGGCGGGGCGTACCTGCCGATCGATGCCGCATATCCACGCGAGCGCGTGCAGTTCATGTTCGAGGATGCGCGTCCAGCGGTATTGCTGACATCGTCCGGGCAGCGCGACTCCATGCCTGCCAGCGATGTGCCGACCTTGCTGCTGGACCAGGGCTGGGAGCAATTCGCAACGGAGTCTTCACACGATCCGGTGCCGCTGGCGCAGCCGGACAATCTCGCCTATGTGATTTACACCTCAGGTTCGACGGGCAAGCCGAAGGGCTGCCAGGTCACGCACGCCAATGTCGCGCGCCTGTTCACCGCGACCCGCGACTGGTTCCAGTTCGGGCCAGGGGACGTGTGGACGTTCTTCCATTCCCACGCCTTCGATTTTTCGGTGTGGGAGATATGGGGCGCACTGATCCATGGTGGCCGCGTCGTCGTGGTCCCGTACCTGCATACCCGCTCGCCAGAGATGTTCCACGCTCTGCTTGTACGCGAACGCGTCACCGTGCTGAACCAGACGCCATCGGCGTTCCGCAACCTGATCCATGCCGATCTGGCGTCCGGCATCGCACCTTCCGCGCTGTCTTTGCGATACGTGATCTTTGGCGGTGAAGCGCTCGAGCTGCAGATGCTGCATCCCTGGTTCGAGCGCCATGGCGACCAGCATCCGCAACTGATCAACATGTATGGCATCACCGAAACCACCGTCCACGTCACCTACCGCCCGATCAGCATCGCCGACCTCCAGCGCAATGCCGGCAGCGTCATCGGAGAGCCCATCCCGGACCTGCGCCTGTTCGTACTCGACCCCGGCCTCATGCCCGTCCCGGTTGGCGAAGTGGGCGAGATCCACGTGGCCGGCGGCGGTGTGTCGCGTGGCTATCTCAACCGTCCGGAATTGACGGCCGAACGGTTCCTGCAATGGCAGTCGCCCGCCGGCGAATCCCTGCGCCTCTACAAGACGGGAGACCTCGCACGCCAACTTCCGGATGGCGATCTCGAATACCTGGGCCGCAGCGACCACCAGGTGAAGATCCGCGGTTTCCGCATCGAGACGGGTGAGATCGAAAGCGTTCTCGCGCGCCACCCATCCGTGCGCGCATGCGCCGTGATCGCGCGCAACGACAGCGCGGGCGGCGAAGCAAGACTGGTGGCCTACGTCGTTCCCCGGGGAGCAGCGGCATCGCATGCATCTCTGCGCGCGCACCTCGCGCCGTCGTTGCCGGATTACATGATTCCCAGCGCCTTCGTCGAACTCGAGGCGCTGCCCCTGACGGAGAACGGCAAGCTCGATCGTCGCGCGCTTCCCGCACCCGCACGGCAGCGCCCCGAGCTGGCCTATGCCTACGAGCCGCCGATAGGGGCGATGGAAACCTCCCTGTGCGCTGCGTTCGGCGAACTGCTTGCGATGGACAATGTCGGCCGGCACGACAACTTCTTCGAGTTGGGGGGCGACTCGCTGCTCGCGGTGCGCCTGTTGCAGCAGATCAGCAAGGCACATCCGCGCGAATCCGGCGGCGTGATTCCGACATCGCTGCTGTTCCGCAATTCCACCCCGGCGACGCTTGCCGCGTCACTGGAAGGGCGTGAAGGCACCGGAATCGAACCCAAGCGGTTCGCGGCGGCACACCGCTCCAACAGCCAGATGGCAGCCGAGCCCATCGCCATCGTTGCGATGGCCGGTCGATTTCCAGGAGCCCAGGACGTTGAGGCGTTCTGGCGCAACCTGTGCGAGGGCCGCGATTCGATCACGAAGTTCGGCCCCGATGACCTCGATCCCGCCGTCAGCGCGCAGGAGCGCAACGATCCGGCCTATGTAAAGGCGCGGGGCGTGATCGACGGTGTCGAGCAGTTCGACGCGGCGTTCTTCGGCATTGGCCCGAAGGAAGCCGAACTGATGGACCCGCAGCAGCGGATCTTCCTTGAGCTGGCGTGGGAATGCCTGGAGCGGGGCGGCCATGTTCCCGATGCGACATCGGGCCCGGTCGGCGTGTTTGCCGGGATGTTCAATGCCAGCTACTTCCAGCGCCACGTCTCCGGGCGTCCGGACCTGATCGACAAGGTCGGCGCCTTCCAGGTGATGCTGGACAACGAGAAGGATTTCATCGCCACGCGCGTCGCGCACAAACTCAACCTCACCGGTCCCGCGGTCAGCGTGCACACGGCCTGCTCGACGTCGCTGGTGGCGATCTGCCAGGCGATGGACAGCCTGCGCCTCGGTCATTGCGACATGGCGTTGGCCGGTGGCATCACCGTGACCTGTCCGCCGCGCAGTGGGTATTTCCACCAGGAAGGCGCAATGCTGTCGCCCGACGGGCATACGCGGCCGTTCGCCGCCAATGCGCAGGGCACGGTGTTCAGCGATGGCGCCGCGATCGTGCTGCTCAAGCGTCTGTCCGATGCGGTGGCCGACGGCAACCAGGTGTTCGCCGTTCTCCGCGGCGGCGCCGTCAACAACGACGGCGCCGGCAAGGCCAGCTTCACCGCGCCCAGCAGCGAAGGGCAGGCGGCCGTCATCGCGATGGCCCATGATCGCGCCCAGGTCGATCCGCGCACCATCAGTTATGTCGAAGCCCACGGCACCGCCACGCCAGTGGGAGATCCGATCGAGATCGAAGGATTGACGCGGGCCTTCCGTCGCGCGACCGACGACAGCGGCTTCTGCAGGATCGGATCGGTGAAGAGCAACGTCGGCCACCTGGTGATCGCCGCCGGCGCCGCCGGCGTCATCAAGACCGCTTTCTCGCTGGCCGAGCAGCGCATTCCGGCCAGCCTGCATTTCGACGCGCCCAACCCGTCCATCGACTTCGCCACGTCGCCGTTCGTGGTCAACGCCACGCAGAGCGAGTGGCCCTTGGCAGAGGCGCCGCGCCGGGCCGGCGTGAGTTCGTTCGGCGTGGGCGGAACCAACGCCCATGTGGTGATGGAAGAAGCGCCGCAATTGCCGGCATCGGAAACGGCAAGCGGTCCGCAGCTGCTGGTGCTGTCGGCACGCACCTCCGCCGCGCTTGCCAACGCCGCCACACAACTGGCCGACCATCTCGAAGCGCAACCGGATGCCAATCTCGCTGACGTGGCCTGGACGCTCGTCGTCGGCCGCAAGGCTTTCGCCCAGCGCATCGCCGTGGTCGCCTCTGACATCAACGATGCGATCGCACAACTCCGCAGCTCCGAGGTCGCCTCGGCTGCCGCGCGCGGGCTTCCGGCACGACAAGGAGATGTGGTGTTCCTGTTCCCGGGGCAGGGCGCGACCTATCCGGGCATGGGGCGCAATCTTTATGAATCGGAGCCAGCCTTCAGGGTGGCGTTCGATGATTGCGCCGACGCCTTGCGCGCGGAACTGGGATTCGACCTGCGCGAACGTGTTTTCGCCGACGATCCGGAAGCGTTGCTGCCCACTGCGATCATGCAACCGGCGACGTTCGCGATCGAGTATTCCCTGGCCCAGTGGTGGATGAGCCAGGGCGTCATGCCGGCGGCGATGATCGGCCACAGCGTCGGTGAATTCGTGGCTGCGACGCTCGCCGGAGTTTTTACCCTGCCGGATGCACTGCGGCTGGTCGCGCGCCGCGGCGCGCTGATGCAGGCGCAGTCTGCCGGCGGCATGTTGTCCGTGCGGCTGCCGCTGGACGAGCTGCTTACGCGCCTCCCCGCGGACTTGTCGCTGGCGGCGGAAAATGCGCCGGGCAATTGCGTCGTGTCGGGCCCCCTGGAGGCGATCACGCGATTCCAGGCGCTGCTCGAAGCCGATTGCATCGCCTGCCGGGCGTTGCGGACGTCGCACGCCTTCCACTCGCAGATGATGGAACCCGTGGTTGCGCCGTTCCGTGCGGAAGTGGCGTCGCTCGAGTTGTCCGCTCCGCGCATCCCCATCGTTTCGACGGCGACCGGCGACTGGCTCGATGCAGCGCGGGCGACTTCGCCTGATTACTGGGCTTCCCACCTTCGCGAGCCCGTGCGGTTTGCGGCGGCGCTGGGCCAGGTGCTTGGCACGCCCTCGCGCGTCCTGCTGGAAGTAGGACCACGCGCCACCCTGTGCACGCTGTCGCGCCAACATCCCGGCGTCCAGAAAGACCATGTACCCAGCGTGGCAACGCTCGCTGACAACCCGGAAGGAGAGCTGGCAAGCGTCCGGCTGGCCGCGGGCCAGTTGTGGACGCAGGGCATCACGCTGGATCCAGGCATGTTCGATCGTCGCCACGTGCGCCGGCGCGTGCGCTTGCCGACCTATCCGTTCGAGCGCCAGCGTTTCTGGGTCGATGCCATCCCCGCAACGGACAACGTCGTGCCGCTGCCGGGCGTCGTTGCCGCGGAGCCGGAGCTGCACGTGGCCCCACCACCCACCGTCGAGCCACCTGCCATGCAACAACAAACGGGCGACCGGCGTTCCCGCCTGATCGCGCAGCTCAGGGACTTGTTCGAGGATGTGGCGGGTTTCGACCTGGCCGACGCCGATCCCGATGCGAACTTCATGGAACTCGGGTTGGACAGCCTGATGCTGACCCAGGTCTCCCTGCAGTTGCAGAAGAGCTTCCCGGTCAAGACAAGTTTCCGGCAATTGATGGGCGAACTTGCGAGCCTGGATCGACTGGCCGCGTTCGTCGATGCGCAATTGCCCGCAGAACCCGTGGCGGCCACGGAGTCGGCTCCGTTGGCGACGCCAGCGGCGGCGACTCCCGCGCCCGGCCTGCCAGAGTTCCAGGCGGCGCCGATCACGGGCGGCGACATTGTCGTACAGATGCTCCAGCAGCAGATGCAATTGCTGACCCAACAGCTGGCCCTGCTGACCGGTGGCGCGGCGCCCGTCGCGGCGCCGGCGAAGGTGGTGGCTCCGATGGCCGCGGCGGCACCGCCGCCGCCCGATGAGGAAGCCGAACTTGCCCACACCAAATACGACGTCAAGAAAGCCTTTGGCGCGATCGCCAGGATCACGACGACCGACAAGCAGGAGCTGAGCGCAGTCCAGCACGAAAAGCTCGACGCATTCATCCAGCGCTACGTCGCCCGTACCCCGAAGTCCAAGGAATACAACCAGGCCAACCGGTCGCACATGGCCGACCCGCGAGTGGTCAACGGCTTCCGTCCTCTGCTGAAGGAAATCATCTACCAGATCGTGATCGAACGCTCGAAGGGCGCGCACTTGTGGGACATCGACGGCAACGAATACGTCGACGCCACCAACGGCTTCGGCATGAGCATGTTCGGATGGCAGCCCGACTTCGTGCTCGAGGCGGTGCGACGCCAGTTGGATCTGGGCTATGAGATCGGGCCACAGCATCCGCTGGCGGGCGACGTGACCCGGCTGGTATGCGAGCTGACCGGGCACGACCGTGCCGCGCTGTGCAACACGGGATCGGAGGCCGTGCTCGGAACGATGCGGATCGCACGCACCGTCACCGGGCGCGAGACGATCGTGCTGTTCAACGGTTCGTATCACGGCATCAACGATGAAGTGCTCGTGCGTGGCACGCGCAAGCTGCGCGCCGTGCCCGCCGCACCGGGCATCCTCAGGAACACGTCCGAGCATGTGCTGGTGCTCGACTACGGCACGCCCGAGTCCCTGCAGATCATCCGCGAACGCGCGCATGAGCTGGCCGGCGTGCTGGTCGAACCGGTGCAGAGCCGCCACACCGACCTGCGTCCCGTGGAGTTCCTCAAGGAAGTGCGTGAGATCACGCGCGCAGCGGGTGCCGTCCTCATTTTCGACGAGGTGGTGACCGGCTTCCGCTCGCATCCCGGCGGTACCCAGGCCCTGTTCGGCATCAAGGCCGATATCGCCGCATACGGCAAGGTGATAGGCGGCGGCAATCCGATCGGGGTCATTGCAGGCAAGCGCGAATACATGGACGCGCTCGACGGCGGAGCCTGGCAGTTCGGCGACGAATCCGTGCCCACGGTGGGCGTCACCTATTTCGCGGGCACGTTCGTGCGGCATCCGCTGGTGTTGGCATCCGCAAAGGCGGTGCTGGAAACCTTGAAGCGCGAGGGGCCCGCGTTGCAGGAGCGCTTGAACGCGCGCACGACGGCGATGGTCGAGGAGATCAACGCCTTCTGCGCGGAGGTGGGTGCTCCGGTCCTGGTGAACCACTTCGCGTCCGTGTGGAAAACGGCGTTCCTCGAGGAGCATCCGTTCCAGGACCTGCTGTTCGCGATGATGCGCAGCCGCGGCGTCCACATGCTCGACAATTTCCCCTGCTTCCTGACCACGGCGCATGGGGACGCGGAGTGCCGCCACATCGTCGAGGCGTTCCGCAGCTCGATACTGGAATTGCAGGACGCGGGATTCCTGCCGCGTCGCGCCATGCGCAGAGTGATGGACGCCGCGCAGCCGGTGATGCCCGGCGCGCGCCTTGGGCACGAACCCGATGGGCGTCCAGCGTGGTTCATCGCTGATCCGGACCAGCCCGGAAAGATTCTCAAGCAGGTTGCTCAAGGGGGGGACATGAACACTGCAGCGCTCATGACGTCGCGCGCGTTCGAGCCCGTGGACTACGACCCCTTCGCCCGGGGTGAGCTGGCCATGGTCGTGCCATCGACCGAACCGCAGCGCGAAATCTGGCTCGCCGACCAGCTGGGCCGTGAGGCTTCGCTGGCTTTCAACCAGTCGATTTCGTTGCGACTGAAGGGCGTGCTGGATGCGCGCGCATTGCACCGCGCGCTCCAGGAACTGGTCGACCGGCACGATGCGTTGCGCGCCAACATCAGCCCTGACGGCCAGAGCCTGACCGTACTGAAGCGCCTGGAGATCCCGCTTCCAAGTGTCGATCTCGCACACCTCGACGATGCCGCGCGCGATGAGGCCGTCGCAGCGCATGTGCGCGCGACGGTGGAAACCCAGTTTTCGCTCAGTACCGACCCCTTGCTGCGGGCCGAGCTGTTGCGTCTGGGCGACCAGGATCACTTGCTGCTGCTCACCAACCACCACGTCATCTGCGACGGATGGTCCTGGTGGGTGCTCGTGCAGGAGCTGGGAGTGCTGTACGGGAAACACCGGGGGCTGGACACCGAACCCCTGGATGCACCGGCCAGCTTTGCCGAGTACGCCCTGAACGAGTCCGAACAGGCGTCGGACGCGACGCATGTCGCGGACGAGGCGTACTGGCTGTCGCGCTTCGAAGGCGCGGCACCAGTACTCGAATTGCCTACCGATCGGCAGCGACCCGCGCTGCGCAGTTTCGCTTCAGCCCGCGAAGACCACGTACTCGATGCTGCCCTCCTGACGGCTTTGCGCAAGCTGGGCGCCCGCCGTGGGGTAAGCATGTTCGCCACCCTGCTGGCGGGCTTTACGGGATTGCTGGCGCGCCTGAGCGGGCAATCGGACATCGTGGTCGCCATCCCGTCAGCCGGGCAGCCGGCCGCGAGCAGCGACTCGCTTGTGGGACATTGCGTCAATGCGTTGCCGCTGCGCTTCGATATCGATACGTCCGCGCCCTTCACCAGGCTGATCGAGGGGGCGCAGGCATCCCTGCTCGATGCGATCGAACACCAGGGATACACCTTCGGCACGCTGCTCAAGAAGCTGCGAGTCCCGCGCGATCCCGCGCGGATGCCGCTGGTGAGCGTGATGTTCAACCTCGACACGGGGTTCGACCAGGAGAGCACGGGCTATCCCGGCCTGAAGATGGACTACGAGAGCAATCCGCGCACCTGCGAGGCGTTCGAATTGTTCGTCAATGCAGTGCACACGCAGGGCAAGCTGGTGATCGAGTGCCAGTACAACACCGATCTGTTCGATGCCGCCACCGTGCGGCGCTGGTTGCGTGCCTACGAGACCTTGTTGCGTGCGGCAGTCGCGGGCGAGGCCACCCAATTTGCCAGCCTGCCGTTGGTCGATGCGGTAGCGCGTGCGGAACTGGATGCGCTGCAACCGGCACCGGTCGCCTATGAACGTTCCCGCCGCATGCATCAATACTTCGAGTCGCAGTGCGATCGGACGCCGACACGCATTGCACTCAGTGCAGGCTCCATCGTCCTGAGCTACGCCGACCTGGAAGCGCGGGCGAACCGGGTAGCGCACGTGCTGCGCGGTCATGGTGTGCGGCGCGGTGCGCTGGTCGGGTTGGCGCTCGATCGGGGTGCGGACATGCTCGCGGCGCTGCTGGGCATCCTGAAGGCGGGCGCCGGTTACGTGCCGCTGGATCCGCAGTTCCCGACCGAGCGCCTGGCGTACATGGCCGCCGATGCCGGGCTCGCGATGTTGTTGACCACACGGGCGCACGCCGATCGTTTCGACTTGCGTGGCAGGCCGGTGCTGCTGCTCGACGACCACGCCGCACAGTTCGCTGCGGCGGCAAAGACGCGGCTGGATGCCGATGACGGCGCCGCGCAGCCCGAGGATCCCGCGTACGTCATCTACACCTCCGGTTCGACCGGACGCCCCAAAGGCGTTGTCGTGCCGCATCGCGCGGTGTCGAATTTCCTGCACAGCATGCGTCGCGAACCCGGGCTGACAGAGCACGACCGCCTGCTCGCCATCACGACATTGTCGTTCGACATCGCCGTGCTCGAATTGATGCTGCCACTCGCGGTGGGGGCGCAGATCGTGCTGGCGGACAGGGATACGGCCGCCGATGGCAAGGCGCTGCGGACGCTGCTGGAAAACAGCGCGGCGACGGTCATGCAGGGCACTCCATCGAGCTGGCGCCTGCTGGTCGATGCGGGCTGGCCAGGCTCGAGTGAATTCAAGGCGCTGTGCGGTGGCGAGCCCATGGCGCCCGAACTGGCGGCGTCCCTGCTGTCGCGTTGCGGATCGTTGTGGAACGTTTACGGGCCTACCGAAACCACGGTGTGGTCGACCTGTGCACGCATCGTCGCCGCGCCGGATGGACAGGCGCCGGACGTCCACATCGGCCGTCCGATCGACAACACCAGCGTCTGGATACTCGATGCGCATGGCGAGCTCTGCCCGTTCGGAGTGCCCGGTGAGATCTGCATAGGCGGGCAGGGCGTCACCAAGGGATACCTGCAGCGTCCCGAGCTGACCGAGGAACGGTTCATCGCGGATCGTTTTACAGCTTCGCCGGGCAGCACATTCGCTCTTGACCCGGCATTGCTCTATCGCACCGGTGACCGCGGCCGCTGGCGAGCCGATGGCAACCTCGAGCACCTGGGACGCCTCGACCACCAGGTCAAGGTGCGCGGCTATCGCATCGAGCTGGGCGAGGTCGAGGCGAATCTCGCCACTCGGGCCGAGATCGCACGCGCGCTCGTGATAGTGCGCGAGGACCGCGTGGACGATCAGCGACTGGTCGCTTACCTCGTCGCCAAGCCTGGTGCGACCATCGACGAGGCTGCCTTGCGCGCGCACCTGCGTGAGTTGCTGCCGGCATACATGCTGCCGCAGCACTTTGTCGTGCTCGACGAGATTCCGCTGTTGCCCAACGGCAAGATCGACCGGAAGGCGCTGCCACCAGCCGTCGCGTTGGAAGCGGCCGCTCCATCTCCGTCGAGCGCGATCGGGGCGGACATCGACCCGCGCGTCCGCTACCTGTCGGATGTCTGGTCCGGTCTGCTCGGCCTGCCCGCCGGGCCGGACGACAACTTCTTCGACCTGGGCGGCCACTCGATGCTGGCGGTGCAGATGGCCAGTCGGGTCGAGCGCGATACGGGCCACAGGATCAAGCTGATCCGCCTGGGCGCGGAAACCCTGGCCCAGGTCGCGGCGGCGCTACCGGTTCCGACCGACGAAACCACGCCGGGTGCAAGTGGGCGCATCAGCAACAAGCTGCGACGACTGTTCCGACGCACCTCGGGAGCGCGTCCATGAGCCGCGCCGACTGCACACCCGGGAGCCATCGGAGGCGATTGCGATGAGCATCGGCGACTGGGAGCCGTTCTGGCTGGGGCCGTCTTCGCGTCGGCTCTACGCCGCATTGCATGGCGTGCCTGGCTCGCCCTCGACTGGCGTCGTCCTCGTACCTCCGTTGCTGCACGAGATGCCACGCAGCCGGCGCTTCATCGCCGAGGTGGCGCGGGAGTTTGCAACGATCGGGCTGCCCTCGCTGCGCTTCGACTTCCACGGCACCGGTGATTCCACCGGCAGCGGGGACGAATTGGATTTCGCTTCCATGCATCGCGATCTGGACCTGGCGACAACGGCATTGCGTGAAAGGACCGGTGCCAAGCGACTGGCCCTGCTCGCGTGGCGCGGCAGCGCGCTCGCCGTGCGGAGCTGGCTGGGTCGCGGTGGCGTGGCCGACCTCGTCGTGCTCTGGGAGCCGGTGGTCGATGGCGGATCCTGGCTGCAGGAACTCGTGCAGGGCGATGCCGGCGAGCGCGCGATACGGCCACCGCCGCGCGCCGGCGTCCCCCGCATAACAGACCCGGCAGACGGTCAGCTGATGGGCTTCCCTGCGTCATCGCGACTGCGCGGCGATCTTGCGCAGGCGCGCATGGATGACGGCAGGGCATCGGGCACTGCGCCGATGTGGGCGCTGGTCCGTGCACAGGTGACCGCCCTGCCGGGGAACATCGCCCGTGTGCTGCCGCTGCCGGAAAATACACCCAGTTTCGACATTGGCGCCGCAATGGATGCGACGTTCTTCCTGACGCCGCCGGTCCGTGATTTGGTGAACCAACTCGGGCAGGCGATGCGTCAGGAGATCCGGGCATGAATGCCGTGCTGGACGCCACTCCTCTCGAGGTGGATATGGAGCAAGAGGTGCTCGTGCGCTTCGGTTCCGGCGGCCAGTTGGCCGGTGTGCTGAGTGGCGTGCCAGGAACGGGACCGACGCTGTTGCTTCCCAGCGCCGGCTTGCAGCCGCGAGCGGGTCCATTCCGGTTGCATGTCCTGCTTGCGCAGAGGCTGGCGGCGAATGGGATCAGGACCTTTCGCTACGACGTCCCGGGCGTTGGTGAAGCGCCGCGCATGCCGGCATGCGACGCAACGCTGGCGACGGTAGCCGCGATGGACCAGCTCGAAGCGATGCACGGCTGTCGCAACTTCGCCATTGGTGGCATCTGCAGCGCTGCCGATACCGGCTGGGACGTGGCCAACCTGGATCCACGCGTATCGGCACTGCTGCTGCTGGACGGCATCTGTTTCACTGGCCCCTGGCATCGCTACGCCCGCATCCTCGGGCTGCTGCGCCGCATGCCGAACGAATGGCGGCATTTCGCACGCAAGGCGACGGGGCGTCTGCGCGGTACCGCGAGCCTCGATCCGGATTCGTTCCGCACCTGGCCCAGCCATGCGCAGGCGCGCGAACAGTTCGCACAGCTGGTGGCACGCGACGTGCGGATGCTGTGGATCTTCAGTGGCGGTTATGCAGAGCACTTCCTGCATCCGCGCCAGTTCGAATGGTCGTTCGGCCCGCCGGCGAACGATGCGCGGGTGACGATGCATTACTGGCCTGACTGCGACCACACCTATTTCGGCCGTGCGCAGCGCGACCGCCTGGTCGACGCAGTAGCAGGCTGGATGGTTGCGCTGGCGGCGAAGAAGGTCCCATGAAGCACGCGGGAGCGACCGTGAAGACGCCACTGTATGCAGTGCCGGAAGGTGCCAGGAAGCCGCTGCGCGTTGTGATGGTCGGGCCCGCCGAGATCCCCGGATGGTTGCGTGCCTTCCATGAACTTGCCGCTGGCTACGACTGGATCGAACTGCGGACGGTGGTGGTGCCGGAAACCGTGCTTCCCCGGGTGCCCGACGTGCCGGCCGACGTGCGCGCCGTCGTCGCGCTCGAGCACGCGCTGCTTGGAGACAACAGCACCCTGGCGCCGGTGCCAATGCCCTCGGTTCCCGGTCATGCCGACGCCATGCCCGATGCGTCGCTTTCCCTGCGAGTCAGCGCGCTGAGTCCCGACCTCATCCTGCTGCTGGGGCCGCGCGAATCGGCAACCGCGCTGGCCGCCCTTGCGCCTTTGGGCTGCTGGCACGTCGATGCCAACCTGGTCGATGCGCGATATGCGGGGCTTTCCCTGCTTGCGCCGATGTTGCAGGGCGAACACACGACGCAGATGGCCCTGATGTTGAAGCAGGCGGCGGGCACGCCGATCGACCTGACTGTCAGTTGGGGCCGGACGCGCCCGAGTTCGTTCATGAAGCAACGGGAGGATGCCTTCCTGAAGCTGCCGGGCCTGTTGCTGCGTGCCTTGCACCGTCTCGCTGGCGGCTATGTTTCCGTGGTTCCCCACTCGGTCGCGACGCTGGACCTGCGCGCGCAACTGCCCATGGGGCGAGCAGTTGGAATGCGGGTGCTCGTCCTGCTGTTGCAGGCTGGCTTGCGCCGGATCACAGGCAAGCGCAGGGACGGCAGCATCGGCTGGACCCTGGTATTGCGCCTGAACGGGACTCCGCTTGATCCGCAGGCGCCCGTCATGGGGTCGCACGTACTGCTCAGGGCCGAGAAGGGGTGGTGGGCGGATCCGTTCGTTATCACGGCGCAGGGACGCCGGCTCGTGTACGTGGAAGAGATGATCAATCCGAAGCGCAACGTCGCCAACATCGCCTGCGTGGAACTGACGGATGGCGGGGCACGCCGGTTGGGCGTGGCGCTCGACGAACCAGGCCACCTTTCGTTCCCGCAGGTCTTCGCCTGGCAGGAGCACTGGTACATGACCGTCGAGTCGAGCTACGACCGGCGCGTGAGCCTGTACCGGGCTACGCATTTTCCTCTCGGGTGGGAACGCGTGCGGGACCTGGTCACGGGACGGGTATGCGTCGATCCCACGCTTCACCACCACGAGGGTCGTTGGTATCTGTTCACCAATGTGGCGGAGAACCGCAACAGCACCAGCGACGAGCTGTTCCTGTTCGTGGCCGACAGTCTCGAAGGCGAATTTTCCCCGCATCCCGCGTCTCCCATCGTCTGCGACGTGCGTCGCGCGCGCATGGCGGGCCGGCTGTTCCGCCACCGGGGCCGTCTGATCCGGCCGGCCCAGGACTGCGGGCCCGGCTACGGAAACGCCGTGGTCTTCAACGAGGTACTCGAGTTGGGACCGACGACCTATCGCGAACGCCAACTCTCGCGATTGGCGCCCCAGCTGGCACGGCCCGTGGGTGGATGCCATACCTACAACGTCGACGGCGGCGTCGAAGTACTCGATGTGTTTGGACGCCGGCCCACCGGGCCGGCGTACCTGAAGATATTCGACGGCCCCCGGTCCCCACCTGAGAGGAGTATTGATCCTGCCGCGGACAACAAGGTGGAGCAGTTGGCTTCCGCTGTCCTGCAGAAAACGGGTGACCGGGTACACCCCGGCGCGCCACCCCGTTGATGCGAACGATGGCGGATTGCACACGATGAACAGCCAGGCGGAAATCACCCAGGACGACGGCAAGGGCGCGCAGGCGCCAGCCCAGCAACGTCCGGACATCGGTACGCATTACCTGCGCTATTTCGTCTCGAATGGCGTCGTGATGCTCCTGGGATTCATCTCTTTCCCGATCCTGACGCGGTACCTGGACAATGCCCAGTTCGGCATCCTCAGGTATTACGACACTTTGATGCTGCTGGGCGTGGCGCTGCTCAAGTTTGGAACGCCGCACGCGATCGTGCGCTTCTATCCCTACGACGGCGACCCGGTCCGGATGCGGGCCTTCGGCACCAACATGGTGTTCCTGCCCCTGCTGATGTCCGGGTCGGTGTGGGCCTTGATTGTCGTCGTCCTCATGCTCTGGACGTGGCTGGGAGGGGGGAGTTTCCAGCCGCTCTTCTGGTGCGCGGCGATGCTGGTTCCCATGCTCGCTGCCACCAACATCGTGCAGATGGTGGTTCGCGCCAGCGAGCGTTCGGACATCCTCATGGCGACACGCGTCATCGCGCGCATGCTCGAGCTGGTGTTCGTGCTTGGGGCAGTAGTGCTGATACAGCACAGCGCACTGGCTGCGTACGGCGGCAAGCTCATCGCGGCGGCGCTGATGCTGGTCTGGCTCGCGCAGTGGATGTATCGCAACGTGCATGTCGCGCGCGATTCGATCGACCTGGCCGCCTTCCGCACCGGAATGATGTATGGCTTCCCGCTGATGGCCAACGAGTTGGCGTCCAGCGTCCTGGCCAACATGGATCGCGTATTGCTCAAGCACATCACCGGCGACTTCGCGGTAGTGGGCATCTATGCCATCGGCTATTCCCTGGCCATGCAACTCAACGTCTTCATCAACGCGACCCTTTCGGAGGCGTTCACGCCGGTGGTCATGCGCGCGTACGAAACAGGGGGCAGCGTTGCCGTCCGTGAGCTGAAGGAGCAGGTCCTGCTGCCGATGACCTATGCAGTGGTCGCGATCATCGTGATGCTGTTGGTATCCGGCCAGGACCTGCTGGTCGCGCTGAGCGGCGCCGACAAGGCGGCATCGGGCGAAGTGTTTGTCGTGGTCGGTATCACGCTGTCGACATTCGCGTTGTTCAACATAGCCAATTACGGCCTGCAGCTGAAGAAGCGGACCATGCAGGTGTTGACGATCACGTTCATCGCCGCGCTGCTGAACATCGCAATGAACTTCATCCTGATTCCCCGCATTGGATACATCGGTGCTGCGTGGGCCACGGCGATCGCCTACGGCGCATTGACCGTTGCCCAGTTCATGGTCTGTCCGAAGGGATTGGCGCGCCTTCCCGACGCGCGTTCCGTCGTGGTGTCCCTGGCCTGCGGCGCGGTGCTGGTGGCCGTTGCACGAGGCACCGACCTTTTCGGGTTGCACAACGTCTGGATGCGCCTGCTCGCAGGTGGCGTGCTGTTCGTGCTCCTCTATGCACTGCCGGTCCTGGCGCTCGATCCCAAGCTTCGCCAGATGATGCGGGCCCTGCGATCGCGGTTTGATTGACTTGGTCACGTGGCTGCTATCGCCGCTGGCGTGGTTGCTGCTCGCGTGCGTATCCATGCCATGGGCCTGGCGCCATCACCGGCAACGAACCTGGCCGACCATTGCATGCGGCCTGTTGATCGTCATCGCACTGGCAGCGATGACGCCGCTCGCGGCGAACATGTTGTCGTGGCCGCTGGAGCGCCCCCTCGCCGAACCAGCGGGCTGCAGGTCGGCGCCGCCATCGACCGCGGTCGTACTGGGCGGAGGCATCGACGGCCGGCCTCGAAGCGCAATGGACTACACCGCCCTGAACCTCGCGAGTCGGCGTCGCATCGATCGCGCTGTGGACTGGTGGGGCGAAGGCGAGGGCAGGCGACTGGTGCTCCAGGGTGGCACCGGCAACCCCCCGCTGGCCGAACTGATGGCTGCCTACGCCGGTATGCGTGGCGTATCCGCATCGGCATTGCAGCTGGAAACAGGTTCCTTCGATACCTGGAGCAATGCGCGCGGGGCCGCGCAACTGACGCCGCGCCTGCCGCGCCGGATCGTGCTGGTGACGTCATGGATCCACATGGCCAGAGCGCAGGAGGCTTTCACCAGTGCCGGCTTCGAAGTGTGCCCGCTCGGGACTGATCTGCGCCGGCTGCCGTCGCGATTGCCCTGGGCGCTGGTGCCGCGAACCAGCGGCCTGGCGAATTCCGAAGTTGCGTTGCACGAATGGGTAGGACTCGTGAACTACCGCTGGCGCGGCCGCCACGGAATCGAGCGGACCGCCGTGGTCGGTGAAACGGGGCAGTAACTGCCGAACAAAAAAAGGGCCCCGGATTCCGGGGCCCTTTGAGGTGTTGCAGTTTTATTTCGTCAGCTGATTACTTGTAGACCGAGAAGGAGCTGGTCGTCGTCTTGGTCAGGCTGCCGGAAGTCGCCACCGTGGTCACCGAGTAGGTTCCGATCGAGCTCGAACCCGTGCCGGACACGAACGACATCTTGGCGTAGCCGTTGCTGTCGGTCGTCACGGTCTTCTCGATCGTGTTGACCTTGTTCGGCTTGAGCGCGGTGAAGCTCACCTTCGCTCCCGCGACAGCCACGCCACCCTTCAGTACACGAGCGGTGAGGTAAACCGTTTCACCCGCCTTGTAGCTGCTCTTGCTCGAGGTCACCGATTGCGTCAGGCCGGAAGCGGCGGCGACGGAGTAGGTGCTGGAAGCATTCGCGGTGTGGGCGCTGCCAACCGTGCTGCTGGTGCCCACGCCGATGGCATTGCTGCCGGTGGCGGTGGTGGGCGACGTCACGGCGAGCGTGGCGCTGCCGCTGGCACCCGGGGCGAGCACGACCGAGGCGGCCGACAGAGTGCCGGTCCAACCCGACGGAACGCTACGAGCCAGGGCAAACGAGGTGTTGCTGCACGCGGCGCTGTCGTTGTTCTTCACGCTGACGGCGTAGCTGTTCTTGGTGCCGGCGGCGACCGCGGTGGTCGGGCCAGTCAAGGTCAGCGTCGGCGCTGCGTGGGTGCAGGTCGTCGGCGTGGTGGGCGGCGTCGTCGGGGGCGTGGTGGGCGGAGTGGTGGGCGGCGTGGGCGTCGAGCTGCCTGCGCCGTACTCGTACGCACCGACGTCGTTGGCGGCACCGGTCGGACGCGCACCCATGACGAAGTCGGTCGTGACCGCACTGATCATCGGGGCCTTGTCGATCACCGGGCTGCCGGCAAGCGGCTCGGCATCGAAGGCAGCCAGCGTCTCATTGGTCAACTTCGGATCGGTCGAGCACGTGGTGCCGCTCGGGCAGGTACGCACCTTCCAGCCCATGTTGCCGGAGAAGGACTTCGCCGCCGGGGCGCCGCCAGCAGTCATCAGCGTCTGCTTGGTCGAATCGGCGTAGTACGGGAAGCCAACCACCATGTTGTTCTGGATGTAGATCTTGTCGGTGGACGTACCTTCGCCATACGCGATCTGCGCATCGCCTTCGCCGGCGATGGTGTTGTGGCGGACGGTCGCGACGTCGTTACCGGTGAGGATCAGCAGCAGCGAGCTGCCGTAGGCGCGGCACAGGTCGCCCGTGGTCATGTAGAACTTGCCACGGAAGTAGGTGCACTGGCCGACGAGAACCGAGTTCTCGATCAGCGAGTTGCCCTTGAGCTTGACCTGGTTGCCGGCGTTGGCCACCGAGTACACGCGACGCAGGGTCACATGGGTGGTGTCGGCGCCGTTCATGTAGCGCAGGTCGATACCGTCGGAGGTGTTGTGGTGCACGAACGCATCTTCGATCAGCCAGTCGCCGCCGGTTTCGGTGGTGCCCATGCCGTCGCCGTAGCCGCCGGTCTGCTGCGCCCAGCAAGCCCACACCGCGCCGGTGGAGACCTTCTCGCCGCAGCCGTTCCACGCGATCTCGATGTCGCGCATGACCATCTTGCCGGAGTTGGACGCACCGGTACCGATGTTGCCGTCCCAGCCCGCAGCGCCGTTCTTGTTGAGCTTGAAGCGCTCCATCGTCCAGTTGGTGAGGCCACCGGCGTTCATGCCGTTCTTGGCCATGCCGTGGATGTTGACGTCGTGCACCCAGACGTTGCTCGAGGCACGGGCGTACAGGCCCACGCGCGCCCACGGCATGCTGCTGGTGCAGGCGGCCGAGGCGTTGGAATGGTTGTAGACGCAGTCGCTGTTGTCGGTGACTTCGAGGTTGCCGAGTTCGACATTCGAGCTGCCGTCGAGATTGAGCACGCGATGCACGCCGCCGACGCCGATGAGCTTCGGGGTCGTGCCCGGCTTGCCCAGGATCTTGGTCCGGGCCGAGCTGGTGCCGCTCGGGACCGACTGCATGTAGCCGCCGCTGCCGATCTGATAGGAACCGGCGCCAATCAGCAGGGTGTCGCCACCAGCGATGCGCGCGGAGCCCGAATTGGGCATGGCAATATTCGGGTTCTTCCAGGCGCAGGCCTGGGCAGTGCCGCTGCCCGGATAGGCAGCATCGGAGCGGCCATTGCACTGGCTCGCATCGCCACCATCGGCGCGGACGTAAAAGGTAGTGGCTTGTGCGGAACCGATGGCGGCGAGGCCAACCGACGGCAGCATGAGCGAAAGGAAAAGCTTGGACAGCTTGCGATTGCGATTATTGGGAACAGTCATCAAAACGCACGTCTCCGTAAGACAAAGGGGGCGTGGCCAAGAGCTCCCTCCCTCGACCAGGAGGCGGACTCTACGGAGGGGGTACAGGGGGGTTTGTGCGACGCGGCACACTTCGCCGCCCGTTCGGGCGGCAGGCCCGTCTCAGGCGCTCAACGCCCTGACATTGCGCGAGAAATTCAGCTGGGATTTCGATAGATCAAAATCATGAACAGGGTTTTGCCTGTTCAGTGTTTTCTCGCGCGTACGCGTGCGCGCGGATTCTATTCGCGGAGGCGCGATAGAGCTGGTCAGGAAAGTGTGTCGTGCGTCACATGTGATAATTCCGGGCTTAAATCGTGCCAACTTTTGGCGCCGACTGGCTCCAACAAGCACGGAAAAAGATCGCCGGATTCCGACCAGCTTCGATGAATGCGGTTTGGTCGAATGAGGTGGCGTCGCTAGGGAGCGGCAGCTTTTCCGCACGTCACGGCACCGGCTTTGCCATGGGCCGGGCTGCCGGTAAGCGGTTTTGCATCGAAGGCGCCGAGGGCCATGTTGGCCAGCTTCGGGTCTTGTGTGCACTGCGTGTCGCCAGGGCAGGCTGCGACTTTCCAGGCCATGTTGCCGGAGTAGCTGATGGCTGCCTTTGACTTGCCGCCATCGAATGCAGAGAGCCGGATGGGATCCCCATAACGCGGATAACCAATCACCAGGTTGTCGCGGATATCTATCCTGTCCGAGGTGTCGCCCTCGCTGTGGCCAATCTGCACGGCTCCCTCGCCGGACAGGGTATTGCGGCGCACGACCGCCGTGTTGTGGCCGGTCATCACCAACTGCAGCGTGCTGCCATCGGAGCGGCACAGGTCGCCATCGGTCATGAAGAACTTGTTCCTGAAGAAGCTGCAGCTGCCGACCATCACCGAGTTCTCGATCAACGAGTTGCCCTTGACCTTGACCTGGTTGCCGGCATTGGCGATTGCGCGGATGCGGCGCAGCGTCACCCGGGTGGCGTCGGCGCCATCCATGTAACGCAGATCGAGGCCATCCGAAGTGTTGTGATGGACATACGCATCTTCGATCAGCCATTGGCCGCCGGTTTTTGTCGTGCCCAGGCCGTCGCCATAGCCGCCGGTTTTCTGCGCCCAGCAGGCCCACGGCTCGCCGGTCGCAACGCGTTCACCGCATCCATTCCAGGCGATCTCGATGTTGCGCATGATCATCCTGCCGGAGTTGGAACCTCCGCCTTCGATGTTGCCGTCCCATCCGGCGGTACCGTTCCTGTTGAGCTTGACGCGCTCCAGCGTCCAGTTGCTCAGGTCGCCGGCGTTGATCCCCCGTGCCGCCATGCCATGGATGTTGAGGTCATGCAGCCAGACGTTGTTGGAGGCGCGGGCGTAGAGGCCGACTCGCGCCCAGGGCATGGCATCGGTGCAGGCTGCCGCGGCGTTCGAATGCTTGTATACGCAATCGCTCCTGTCGGTGATCTCGAGGTGGCCGACTTCGACATTGGAACTGCCATCGAGGTTCAGGACGCGATGGACTCCATTGATGCCGACCAGTTTCGGCATCGCCCCCGCCTTGCCCAGGATGCGCGTAGGCGCATCCTTGCTCGGTCCACTGGGAACCGGCTGCAGATAGTCGTCTTCACCAATGGGATAGGTACCGCTGGCAATGCGCAGGATGTCGCCGCCTTCGATACGCGCAGGGCCCGAGTGGGGCAGGGCGATGCTGGGATTCTTCCACGCGCAGGCCTGGGCAGTGCCGTGTCCGGGATAGGCGGCATCCGCGCGGCCATCGCACTGGTTGGCGTCTCCGCCATCGCTGCGGATGTAATAAGTCGTCGCATTGCGCGACGCCAATGCGACCGGGATATCCGAGTTGCCCGATCGACCCGATGGGCAGAGTTCGGGCGCCGGGACCGCATCCGCCGCGCAGGCGGCCATGGCCGCGCATGCGCACGCAGCGAGCGCAGCGAGCCCTCTCGGCGCTCCCCCATGCATGTCAGCGAAGCGCATCCCTGAGCCTGGCGAGCCCCGGCACTGCGCGCACGGCGAGCGGAAAAAGCGTGCTCACGGGGACCAGGGGAGCGGTTGCCGATTGGCTGGCTGCGGCTAGCTCCGCGGCGGAGTGCGCCTTGATCCGGCCGTAACGTTCCATCAAGCCGCACAGGACCCAGAAGTTGGCCATGATCACGCTGTCGAAGAACGGGCTGCCATACATGTTGCCCAAGGCCATCGAAATGACCGCCAACGTGAAGCCCAGTTCGAACGTGCGCAACTCCGGCTTTGCTGCCCCCGGAGAGCGGCGCAGCCATCGTGACAGTTTCCATAGCCGCCAGAACACCCACAGCAGTGCCAGCAGACCCAACGGACCGCACTCGGCCAGGGTCAGCACGAAACCGTTGTGCGCATCCTTGGGCCGTCCATAAGGGGTGTAATCGCCGATATGCCTGTCGAAGCGTCCCAATCCCACGCCGGCCGGATGGTCGCGCAGCATGTTCATCGTGCCGTTCCAGATCACGAAGCGACTGGAAGTGCTGGCATCGAGCGTCACGGCGCCGGTGGCATCCACCTGCTGCGTCTCCTGGACGCGCTCGACGACACTTGAAGGCAGGAAGCTGGCCGCAGTCGCCACCAGCAACACGGCAGACAGCAACGCGGCAGGAATGCTGCGCCAGGCCAGCAGGATCATCATGCCGAACAGTCCGATCAGGTATGCCTGGCGTGAGTAGGTGAACAGAATTGCAAAGGCCAGGATCGCGCTGCCCGCGATCGCTGCCAGGCGCACGGATCGGCGCTGGTTCGGCTGAAGCACCAGCGCCACCAGGAATGGCAGGAACATGGCATAGAACACGCCGGCACGGTTGGCCATGTTGATCGGGCCGAATGGACCGGTGGCGCGTTCGGTGTCGGAGAACGATCCCAGGTTGAAGCTCAACCCTTGAAAAACGGCTTCGAGCCCGGCAAGGACGGCCACCAGCAGCAGCAGCATGATCATCTGCCGGGTGCCCTTCAGGTCCAGCCCGCATCGCCGGTAGGCGAGGTAAAGGAATGGAAAGAGCACCGCGCCCTTGGCTTCGCGCAGGTCAGCTCCGAAGTTCGACAAGTCGCTCCATTGCGCGGCGACGAAGGCAATCAGCATCGCCAGGAACAGCGCGATGAGCGGGGGAAGGAGGTAGCTGGCGCGCGCGAGATAGGGCTCCTCGCGATCGCCCAGGAGTATGGCGATGACGATCGCGGCGACCGAAACCGACACGCCGACATTGGACGGCAGGTGCGCCGCATTCGGCAGCAGCACGATGGGGATGGCGTAGAGAAGGCGCATGGGTCAGCAAACCTCACCGGCCATGCCGGTCGCATTGGGTGGGCTGGCGTTGCGTCGGCAGCCTGCGTTCATTTCATTGGCCCTGGTCCGCGTGTGCCAGCGTGCTAACTGCCGCCGGACCCGCATCAAGGAGGCAGCGCTCGTAGACCGCCGTTGTTCCGGCGACGAGCGCGGCTTGACTGTGGTGCTGCTCCACGTGCTGCCTGCCTGCCTGCGCGAGCGTCGTGCGCAGGTCCGGATCGACCATGCGCGCGATCAGGGTGGCGAACGCACCGGCATCGTCGCTCGGGAACAGCAGGCCAGTGCGTCCATGCTCGATCAGTTCGACACTCCCTCCGACCGCCGAAGCGATCACCGGGCAACCGGCGGCCATGGCTTCGAGCAAGGCGTTGGACAAGCCCTCGAAATGGGAAGGCAGCACCAGGAAGTCCGCTGCCTGCATCAACTGCGTGGCATCTGGCCGTTCGCCAAGGAAGCGCAGGCGCGAAGCCACGCCGTGGTCCGCGGCAAGCCGGGCTATCTCGTCGCGCAAGGGACCGTCGCCAGCCAGTGCCAGCCAGGGCCGTTGTGCGGGCGCGAGCATCGCGAGCGCACGGACCAGGCATTCCAGGTTCTTGACCGGAACCAGGCGCCCGACGAAGAGACCAAAAAGGTCTCCCTCCGGCGCGCCGATGGATTGGCGCATGGCGGCTTTTTCTTCGCTGGAAACAGGCGTGGGCAGGCCGACGTCGTTGGCGATGGTGGTGAACAGCGAGGCCGGCATTCGCGTGCGTTGGGCTGTCGAGTGCGCGCCTGCTTCGGAATTGGCGATCACTGCCGCGCTGCGGCCGAGCACGATGCGTTTGAGCCACCAGTACCACGCCGGCCGATCGTCCCGTACCGAACTGCGTTCGGACGCCACGAGCACCGGTCGCAGGCCGGACAGGAATCGCGCCGGCAGGGTCCACAGCTCGGCCGTCAACGAATAGGCATGCACGAGCGCATAGTTCCTCTCGCGCAGCAGGCGGGCGTAGGAGGCAAGGAAACGCAGGTCGAGACGGCCGCGCTTGGGCAGGCAATGCACGGTGATGCCGCTTGCGCGAATGGCATCGACCAGGAACGAGTCGCTGCGGAAGTAGGCGAGCTCGGGCTCCCAATGCTGCCTGTCCAGCCCGTCCAGCAGGTGCTGGATCTGGCGCTGGCTGCCGCCAACTTCCATGCTGTCGATCACCACGAGCACGCGCCGGCGATCATGCATGGCACAGCGCCCTGAAGTGTTTGAGCAACCGTGCGGCCTCGATGCGCACGTCGAAGTCGCGTTCGACCTTGCGCCGCCCGGCCTCGGCAAAGGACTCGCGTTGATGGGGCGCGTCGAGTAGCGCCTGCACCGCATTGGCCAGGGCTCCCACGTCGCCTGCCGCGACCAGGCGTCCGCTGACGCCGTCCTCGACCAGTTCGGGAATACCGGATATCCGTGTGCTGATGACGGGTAACCCGGTTGCCATTGATTCCATCAGGACATTGGGAATCCCGTCGGACTGCCCATTGGGGGCAACCACGCAAGGCAGGACCATCAGTGAGGAGTCGGTCATGTGCCGGGTGACCTCGCCCTGGGGCATCGCTCCCGGGAATTCCACGAGCGCGTCGAGGCCAAGTGCACTGCGCATGTTTTCCAGGCGTGTCCGCTCGGGGCCTTCGCCGACGACCGTGCAGCGGAATTCGACGCCGCGATCGCGCAGTTCCGCCAGCGACTTGAGCAGGATGTCGAAGCCCTTCATCGGAACCAGTCGGCCGACGGAGAGCAGCTTCCGCGGATCACGCCCGGTGCGGACGTACGGAAGTTCGGCAAGGTTGAGCGACGAGTGGATGACGTGTACTGGGATCGCGCCCGGTGCCGGCATCCAACGCTCCATGAAGCGGACGTTGTGTTCGGTGATCGTCACGGCGAGCGCGGCACTCTGCAGCTTGCCGGCCATCATGTGGTCTTCGATGAAGATGTCGTGCGCACGACTGGTGAAGCTGTAGGGAACTTCGAGCACCCGCGACAGGAACCACGCCACCGTCGCCGGATAGGTGGCCCAGGACGCATGCAGGAGCTGCGGGGAGAACGCACCGATCTCATCGATGCGGCCCAGCGCGCGGAAGATCGCCGCCATGCTCTTGGCGAGTGCGGCAGGCCGGCGCCACAGCTCGCGCAACATGATTGCGAGGAAGGTCAGGCTCTCCGACGGCCGGTGCAGCAAGGTGGCGAATGCAGCGCCGAGCGTTTGCAGGCTACTCGCGGGATGCATGACGCGATCGAGCAGTGCTTCCGCTTGCGGTTGGACGATGTGTTCCCTTGGCTGTTTCAGCGACAGCACGCGGACATCCACGCCGCGATCGATCAAGGCCTGGATTTCGCGGACGATGAAGGTCTCCGACAGGCTCGGAAACTGCGAGACCACATACAGGATGCGCTGCGGGGAGGGGGCCACCGGGGCCTGCGATTCTGCCCATGGCGCTTGCGGCGCCGGCGTCGGGACGCCATCCGGACCGGCAGCGTAGTTGTTCTCCGTCGACTGCATTCGCATTGATCCAATCCCGCTCTAGGGAAAAACGTCGCGGGGCGCCATCCACGGCCAGCTGCCGATACGGCGCGCCGCTCTAGCGTAAAGGAGTCCATGTCACGACGCGTTCACCGCGCAGGAACCGGAACAGGCTGACGGCGGACGCGAGGTTGGTCAGCAGGAAGTAATACGGTTGGGCGAGCAGGCGCGACGTACCGAATGCACGCAGCGACGCGAACCCGAGCAGTCCCGACAGCAGCAGCACCAGCTGCATAGTCAGCAACCATAGGTAGCGTCCTTGCAGTGCCAGCGCCACGTTCGCCAGTAACGCGACCGTCCAGAACACCGGCGACAGATATCGCAGCAGCTTGTGCGACCACAGCTGCCAGGCAAATACGCCGTAGCGGAACGGATTCAGGAACTGCTTCTGGCTGGCAAGCGCGGCCAGGCTGCGCATGCCGACGCGCACGCGCATGGAAAGTTCGCGATCGGGGTGGTCGAGGGTTTCTTCGTAACAGATCGCGCCCGGCTCGAGAATCGTTCGCAGCCCTTGCTCCCGCACTACCATCGCAATGACGAAATCGCTGATCAGTTCAGGGGCGATGGCGCGATAGGCGCTGCGTCGCACGGCATACAGGCAGCCGGAGACACCGATCAGCGAGCCCAGCGAGCTCTCCGCCATCCGCAGCATGATTTCGTAGTTCCAGTAGGACGTGCCGCCATTGCCGGTGGCATCGTCCTTATTCGCGACATACGTGAGGCGACCAGCCACGCAGCCCACCGAAGGATCATGGAAATTTCCGCAGATCGCCCGCAGGGCGTCCGTCTCGATCAAGGTCGTGGCATCGGTGAAAACCAGGATGTCCCCTGAAGCAGCCGCGGCAGCGGCGTTCTGGCAGGCGGTCTTGCCCAGGCGTCCTTCCACCCGCAGCAGGCGTACGTTCGTGGCATTGAACGCGAGCACGATCTGGTCCGTGGCATCGCTCGAGGCATCCGACGCGACGATGATGTCGACCTCGCCGTTCGGATAATCGAGTTCCAGGACGTTCCGAATCTTCTGTTCGATGTGTTTTTCTTCGTTGAACGCGGTGATGATCACCGTGACCGCGGAAGAGATGGCGCCTTTGTGCGCGGGGCGTGGCCAGATGCGGGCAATCGCGATCGCCAGGACCGGATAACCCACGTAGATGTACCCCAGCAGGAAGATCGCGCTCCAGAGCAGTGCCTCTAACATTTCGCCGGCTCCGATGTCAGCGCTGCCACCAGACCTTGAATTGCACCGCGTTTTCCTTGTAACGCGCGTCGGGTACATCCGAGCCGCGGTCGTTCTTGAAAACGTCGGCCCGCCAGCCCCAATGCCTGGTCAGCTGGTACTCCAGGGCCAGGCCGTAGACGTGGTCGCGGTCGGTTTCGTCCTGCGTCAGGAATTCACGCCGGCGCTCGGCACCGTCGAGCATTACGGTCATCCTCGGGCGAAGGCGGTAACTGGCCTGGAACACCAGGGCCTTCTCGGTGCGATCGCTGTTCCCCGGGTCGACGTAGCGCAACTTTCTGTATAGCGGGCGGGCGCGGAAGCCGAAGCGTTCTCCGGAAAAGCGGTAATCGAGGTCGTAGTAGTTCTGGCGATAGGTCCCGGACGTCACGAGCGAGTCCGACGGTGCCATCAGGTCGGGGATCAGCACCTCGTCGGAGTCCCTCAGCCGGAGGACGATGTCCTGGACCGCGTCGGCGAACTGATGGCGCGCGCGGAAGCTCAGCCGGTTGTACTGGTCGGGATGCCATTGGACGGTGGCCCGGCCGATGGCAGTCGATTCATCGCTGGCCAGGTCGCGCTTCAGGCGCGAATAGCCCCCATCCAGTTCATAGTCGATGTTGCGCAGTTTGCCGTTGTAGCGGACGAAGGCGTCCTCCCGGTCGTAGTCGATCGCAATCGCCGGATCCGAATCGTCGAAATCGACGTTCGTATACGCCAGGTTGAGCGAGACCTTCGACGTGCTGCGGATATCGTGCTCCAGCGCCGCGGCCCCGCCATAACGCCTGCTGTCGAACCCGGCCGTCTCCTCGGCATAGGTATCGGCGCCGCGGAGGTCGAGTTTCAAGCGCGTGGCGTCGCCGAAGCGGGCGAAGAAGGTCGGCCCCGCGACGAAGACGTTCACCTGTTGCAGGTTGCCGGGAAATCGCCCGTCGCGGAAGTTGATCGGCTCTTCGCTGAGGTAGTCCTCGACGACCAGGTTCAGGCGCTCGGGAAACAGCGACCAGTTGAGCTGCCCGGCGAAGCCACTGCGGGTTTCGTCGTCGAATGTATTGCCGCTGTAGAAGCGCCGTTCGATTTCTCCACGCGCCGTGATTTCGACCGCAGAGCCTTCCTCCTTGAAATCGAACGCGAGGCGGGGTGCGAACACGGTTTCGGCTTGTTCGTCTGTGTCGCTGAGGTTGATGTTGTCGCTGTGGAGCCCAAGGCCTTCCAGCCGGTAGTTGAGGCGTGCCGCGTCCGCGCCATCGCTGAACGCAGCGGCCAGGATTGCAACGCACAAGGCCGTCGGGCGCACATGCACCCGGGACAGGGATGGGCGGCCGTTGCGGCGCTCAGGCGTTTTCATTGAAGACCACGCCGGCGAACTTGCGGGGATCGAAGTTGGCCGCAGCCGCGGCGATATCGGCCGGGGTGTTTTGTGCGTAGCCTGCAACGAGAATCACAACGTCCGCCAGTTCCGACAACATGCGCGCATCGGGTGCGCCCAGGGTCGGCGGGCTGTCCAGGAAGATGTAACGATCCGAGTAACTGCTGCGCAGGGAATCCAGCAGCAGGCGCATGCGGAACGACGAGAAATATTCAGACTCCATCTCGCCGTAGGACGAACGGCCCGCCGGAATCAGCTTCAGGCGCGGGATACCCGTGCTGTAAAGCATGGATTCGACCTCGGCCTCCGGATCCTCGAGATAGTTGATCAGTCCACCGCGGGACGTATCGATCTTCATCGATGTGTCCTGGGATGGATGGCGCAGGTTGCAATCGATCAGCAGGGCGTTCTTGGACTGGTCGAACGTCATCGCGAGCGCGAGGTTGCGGGCGACGAAGCTCCCCCCGCATCCGTCGGTGACCGGCGCGATCAAGGTGATGAAGTTGTCGTTCGAGGTCGCCAGCAATCGCGTGCGCAGCTCCCTGAACGAGTCCACCAGTTGCCTGTTGGCCCCATCCACGTAAGGAATGATGGAACGTTCTGCCAACTGGGCAGGCGTCAGCGAGGTGGATTCGTTCCTCCGCGCGACGCTTCGATGTCCGGCGTCAGTCATCTTGTCCATGGCATTCACAGTCGAGTGGTTGAAGTCATTCATAAGACGTCCACCAGTTTCAGCATGAGCACCAATCCATAGATCAGCGGCACGGCGACGAACAGGGCCGATCCCAGCCTGGTTCGCTTGTTGCGCTGCTCGAATTGATCATGCGTGAGGTGCAGCGGGATGGTTCCCAACACCGGCAGGCCGGAATCGCGTTCGATCTGCAATGGCAGTCGCACGCGGGGATCGTGCTTGACCAGCATCGACAGGAGCAGCAGCGGGATGAGTATCGCGACCGAAATGCCGGCCACCGCGAAATGCATCAGGCGCAGGCCAGTCGGTATCGCCGGGATCGATGCGGGTTCCTGGATCTGGAAACCAAGGCTGCGTCCGTCCGCATCCAGGCTCATCGAAACACGGGCGTTTTCGCGCCGCTTGAGCAGGTCTTCGTACATTTCCTTGTTGACGTCATGCGCACGGGTCAGCGCCGAAACCGTTCCTTCGGAGCCGATGATCCTGCGGCTGCGTTCAAGCTCGTCACGCAGCAGGGCCTGGGCGGTAGCGACGCGCGAGGCCGCCGCGGCGCCCTGGCGCCGTACTTCGGCCAGTTGCGTCCGAAGCTGCTCGTAAACCGGATTCATCGTCGGGCTTGTGCCTGGCAGGACGGATCCACGCATGCGGCCGCCTCGCACCTGCCCTTGCAGGTCGCGGATCTGGTTGCGTACCCGGACCACATCCGGATGCTGGTCCGTGTAGCTGAGCAGCAGTCGGCTTTCTTCAGCCTGCAATGCGCCCAGTTGTGCATTGGCCTGCGTGGAGCGCGAGATCGTGGTGATCTGGCTTTCGCGGGACAGCATGCCCATCAACTGGTGCTCCTGGGCACCGACGTCCGCGAGGTCCATGCTGGCGTTGTCGGCGGCCCGGCGCAGTTCGCCGATGCGTGCGCCCACGTCGGTATCCACGCCTGGCACCGCATCCGGATTGACGCTGCGATAGTCCTGCAGTTTCTTGTCCGCCTCGCCGAGCGCCACCTGGTATTTGTCGACCTGTGCATCGATGAACTGATACGCGGATTGGCTGGCCTGTGCCCTGGACTCGAGCACCTGCTCGATCAAAGCTTCCGAAAAGCGCTTGGCAACAGCGTAGGCGCGCTTGGGGTCGGAATCGGCGTAGGTGATCTTGACCAGGCTCAGCTTCGGATCCGTCGAGCGCACCTGGGTGCGTTCGGTCACCACGACCTCGGTATTCCCGGTGATGGTATCGACCAGCTTTTCCTTTTCCGCCGGGCTGAGGCTCTCGTTATCCCAACCGCCCGCCTTCAGGACTTCGTCCATGACGCGATGACCGAAGAGCACGTCGCGCGAGATGGTGGCGCGCGCGGCTTCGCTGGGCGCCGCGGTGCGTCCTTCCATCAGCGGGGCGATGGGGGTGTTGTCCTGGACCAGCACCGTCGCCGACGACTTGTAGGTCGGCGGATTGAGCAGTCCCCAGGCGAGGAAGAAAAGCGCTATGCCTGCGAAGATGGTGGCGAACGGCAGGAGATAGCGACGGAATTCCTTGCGCGCGAGGGACAGCATCGCGAACGCCGGCAGGCGGTCGGCTGCGGGACCAGGCAAGGCAGGTTGCCTGTATGCATTGTTCACAGTACGCGCTCCGGAACAGTGATCACGTCGCCGGGGGCGACCTTGTAGTTGGTGCTGAGGTCGCCGTTGTCGAGGATGTTGCCCAGTTGCACGCCGTAGGCCTGCGCGCCGTTGCCAGTCTTGCGGTGCAGGCTGGAATGGTCAGGTGCGGCGAACTCGGTAACACCACCGGCGGCGAGCACGGCGTCCAGCACGGTCATGCCCTGGCGGTACGGGATCGAAACCGGCGTGCGCACGGCACCGGTGACCCGGACGCGGGACAGGTACTCGTGGCTGCGCAGCTCGGTGAGGATGACGGTGACCTGCGGCTCGCGCACATAGGCGCCCAGCTTGGTCTGCAGGTCCTTGGCGACCTCGTCGGGAGTCCGGCCACCGGCGACGACGTCGCCGACCAGCGGAACCGAGATCTTCCCGTCCGGACGCACCGGGGCGGTGATGCCCAGCTCCGGATTGCGCCAGACCGACACCTGGACCATGTCGTCGACACCGATCTGGTAGTCGTCGGCAGGGGCGGCGGGGGGCGGGGCGCCTGAAGAGAGGTTCGCCGAGGTGGCGCAACCCGCTAGCAGGAGGGACAGGCCGAAAGCCCGAAGGGCTGATGCAAGTTGCATGGCGATTCTCCAATAGACCCCTCTTGAACAACGCCGAGGGCGAATGCTCCCGGCCACCTGATCAGGGGAGGAGGTCATTCCTCATACCCCGTGATATTCGCGGTACCAGTCGACGAATCGCGCCACCCCGACCTCGATCGGGGTGGAGGGCGAGTAGCCGACATCCCGGCGCAGGGCCTCGACGTCGGCCCATGTGTCGGGCACGTCGCCCGGCTGCATGGGCAGCAACCGCCGTTCGGCCTTGCGTCCCAGACAGCGCTCCAGGACCTCGATGTAGCGCAGCAGCTCCACCGGCTGGTGGTTGCCGATGTTGTAGACCCGATAGGGCGCGTTCGAGCTGGCCGGCGTGGGCGCCTTCGGGTCGTGGTGCGGGTCGGGGGCCGGGATCCGGTCGAGGGTGCGGACGACGCCTTCGACGATGTCGTCGATGTAGGTGAAATCCCGGCTGTGGCGCCCGTGGTTGAAGACGTCGATCGGCTCGCCGGCGAGGATCCTGCGGGTAAACAGGAACAGCGCCATGTCCGGCCGGCCCCATGGGCCGTAAACGGTAAAGAAGCGCAGACCAGTGGTCGGAAGTCCGAACAGATGGCTGTAGGTATGCGCCATCAGCTCGTTGGCTTTCTTCGTCGCGGCATACATGCTGACCGGATGATCGACGCTGTCGTCGACCGAGAAGGGAAGCTTGCGGTTGGCGCCGTACACCGAACTGGACGATGCATAGACCAGGTGTTCGATCTGGCGGTGGCGACAGGCTTCCAGGATGTTCAGGAAGCCGACGACATTGCTGTCGACATAGGCCTGCGGATTGTCGAGCGAGTAGCGCACGCCAGCCTGCGCCGCCAGGTTGACCACGCGCTGCGGTTCGAACGCGGCGAAGGCGGCGTCCAGCGCCACGCGGTCCTCGAGCGAACCACGCGTGAACTGGAAGTTGGCGTGCGGGAGCAGACGCGCGAGTCGAGCCTGTTTCAGGCGCGGATCGTAGTAGGCATTGAGGTCGTCGAAGCCCAGCACCTCGTCGCCGCGCGCGAGCAGCACTTCGCTCAGCTTCGCGCCGATGAAACCTGCCGCACCGGTGACGAGCACGCGCATGTGGCTACAGGCATCCGTCGACGCTGGCGCGTGGCAAGGCGCGCTTGACGTCGAACAGGACCGCACCGGGCGTTCCCAGGCTTCGGATCCGGTCCGCCCCCATGGCGACGAATTCGCCATGCGCCACGGCGAGCACCACCGCGTCGTATTGGCCGGTCGCGGGCTCGGCGATCAGGTCCACGCCATATTCCGCACGCGCGTGCTCGACGTTGACCCAGGGGTCGTGGACGTCGACCTTGGCGTTGTAGCAATGCAGCTCGCGGATGATGTCGACGACCTTGGTGTTGCGCAGGTCGGGGCAGTTTTCCTTGAAGGCCAGGCCCAGGATCAAGATGCGCGAACGGGTCATGTCCTGGTTTCGCTGGCGCATGAGCTTGACCACCCGGCGCGCGACATGGCTGCCCATGCCGTCGTTGATCCGGCGCCCGGCAAGGATCATGTCCGGGTGGTAGCCGATCTGCTGCGCCTTGTGGGTCAGGTAGTAGGGATCGACGCCGATGCAGTGCCCGCCGACGAGGCCGGGGCGGAAAGGCAGGAAATTCCACTTGGTGCCTGCCGCTTCGAGCACCTCGTGCGTATCGATGCCGAGCCGATGGAAGATCAGGGCCAGTTCGTTGATCAGGGCGATGTTGACGTCGCGCTGGATGTTTTCGATGACCTTGGCCGCTTCGGCCACGCGGATGCTGGATGCCTTGTGGGTTCCGGCGGTGATGATGCTGCCGTAGAGGCCGTCCACGAACTCGGCCGCTTCCGGTGTCGAGCCGGACGTGACCTTCATGATGGTTTCCAGGCGATGCTTCGGGTCGCCGGGATTGATGCGCTCGGGGCTGTAACCCGCATAAAAATCCCGGTTGAACACCAGTCCGGATTCGAATTCGACGATGGGAACGCAGATCTCCTCGGTCGCACCGGGATAGACCGTCGATTCATAGACCACGATGCCGCCGCGTCCGATCGCACGCCCGACCGTGCGGCTCGCCGATTCGAGCGGATGCAGGTCGGGGCGTTTGTACTCGTCGATCGGCGTGGGCACCGTCACTATGAAAACGTTGCAGCCGGCCAGCGCCGACGGATCGCTGCTGAATTCCAGCAGCGCCGCTTCGCGAAGGTTGTCGGCCGTGACTTCACGGGTGTGGTCGTGGTGGCTCTTGAGTTCGGACACCCGCGCCGCGTCGATGTCGAATCCGACGGTCGGGAAACGCTTGCCGAATGCCGCGGCGAGCGGCAGGCCGACGTAACCGAGTCCAAGGATTGCGATGCGGGCCTGGTCCAACGTGGCCAACGGGGCATTACTTGCCAAGCAGACCTCCCCTCTGGGTCGACGTCCTGGTTGATCCGCGCGTGAAGGCGGCAGTGCTCCAATTGGTAACGCCAATCGTGTGATGCCGAGGACAAGGCCCGGGGGCAGGGCAGGGAAAGGGGGGAGGGGCGTTCCAGCCTGGACGCCCACGCGGCCATTCCGCGTTCTCATTGGAACCGGGACAGCGAGGCGGATGCAGATGGCGGAACAGGCACCGATGTGCATCCTCGTGTGCGGCGGCGCCGGCTACATCGGCAGCCACACCTGCGTCGCCCTGGCGGAACAGGGGCACCGGGTCGTCATCGCCGATAATTTCACGAACAGCTCACCACGCGTGCTGCTGCGCCTGCAACGCATCATGGGTACCCCGGTGGAGTGCGTGCGGGTGGACCTCCGCAACAGAACCGCCGTGGCGCGGCTGTTCGCCCGGCACCGGTTCCACGCCGTGATGCATTTCGCCGCGATGAAGGCCGTGGGCGAATCCTGCGCCAAGCCGCTGGAGTACTTCGACAACAACATCGGCGGCACAATCAATCTCCTGCAAGCCATGCAGGAGGCATCCGTGGAACGACTGGTGTTCAGCTCGTCGGCCACGGTCTACGGCAATCCGGAGCGGGTCCCGGTCGCCGAACACTCGCGGCTGGACGCGATGAATCCCTATGGCCGCACCAAGCTGATCATGGAACAGCTGATCGGCGACCTGTGCCGTGCGTGCTCTTCGTTCCGCGCCGCCAACCTGCGCTACTTCAATCCGGTGGGCGCGCATCCTTCGGGGTTAATCGGCGAGGATCCGACGGGCGTTCCCAACAACCTGATGCCCTACATCTGCCAGGTCGCCGCGGGGCGTCGCAGCAAGCTGAGCATCTTTGGCGGCGATTACCCGACGCCGGACGGCACGGGAATCCGGGACTACATCCACGTCGTGGACCTGGCCCGGGCCCACGTGGACGCGCTGGAGTACCTCATGCGTTCGGATGCCAACCTCACCGTCAACCTGGGTACCGGCCGTGGCGTCAGCGTGCTTGAGCTCGTGCACGCATTCGAACAGGCGTCCGGTTGCCACATCCCGTACGAGATCGTGGCGCGGCGCCCGGGCGACGCGGCCCAGGTCTATGCGGACCCGTCATTGGCAAACCGCCTGCTCGGCTGGCGCGCCCGATTCGACATCGATGAGATGTGCCGGGACGCCTGGCATTGGCAGTCGATGAATCCGGACGGGTATGAGCGGGGCAGCCCGGAAGTCGCCGGGCCCGGGCAGCATCAGTCTGCCAGGACGTGATCGTAGGCGAGCGGGGCAGGCGAATCCGAGTGACTTCTAGGCTAGGCAACCAGCTTGCCGATGGCGATGCCTACGGCAATCCCTATGCACAGGCCCGCGAGGAATCGACGCATCAGAGGGTCGGACACTCCCCAGGCGTCAGTTCGTTGCGTTGCAGGTCTCTTGAACATGACCGATCACTAATGACAGGCCTACTTCTATTTGGCGCCATGCCTCATCGTTGCTGTGTGGTAGTGACACGGCTATCAAGTCAATGGTGTAGCTCATTTGTGACCTCCAACGCCCGAATTAAGCCGAGCTCGCACTAGCACTCCAGCGAGCCTGCCTCTACGGTATCTCCACTCTCAAGTAGGAAGGCGAGATCCTGTTTGGGGCAGATTACGAGGCCGTCACGATCTATGTGCACATCAACTAGATGGAACTCCGCGGAGCCTGCGGGGTAGTAGCGGAAATATTTTGGGGGATCGTGCGGAACAACGCGGATGCCGGATACGGCCTCTAGACCAACCAAAAGCTCTCCGAGCGTCGATGCAGGTAGCTCAAGACCAGGGAGCTTCATAAATTTTTGAGTCGCTTGGTCATACGAGAACCGAGGAAAGTCGTTGTCGCAATAGAACCTTGGCATTTCAGCTCTCGAAGATGATGGACGCGGCCCAACTACCTACTTGGGCTTCCCGGGCCGAGCGGAACCACGCGGTGGGACTGCTGCTTTTTTACAAGCTCTCCGCGGCTCTGGACACCTCGCTTCTGCGAACACGATGTTTGTGTTTTGCGAACATGGCCCGCCGCCGCCAGGACCGAAGTCGGAAGAGGACGACCCCAAGCGCCGAAGCCCGAGAGGCTGAAGCACGTATGCGCCGGCGCGCTTGACACCGAGCAGATGGACTGGTGCCGCAGCATCAAGTCCGCCCGGCTGACGATTACATAATAGGCATTATGCGAAGTCATGGATGAGGGGACCGGGGTGCCCGCTTGGTCCGTTCCTCTCAAGGATCGAGTCCAAGGATCGTCCGTCCTGGCCTTTCGTGCCCTGCCGAAACAACTGCGCCGCCCAGGTCTGCCAGCGCGCTATTGGCAACCAAACGCCGCTCCCTTACTCCTGCGGTCGCTACCGAGCGCTGCGTTCCAGCACAGCCATTCCATGCAGCAAAGCCTCCATGAATTGCTTCGGCTGATCGACTGCGATCGCTAACGCCGACGTCTGTTTGCCAAACGTGGTTCGTACTGGAACATTCAGAACCAAGGCGACGTTGGGAGAGCCAAACCCGGCCAACTTGATCGGGTTGCGCTGGACATCATAGATGCTAGCGCTGGACACGCTTTCGATGTCGCCGAGTGGAACCACGAAGCTATGAAGGACGCCGTAGCGCACATGCAATGCATCATCCCGAATCGAGATCGGCCGCATGGTGGTGGCACGCCATTCGGCAAACATCCAGAACATGGCATACAGCGTCAGGAAGAAAATAATCCAGCGCCAGAAATCGCTGAGGATGAAGCTCAGGAAGAAGTGCGCGATCACCAGCTCAGCCAACATCATCCAGAGGAACATCTGCTGCATGTTGGCGTTGTCGCCCTGCGCGGCATAGGAGAAGTTGGCGCCTTCCCACTGGCTTAGACGTGAGCGCTTCAGGCCGTACAGCCATACGCGCACCTCGACCATCAACAGCGAACGCAGCAACCCGTCAGGCAGCCAGTGCAGTTCGCTGGCGATGCGGCGTTCGCTCTGCTCAGTGGTCTCATGGAACACCCAGCGGAAAATCCATGCCGCCACGGCCAGTTCGAACAGCACGAACGCCGCCGTGACTACCCATTTGAGCAGTCTCATGAACTGCCCGACGACGCTGCCCGGGGCGAGGTAAATCCAAGCCGAAATCAACAGCGACAGGGTGGCGAACACGGCCCGAGCCAGTGCCTTGCGATTACGCATTGGGTTCTTCCTTGGTCACGAGCAAACGCTGAGGCCCCGACTATCGCCTGCAAGCCGACACAGACTCGTTCTCAAAATAAGAACCGCTTGTTCGTGGTTTAGAGCTAGGCAGCGCTGCGAAGAGCGGGTAAGTCTGAAGACGGCGGTGGAGCTCCTCCGTCTTTCTGTGGCGATACAACACCGTCGATCAACTCACCCGGGTATGCGATCAAGTACTCACTGGATTGATTTAGGAGGAAGCATGGACACCCAATACCGAGTGAGGTTCGCCATCTCACTGGTCTTGTTCGGGGTTGTCACAGCGGTAATGGTGCCCGTGCTTCTTGGCATGGGAGTGCAGGCAACGCTAACCCCTCTCTATGCAATCGTTACCGGGATTGGTGTTGCAGCCATCACTCTCGTTTGCCTGCTCCAATCGGTGAAGAGACGCGACTGACTGACCAATCAGCGCATCTCGACTAAAAGGGACTCTCTCAAGGGGCAACCAGCTCGGCACGACTGCCCTGCCCTAGCTGTATTCCGTATGTGGCTGGCCCCTCAATCGCTGGAGCCAGCGGTCCTCGCTCCGAGCCCGTGGGCTGTTCCCGAGCTGGTCTGAAGGGCCCGGCCCATGAGCTTCCGCACCTCTCGCTTTAGCGGCAGCCGCGTTGGTCCAACGGCCAATTGGAAGCCGGTCAGGCTCGGGCTACGGTGCTGGTTGAGCCTCGGTTCGCAGGCCAATTGTTAATTCACACGCCTCGCGGCGTGGCCATGGCACGCCCTTTGCCGCGTTCTATCAAAGGCGCATGAAGCGTCCCCCGGGGATGTTCCATCTCCCCCTTCGCAGCTTGCCGCCAGGTTCGATTCGGAGCGATCTGAAACGTGATTCGCATTGATAGCCTGCGCTTGGCACCGGCCGCTGCAATCGCGTTCCTCGCGTGTGCCGGCACCGGTTGCGTGCTGGGTCCGGATTACGTGCGACCGACGATCGATGCACCGGGCGCCTACCGCTTCCAGGGGGCGGAGGCACCGACGATCTCGACCTTGGCCGATGTCGCCCCCTGGTGGCAGGGCTTCCACGACGAAGCGCTCGATTCGCTGGTGCGTGAGGGCCTCGCCAACAATCGCGACCTTCGCGTCGCGGTGGCGCGGGTCGACGAATTCGCCGCGCGCCTGGCCGCCGTGCATGGGGAGGCCTATCCCCAGGTCGGCTACGGAGCAGCCGCCAGCCGCCAGCGCGCAAGTACGCGCGGGGCAACTCCATTTCCATCCGGTGTCGATCCGGTCAGCGAAAGCTATAGCGTCGGGCTGTCGGCGAGTTGGGAACTGGATCTCTGGGGCCGGATCAGACGCGATACCGAAGCTGCCCGCGCTGACCTGCTCGCCACGGACCACGCACGCCGCGGCGTCGCGTTGACGCTCGTGTCCTCGATCGTGGTTGGCTACATCAATCTGCTCGACCTCGATCGCCAATTGAAGGTGTCTCAGGACACGGTCACGGGACGCAAGGCTTCGGTGGATCTGTTCCGCACCCGCCTGGAAGGCGGCGTGGTCTCCGACTTCGAGATGCAACAGGTCGTGGCCGAATACGAACTTGCGCTCGCGGCCATCCCGCAGTTGGAGCGGGTCATCGCACAACAGGAGGATGCACTGTCCGTGCTGGTCGGTCGCAACCCGGGCCCGATCGTCCGCGCGAAGAGCCTGAAAAGTCTTGGAATGCCGGCGGTACCGGGAGACCTGCCCGCCGAGCTGCTGGAGCGCCGGCCCGACATCCTGCAAGCCGAACAGCAGCTGGCCGCCGCCAATGCGCGGATTGGCGTGGCACGTGCACTGTACTTCCCCAGCATTTCATTGACCGGTACGGGCGGCTTTGCCAGCGCGGACCTCGACTCTTTGTTCATCGGGCCGGCGCGTACCTGGTCATTCGTCGGACAACTGCTGGGCCCGCTGTTCGCGGGCGGCAGCATCAAGGCCACCAATCAACAGGCGGAGGCCCGCCGCGAGCAGGCGCTTGCCGCCTACGAATCGACGATCCAAAACGCGTTCCGGGATGTCGACGATTTCCTCGTCGCGGTGCGCACCACCCGGGAAGTGGAAGCATCGCTTGACCGGCGCGTGACCGCGTTGCTGCGGGGCGTCGAGCTGGCGCGCTTGCGTTACGACAATGGCTACAGCGACTACCTCGAGGTGCTCGACACCGAGCGCAGCCTTTTCTCGGCCCAACTCGCGCTGAGCGGTGCGCAGGGCGACAGCTATCGGGCGATGGTGGGGCTGTATCGGGCCATGGGAGGCGACTGGGATGAGATGGCCACGTCACAGCCCGTGTCGGCGGCACCGGCCGCAGGCACGGAGAAGGCACGTTAATGAGGCAATGGGGCACGCTCCTGGACCGGCCCCGCGTCGCACCGACGAGGATGAATGATGGCTTCCGCGCGTGAGATCCCGGGGGACAAGACGGCACCTGCTGAAGCCGGGGCCACCTCCGACGGTGCGCGGGAAAAAACGCCCCCCGCCCCTGCCCCGAATCCCGCGCGCCGGGTGATCCAGATTGCACTGATCGCATTGCTGGTGTTGTTCGTCTACCACGTCATCGCCGACCGGCTCACGCCGTACACCGCGCAGGCTTCGGTGGACACACCGTTCGCACAGGTTGCCCCGCAGGTGAGCGGCCAGGTGATCGCCGTGGAGGTCAGGGACAACGCACCCACGCGCAAGGGCCAGGTGCTGTTCCGGATCGACCCGCAGCCTTTTGAAATCGCGCTGCGGACCGCCGAAGCCAATCTTGCCGTCGCCATCCAGGGCGCGGACGTATCCGAACTCGATGTCGCCTATGCCAAGGCAGACCTGGCCAAGCAACGCATCGAGTTGGCTACGGACAACAAGCTGGGCAGGATCGTGATTGGGCTCTGGCAAAAACAGGCCGTGTCCGAAACGACGGCGATACGGGCGCGCTCGGCCATGGACACGAGCAGCACTGACGTCACGCGTGCCGAGGTCCAACTGGAGCGCGCGCGCAGCGCACTCGGCGAAACCGGGGACAACAACGCCAAGGTCAAGCAGGCACGCGCTGCCGTCGAGCAGGCAAAGCTGGACCTGCACAACACCACGGTGCTGGCACCGGCCGACGGCGTCATCACCAACCTGCGGCTGTCGACCGGACAGTTCGTGAGCCGTGGCGCGCCGGTACTCACGTTCATCGAACACGGCCGACGCTGGGTGACCGCGGCGATGCGCGAAAACCAGCTGGGCAACATCGATCCGGGCGATGAGGTGGTGGTCGCATTCGACGAGCTTCCCGGCCGCCTCTTCAAAGGGCACGTGGACAGCCTCGGTTGGGGCGTGACGAAGGGGAATGAAGTGCCAACGGGACAACTGCCCGATCTCGCGGCGCCGAGCGGTTGGCTGCGTGAGCCGCAACAGTTCCCCGTGCGCATCGTCGTGGATCCGGTGGACGACCACGAAGCCGCGCCGCCGCTCGGCCGCAGCGGTGCCCAGGCGAATGTCGTAGTGCTTGCCGAAAAGGGGTCCATCTTCAACCCGATCGCGCGGTTATGGATGCGCGCGATCACCTTGCTGAGCTACTTGCGGTAATCCAATGGCGCGACCGGTGCCAATGGAGAAAGGCCCCGCCGACGCGGCAGCGGTCGAGCGTATGCATGCGGCGCTGCGGTTTGCGGTCGGGATCAGCATGTCGTTCGTCGTCTGCGAAGCGATGGCATGGAAACCGGCATACCTCACGGCGATACTGACCGGCGCGTTGCTGGCCAATCTGCCTGGCCGGCCACCGCTGAAGTTGGGGGTGGTGATAGTCGCGGCGATGACCCTGTCTGCCGCGCTCGCCTGGTTGCTGTCGACCCTCCTGCTGGATATGCCGTGGGTGCTGTTCGGCGCGATCACCCTGTTCCTGTTCATCGGCTTCCTGGCGTTGCTGACCGGTGGTCCAGCGGCGACGCTTCCCGCCACGCTGCTGCTGGTCTGCCTTTCCACGATTCCGGTCGTGGCGCTGGCCTATCCGAGCCAAGCCGCTGCACTGCCGCAGGCGCTGGTTCGCGGGATGGTACTGGCCATGCTGTCGATCTGGCTGGTCTACGCCATCTGGCCGCGCAGGACGGCACCCAAACCTGCTGCGCCGCCGGCGCGCAATCCTGCACCCGTGGCGACCGCGCTTCTCGCGACCGGCATCGTGGTTCCGCTCATGCTGTTTTTTCTCCTTTTCGTGCCGGCGCACGCATTGGCGGTGCTCATCAACACGGTCTTGATGGTCGCGACCTTCGACCTGCAACTGAGCCGGAGCTATGCAATAAGAAAGATCGGGGCAAACGCCATCGGCGGTGTGATCGGCCTCATTGCGTTCTGGACATTGCTGATCCATCCGACGCTGGTCACGCTGGGCCTGATCACGTTCATCATTTCTTTCCTGATCGGCCTGCGCGTGGCCGAAGGCGGTCCGTCGGTCCCCACGCTGGTGTTTGGCACGACTGCGATGCTCTGCATTTTCGGAACCCTGGTCACATCGGGCCCCGGCGAGCCCGGGATATGGGTGACGCGCATCCTGTACTTCAGCCTGGCCGGCGCGTTCGCCGTCGGTGCGATGTACCTGGTGTGGCACTGGCTGGAGCCCAGGGCAGCGCGGCGCGCCGCAACTGGCGCGGATACGCCCTGACGGCGCAATGGGTTCATCGCACGCGTGATGCAAGGACGGCTGCGCCCTGCCCTTTGCCATGCGCGCCTCTCGAGATCGAACCTCGTTGTGCTCGCGAGGACGAGCTTGTTCCGCGCACTTTGCGTTTCGAAGCCTGCACTTCACATACGCAAGATGCATGCCGGTTTTGCTTCGTTCCTGAACTGACATGCGCTGCAGCATGTGAAGGCACTCCAGTCCGCGGAACCCGACGGCTAGACTTGGCCCGTGTGCGCACCACGTGACGTTGGATTCAGAGCCTAGGCCGAGGCGCTACAGGTCCCCCGATGGAAGCGACCGCCGCCACCGTATTCGTCATCGATGACGACTCCTCCGTCCGGAAGGGGCTTGTCCGGCTGCTGCGCAGCGCTGGCTGGAATGCGGAGGCCTTCGCATCCGCCGAGGCCTTCCTGGCGCGACCTGACTATGAAGACATCGGTTGCATCGTGCTTGACCTGTGCATGCCGGGGATGAATGGGCAGCAACTTCAGGACCTGCTTCACGAACGCAACATCGTCCTGCCAATCGTCTTCCTTACCGGCCAGGGCGACGTAGCCAGCAGCGTCGTTGCCATGAAGAAGGGTGCAGTGGATTTCCTGCTCAAGCCGATCGATTCCCACGCCTTGTTGCAAGCCGTTTCGGAAGCAACCCTCCTGCACGCCGCGGCGTTGGAAAGGAGTCACGACATCGCTTCGATCGACGCGAGAATGGCGCGGTTGTCGTCGCGGGAGCGCGAGGTGATGGAGCAGGTCCTCACGGGACGGCTCAACAAACAGATCGCCGACGTCCTGGGTATCGCCGAGAAGACGGTCAAGGTCCATCGCGGTCGCGTAATGGCAAAGATGGAAGTGCACTCCGTTGCCCAGCTGGTCCACGAATGCGACCTGGTCGGCATCAACGCCGATTCGCGGGGCACCGTCCAGACACCGGCAGCTGCCCGGTAAAAGCGTTTCCGGATTACGTTGGATCAAGGTCCAATACCGATGGACAGGCGTTGGCATTAAGGTTCCCGCTACCCCAGGCGGGAACCAGGCAGTTGGAAGAGCATGCCGACCAGCTGATCGTCTATATCGTGGATGACGATGATTCGGTCCGGACGGCGCTCGCGCGATTGATGCGCGCGGCGGGACTCGAGCCGCGCCCTTACGCGGAATCCGAGCGTTTCCTCGCCGAAATACGCGATGTCGGCAATGCCGTGATCCTGCTGGACCTCACCATGCCGCGCCAAAGCGGGACCGACATCCTGGTCAAGCTGCGTGAGCGTCGAATCGGGGTACCGGTCATCGCGGTCTCCGCACGCGACGATGACGACACCCGCAAGAACGCCCGCGAACTGGGCGCCCGGTTGTTCCTGCACAAACCCGCCGACAACCAGGCGTTGCTCGATGCCATCCAATGGGTGATAGGGAACACGGCAACGAGCTGACCCATTTTCGGTGCCCCCGCCCTGCCCCCGGGCAGCGGGCCTACCTCCACCGCCGGCCTTGCCGCTAGACTCCGGGCAACACCTATGGGGTTGCCGGGATGAGTTGGATCGACATCGCCTGGCCCATGATGGGCGCCGCGAGTCTGACGCTCGCGCTGGTCTATTTCCTCCTGTGGATCGGGCAGCGACGCGAATACTCCTATCTGATGTTTTCGCTGGCCGCCTCCTCCGTCGGGGCGCTCGCCATCCTCGAACTCCTGGCCATGCGGACGACGAGCCCCGCCCAGTATGGCGAACTGCTGCGATGGGCCAACGTCTTCATCGCCGTGCTGGCCACAGCCCTGGTCGGCTACGTCCGGCTACGCTTCCGTGCGGGTTCGCGCCGGCTCGCCTACGCGGCCATCGGGTTGCGCTGGCTGTCCCTCATCCCGAACTTCTTTTCCGGTGCGAACCTCAATTTCAGTTCCATCCATGCAGTGACCCATGTCGCGTTCCTGGGCGGGACCGTGGCCGTGCCAATGGGAACCATCAGCCCCTGGGCTTTGCTGGACCAGCTCTGCCGCCTCCTGGTACTCGCGTTCCTCCTGCACGCCATCGTCGAAGTATTGCGACGCGGTGATCCCGGCGAGCAACGACGGGTAATCATGGTCTGTGGCGGCATCATGACGTGCTATCTGGCCATGACCGGCCTGGTCGCGATGGTGAACTTCGGTCAGCTGCGCGCGCCGATCACATTCAATTTTCCCGCGCTGATCATGATCGCGGTCATGGCATACGACCTGGGCGCGCATCTGGTCTGGTCGTCGCAACTTACGGTGGCGCTGAAGGGAAGCCAGTTGCAGCTGCGCGAAAGCGAGCATCGCTTCCGCATGGTCTTCGAAGCCTCGCCCACCGCGTTGCTGATGGTCGATACCGGGGGGCTCATCGTCCTGGCAAACGCCCAGGCCAGCAGCGTGTTCGGCTATCGCATCCACGAACTGATCGGCATGGATGTCGATGCGCTGGTACCGGGCCGCGTCCGTGCATCGCACGTCGCCTATCGGGAACAGTTCATGGGCCAACCCCAGGCACGAAACATGGCGGTTGGACGCGAACTGCACGGCCTGCGAAAGGATGGCAGCCAGGTGCCTGTTGTCGTCGGGCTCAGGCCGATCGCGACTCCGGAAGGTCTCTTCGTCCTGGCATCCGTGGCCGACATCACCGAGCGGCTGGCGCTGGAACGCGAGGCGGCACTCCAGCGCGAGGAACTGGCGCACTTGTCACGCGTGGGCATGCTGGGCGAGCTTTCAGGATCGATGGCACATGAACTGAACCAGCCACTTGCGGCGATCCTGAGCAACGCGCAGGCAGCGCAACGGTTCCTGGACCGGGCGCAGCCGGACCTGGACGAGGTCAGGGCCAGCCTCGCGGACATCGTGGCCGACGACAAGCGTGCCGGCGAAGTCATCCGCCGCCTGCGCGCGATGCTGAAGAAGCAGGCCGCGGAGCATAAGCCCCTCCATCTCAATGACCTGGTGCTGGAAGTGCTGCGCCTGGCCAGGAGCGACCTGCTCAATCGCAATGCGCATGCGCATACCGACCTTGCGTCGGGCCTGCCCCTGGTGTCCGGCGATCACGTCCAGCTCCAGCAGGTCCTGATCAACCTGCTGTTGAATGCGGGTGATGCCATGACCGGAAGCGAGAACCCGCGTGAACTGGTCATCCAGTCGAAGCTGACGCGCGAAGGCTGGGTCGAGGTCTCGTTCACCGACAGCGGCCATGGCATCGCTGAGGACGATCTGGAACGTATCTTCCAGCCCTTCGTGACCACCAAGCGGGATGGCGTCGGGCTGGGCCTGGCGGTGTGCCGCTCGATCATCGCGGCGCATGGCGGCCGGCTCTGGGCCGAAAACAACGGCTCGCGAGGTGCAACGCTGCGCTTCGCGTTGCCACCGCGCGTCACGGCATAAAGCTGACGCTATCGGGGCGGATTTTCCTTGGGAGGAGGAGGCAAAGGTTGGGCAGGCGCCTGCGCCTTCTCCTCTTCCGGATTGACGACAACATAGACAACGTCGTCGCCCTGCATCTGCTCCTGGTAGTAGAAGCCATCGCAGTAGTAATAGGGGTCCATCCACGGGCACCCGTAGGGCAGCGAGTAGTAATACATGTTGCGCGCGATGGCCGCGGTCGTGAGGATCGCCGCCGCCGCTGCGATCGGGTGGTGGTGGTCGATATCGACATCGATATCCCAGTCGCCGCGGGATCCGTCTATGTCGATATCGACATCGTGCCAACCGCCCCAGCCGTCATGATCGATGTCACGGTCGCCGAGATTGCCGCGATCGATGTTCGCGTTGTCGCCGCGATTTCCGGGAGTGCGGTCGCCCGATGGCAGCGTGCCGGCGGCCGGCCGGTCGCGCGAACCCGATCCAGATCCCGGCCGATCCGCGCTCTGGACCCTGTCGCTTCCGCGGCTTGAATCCATGCCCCGGCCGGAGCTGGCGCGATTGGCTCCACTGACGGAACTGCGCGCCATTCCGCCGCCACGCATCCCCATCCCTCCTCCGCGCATGCCACCGCCACCGCGTCCTCCCCGCGCATCCGCGCTGTCCGGAATGATCATCGCGGCGCACGCGAGCAGGGTTGCAGCGATGGCAGCCAACCGCAGCGGGCGTGTGGAGTGTGTCTGGAAAGTCAGGATGTTCATGGCAAACCCCCGTCACGGCCGGTCATCGGCGGAGCCGATGGCGCCCGCGGGGAAAAGAACGGAATCTGCTTCGCTCCGCTGGGCGGGACGAATTTGAAAGTGGTGGAGTTGATCTTCGGCTTCGTGTTCCAGTCGAGGACCACCTGGTACTGCGGGTCGCCCAGTTCGTAGCGGGTGGTGATCAGCAGCTTCTTGAGCTGCCCGTTCTTGGCCACCCAGAGTTGCCAGTCGATGGTCGACTGGCGGAAAGCGAGATGGTCGGTCTCCACGCCATCGATGGTCGAATCGCCGACCCGGAGCCCATAACGCACGCCCTCGAGCAGGCTTCCCTGGAAGGCCTGTCTCAGCACATCGATCAGCGGCATTTCGACGCCCGCGTTGAGCAGTCCGTTGACTACTTCGCCGACGGTTCCCGGCGCGTCGGTCTGCGCATACACACCCTGCTCCGGCACCAGCATGGTCAGCTTGGACCCGTCGTAGTAATAGGAACGATGCTTGATGTCGCCATCGACATCGACGCGCAGCTTGTTGGGGCGCTGCACGACCATGAGTGCGGATTCGTTGTTCTGCAGCTTGTAGCCGTAAGGGAGCACCTCGTCGCGCGAGGCGTTCGCGGTCACGGAAAAGGCCTGCAGGGAATTCAGATAGTTCTGCATGCGGTCGAGCACGGCGCGGGCTTCCGGCGTGACGACGGCAGCCGGCTCGCTGAAGACAGTTTCGCCGCCCTTGGGTGGCGACTTCTGCGCCTGCACGGCCAACGGGCTCGCAACGGCAAGCGCGGTGAGCAGCGGAACCAGCCGGGAGAGGGAGAAGGTTCGAGTCGACATCGCGGACTCCTCAGCGAAGAAGCGCCGTCACGGCGTCAACCGACAGCGTTGGCCGGACAGGCGGCAGGCTGGCGGCGAGGCACGCCGGTCGGGCATTCACTGCCGCCGTCTGGCCGATCCTTTCACCTGCTCCGCAATGCGGCAATTGCCCCAAAGCCTTACTGGTTCACTTGTCGCGGCGTCCGGGCGACAACCTGCTCTGGCCCGGTGCCGGATGAAATATTCAGGACCGGTCGTCGCGGATCCAGAACACGAGCAGGCCGGCCGCGAGCAAGGCGCAGGCGGCACCAAACGCGAAGGCGGCGAAGGCCGAAACCGATTCCCATAGCGCGCCGAACAACAGCGAGGCCGGCAGCAGGGTGATGCCAAGCGTGAGGTGGTACCAGCCGAACGCGGTCCCGAGTTGCTCCCGTGGCACGAGATCCGCGACCAGCGCTTTTTCCGCACCCTCCGTCGCCGCGATGAAGAGGCCGTAAGCGACGAACAGTGCCCACACACCCCAGGGTTTCACCCCGCTCCATCCCAGCAGCAGGTAGATGGCCGCATAAGCAATCCAGCCCGCAATGATGAGGCGGCGCCTTCCCAGACGGTCCGACAGGGCGGACAGCGGAGTGAGGAAAACCGCCGCCACTCCCGACATCGTTGCCCACAGCAGCGGCACCTGCGCTTGCGGCAATCCCAGCTCGCGCACGCGCATCAGCAGGAACAGATTCGACGAGTTGCCGAGCATGAACAGCCCCAGCACGATGAGGTAGCGGCGGAACCGTGGCGGGAATTCACGCAGGTGCCAGTTGAATCGCGGCGACGGCACCCGCGCTTCGGCCTCCGGCTCGCGCAATTGCAGGGTGGCGATGAATACCACCACCGCGGGAATCGCCGCGCACCAGAACACCGTGCGCAGTTCCATTCCCCATCCCAGCAGGGCCGCCGCGACCAGCGGGCCGAGCACGGCACCCGCGTTGTCCATGGCGCGATGGAAGCCGAACGCAAGTCCGCGTTGTCCCGGTTCCACACTGCGTCCGAGCATCGCGTCGCGCGGCGAACTGCGCAGTCCCTTACCGATGCGATCGGCCAGGCGGCACAGCAGGACGAACCACCACCCGGTCGCGGCCGCGATCAGGGCGCGTGCAAGACCGGCCACGCCGTAGCCCGTCACCACGAAGGGTTTCGCGCGCCGGGTCCGGTCGGACCAGATGCCGGAGGCGAGCTTGAGCAGGCTGCTCACCGCTTCGGCGAGTCCCTCGATCAATCCGAGCACGCGCGGGCCTGCACCGAGCGTGCCGACGATGAACAGCGGCAGCAGCGGATAGATCATCTCGCTGGAGGCGTCGTTCATCAGGCTGATGAAGCCCAGCAGCCAGACACTGCGGGGCAACAGCCGCAGGCTGGCGATCAGGGACGCCAAAGATGTGCGATTCGCGCACCGCCCCAGACCAGCAACAGGCCCAGCAGCACGGTCAGCAACAAGTATAGGAACGCCAGCTCCGTGCGCGACGAGCGCGAATAGAGGAGGCACTCGATCATCAGCGCGGAATACGTCGTGAGGCCGCCCAGCAATCCCACCACCAGGAACGCGCGCCAGTACAGCGCCGACGCTCCCCTCCCCTCGAGCCAGACCGCCAGAAAGCCGCCCGCGAACGCACCGACGAGGTTCACGGCAAAGGTGCCCCAAGGAAACCCGTCACCCAGTTGCCGCAGCATCAGGCCACCGACGAAATAACGTCCGCCCGCACCCAGGGCGCCGCCCAGCATCACCAGCCACAGCTGTTGGAACCAGAGATTCATCCGCCCTCGCCTTCCGGTTGCCGCATCGACCGCCGATGCTAAGCCATCGATCGGTTACTCGTCGTCACGGCGGGCGGCCTCGCGTGCTGAGCGCAACGCGTCGAGCTTTTCCTTGAGCTTGATTTCCAGCCCGCGCGCGACCGGCTGGTAATAGACCCGTTCGCCCATGGCATCGGGGAAACCGGTCTGTCCCAGCGCGATGCCGCCCTCGACATCGTGGTCGTACTGGTAGCCCTTGCCGTAACCGAGCTGCTTCATCAGCCGCGTTGGCGCGTTGCGGATGTGCAGCGGAACTTCCTGGGTGCCGTATTCGCGCACGTCGTCGCGGGCCGTGTTGAATGCGGCGTAGGCTGCATTGGATTTCGCCGTGGTGGCGAGATAGATGGTCAGTTGGGCGAGTGCGAGTTCGCCTTCGGGGCTGCCCAGTCGATCGAAGGTTTCCCACGCATCGATCGCCATCTGCAGGGCGCGCGGATCGGCCAGGCCGATGTCCTCCACGGCCATGCGGGTCAGGCGGCGCGCAAGATAGCTCGGGTCGGCGCCGCCATCGAACATCCGCGCCAGCCAGTACAGTGCCGCATCCGGATTCGAGCTGCGCACGCATTTGTGCAGCGCCGAGATCTGGTCGTAGAACTGCTCGCCGCCCTTGTCGAAGCGGCGCGTGCGGTCGGCGAGCACCTGTTCGAGCGTCGATTCGGTGATCGTGCCGCCCTCGCCCGTCAGGTCGGCGGCGATCTCGAGGAAGGTCAGGCCGCGGCGCACGTCGCCGTCGGCAGCGGTGGCGACCAGGTGCACGAGGTCGTCGCTGATCTGCAGTTCGCGGTCACCGAGGCCACGTTCTTCGAGCAACGCACGCCGGAGGGCGACCGCGATGTCGTCCGCGGATACCGCTTCCATCACGTGCACGCGGCATCGCGACAGCAGCGCGGAATTCAGCTCGAAGGAAGGATTCTCGGTGGTGGCGCCGACGAAAATGATCGTGCCGCGCTCGATGTGCGGCAGGAACGCATCCTGCTGCACCTTGTTGAAGCGATGCACCTCGTCGACGAACAACACGGTACGGCGTCCTGAGGCGAAGCGCTGGGCGGCTTCGGCCAGCACTTCCCGTACCTGGGGGAGACCGCAGAGGACCGCGGAAATAGCCTGGAACTCGGCGTTCGCATACTGCGCGAGCAGCAGGGCCAGCGTGGTCTTGCCGCAGCCCGGCGGGCCCCACAGGATCATCGAATGCACGTGCCCGGACTCGATGCCCTTGCGCAGCGCGGAACCGGACGCGAGCAGGCGGCGTTGGCCGACCATTTCGTCGAGCGTGCGCGGCCGCATGCGTTCGGCGAGCGGACGCAGGTGGTCGGTGTCGACGCTCAGCAGATCGGTTGATTCGGCCGGCGAAGGAGTACGTCGAGGCATGCCGCCATTGTAGGCGGCGGCAACGCCATGTCGCTTGCCCGCGTCATTCAGCGTATGACCAGGCCGGTCAGCCGCCGCCGATCACGTCCACGCCCTTGGGCGGCGTGTAGCGGAAGGTGCTGGCGGGGAAAGCGGGATTGCGCTTCCAGCCGCTGAAGCTGATTTCGGTGCGCTGGCCCAGCGCATCGACCACCTGCATCTTCACCAGGCCGGCCGGGGCGAATCCCAGGCGCGCGGAGCGGAAACTTGCCTCGGCCGCATCGCCCTTCGGCGTGAGCAGCAGCCAGTCGAGACCGTCGGCCGTGCCGCCTTCCTTGACGACGTATTGCGCGTCGAGCTTGCCAGGATCGATCAGCGCCGAAAGCGGGCTGTTCTGTTCTTCCGCGCCTTGCGGCCGCTTGGTGACCTGCTGCAGGTCCGGATCGTAGACCCACACCGTCTTGCCATCGGCCACGATCAACTGTGGATAGGGCTTCACGTATTCCCAGCGGAACAAGCGTGGCGCCGAGAGCGCGACCTTGCCGCTGGAGCTTTCCTTGAGCTTGCCCTTGGCATCGAACACCTGCTGGGCGAACTGGCCGTCGAGACCTTTCAGCCCCTTGGTGAAGGCATTGAGGTCGTCACGCGCGCCGGCGAAGGCGCTGGTGGCAAACATGGCGACCGCGAGGCCGATCACGGGGATGCGCATGGGATGACTCCTGGAAACATTGGCAGCGAGTTTGATGTGGAGTCCCTGAATGGGCTCTCACGAAAATCCGAATCCGCCTTGAATTATTTCGGCGGCGGTGGCGCCAGCACGCTGCGATCGCCGTTGTGTTCCGGTGGCGTCACCACGCCCGCCGCTTCCATCGCTTCGATAAGGCGCGCGGCGCGGTTGTAGCCGATCTTCAGGCGACGCTGCACGCCCGAAATGGAAGCACGACGGGTTTCGGTGACGATGCGCACGGCTTCGTCGTAGAGAGGGTCGGACTCGTCCCCTGCCCCGCCGCCGCTTTCCGGCAGGCCGGTGGCGCCAACCACCACGCCTTCGCCCAGTGTCTGCACTTCGTCGAGGACGCCTTCGACGTAATCCGGGCCGCCGCCGATCTGCTTGAGATGCTCGACAACGCGATGCACTTCTTCGTCCGACACGAACGCGCCATGCACGCGTTCTGGCAACGCGGTGCCCGGCGGCAGGTAAAGCATGTCGCCATGGCCCAGCAGCGTTTCCGCGCCGGACTGGTCAAGGATGGTGCGGGAATCGATCTTGCTGGACACCTGGAAAGCAATACGGGTCGGGATATTGGCCTTGATCAGGCCGGTGATGACGTCCACCGACGGCCGTTGCGTGGCGAGAATCAGATGGATGCCGGCAGCACGCGACTTCTGCGCCAACCGTGCGATCAGCTCTTCGACCTTCTTGCCGACGATCATCATCATGTCGGCGAATTCGTCGATGAAGATGACGATGAACGGCAGCGGCTCCAACGGCCGCGGTGCTTCGCTCAGCTCCGCGTTCGGCTTGAACAGCGGGTCCATCATCGGCTGGCCCGCGTCGATCGCGTCCTTCACCTTCTTGTTGAAGCCGGCCAGGTTGCGCACGCCGACCGCCGACATCAGCTTGTAGCGCCGTTCCATTTCGGCCACGCACCAGCGCAGGCCGTTGGCGGCTTCCTTCATGTCGGTGACGACCGGCGCCAGCAGGTGCGGGATGCCCTGGTAGACCGAGAGCTCCAGCATCTTCGGGTCGATCATCAGCATCCGCACGTCCTTGGCGGAGGCTTTGTACAGCAGCGACAGCACCATCGCGTTCACTGCGACGGACTTACCCGAACCGGTGGTGCCCGCAACCAGCAGGTGCGGCATGCGTGCAAGGTCGGCCACGGTCGGGCGGCCGGCGATGTCCTTGCCCAGTGCGAGCGTGAGCGGACTGCCGGACTTGTCGTATTCCTTGGACCGCAGCAGTTCGGAGAGGAAGATCATTTCGCGCGTCGTGTTCGGCGTTTCCAGGCCGACCACCGACTTGCCCGGAATCACGTCGACCACGCGCACCGACTTCACCGACAGGCCGCGGGCGATGTCCTTGTCGAGCGAGCTGATCTGGCTGACCTTCACGCCCGGGGCGGGTTCCAGTTCGAAACGGGTGATCACCGGGCCCGGGTAGGCGCCGACCACCTGTGCATCGATGCGGAAGTCCTTGAGCTTGAATTCGATCTGGCGGGACAGTGTTTCCAGCGTTTCTTCGCTGTAGCCCTTGGGTTGCGGCTTGGGATCGTCGAGCAGCGCGAGCGGCGGGATGCCGGTGCCGTCACCGACGTGGAACAGCGGGATCTGCTGCTCGCGCTTGGCGCGATCGCTTTTTTCCACCACGGGTGCCGGCGGCGGCTCGATCTTGACCGGTGCACGCTTGGCGCGCATTTCGGTTTCGATCTTGCGCGCCTCTTCACGCTCCTCGCGGAAGGCGCGCGTCTGCTGCCATTCGGTCGCCTGCTGGCTACCCTGGCGGAACAGCTTGCCGAGCAGCGGCGGGATCGCGAGCGTCCACTGGCCCAGCTTGTCCATCACGGTCAGCCACGACAGTCCGGTGGCCAGCGTCACCGAGATCAACAGCAGCGCGAACAGGAACAGGTTTCCACCCATCGGACCGAAACCGTTGTAGAGCGATTTCCCGACAAGACGCCCGAGGATGCCCCCTGCTCCCGCCGCGAAATCCGGCGCGGATCCCACGCGCAGGTACAGCAGGCCGGTAGCGGACACCAGGAAGCCGACGATGCCGATGAGGCGAAGCGCCGGACCCAGGTCGGCATCGCCGTCCCCGTCCGTGTCCATGCCGAACAGTGCGATCCAGGCAATGAGCCCGAGCATGATCGGCAGCAGGAATGCCACGTAGCCGGTGAGGAGCAGGAGCACGTCGGCGGTCCACGCACCCACGCGACCACCGACGTTGTGCAGTGGCGCGGTCACGCTGCCCGAATGCGACCAGCCCGGGTCGGTAGGCGAAAAAGTGAAGAGGCTCGCCATCAGGTACAGCAACAGCGGCGCGATCAGGATCAGCGCGATGTCGCGCATCAGCCGCTGGCGGCGTGGCGACGGCGGTGCGCGCTCTTTTTCCGCCTTTACCTTCTTGCGGGTTGCTGCCGGGGCTTGCGCCACTGTGAGGATCTGCCTGAGCTAGGTACTGTTAGTACTTGAAGATACGGGAAAAAGCGCCCGCGGGGAACAAGGAGGGCCGGAACAACCCCCGTCGTCGCGGCCCCCGTGGAGCATAGCCGGGAATGAAGAAGGGGCGCACATGGCGCCCCTTCCTTGACCGACCTGGCCGGGACAGTCCGGCCCGGGAAGCGGTTTAGAGCTTCATGCCCTGCAACGCCGGGTGCACCAGCTTGCCGCCTTCGACATTGATGCCGCGCACGAGGGCTTCGTTGGAGCGCCAGTTGCCCGAGGCCAGCTTGTTGACCCACGGCAGGATGGCCGCACAGATCGCCTGCGAGCTGGTCTGCGGCACGGCGCCCGGCATATTGGTCACGCAGAAGTGGGTCACGCCCTCCTCCACGTAGGTCGGCTCCTTCCAGGTGGTCGGGCGCGAGGTCTCGAAGCAACCGCCCTGGTCGATCGAGATGTCGACCACCACGCTGCCGTCCTGCATGCCCTTGAGCATCTCGCGGGTCAGCACGTGCGGGGCGCGGGCGCCGGTGACGAGCACGGCACCGACTACGAGGTCGGCCGAGGCCACTTCGCGCGCGACGACGTCGGCGTACGGGTACAGCGTGGTCACGTTGTTGCCCAGCTGCATCATTTCTTCCATGCGGTCCTGGCGCATTTCGAACACGACCACGTTCGAGCCACCCGCCGCGGCGAGTTCGGCCGACGCGCGGCCGGCCTTGCCACCACCGAACACCACGACCTTGCCGCGCTCGGTCGACGGGAGACCGCCGAGCAGCTTGCCCTTGCCGCCTTCGGGCTGGTGCAGCAGGTGCGTGCCGACCTGCACCGCGATCTTGCCGGCGATCACCGACATCGGGGCCAGCAGCGGCAGGTCGCCGTTGGGGAGTTCCACAGTCTCGAACGCAACGCCGGTGAGGCCGATGTCGAGGAGCTGCTTCGTCAGGACCGGCTCGGCGGCCAGGTGCAGGTAGCAGAACAGCAGGTGGTCCTTGCGCAGGTGTTGCAGGTCGCCGGCGATCGGCTCCTTCACCTTCACGATCAGCTCGCCCTTCTCATACAACGCGGCGGCATCGGGAGCGATGTTCACCCCGAGCTGGGTGTACTGCTCGTCCTTGAAACCGCTCTTCAGGCCCGCGCCCTGCTCCAGCCACACTTCGTGGCCACGCTTGACAAGGTCACCGGCGGCGGCCGGCACGAGAGCGACGCGACCCTCGAGGGTCTTGGTTTCCTTGGGTACACCGATGCGCATTGCGGTTCTCTCAAAGTAATGCCCCTTGTCACCGCGAATCGCGGCGATCGGGCGGATTGTCATCAGGCGGGCGGGTGCGAACGCAACACTGCAGTCCGTCGACCTTGCCTTGTAATGCCGGGACGCCAACGCCACTCTATGGCGGTCACGGATGCATCCGGTGCGCGCCGAAAGCACGTTCCGTACCATCCATCCCGCACCGTACGGTGCGCGTCCAACAGCACGCAATTATACCCATGACCCCATCGAAGCACTCCCGCCTGATCATCCTCGGCTCCGGTCCCGCTGGCTGGACGGCCGCCGTTTACGCGGCTCGCGCCAACCTGAAACCCGTGGTGATCACAGGCCTGCAGATGGGTGGCCAGCTGATGACCACGACCGAGGTCGACAACTGGCCCGGCGACGCCCACGGCCTGATGGGCCCGGACCTGATGACGCGCATGCAGGCGCATGCCGAGCGCTTCGACACGGAAGTCGTCTTCGACCACATCCATACCGCCGATCTGTCGCGACGTCCCTTCAAGCTCAAGGGCGATAGCGGCGAGTACACCTGCGATGCATTGATCATCGCCACCGGCGCGACGGCGAAATACCTCGGCCTGCCGTCGGAAGAAACGTTCAAGGGCCGCGGCGTCTCCGCTTGCGCCACCTGCGACGGCTTCTTCTACAAGGACCAGGATGTCGCGGTGATCGGCGGTGGCAACACGGCCGTGGAAGAGGCGCTGTATCTCTCCAACATCGCCCGCAAGGTCTACCTCGTGCATCGCCGCGACACGCTGCGCGCCGAGAAGATCATGCAGGACAAGCTGCACGCCAAGATCCAGGCCGGCAAGATCGAGCCGGTGTGGCACCACACGGTCGACGAAGTGCTGGGCAACGATGCCGGAGTGACGGGCGTGAGGGTGAAGTCGGTACAGGATGGCTCCACGCGCGACCTCGCCATCCATGGTCTTTTCGTGGCCATCGGCCACACGCCGAACACGACGCTGTTCGAAGGCCAGCTCGACATGAAGAACGGCTACATCAACATCCGCACGGGCCTGGCCGGTGAAGCCACCGCCACCACTGTGCCCGGCGTGTTTGCCGCCGGCGACGTCGCCGACCAGGTCTATCGCCAGGCCATCACTTCCGCCGGCTTTGGCTGCATGGCCGCGCTGGATGCTGAGAAATTCCTGGACAAGGAAGGTTGATAGCGGTGTCGCGGACCGCCGCTTTCCTTGTTGCGACGTTGCTGGCGTTAGCCGCCAGCGATGCCGTCGCAGGAGGCATCTTTTGCCGCGACCCGGCGACGCTGTCGACATGGAAGGAAAGCCTCGACGGCAGGCAGCGCAGGCGACTGGAAGACCCGCGCGACATCCACCACGCCGTGCTGGTGGCGTACGAGGCAAACCTCGCCTCCGCCGCACAGGGAAAGCTGCAGTCGAAGCGACAGCTCGGCATCTGGTGGACGCTATGCCAGATGGTCGATGGTAGCCTCGGTGATGATCGCCTCCACACGACCGTGGATTACCTGAGTCAAGGCGCCGAAGAGAACGACCGCCAGGTCAATACGCTGCTGGCGATGCATGCCGCGATGGGTTGGGGCCTGCCGCAAAACCATGGGCAAGCATTCAAACTGCTGGATGAGGTCCGCAGCAAGGCCAACATCATCACGTTCACGACATTCGACGAATTCAAGGCACAAGCTTCGCTGGAAGGCCTGCCCGAAGCCGAGCAACAGTCGGCCTACGCGTACAACGAGACGCTAGCCGAACTGCTTGCGCAGCGCCTGCCACAACACTGGCAGGAGTTCGCCCGCCGGCGCTCGGCTGATGAGATCAAGATTCGACTGACGGTGCACACCTGCCCCGCTACGATCGAGGCTCTGTCCACGAACGACGCAGCCGATGCCGGGAAGCTTGCCGCCGTGCTGCAGCGCGTTGTCGACCTCGTGCCGCAAGCGGGAGTGCCCTGCCGCGATGGCCGTGGACTGCAGCTCGCACTGCCCCAGGAGTTTTCGGTCTGGCGGCCGGAAAAGGATCCGTTCGCCCAGTGACGGCATTGCATCCCCGTGTACTGCCCGACCTTTCCTGCGTGGACAGGGCGCAGTGGGATGCCCTCCACGACGGGAGCAACCCTTTCGTCCATCACGCCTTTCTAGCCGGGCTCGAACAATACGGTTGCCTGCGCGAGGAATGGGGATGGACGCCGCATCACCTGACGCTTTGGGAAGGCGATCAGCTGATCGCCGCCGCTCCCGGGTACCGCAAGACCAACTCGCATGGCGAGTTCGTCTTCGACCACGCCTGGGCACATGCCTACGCACGGCACGGGATCGAGTACTTCCCCAAGTGGCTGTGCGCCGTGCCCTACTCGCCGGTGACCGGCCCCCGCCTCCTGGCGACCAGCGCAGCGCATCGCCACCGGTTGCTGGAGGCGATGAGGGCCCTGTGCGGGATCGATTTCTCCTCGGCGCACGTCAACTTCCATTCCGAGCAGGACACTACGTTTGGCGGGGAGTGGCTGGCCCGGATCGATGTCCAGTACCACTGGCAGAACACGGCGGGCTGGGGAAGCTTCGACGACTTCCTGGCAGCGTTCGATCATCGGCACCGCAAGAACATCCGGCAGGAACGAGCGAAGTTCGCACGCGCAGGCATTGGCTTCCGGGTGATCCATGGCGACGAAGCCAGCGAAGCCAGCGAAGCCGATCTTGCGACGATGCACGGCTTCTACCTGCAGACGTTCGCCGAATACGGAAATCACCCGGCGCTGACGCTGCCGTTCCTGCAGCACCTTGCGCGGGCAATGCCACGTTCCCTGGTCCTGGTGCTGGCCGAGCGCGGAGGTGAAGCGGTCGCGGGCGCGTTGTGCCTGCGCGGGGGCGACACGCTGTACGGCCGCTACTGGGGCGCCAGCGAGCACATCCCGGGGCTGCATTTCGAAACCTGTTACTACCAGGGAATCGAGTACTGCCTGCGCGAAGGCCTCACCCGTTTCGAACCCGGCGCACAGGGCGAACACAAGCTCGCCCGGGGATTCCTGCCGACCTTGGTTCACAGCCACCATTGGATCGCACACGAAGGTTTTCGCGATGCGCTGCGCGACTGGTGCGCGCAGGAAACGGCTTCGGTGCGACGCTACGCCGCCACGCTGGCAAGCCATTCACCGTTCAAGGCTGGTTGAGCCGGCAATGCGCTCGCGCGGTCTTGCGGCGTGGGCGATGATCGCGGCATGACCATCCGGCTACCCGCCCTGTCACTGGATCCCCATGGTCCGTTCCCGCCGGCGGACGCGGCATTGCGTCATCCGGACGGCCTGCTGGCCATGGGGGGCGACCTGGCGCCGGCAAGGCTGCTCAACGCCTATCGCCACGGCATCTTTCCCTGGTACTCCGACGAACAGCCAATCCTGTGGTGGTGCCCCGATCCACGCACGGTGTTCCAGACCGACTGCGTGCGCCTGCCATCCCGATTCCGGCGATGGTTGCGGCGCAGCGACTGGGTGGTGCGGGCCGACACCGCTTTCGCACGGGTGATAGAGGCCTGCGCGACTACGCCACGCGCGGGCCAGCGCGGCACCTGGATCACACCGGACATGCGGGCCGCGTATGAGCAGATGCACCGGCTCGGGCATGGCCATTCAATCGAAGTGTTCGACGGGGAGCGTCTGGTGGGAGGGCTCTATGGCGTCGCCGTTGGCCGGATGTTTTTTGGCGAAAGCATGTTCAGCGCGGAATCGGGTGGTTCCAGGGTCGCCCTGACCGCCCTCGCCCACCGCCTCCGGGAATGGGGCTGGCCCCTGCTGGACGCGCAGGTCGAAAACGACCACCTGCTGTCGCTGGGGGCGGAGCTATGGTCTCGGGAGCGCTTCCTTGCCGCGGTTGCCGAACTGACGGCGCTGCCTGAACCCGCCGCCAGCTGGACCCGGCGCTTCGGGACGATCACGGCGGCTGGGCTGGCACCCGCCCGCCGCGGATGAACAATCAGGGCCGCGGCGCCATCGCCCCGGCATTTGTGGCAGAATGCGCGGCTTCGCGGGCGCGCTGCGCCTGCTCTTCATGTTCAACCCGGGAACTTCATGGCAAAAGACGATGTGATCGAATTCGAGGGCACGGTGGCGGAAACCCTTCCGAACACCATGTTCCGCGTGCGCCTCGAGAACGGCCACGAGATCATTGCCCATATCTCCGGGCGGATGCGCAAGAACTACATCCGCATCCTGACCGGCGACAAGGTGAAGGTCGAAATGACCCCGTACGACCTCACAAAGGGTCGTATCACCTACCGCATGAAGTGAGTGCGGTAATTGCATGAAGAAAAAGGCGGCCAATGGCCGCCTTTTTTCGTGGGCGGGAGTGTGCCCCGGCTACACGGTGACCGGCAGGAGCTTCTCCGGTTCCGCCTGCGCCTCGACGACCAGTTCGTCTTCCCTGACGTCGATGGTGACGCGACCGCCTCCCACCAGCTTGCCGAACAGCAGCTCGTCCGCCAGCGGCCGCTTGATCCGGTCCTGGATCACGCGGGCCATCGGGCGCGCGCCCATCAGCGGATCGAAGCCATGCTGGGCCAGCCAGTCGCGTGCCGTCGGCGTGGCCGAGAGGCTGACGTTCTTCTCGTGCAGCTGGGCTTCCAGCTCGATCAGGAACTTGTCGACCACGCGCAGGATGTGGTCGAAGCCCAGCGCCTGGAACTGCACCACCGCGTCGAGGCGGTTACGGAATTCCGGACTGAAGGCCCGACGGATGATTTCCATCGCATCGGTCGAGTGATCCTGCTTGGTGAAGCCGATGGAACGCCGCGAAGCCTGCGCCGCACCCGCATTGGTCGTCATGACCAGCACGACGTTCTTGAAGTTGGCTTCGCGTCCGTTGGTATCGGTGAGGATGCCGCGATCCATCACCTGCAACAGGATGTTGAAGATGTCCGGATGCGCCTTCTCCACCTCGTCCAGCAGCAGCACGCAGTGCGGCGTCTTGACGATCTTCTCGGTAAGCAGGCCGCCCTGGTCGAAGCCGACATAGCCCGGAGGCGCACCGATCAGGCGGCTGACCGAATGCGGCTCCATGTACTCGGACATGTCGAAGCGGACCAGCTCGATGCCCAGTTGCAGTGCGAGCTGCTTGGTCACCTCGGTCTTGCCCACGCCGGTGGGGCCGGCGAAGAGGAAATTGCCGATCGGCTTGTCCGGGTTGGCCAGGCCGGACCGGGCGAGCTTGATCGCCGAGGTCAGGGTCTCGATCGCCGGATCCTGTCCGAAGATCACCATCTTCAGGTTGCGCTCGAGGTTCTTGAGCACGTCCTTGTCCGACGCGCTGACCTGCTTGGTTGGAATTCGCGCCATCTTGGCAACGATGGTCTCGATTTCCTCGGTATCGATCAGGGTCTTGCGCTCGTTGTCCGGCAGCAGGCGCTGGCGGGCCCCGGCTTCATCGATCACGTCGATGGCCTTGTCCGGCAGCAGGCGGTCGCCCAGGTGCTTGACCGACAGGTCGACGGCAGCCTGCAGCGCCTCGTCGGCATACGTGACGCCATGGTGCAGCTCGTACTTGGGCTTCAATCCCTGCAGGATTTCCAGGGTCTCGCCCACCGTCGGTTCGACGATGTCGATCTTCTGGAAGCGTCGTGCCAGGGCCCGGTCCTTTTCGAAGATGCCGCGGTATTCCTGGAACGTGGTGGAACCGATGCAGCGCAGTTCACCCGATGCCAGTGCCGGCTTGATCAGGTTGCTGGCGTCCATGGTGCCGCCCGAAGCGGAACCGGCGCCGATGATCGTATGGATCTCGTCGATGAAGAGAATGGTGTCGGGCAGCTTCTTCAGCTGCGCGAGCACGGCCTTCAGGCGTTTTTCGAAGTCGCCGCGGTACTTGGTGCCGGCGACCAGCGCGCCCAGGTCGAGCGAATAGATGGTGGCGTCTGCCAGCACTTCGGGCACTTCGCCATCGACGATGCGCTTGGCCAGGCCTTCCGCGATCGCGGTCTTGCCGACGCCTGCTTCGCCCACGTAGAGCGGATTGTTCTTGCGGCGGCGGCATAGCACCTGGATGGTGCGCTCGACTTCGTTGATTCGTCCCACCAATGGGTCAATCCGGCCTTCACGCGCAAGCTGATTGAGGTTCATCGCGAACTCGGCGAGCGCATCTCCCTTCATCTCGCCGTCACCACCATCGCCCTGGCGCGAATCGCTGTCGTCCTGGTGGGACGACGGCTCCTCGCCACCGTGTTTGGCGATGCCATGGGACAGGTAATTGACGACGTCGAGGCGAGCGATGTCCTGCTGGTTCAGGAAATAGACGGCGTGCGAGTCCTTTTCGCCAAAAATCGCCACCAGTACGTTCGCGCCGGTGACCTCCTTCTTGCCGGAGGACTGCACGTGGTAGACGGCGCGCTGCAGCACGCGCTGGAAACCCAGCGTCGGCTGCGTGTCGCGGCCGTCGTCGTCCGCGAGCCTGGCGACGGAGGTGGAAATGGCCTGCTCCAGATCGCCGCGCAGGCGCGCGAAATCGGCGTGACAGGCTTTGAGGACAGCTTCGGCCGACGGGTTGTCGAGCAGCGCCAGTAGCAGATGCTCGACCGTCATGAACTCATGGCGCGCTTCGCGGGCGCGCTTGTAGCACTGGCCGATGCTGTATTCGAGGTCCTTGCTGAACATGGGGCGATAGCCTCCGGGATTACTGCGACCCTATCTGGGGACAGCAACCAGCGATTTCCATGCCAGCCCCATAGGACGTTCGGAACGCTGCGTGGCACTCGTAACACAATCGGTACAACGTCCTTACTCGCACTTTTAGGCCTTTTCCATCGTACAGAGCAAGGGGTGCTGGTTGAGTCTTGAATATTCGTTCACTTGCGCCACCTTGGATTCGGCTACTTCGCGGGTGAAGACACCGCAAACGCCGCGGCCGCGGGTATGCACATGCAACATGATCTGGGTCGCTTTTTCCGCGTTGAACGAGAAAAAGCGCATCAATACTTCCACCACGAAATCCATCGGCGTGTAGTCGTCGTTCAGCAACAGCACGGAGTACAGCGGCGGCCGCGCCACTTCCGGCTTGCTGGTTTCGACCATGACGCCATGGCTTTGTTCGTGTTCGGTGCGTTTCGTCATGGGCGAATTATAAAGAACCCACGCGGGCGGACGCCTCGATGGACGCCCCGAGTGCCCCCTTGCACAATGGCGGCACTCGATTGCCCCGGGGGGCTGATGCGTACCTTCGCTGTCTCCATGCTGCTGTGTTTTTCGGTCTCATCTGTCGTCAACGCGGCGGAACGGGCCAGTCCGGCCAAAACGGGGGCGGAGGGCGACCCGGCTGTCAGGCAGCTGCTGGACAAGCTGAAGTACCAGTACGAAGTCGACGAAGAAGGCGACTTCCGCCTGACTTTCGCCATGGACGAGGACAAGGGCGGCCGCAGCCAGCTGGTATTCGTGCGTTCGCCGGTGGAAACCTACGGCTCCCACAAGGTTCGCGAGATCTGGTCGCCCGCCTACGTGTCCGCGACCGACGAATTCCCGGCCGGCGTCGCCAACCGCCTGCTGGAGGCCACGCAGGAAAGCAAGCTGGGCGCATGGGCGAAACAGGGCCGTTACGCGGTGTTCGTGGTGAAGCTGGCCGCGGATGCGGGCATTGACGCGCTCGATGATGCCGTCGAGGCGGCCCTGCGCTCGGCAGAGGATATGGAAATCGAGCTCACCCCCGGCAAGGACGAGTTCTGATGGACGTGCTGATGGACATGATCCGATGACCTATCGCGAGGGCCGCTTCTGGCAACCCGACGTGACCGTGGCGACGGTCGTGGTCAACGACGGCCGCCTGCTGGTGGTCGAGGAAAACGCCGGTGGCCGGCGGGTGCTCAACCAGCCGGCCGGCCACCTCGAACCGGACGAGAGCCTGATCGAGGCGGCGCTGCGCGAGACGCTGGAGGAAACCGGCTGGGACGTACGGCTTACCGCGTTCGTCGGGGCTTACCAATGGAAAGCCCCGGAGACCGGCCGCCATTACCTGCGCTTCGCCTTCGCTGCGGAGCCCGTGACGCACCACCCTGCCCGCGAACTGGATGAAGGCATCGTCCGTGCGCTGTGGCTCACGCCCGGTGAACTGCAGGCGGAATCCGCCCGCCACCGCAGTCCACTGGTCTGGCGCGTGGTCTCCGATTTCCTGGCGGGCCGTCGGCAGCCGCTCGAATTCGTGCAGCACCTGGGATGAGCCAGGCGCGCACCATCGTGGGCATGTCCGGGGGCGTGGATTCGTCCGTCGCCGCATTGCGCCTGCGCGATGCTGGCGAGCCGATCGCGGGCCTCTTCATGCAGAACTGGGCCGACGACGGCAGCGGCGATTGCCGCGCCGAGGACGACCGCCGCGATGCCGTCGCGGTCTGCGGGCGGCTCGGCATCCCGATCCACTTCCGTGATTTCTCGGGCGAATACTGGGACGGTGTCTTCGCCCATTTCCTCGCCGAATACGCCGCGGGTCGCACGCCCAATCCGGACGTGCTGTGCAACCGCGAGATCAAGTTCAAGTATTTCCTCGACGCCGCGCATGAGCTCGGCGCCGATTTCATCGCCACCGGGCATTACGCCCGCGTCGCGGAGGCCGACGGCCAGTGGCGCCTGCTGAAGGCGGCCGACCGGAGCAAGGACCAGAGCTACTTCCTGCACCAACTCGGACAGAAGCAGCTCTCGTCGACGAAGTTCCCGCTGGGCGACATGCTGAAGACCGATGTGCGCGGCATCGCGCGGGAAGCCGGACTCGCCACGCATGCGAAGAAGGATTCCACCGGCATCTGCTTCATCGGCGAGCGCGACTTCCGCGAATTCCTTGCGCGCTACCTGCCCGCCCGCACCGGGGAAATGCGTACGCCGGATGGCCATGTCCTGGGCCAGCATCCCGGCGTGTTCTATTTCACCCTCGGCCAGCGTGAAGGCTTGAACATCGGCGGCGTGCGCGGTTTCGAAGCGGCACCGTGGTATGTCGTCGGCAAGGATGTGGCGAACAACGTGCTTTACGTCGACCAGGGCGTCGACAGTCCGTTCCTGTACGCGAATGCGTTGTGGTCGGAGGCCGCGCACTGGATCTCCGGTGCGCCCCCTTCCTCCCGCTTCCAGTGCCAGGCGCAGACCCGTTACCGCCAGCCGGACCAGGCCTGCGAGGTCAGCGTTCGCGCCGATGGTTCGCTGGAAGTGCATTTCGCCGTCCCGCAACGCGCGGTCACGCCGGGGCAATCCCTGGTGCTGTACGACGGAGACGTCTGCCTGGGTGGCGCAGTGATCGCCGCCACCGACGCCGTGCTCGAACAACGGATCAAGGAACACGCCGCATGACCGACAGCCCAAATCCGATGTCCGAACGGGTCCTCGCGCTCGCCGGCCTGGCACAGGCGCTGGCCCAGGTGCGGCGGATCGCCGATACCGGACAGGCACATGCGGAAGTACTTTCGACCGCGCTCGATTCGGTGTTCCGCATCGACGCGGACGACACGGCGGGGGTCTATGGCGGCACGGGGTCGTTGCGCACGGGGCTGATGCTGTTGCGCGACTACTTCGGCGGCGCGATGCCCGATGACCAACTGCCACGCCTGGCGCTGGCGGTGCTCCAGCTGGAGCGCCGCTTCGTGCGCGACGACGACATGGTGTCGCGCGTCCTCAGTGGCATCCGCGCCCAGAGCGGCGCCGCGGAGCGACTGGGAAGCACGCATCCCGAGGTGCTCAGCGCACTGGGTTCGCTGTACGCGGACACGCTGAGCCATCTGCGGCCGCGCGTGCTGGTGCAGGGCAATCCGCACTATCTCGGACAGGCGGCGGTGGTCGCGGAAGTGCGCGCGGTGCTGCTGTCCGCGGTGCGGTCGGCGGTGCTGTGGCGGCAGATGGGCGGCAGCCTGTGGGACTTCATGCTGCGCAAGCGGGCCATGGGCGATGCCGTGCAGGAATTGCTGGCCTGACTCGGCCGGCAAGACGCAAGACCGCATACAAAAAAGCCCCGGTCACGCCGGGGCTTTTTGTTGCAATGAACGATGGCGCGCGGTTTACGCCGCTTCCACCTTGTCCGCCACTTCGCGGTATTCCTCGATCTGGTCGAAGTTCATGTAGCGGTAGATCTCGGCGCCCTTGCTGTTGATCACGCCGATGTCCGCCATGTACTCCTCGCGGGTCGGGATGCGGCCCAGGCGCGAGCAGATCGCCGCGAGCTCCGCCGAACCCAGGTACACGTTGGTGTTGCGGCCCAGGCGGTTCGGGAAGTTGCGGGTGCTGGTCGAGAACACCGTCGCGCCTTCGCGCGCCTGCGCCTGGTTGCCCATGCACAGCGAGCAGCCCGGCATTTCCATGCGCGCGCCGGCGGTGCCGAAGGTGCCGTAATGGCCTTCCTTCGTGAGCTCCGACGCGTCCATCTTGGTCGGCGGCGCGACCCACAGGCGGGTCGGAATGTCGCGCTTGCCTTCCAGCAACTTCGCAGCGGCGCGGAAGTGACCGATGTTGGTCATGCACGAACCGATGAACACTTCGTCGATCTTGGCGCCGGCTACATCGGACAGCGTCTTCACGTCGTCCGGATCGTTCGGGCAGGCGACGATCGGTTCGACGATCTGGTTGAGGTCGATCTCGATGACCGCGGCGTATTCGGCGTCCGCATCGCCTTCCAGCAGTTGCGGGTTGGCCAGCCAGGCTTCCATCGCCTTGATGCGGCGTGCCAGCGAACGCGGGTCGGCATAACCTTCGGCGATCATCCACTTCAGCAGCGTGATGTTGCTGTTGATGTACTCGATGATCGGCGCCTTGTCCAAATGCACCGTGCAGCCGGCGGCGGAACGCTCGGCCGAAGCGTCGGACAGCTCGAACGCCTGCTCGACCTTCAGCTGCGGCAGGCCTTCGATCTCGAGGATGCGGCCGGAGAAGATGTTCTTCTTGCCCTGCTTGGCTACGGTCAGCAGGCCCTGCTTGATCGCGGCCAGCGGGATGGCGTTGACGAGGTCGCGCAGGGTCACGCCCGGCTGCATCTCGCCCTTGAAGCGGACGAGCACCGACTCGGGCATGTCCAGCGGCATCACGCCGGTGGCCGCGGCGAACGCGACCAGGCCGGACCCGGCTGGGAACGAGATGCCCACGGGGAAGCGGGTGTGCGAGTCGCCGCCCGTGCCGACGGTGTCGGGCAGCAGCATGCGGTTGAGCCAGCTGTGGATCACGCCATCGCCCGGACGCAGCGAGATGCCGCCGCGGTTGGAAATGAACTCCGGCAGCGTGTGGTGGGTCTTGACGTCGACCGGCTTCGGATAGGCCGCGGTGTGGCAGAACGACTGCATCACGAGGTCGGCCGAGAAGCCCAGGCAGGCCAGGTCCTTCAGCTCATCACGGGTCATCGGGCCGGTGGTGTCCTGCGAACCCACCGAGGTCATCTTCGGTTCGCAGTAGGTGCCCGGGCGCACGCCCTCACCTTCCGGCAGGCCGCAGGCGCGACCGACCATCTTCTGCGCAAGCGAGTAGCCCTTGCCGGTATCGGCCGGGTTCTGCGGCAGGCGGAACAGCGTCGACGGGGCCAGGCCGAGGGCCTCGCGCGCCTTGGCGGTCAGGCCACGGCCGACGATCAGCGGAATGCGGCCGCCGGCGCGGACTTCGTCCAGCAGCACGTCGGACTTGAGCGCGAACTCGGCGATGACCTGCCCGTCCTTGAGCGCCTTGCCCTCGTAAGGGCGCAGCTCGACGACGTCGCCCATGTTCATGCCGGACACGTCGAGCTCGATCGGCAGCGCGCCGGCATCTTCCATGGTGTTGTAGAAGATCGGCGCGATCTTCGAGCCCAGGCACACGCCACCGAAGCGCTTGTTCGGGATGAAGGGAATGTCCTCGCCGGTGAACCACAGCACCGAATTGGTCGCGGACTTGCGGCTCGAACCGGTGCCGACCACGTCACCGACATAGGCGACCAGGTGGCCCTTGCCCTTGAGCGATTCGATGAATGCGACCGGGCCACGCTTGCCGTCTTCCTCCGGCACGATGCCGTCGCGGGCGTTCTTCAGCATCGCCAGTGCATGCAGCGGGATGTCGGGGCGCGTGGTGGCGTCCGGGGCCGGCGACAGGTCGTCGGTGTTGGTCTCGCCGGTCACCTTGAAGACGGTGATGGTCAGGCTTTCCGGCACTTCCGGACGGCTGGTGAACCATTCGGCGTCGGCCCAGCTCTGCAGCACGGCCTTGGCGTTCGCGTTGCCCTTCTGCGCCTTGTCCTGCACGTCGTGGAAGGCATCGAACATCAGCAGCGTGTGCTTGAGCGCGTTGGCGGCGACGGTGCCGACCTGCGCGTCGTCGAGCAGCTCGACCAGCGGATGGATGTTGTAGCCGCCGAGCATGGTGCCCAGCAGTTCGGTGGCGCGTTCGCGCGGGATCAGCGCGTTCTTCTCGGTGCCGAAGGCGATGGCCGCGAGGTACGAAGCCTTGACCTTGGCGGCATCGTCGACGCCGGCCGGCACGCGGTTCGTGATCAGGTCGACGAGGAAGGCTTCCTCGCCTGCCGGCGGAGCCTTGAGCAGCTCGATGACGTCGGCGGTCTGCTGCGCGGTCAGCGGCAGCGGCGGAATGCCCAGCGCGGCGCGCTCGGCAACGTGTTGGCGGTAGTTAGACAGCATGTCGCTGGAGAGCATGAAAGTCCCGTCTGCTGAGGCGGAAGAACACCGCGCCCGCGCTGTGCAGCCGTCCGCAAGGACGTCCGTCGGCAGGATTGGTGGGGGTCGAATCGGCCGCCGCCCGGTTGCAGGGCGGGTTCGATTCTCGGCCGCGTATTTTGCCCGAAACAGCGACTTCCGGCAACGCCAGAATCGGCAAATTCCTAGTCTCGGCAGGGACTTACGACAAGAACGGAACGCATCGTCGACGACTTTGGCCTCGTTAACGCTCCGCCCTGCCCCGACTTGTTCATAATCGACGCGTCATGTCGTACGGCTCCGCCGGCGGCAGGCGTGCCAACCCGCAGGCGCCCCACCTCGCCCGCCGCACACAACAGGGAGCACCACATGTCGTTCGACTCTTTCGCCACCCGCGCCCAGCTCGCACTCAACGGCAAGTCCTACACCTACTTCAGCCTGCCCGAGCTCGGCAAGCGCTTCGACCTGTCGAAGCTGCCCTACTCGATGAAGATCCTGCTCGAGAACCTGTTGCGCCACGAAGACGGCGGCATGACGGTTGCCAAGGAGCACATCGAGGCCGTCGCCCGGTGGGACGCGAAGCAGGAACCCGAAACCGAAATCGCCTTCATGCCTGCGCGCGTGGTGCTGCAGGATTTCACGGGTGTGCCCTGCGTCGTCGACCTCGCTGCGATGCGCGATGCTGTGACCCGGCTCGGCGGAAGCCCGAAGCAGATCAATCCCCTTATTCCTTCCGAACTCGTGATCGACCATTCGGTACAGGTCGACGTATTCGGACGGGCCGACGCGCTCGACCTCAATGGCAAGATCGAGTTCGAACGCAACATGGAACGTTATGCCTTCCTGCGCTGGGGCCAGAAGGCATTCGGCAACTTCAAGGTGGTGCCGCCCAACACCGGCATCGTGCACCAGGTCAACCTGGAAAACCTCGCACGCGTCGTGGTCGAACGCGAGATCGATGGCGTCCTGCAGGCGTTCCCGGACACCGTTTTCGGCACCGACTCGCACACCACGATGATCAATGGCATCGGCGTGCTCGGCTGGGGCGTGGGTGGCATCGAAGCCGAAGCCGCCATGCTGGGGCAACCCTCCTCGATGCTCATTCCGCAGGTGGTGGGCTTCAAGCTCACCGGCAGGATGCCTGAAGGCGCGACCGCGACCGACCTCGTGCTGACGGTCACCCAGATGCTGCGTGCACTCGGCGTGGTCGGAAAGTTCGTCGAGTTCTACGGTGACGGGCTGCAATACCTGCCGCTCGCCGACCGTGCCACGATCGCCAACATGGCGCCGGAATACGGCGCGACCTGCGGCATCTTCCCGATCGACGCCGAGGCCATCACCTACCTGCGCCTGTCGGGCCGCAGCGAGGAACAGATCGCCCTGGTCGAGGCCTACGCCAAGGCGCAGGGGCTGTGGCACGACGCGAACACCCCGCATGCCACCTACTCCGCCATGCTCGAACTCGACCTCGGCGACGTGAAGCCGTCGCTGGCGGGCCCCAAGCGCCCACAGGATCGCGTACTTCTCGAGGCGGTGCGGGACAACTTCCACCAGAACCTCGAAGGCCTGATCGCCAACCGCAAGCCGCGCAAAGAAACCATCGGGCGACTGGTGGGCGAAGGCGGCGACCAGCCACAGGCCGAGCACCTTGCCGCGAAACCCAAGTCGAAGATCCGCATCCACGACATGGACTGCGACCTCACCGACGGCTCGGTGGTGATTGCGGCGATCACGTCCTGCACCAATACGTCTAATCCGGCGGTGATGCTCGGCGCGGGCCTGCTCGCACGCAACGCGGTGAAGCTGGGGCTGAAGGCGAAACCCTGGGTGAAGACATCACTCGGCCCGGGTTCGCTCGTCGTCACCGACTACCTGAAGAAGGCCGGCGTGCTGCAAGACCTGGAGAAACTGGGTTTCTACGTGGTCGGCTACGGCTGCACGACCTGCATCGGCAACTCCGGCCCGCTGCCCGACGAAGTATCGAAGGGCATCGCCGAGAACGAGCTCGTCGTCGCATCCGTGCTTTCGGGCAACCGCAACTTCGAGGGCCGCGTGCACCCCGAGGTGAAGATGAACTACCTGGCCTCGCCACCGCTGGTGGTTGCCTATGCCCTCGCGGGCACCGTCGACATCGACCTCAGCCAGGACCCGGTCGGCCATACGCCGGACGGCAAGGACGTCTTCCTGCGCGACATCTGGCCAACGAACAAGGAAATCGGCGACGTCATTTCCGCGACCGTCGGCCCGGAGCTGTTCGCGCAGAACTACGCGGATGTCTTCAAGGGCGACTCGCGCTGGAACCAGATCGCTTCGCCGGAAGGAGAATCCTTCCGCTGGGATGCGGCATCGACCTACATCAAGAATCCGCCCTACTTCGACGGCATCACGATGCAGGTCGGCACCATCGACGACGTGCATGGCGCCCGGGTGATGGGCATCTTCGGCGACTCGATCACCACCGACCACATCTCCCCGGCCGGCAACATCAAGAAGGATTCGCCCGCCGGGCGTTTCCTGATGGAACGCGGCGTGCAGCCGGCCGACTTCAACAGCTACGGCTCGCGGCGCGGCAACGACGACGTGATGGTGCGCGGAACCTTCGCCAACATCCGCATCAGGAACCTGATGCTCGGTGGCGAGGAAGGCGGCAATACGATCTACCACGGTGCGCACGGCGCCACCGAGAAGCTGTCGATCTACGACGCCGCCATGCGCTACAAGGCGGACGGCGTGCCGCTGGTGGTGTTTGCCGGCAAGGAATACGGCACCGGTTCGTCGCGCGACTGGGCGGCCAAGGGAACAAACCTGCTCGGGGTTAAAGCGGTCGTCGCTGAAAGCTTCGAGCGCATCCACCGTTCGAACCTGGTCGGCATGGGCGTGCTGCCGCTGGCCTTCAGCGACGGCCAGAATGCGCAGAAGCTCGGACTGGACGGATCGGAAACCATCGCCATCACCGGCCTCCAGGATGGCGCATCGAAAACCGCCACGGTGACGGCGCGCAAGCATGACGGCCGCGAGGTGCGATTCGAGGTCAAGGTGCTGCTGCTGACGCCCAAGGAAACGGAGTACTTCCGCCACGGCGGCATCCTGCACTACGTGCTGCGGCAGTTGGCGGCGCGGAAGGCCGCCTGAGCGGAATGAACGGCTGCTGCCCTGCATTGCGAGGTGCCGGGCGGCGGTCGCACTTGCCTGCTCCTGCCCTGAGCGCAACGAGCGAATGCGCATGGATTGCCCGCCGGATGTGCCTTGCCAGCCTCTAGTGCCTATGCTCCAATCGACCGGAAACCGTACGGCGGCGCATTCGCTGCGGCGTACGACAAATCGCCGATTAAAGAGGGGATCGCGATGAGCAATGAACGTCCTTGGCTGGCCGAATACCCGGCAGGCGTGCCGGCGGAAATCGACGTCAATGAATTTCCGTCCGTGGTATCGGTGCTTGAGAAGGCCATCGACACCTATCGTGATCGCCCGGCATTCGCCAACCTGGGCAAGGTCCTGACCTACGGCGACATCGACCGCCTGAGCAGGCAGTTCGCCGCCTACCTGGTGGGCGAACTCGGCCTCAAGAAGGGCGATCGCGTCGCGATCATGATGCCCAACTGCCTGCAGTACCCGGTCGCGATTTTCGGCACGCTGCGTGCTGGCCTGACCATCGTCAACGTCAATCCGATGTACACGGCCCGCGAACTCAAGCACCAGCTGGTCGACTCCGGCGCCAGCGTGCTGGTGGTGCTCGACAACTTCGGCCATACCGTGCAGGAAGTGGTCGCGGAAACCTCCGTCAAGCAGGTGATCACCACGGGCCTGGGCGACATGCTCGGTTTCCCCAAGGGCTCGATCGTCAACTTCGTGCTGCGCCACGTGAAGAAGATGGTGCCGGACTACGACATCGCCGGCGCCACCCGCTTCCGCGATGCGCTCGTCATCGGCCAGCTCAAGACATTGCCTGCCGTGCAGATCGGCTCGGATGACATCGCATTCCTCCAGTACACCGGCGGCACTACCGGCATCTCGAAGGGGGCGATGCTCACCCATCGCAACCTCGTCGCCAACATGCAGCAGGCATCCGCGTGGATCAACGCCAACATCAGGATGGGCGAGGAGATCATCATCACGGCGTTGCCGCTGTACCACATCTTCGCGCTGACGGCGAACTGCCTTGCCTTCATGAAATTCGGCGGGCTGAACTACATGATCACCAACCCGAAGGACATGCCCGGGTTCGTGAAGGAACTGAAGAAAGTGCCCTTCACGGCGATCACAGGCGTCAACACGCTGTTCAACGGCTTGTTGAACACGCCCGGATTCGACCAGGTGGACTTCTCGAAGCTGCACCTCACGCTCGGTGGCGGCATGGCCGTGCAACGCGCGGTGGCCGATCGCTGGAAGCAGGTCACCAAGGTGCCATTGATCGAGGCGTACGGCCTGACTGAAACCTCGCCCGCGGCCTGCATCAACCCGTTGGACCTGAAGGACTACAACAGTTCGATCGGCCTGCCGATCCCCTCCACGGACGCCTGCTTGAAGGACGAGGACGGGCGCATGCTGGCCACCGGCGAAGTCGGTGAACTGTGCATCAAGGGCCCGCAGGTCATGAAGGGTTACTGGCAGCGTCCGGAGGAAACCGCCAAGGTCATCGACGGTGAAGGCTGGTTGCACACCGGCGACATGGCGAAGATGGACGAGCGCGGGTACTTCTATATCGTCGATCGCAAGAAGGACATGATCCTGGTCTCGGGCTTCAACGTATATCCGAACGAGGTCGAAGACGTGATCGCCATGATGCCCGGCGTGCTGGAAGTCGCCGCGGTAGGCGTACCGGACGAAAAGTCCGGGGAAGCCGTCAAGGTCGTGATTGTCAGGAAGGATCCTTCCCTGACGGCCGAACAGGTCAAGGCCCACGCGCGAGAGAATCTCACCGGCTACAAGCATCCCAGATACGTGGAATTCCGCACCGAACTGCCGAAGACCAACGTGGGGAAGATCCTGCGCCGTGAGTTGCGCGATCCCACCCCTACCACCTGATACGGCAAGGAAATCTTCCTTTTTGCGCCCGCTAGGCCCAGGCCTTGCGGGCGTTTTGCTTCAGGGGCATGCGCAGCGGATCGCAGTACAGCGGTACGGCCGTCAGCCAGTGTGGTGATGACTATCGAGACCGGTTCCTGAGCGTGCTCGTGACCGGACAGGCCTCACCGCTTACAGGACGCGGATCATCCGATCACTCCGTACCGGGGCGCCTTGCGATGCGGGAATAGCGCTGGCAGATGTCTTCGAGGCGCTCACGGCTGCTGATCAGGCTGTCCACGCATCGCGGGTCGAACAGCCGTCCTCGCTGAGCGTACAGGTAGCCCAGTGCCGCTTCCATCTCCCACGCGTGCTTGTAGGGCCGGGGCGAAATCAGGGCATCGAAGACGTCGGCCACGGCCACGATCCGCGCCTCCAGCGGGATTTCGTCCCCGATGAGCCCGTCGGGATAGCCGCTGCCGTCGTAGCGCTCATGGTGGCGCAATGCAATCACCGCGCCGGCCTGGATGAAACGGTTCTGGCTGCCGCTCAGCAGTTCGTGCCCGATGCGGGGGTGCTGGCGCATGACGGCGACCTCGTCTTCCGTCAGCGGGCCCGGCTTGAGCAGGATCGAGTCGGGAATCGCGATCTTGCCGACGTCATGCAAGGGCGCGGCCATTTCGACCAGACGGGCCTCGTCCTCGGACATGCCCAGTTGCTCGGCGATGAGGCCGGCCACGTGCGCCATGCGTTCCAGCCAGGCACTCGTGCCGGCATCGCGGTATTCGATCGCGCGTGCGAGGCGGTGCAGCGTTTCGCGTTCGCGCTCCTCGACCTCGTGCATGCTGGCCAGCAGTCGCTGTTCCAGCGACATCGCACGCTGCTTCACGTTCTCGGACTGCTGCCGGAGCTGCAGCAGGTTGCGACAGCGTGCGCGCAGCTCGCGCGGACGCACCGGTTTCACCAGGAAATCGATCACCCCGGCATCCAGGGCGGCCTGGCGCACGGGTTCGTCGCCTACGACGGTGACCAGGATGATGGGGATGTCGCGATGCAGGGGCGTGCGGCGGAAGCGGCGCGCGAATTCCAGCCCATCGATGCCCGGCATGCGGTAATCGAGCAACAACAGGTCCGGCTGGTTCGACTCGCACCAGTCCAGCGCGACGGCCGGCTCGCCAAAATCGTGCACGCGCAGTTCGGAACCAATGTCTTCGATGATGTGGCGCAGCATGGTCCGCGCCGACGTCTGGTCATCGACAATTACGACATCCACGCATCATTCCCCTAATGGCCAACGCCGCGGTGCCTTGCAGCTTCGCGGAGCATAGCGCGGCCGGGTAGCAATTGGGCAGCGGTACCGCCTGCCTTGCCCGGGGATTTACGTGCTTGCGTTCAGGCCTCGGGGCGCATGTAGGGAAACAGCAATACGTCGCGGATCGAAGCCGAGCCCGTCATCAGCATCACCAGGCGATCGATGCCGATCCCCAGGCCACCCGTGGGCGGCAGGCCGACTTCGAGTGCGCGGATGTAGTCGGCGTCGAAATGCATGGCCTCATCGTCGCCGCCCTCCTTCGCCTCCACCTGCGCCTGGAATCGGGCGGCCTGGTCTTCGGGGTCGTTGAGCTCGGAGAATCCGTTGGCCAGTTCCTTGCCGTTGACGAACAGTTCGAAACGGTCGGTGATGCCCTTCTCGGTGTCGCTCTCGCGCGCGAGCGGCGAGACTTCGACCGGATAGTGCGTGATGAAGGTGGGCTGCTCCAGCTTGCCTTCGACCGTCTTCTCGAAAATTTCCAGCAGCAGCTTGCCCCAGCCGTATCCGGCCTTGACCGGGATGCGCAGGCGCTCGCAATGCTTCACCAGCGCGTCGCGGTCGCGGCAATCGGCGGCGCTGATTTCCGGATTCTTCTCACGCACGGATTCGTCCAGGCGCCAGCGGCGGAAAGCCGGGCCGACGTCGATGGTGGCGCCGTCCCATTCCATCATCGTGGTGCCGAGTACCTCGATCGCCACGTCGCGGATCAGGTTTTCGGTCAGGTCCATGACTTCGTTGTACGTGGCATAGGCCTCGTACAGCTCGAGCATGGTGAATTCCGGATTGTGGCGCGTGGACACGCCTTCGTTGCGGAAATTACGGTTGATCTCATAGACACGCTCGAGGCCTCCGACCGTCAGGCGCTTGAGGTACAGCTCCGGGGCCACGCGCAGGAAGAGCTCGAGATCCAACGCGTTGTGGTGCGTGACGAACGGCTTCGCCGCGGCACCGCCGGGGATGTAATGCATCATCGGCGTTTCGACTTCGAGGAACCGGCGCGCGTCGAGCCATGCACGGATCGCACGGATGATCTTGGAGCGCTTCACGAACACTTCGCGCGATTCCGGCGACACGATGAGGTCGACGTAGCGCTGGCGGTAGCGTTGTTCGACGTCGGCGAGCCCGTGGAACTTGTCGGGCAAGGGACGCAGCGACTTGGTCAGCAGGCGCAGCTTGTCCGCCCTGACCGACAGTTCGCCGGTCTTCGTGCGCGTCAGCACGCCTTCGGCAGCCACGATGTCGCCGGCGTCCCAACTCTTGAACGCTTCGTAGACATCGCCCAGCACGTTGCTCTGCAGGAACAACTGGATGCGCCCGGTCTCGTCCTGGATCTGCACGAAGCTGGCCTTGCCCATCACCCGCTTGAGCATGATGCGCCCGGCAACGGCGACGCGGTGCGCCTTGGCTTCCAGCGCTTCGACGCCCCACTGCTCGACCCCGGCGTACTGGTCCTGCAGGTCGCCGGCGTAATCGGCACGACGGAAGTCATTCGGAAACGCCACGCCCTGTCCGCGCAGCGCCGTCAGTTTGGCGCGGCGCTCGGCGATCAGGAAGTTCTCATCGGGCGGCAGGGTCGTGGCGTCGGTCATCGTGGTGTCGAGTGAGTGGTGTTGCGATTGGCCCCGGGAGCATCCCGGGGCGGAGGGGCTGGCGCGAATCCGTCCGCCAAGGTATCAGGCCGCGTCGATGCGTTTCGAGCCCGCTTCAAGGCCCGCCTTCAGGCTGGCTTCGACGAACTCGTCGAGGTCGCCGTCCAGCACCTTCTGCGTGTCGCTGCGCTCAATGCCGGTACGCAGGTCCTTGATGCGGCTCTGGTCGAGCACGTAGTTGCGGATCTGGCTACCCCAGCCGATGTCGGACTTGGTCGCTTCGACCGCGTCGCGTTCGGCGTTGCGCTTCTGGATCTCGAGTTCGTACAGCTTGGCCGCCAGCATCTTCATCGCGTTGTCGCGGTTCTGGTGCTGGCTGCGGCCGGTCTGGCACGCCACCACTATCCCCGAGGGAATGTGGGTGATGCGTACCGCGGACTCGGTCTTGTTGACGTGCTGGCCGCCAGCGCCGGAGGAGCGATAGACGTCGGTGCGCAGGTCCGCCGGATTGATGTCGATGTCGATGTTGTCATCGACTTCCGGCGACACGAACACCGAGGTGAAGCTGGTATGGCGGCGGTTGTCGGAGTCGAACGGCGACTTGCGTACCAGGCGGTGCACGCCGGTTTCGGTCTTGAGCCAGCCGTAGGCGAAGTCGCCCTCGACGCGCACGGTCGCCGACTTGATGCCGGCGACGTCGCCGCCGCTGGCTTCCATCAGTTCGGCCTTCCAGCCGCGCGATTCGGCCCAGCGCAGATACATGCGCAGGAGGATTTCGGCCCAGTCCTGGGCCTCGGTACCGCCGGCGCCGGCCTGGATGTCGACGAAAGCATTGGCCGAGTCCATCTTGCCGGAGAACATGCGCCGGAATTCCAGCTTCTCCACTTCCTTGGCGTAGCTCTCGACGTCGTTGACCACCGCCACGGCGGTGTCCTCGTCGTCTTCCATCTCGGCCAGTTCCAGCAGTTCGCCGGCACCGACGAGTCCGTCGGTGAGGTCGCGGATGCCGTTCACGACCCTTTCCAGCTGCGAACGCTCGCGGCCCAGGGTCTGTGCGTATTCCGCGTTATTCCAGATATCGGGGCTTTCCAGCTCCCGGTTTACTTCTTCGAGACGTTCGACCTTTTGGTCGTAGTCAAAGGTACCCCCTAAGCGCATCCAGCCGACCACGAAGGTCGGCGATGCGCTGGCGGACGGGATTGAGTTCGATCATGTCCGGTTTGGTTCGATCAGGAAACCGGAAATTCTAACAAACCGCCCGGGACCGTGCCCTCGGATTTTCCTGTCAGGAGACCTTGAATCCGGGCCGCCAGCCGGTGTTCGTATAGCTGCGGACCGATCCGTAGCCGCTGCTGCTGCCGTATCCCCGCCCGAAGCCGGAGCCCTCCTCGCGTTCACGACGACGGCGCATGCGTTCCTGCAACTCCTCGCGGCGGCTGTCCAGCCAGTTCGCCCGGCCCACGGTGTCCGGCGCCAACCCACGCCGATCGGCCTCGTTCTGGCGGAATTCGCAGAAGTCGGCGTAGGCATCGATCTCGTGCTGCAGCTCACGGGCGGACAGCTCGATCATGATCGCGTCGTCCAGGAAGCCCAGGACCGGCACGTCGTCCGGAATGGCGTCGCCAGGCACGGCAAAGTAGACCAGGGCGCAGCGCACATGCTTGGCGTCCGCCTCGGACATCGCCCAGCCTTCGTCCCGGAGCATGGCGATCAGCGTGTCCAGCAGGAACAGCCGCTGCTTCACGAATTCGGGCGGATTGCTTTGCTGCGCATTCGACAGCAACTGCGTCGCCCCATCGATGATCTCCTTGTTGGACTTGCCTTCGGCCATTGCCCGCGCTTTATCGGCAGCGCGGTTGAAGTGCTCGAGATCCTTGTCCGACAGCTCGATATTGACGGTCATTGGCATGGCACGGCTCCATGGGGGAACATTCAGCTTATGTCCACGTTTGTTGGCTTTCCGTCAATTGGACAAACGGCTGATCAGGGCTCCCGGTGGACCACCACCAACTGCACGGCCTGGCCGCCTCGATAGTCGTCAGGTTCGAGCCGGTACGCGATGCGGACCCGCCCCGGCGGAGGCTCACCGCCCCAGCCACCGAACTCGATGGCATTGAGGCGCCTGCCGCCTAGGCCCAGTTCGAGCTTGAGATGGCGCTCGCCCAGTACCCGCCAGGACAGCACCTCGAATTCGCCATCGAACTGCGGTTCGGGAAACCCCTGCCCCCACGGCCCGCCGTCGCGCAGCGCCTCGGCCATGGCACGGTCGAACTCGTTCGCCGCCAGCTCGCCGTCGCTGAGCACATCGGCTTGCAGCAGTTCCGGAGTCAGCGCGGCGGCCGCGCATTGCTCGAAGGCATCGGTAAATGCCGCCAGGGATTCGAGATCCAGCGACAAGCCGGCAGCCATGGCATGGCCGCCGAAGCGCCCGATCAGGTGGGGATGACGCGCGGCGACGTCCGCCAGCGCGTCGCGGATATGGAAACCCGGGATCGAGCGGGCAGACCCGCGCAACACCTGGCTTCCCGGCTCGGCCGGCGCGAAGGCGATCACCGGGCGGTGCAGCCGTTCCTTCATCTTCGACGCCACCAGCCCGACCACGCCTGGGTGCCATTCGGGGTCGTAGAGGCAGAGCGCGCTGGGGGCGAGCCCGTCCAGCGGCGCCACGCGCGACAGCGCCAGTTCCGCTTCCGCGGTCATCTGCTGCTGCACGGCGCGACGCTCGCCATTGATCTCGTTGAGCGTGGCAGCGATGTCGCGGGCCTGCTCGAAGTCGTCGGTCAGCAGGCATTCGATGCCCAGGGCCATGTCCTCGAGCCGGCCGGCGGCATTCAGTCGCGGGCCGATCGCGTAGCCGATATCGGCGGCGGTCAGTCGCGACGGGGCGCGCTGCGAGACTTCGATCAGGGCACGCAGGCCGGCGCAGCCCTGCCCCGCGCGCAGTCGGCGCAGACCGGCACTGACGAGGGCGCGGTTGTTCACGTCCAGCGGCACCAGGTCGGCGACGGTGCCGACCGCGACCAGGTCCAGCAATGGCAGCAGGTCCGGCTCGCCCTTCGTGAATTCGCCCGTCGCGAACCGCCCTGCTGCGCGAAGATGTTTCCGCAACGCCAGCAGCACGTAGAACATGACGCCGACGCCGGCGAGCGCCTTGCTGGGGAATGCGTCGCCATGCTGGTTCGGATCGACGATCGCATCGGCCGCCGGCAACGTGTCACCGGGGAGATGATGGTCGGTGACGAGCACCTTCCAGCCTTGCGCCTTCGCGACGGCAATACCGGCATGGCAGGCGATGCCGTGATCGACGGTCACCAGCAGGTCGGGCTTCAGCGCCGCGAGCTCTTCCACCAGCGAAGGCGACAGACCATAGCCATGCACCATTCGATTGGGCACCGCATACGAGACATGTCGCGCGCCGAGCAGGCGCAGGCCGCGGACGCCGACCGCGCAGGCGGTCGCACCGTCGCAATCGAAATCGCCGACAACGACTATATGGCTGCCATCGGCCATGGCATCCGACAGCAATGCGATCGCCGCATCCATCCCGAGCAGATCGGGCGGCAACAGCTTCGCGAGCCTGGGCTGGGCCTGCTCCAGGTTGACGGCCCCGCGTGCCGCATACAGACGCGCGAGCAGCCCCGGAAACCCCTCGGGCCAATCGCTGGTCCCGGCCGGCGGGCGGCGGACCAGCCGCGGTTTCGCTTTCATGCCGCGATCGACGGCAATGGGCGGCGCCAGAAGCGCCAGCGTTGACCTGGTCGCAGCACGAACCGGGTTCCGTCGGCGAATTCGAGCGAAGCGGTTGCGACGTCACCGGAACGCAGCGCACCGAGCAGCGGCTCCATCCATTGCGACTGCAGCAGCGCCAGATCGCGCATGTAGCGCAAGTCGAAAACGCTCTGACCCTCCACCTGCTCCCACCGCCCGGGCAGCGGCATCGCCACCGCCTTGGCCATCGTCGCGAAAGCCTGCATGGCGTCGTCGTCGCTGAAGATCGCGGTGTGCGTCGTGGTGACATGGTCCGGCATTGCGCTCGCCCCCCAGAACCACAGCGAATTCACCGGTGCCTTGCCGGCCGCGGCGCGTCGGGCATTTACGGGGTGGTTGTGCAGAACGACCTGTGCCTCGCTCAGCAGGGCGCGCCAGCGCCGGCCCTCGGGACCGTCCGGCAAATGCTCGAACAGGTCCGCGCCCAGCGCCTCATCGGGGCCGTGGAAGACCGGCAGCCGCGCTTCGCGAGGCAAACGCAGATACCAGCGCGAGGGCACAGGGGCGTCGATCGTGAAGCCGGTATCTCCGAACAGGGGCCGCAATGGCCGCAGCAGTTCATCGGCTTCTTCCGGTGTCAGCGCGAGTGCGGTGCCATAGGCCAGCAACCGCGCGCCATTGATATCCGGTCGCACGTAGGCCGGATCCGCACGCAACCAGGCGGACTGCGAAGCGTCGCCGGCGTCGCGCTGCCGCGTCACGGCCGCCACGGGCCAGCCGCGCGGCAGGATGTCGAACAGGCGTGCGGCCTGTGCGCCCGCCAGCGAGTCGCGATCACCGCGGCCAAGCGCTTTCGCCACCTCCGGCGTCAGGCGCTGCCCGCCGAAACTGTCGCGGGCCGGCAGCAGCAGTGTTGCCGAGATCATCCGGGTCAACGGCTCAGGCCTGGTAGCTGACGCCGATGATTTCGTATTCGCGGGTGCCGCCCGGCGCCTCGATGGTGACGGTATCGCCCTCGTGCTTGCCGATCAGGGCTCGCGCCACGGGCGAGGAAATCGCGATCAGGCCCATCTTGATGTCGGCTTCGAGGTCGCCAACGATCTGGTAGGTCTTTTCTTCGTCCGTGTCGGCATCGGCCAGTTCGACGGTCGCGCCGAAGACGACGCGGGAACCGGCGTTGAGCGACGACACGTCGATGACCTGCGCATGCGACAGCTCGGCCTCGAGCTGCTTGATGCGGCCTTCGATGAAGCCCTGCTGCTCACGGGCCGCGTGGTACTCGGCGTTCTCCTTGAGATCGCCATGGGCGCGCGCTTCGGCGATCGCATTGATCACGGCCGGGCGCTTGACCGACTTCAGTTCGTCCAGCTCGGCGCGCAGGCGTTGCGCGCCTTTCATGGTGATGGGTGCTCGCATTTTCCTTCCAGGTGCCTGCCGCGCGTCAGCGCGGCCTTTCTGTGGCGATTCTGGCCCAGATCGCCCGGGCCGTCATCCCGTCATGCGCCGCTATGAGGGCGAAATCAGGCGGTTCCGTTCACTTCAGCGTGGAGTTCCTGCAACGACCACACCGGACCGGTGCCGCGGTAATCGAGCGAATTCACCAGCGCACGGGCACCGGAGACCGTCGTCGAATACGTCACGCGCTGCTGCAGGGCCTCGCGCCGGATCGAGAACGAGTCGGTGATCGCCTGGCGGCCTTCCGTGGTGTTGACGATATAGACGACCTCGCCGTTCTTGATCAGGTCGACGATGTGCGGACGGCCCTCGAGCACCTTGTTGATGCGCTCGCACGCGAGCCCGTTCTCCGTCAGGAACGCATGCGTACCCTCCGTGGCCACCAGCGCATAGCCACGCTTGATCAGGTCCTGCGCCACCGGCAGCACGCGCTGCTTGTCGGGGTCGCGCACCGAGATGAAGACCTTACCGGTGGCCGGCAGGGCCTTGATGCCGCCGGCTTCCTGCGCGCGGGCCATCGCCGCGCCGAAGTTGCGGCCCACGCCCATCACTTCGCCCGTCGAGCGCATCTCCGGGCCGAGGATCGGATCCACGCCCTGGAACTTGGCGAACGGGAAGATCGCTTCCTTCACGGAGTAGTAGTCGGGAATGATTTCCTTGACCGCGCCCTGCTCCGCCAGCGTCTGCCCGACCATGCAGCGCGCCGCGATCTTCGCCAGCGGCATGCCGGTTGCCTTCGACACGAACGGCACGGTGCGCGAGGCGCGCGGATTTACTTCGATCAGGTAGACGGTGTCGTTGCCGGCTTCGTCGAAGGTGATCGCAAACTGGGTGTTCATCAGGCCGACCACATTGAGCGCCTTGGCCAGTGCCACCACCTGCACGCGCAGCTTGTCCTGCACTTCCTTCGACAGCGAATACGGGGGCAGCGAGCATGACGAGTCGCCCGAGTGCACGCCGGCTTCCTCGATGTGCTCCATGACGCCACCGATCAGAACGTTGCCGTCCTTGTCGGCGATGACGTCGACGTCGACTTCCACGGCATTGTCGAGGAAGCGGTCGAGGAGCACCGGCGAGTCGTTGGATACCTTCACTGCGTCGCGGATGTAGCGGGTCAGGTCCGAGTCGCCATGGACGATTTCCATGGCACGGCCGCCGAGGACATAGCTCGGGCGAACCACCAGCGGATAGCCGATCTGCGAGGCTAGCAGCAGCGCCTCTTCCGGATTGCGCGCGGTGCGGTTGAGCGGTTGCGCCAGGCCCAGGTCCTGCACCAGCTTCTGGAAGCGTTCGCGGTCTTCGGCGAGGTCGATCGAATCCGGCGAGGTGCCGATGACCGGCACGCCATTGGCTTCCAATGCGCGGGCAAGCTTGAGCGGAGTCTGTCCGCCGTACTGCACGATCACGCCCTTGGGCTTCTCCAGGTCGCAGATCTCCAGCACGTCTTCGAGCGTCAGCGGCTCGAAATACAGGCGGTCCGACGTGTCGTAATCGGTCGACACGGTTTCGGGATTGCAGTTGACCATGATGGTTTCATAGCCGTCCTCGCGCAGGGCGAGCGCGGCATGCACGCAGCAGTAGTCGAACTCGATGCCCTGGCCGATGCGGTTCGGGCCGCCTCCGAGCACGATGATCTTGTTGCGGTCGGTCGGCTCCGCTTCGCATTCGTCCTCGTAGGTCGAATACAGATAAGCGGTGCTGGTGGCGAACTCGGCAGCGCACGAGTCGACGCGCTTGTACACGGGCCGGACCTTGAGTGCGCGGCGCAGCGTGCGCACGGCGGTTTCGTCGGTAGCGGTGAGCTGGGCCAGGCGTGCGTCGGAGAAGCCCATGCGCTTGAGGGCGCGCATGCGCTTCGCATTGAGCGACCCGAGTCCGCCAGCGGCGACTTCCTTCTCGGTGGCGATGATTTCCTCGATCTGGTCGAGGAACCACGGATCGACGAAGGACATCGCATGAACGTCTTCAACGCTCATGCCAGCGCGGAAGGCGTCGCCGATATGGAACATGCGCTCCGGACCCGGCTCCTTAAGCTCGCGCCTGAGCTTGGCCATGTCGTCGTCGCTGGACAGGTCGAGGCCGGTCGGATCGAGTCCGACCTTGCCCGTCTCAAGGCCACGCAGCGCCTTCTGCAGCGACTCCTGGAAGGTGCGGCCCATCGCCATCACCTCGCCCACCGACTTCATCTGGGTGGTGAGGCGGGCATCGGCCTGCGGGAATTTCTCGAAGGCGAAGCGCGGGATCTTGGTGACGACGTAGTCGATGGTCGGCTCGAACGATGCCGGGGTCTTGCCGCCGGTGATCTCGTTGCGAAGTTCGTCCAGCGTGTAGCCGACCGCCAGCTTGGCCGCGATCTTCGCGATCGGGAAGCCGGTCGCCTTCGACGCCAGCGCCGAGGAGCGCGAGACGCGCGGATTCATCTCGATGACGACGACGCGGCCGTTGGTGGCGTTGATGCCGAACTGCACGTTCGAGCCGCCGGTGTCCACGCCGATCTTGCGCAGCACCGCGATCGAGGCATCGCGCAGGCGCTGGTATTCCTTGTCGGTGAGGGTCTGCGCCGGGGCGACGGTGATCGAGTCGCCGGTGTGTACGCCCATCGCGTCGAAGTTCTCGATCGAGCAGACGATGATGCAGTTGTCCGCCTTGTCGCGGACCACTTCCATCTCGAATTCCTTCCACCCCAGCACCGATTCCTCGACGAGGATCTCGTGCACGGGCGACAGCTCGAGGCCGCGCTTGGCGATCTCCTCGAACTCTTCCTTGTTGTAGGCGATGCCGCCGCCGGTACCGCCCAGGGTGAACGACGGGCGGATGATGGTCGGATAGCCGACCTTGGTCTGGATCTCGACGGCCTGTTCGAACGTCCGCGCGACTTCGGCCTTCGGGCATTCCAGGCCGATGTCCTTCATCGCGATGCGGAACAGTTCGCGGTCTTCGGCCATGCGGATGGCATCGCGCGAGGCGCCGATCAGTTCGACGTTGTACTTCTCCAGCACGCCGTTGTCGGCGAGGTCCAGCGCGCAATTCAGCGCGGTTTGGCCGCCCATGGTCGGCAGCAGCGCATCTGGCTTCTCCTTGGCGATGATCTTCTCGACCGTCTGCCAGTTGATCGGCTCGATGTACACGGCGTCGGCCATGTTCGGGTCGGTCATGATCGTCGCGGGGTTGCTGTTGACCAGCACCACGCGGTAGCCCTCGTCGCGCAGGGCCTTGCAGGCCTGGGCGCCGGAATAGTCGAATTCACAGGCCTGTCCGATGACGATCGGACCGGCGCCGATGATCATCACGGTCTTGATATCAGTGCGCTTGGGCATGGTGTCCTCAGTAAAGTCGTTCCCGCCACGCGCGGGGCGCGAGCCAGGTAATCTGCTCGGGCGACCTTGCATCGATCGCACCATTCTTCACGGCAGCAAGCACGGCTTGCTGCATTGCATCCCAGCTTTCGGCCGTCGCGCCAATGCGCGCGCCGAGCTGGTTGTTGTGCGCGTCCATCGCACGGGCGGCGTTGCCCTGCCCGCCCTGCTCCATCACTGCCGTTACCCAGTCCACGCAACGCGGCGACAGGGTGTAGGCAACGATGGCGCTGGCAAGCGAGTGGCGGTAGGCGTCCGCCGGGCCATTGCGACCGCCCGGCAGGCCGGCCTTGAACCACTGCGTGTACGTCGCCGTCATGACGAAGGCAGGGTACGCGCCAAGCAACACCGCAATGACGGCCATCCTGACAACGGCTGGCCGGCGCCAGAAGCGCTTGCGGGTCGGCTTGGCGGCAACAGCCTTCACTTCGCCTGCATCGACGCGACGAAGCGGTCGAACAACGGTCCTACGTCATGCGGCCCGGGACTCGCTTCCGGATGGCCCTGGAAGCTGAAGGCCGGGGCGTCGGTCAGTTCGATGCCCTGGTTGCTGCCATCGAACAACGAGCGATGCGTCACCCGCACATTGGCCGGCAACGTGGATTCATCGACCGCGAAGCCATGATTCTGCGAGGTGATCATCACGCGGCCGCCGGCCAGGTCCTGCACCGGATGGTTGGCGCCGTGATGGCCGAATTTCATCTTCATCGTCTTCGCGCCACTGGCCAGGCCGAGCAGCTGGTGGCCCAGGCAGATGCCGAAGGTCGGAATCCTGCGATCGACGAATTGCCTGATCGCGGTGATCGCGTAGTCGCACGGTTCCGGATCGCCGGGACCATTCGAAAGGAACACGCCATCGGGATTCATCGCCAGCACATCGGCGGCCGGCGTCTGCGCCGGCACCACGCTCACGCGGCAGCCGCGCTCGGCAAGCATGCGCAGGATGTTGTGCTTCACGCCGAAGTCGTAGGCGACCACGTGGAACTTCGGATCGGCGTGCACGAAGACGTTGTTGTCGAGATCGAGCTGGCCGTCGCTCCACTCGTATGCAGTGGGCGTGGTGACGACTTTGGCCAGGTCCATGCCCTTGAGGCCAGGGAACTTGCGTGCGGCTTCGAGCGCCTTGTCCACGTTGATCTCGCCCGCCATCAGCGCACCGTTCTGCGCACCGGTATCGCGCAGCAGTCGCGTCAACTTGCGCGTGTCGATATCGGAGATCGCGACGATGCCGCGTTTGGCCAGCCATTCCGGCATCGATACCTGGCTGCGCCAGTTGCTGGGACGGCGCGGGACATCGCGAACGATCAGGCCGGACGCCCAGACCTGGTTGGCCTCGTCGTCCTGCTCGGTCATGCCGGTGTTGCCGACGTGGGGATACGTCAGGGTGACGATCTGGCGGGCGTAGGACGGATCGGTGAGGATTTCCTGATAGCCGGTGATGGCGGTGTTGAACACCACCTCGCCCACCGAAAGGCCGGGCGCGCCTGCGGAAATGCCCTCGAAGATCGTTCCGTCTTCGAGTGCAAGGATTGCGGGTTCAGTCACTGGGATCGCCTTGGCAGCTGGGGGGACTGACCCCACCAGGCCGGCAACCACGCATTCGCGAGTACGGAACGCAGGCTGCAGCAAACCGCGGACTCGGGTCAGTACCGGTCCGACGGGTGGGGTTCAGGCGAGCGGGAATTGTAGCGATGGCGAGGCGAATACGCCAGCGCGAATTTCACCCACCGCAAAGCTGCAACGGCATGCGGCTGCAAGCGCTCTGCCGGGACGACCCCTTGGCGTCAGGCGGTGGCGATACCCGGGGGCGATCCTTCAGCAACGGAATCGGCGGGGGCCGGGGCCGTACTGACCTTGAGCTTGCCCATCACCTGGTGCATGGCGTCTTCGAAGGCGGTGCCGGCTTCACGCAACTGCAGGCGCCCAATTCGCGCCATCGCGGCCAGTTCCTCGGCGGAGGCCACGAGCACACGGATGCCGCGCCGGTTCACGAACAGCAGGCGCGAGGAGATCGGGCTGATCCACGACACCTTGGCGGGCTCGACCCGCCCGCTCTCGCTGGTCAGCTGCACCCAGGTGCCGACTTCGAGCGCACGCATGCGTTCGGCCATGTCCGGATCGAATTCGAGATTGTCCTTGCCTCCGACCAGCTGCAGTTCCGCCGGATCGGGAGCCGCGGTCTCGGGAGCCGGAACCTGCGACATCGGAAGCTGCTCCGCGACCGCGGCGGCACTTTCGCCCGCCGATACCCGCTGGAGGGTGCGCTGCAGTGTTGCGAGCACCTCATCGGCCGCATGGCCATGGACGCCTGAGCTCTCCAGGATCGAAGCCATGACCGCGCGCGGCAGCTCCGGGAGTTTCTCGAACGGCACGCCCAGTTCGGCATGGTCGAAACTCACGAGCAGCGAAGTGACCGCGTTGATCGCTTCGGCGTAACGCGGCGCGTCCTTGCCCTCGCGCAGGACCAGCTGGGTGAGATGGTGGGCGGTATAGCCATTGATGAAGGCATCGAGCGCGGGCGGCAATTCGCGCGTGTCGCGACTGACGGCCAGGTCCCCGGCAACGCCCTCGCGTGCCTGTTCAAGCCGCTCCTTGCCGCGCTGGGCTTCCGCGGCACGCCGCTCGGTGACTTCGATGCGCTTGCGGTGCTGCTCCATGAAGGAACGCAGCTCCTGCTCCAGCGTCTCGAAGATGGCGACGTCTTCGTTGAATTCGGCAACGAGCCGGTCGATGGTGCCGTCCACGCGCGCCATCAGCTCGCGTTCCTGCGGGCTTTCGCCGCGATTGCCTTCGCTGGCCTCGGCGACCACGTTGAGCAGCCGGCGGGCCGGATGGGCCTTGTACAGGAACAGGCGGCGGTCCTTTACCGCGACCTTGATGTACGGCACCAGCAGGCGATTGATCTTGGTCCGGACGTCCGCTTCGAAATGACGCTCATCGAGCAACACGTCGAACAGCATGCCGACGAGATCGACGGCGTCGTCGTCCATGTTGGACAGGGTCAGGTTGTCGCCGCCCATGCCCAGGCGGCGTGCGCCCGTCAGCAGGTCGCGGCGCAACTGCTCGGCCAGGGGGACTCGGGAATCCGTGGCAACGTTTTCGTAGGGTTTTGCCGGCTCGCGCTGCAACTTCGACAGCACCGTCATGACATCCGAGGTGCTCATGCTCGGTCCGGTTTCGGCCACGCGCCCCGGATTCATCGCCTGTCGCCAGGATTGCAGCAACCCCAGCAGGCTGGAAAACATCATCTGGTCGCCTGGGCCGGTCATGCCGAACTGGGTGGCGACGGCGTTGGCGACAGCCACGGTCGCGGCATCCCCCGCGCCGGGTTCCCCGGCCTGCTGAGTGGGCTGCGGGAGCGGCTCGGCGCGCTTGGTCGGCTTGATGTGCGGCAGGATGCCTGCGGAAACGAGTCCCGAATTCAGCCGGTCGTACAGCGGGGCCAGCGCAGACGAAAGCTCGCGCTCGAAGAACTTGTACAACACGATGCGCACGCCCGTGGTCACGTCCAGGGCCGTCAGCGCCGCGCCCAGGCCTTCGGCAAGGAACTTGGGGCCCACCGGGTTATCGCGGGCGGCGAGCACCGGGCGTTCGGTCAGCGCCGCCAGTCGCTTGTCGAGCAATTCCAGTGCCGGTGCGTGGTATCGGCTCAGGCCATCGATGACCTGTTCGGTGGCGAGCTGCTCTTCCAGGGCATCGTCGGATACCAGGCTGAGCGCGGATGCGTCGGCGGCGCGCGTCCCCATCGGTGCTTCACCCAGACGGCGGAATGCTCCCGCGAGGGACTGGTCGAAACGTTGGGATATCTGGGCGCGAGCGCGGCGGAGGTCGCGCAGGGCCGTGAGCTCCGTGCCCGCGCCGGTCTGGCTGCTGTCAAACAGGTAATCGTCCGCGCGGCGCAGTACGCGCTCGAGCGCGAGGCCCAGTTGTTCCTGGCTGATGCGCTGCATCGCGGCGAGCAGCAGCTGTGGATCTCGGCTTCCTGCCGGAAACGAATCTCCCTGCATCGTCATGCTTTACCCCCTGGTTCAGACCGCATCCTATCGGCGCCCAAACTAATGGCATGGTGACGCAGTTCATGAAGCGTTTACTTGCCGTCTGTCGGACGCGCCGCGCAAGTTCTGGAACGTGCGCGCGGTCACGGTCGGCGCAGGGCCTGGAGCACGCTGGGTCAGTCCAGCAGGTCACGCAATTGGTATCGGCCCGGTGCGCGTCCGGCAAGGCGCGACGCCGCGTGCAGCGCGCCACGGGCGAAGATGTCGCGATTGGTGGCGCGATGCACGAGCTCGATGCGCTCGCCCAGCGTCGTGAACTGGACCAGGTGCTCGCCAACGATGTCCCCGGCACGCAAGGACGCGTATCGCGGGTGCGCCCCGCCCCGCTCCGCCGCGGCTCCAAGGGCGAGCGCGGTCCCGGACGGGGCATCCTTTTTGTGGACATGGTGCGATTCGACGATGTCGCAGTCCCAACCCACCAGCGCGGCCGCCGCGCGCTCGACGAGTTCGCTCAGTGCGGCCACTCCCAGGCTGAAGTTCGCCGCCCACAGGACTGGGATGCTGGCTGCGGCTGCGTCGATGGCTTCCAGCTGCGCTGGCGACAGACCCGTCGTGCCGGAAACCAGCGCGGCATTCCGCGCGACGCAGGCGGACAGGATTCCGTCGAACCCTTCCGCCAGGCTGAAGTCGATCGCGACGTCGAACTCGGGCAATCCACCCAGCTCGCTCGCGGTGAATTGAGGAATGCCGTCGACAGCACGCGAAGAGACCTTGCGCGAAACCGCGGCGACGACCTGCAGATCCTGACGTTCGGCAGCCAGCCGCAACAGCGCCTGGCCCATGCGCCCGGAGGCGCCGTGGATGGCAATTCGGGGATGCGTTTCCATGTGCGCAGGCTAGCGTGTCGGGCGATTGTTTCCCAGCATCACCCACGAAACGAGGTGCGCAACCCGGGTCCCGGCTTGGCAGACACCGCTTCGATTCAGGAGGTCATCCGGTCCCAGAAGCCCTTCACGCCATCGATGAAGGTCGACGAGCGCGGTGAATGCTTGCGTGCGCCGTCGCCGACGAAAGTCGCCTCGAACTGCTCCAGCAATTCGCGCTGCTCGGTGGTCAGGTTTACCGGTGTTTCCACGACGACGCGGCAATACAGGTCGCCCGGGGAGCGGCTGCGCACCGATTTGACGCCACGATCGCGCAGGCGGAACTGCTTGCCGGTCTGGGTCTCGGCGGGAATGCGCAATTCGACTTCGCCATCGAGCGTGGGCACGCGTACGGAGTCGCCCAGCGCGGCCTGCGAGATACGGATCGGCACGTCGCAGTGCAGGTCGTCGCCGTCGCGTTCGAAGATCTCGTGCGGACGCACGCGGACCTCGACGTAGAGATCGCCCGGAGGCGCACCTGCCGGGCCGGCTTCGCCCTCGCCCGTGAGGCGGATGCGGTCGCCGGTGTCGACGCCCGCGGGAATCTTGACCTGGAGGGTCTTGGTACGTTCGACCCTGCCCTGCCCGTGGCAGTCGCCACAGGGACTGGCGATGGTCTTGCCGCGGCCACCGCAATGCGGGCAGGTCTGCTGCATCGAGAAGATGCCGCGCTGGAAACGCACCTGTCCGCGGCCATGGCAGGTTTCGCAGTTCTCCAGCTTGCCATCGGAGGAACCACTGCCCTTGCAGGACTCGCATTCGTCGAGCGTGGGGATCTCGATTTTCCTGTCGATCCCGCCGACCGCTTCCTCCAGCGACAGCTCCATCACGTAGCCGATATCGGCACCGCGGCGTGGGCCACGGGCACCCGTGCCACCTCCGAAGATGTTGCCGAAGATGTCGCCGAAGATGTCACCCATGTCGGCGTAACCCGCGCCGGGACCACCGCCGCCGCCCATGCCGTGTTCGAACGCGGCGTGGCCGTGCTGGTCGTACATGCGGCGCTTGGAACCATCCGACAGGACTTCGTAGGCTTCCTTGCATTCCTTGAACGATGCTTCGGCAGCGTGGTCGCCCGGGTTGCGATCCGGGTGGTACTTCATCGCGCAGCGACGGTAGGCCTTTTTCAGGTCTTCATCGCTGGCCTCGCGGGCCACACCCAGGACTTCGTAGTAGTCGCGCTTGCTCATCGTTGCTGCCATTCCCCGTCACTCCGAAACACCGACGGGCAGACCGTGGCCTGCCCGTCGTATTGCTGTCATCTATCCGGTTCGCCTCAGGACTTCTTGTCGTCCTTGACTTCGGTGAACTCGGCATCGACGACGTCATCCTGCGACGGACCTGCACCGGCCGGACCGGCGCCCATGTCCGGGCCCGCCTGGCCGGCGGAGGCCGCGGCGAACAGCGATTGCGCGGCTTCTTCCAGCGCCTTGGCCTTGGCTTCGATCTGCGCCTTGTCGTCGCCGCGCATCGCGGTCTCGAGCTCGGCGATCGCGCCTTCGGCACGGCCGATCACGTCACCCGGCACCTTGTCGCCGTTGTCCTTGATCGCGCTGCGGGCGGAGTGGATCAGGCCATCGGCGTGGTTGCGGGCCTGCACCAGCTCGTGGAACTTCTTGTCCTCTTCGCGGTGCGCCTCGGCGTCCTGCACCATCTTCTGGATTTCTTCGTCCGACAGACCGGAACCGGCCTTGATCTCGACCTTCTGTTCCTTGCCGGTCTTCTTGTCCTTGGCGGTCACGTGGACGATGCCGTTGGCGTCGATGTCGAACGACACTTCCACCTGCGGCATGCCGCGCGGCGCCGGCTCGATGCCGGACAGGTCGAAGCGGGCCAGCGACTTGTTGTAGCGGGCCTGTTCGCGCTCGCCCTGCAGCACGTGCACGGTGACGGCGGACTGGTTGTCCTCGGCCGTCGAGAAGACCTGCGAGGCCTTGGTCGGCACCGTCGTGTTCTTCTCGATGATCTTGGTGAAGACACCGCCCAGGGTTTCGATGCCCAGCGACAGCGGGGTCACGTCGAGCAGCAGCACGTCCTTGACGTCGCCCTGCAACACGCCGCCCTGGATCGCGGCGCCTACGGCGACGGCTTCGTCCGGGTTGACGTCCTTGCGCGGCTCCTTGCCGAAGAAATCGGTGACGGCCTGCTGGACCTTCGGCATGCGGGTCTGGCCGCCGACGAGGATCACCTCGGAGATGTCGGACGCGCGCAGGCCGGCGTCATTCAGCGCGACGCGGCACGGTTCGATGGTCTTCTTGACCAGGTCATCGACCAGCGACTCCAGCTTGGCGCGGGTCAACTTGATGTTGAGGTGCTTCGGGCCCGAAGCATCCGCCGTGACGTACGGCAGGTTGACTTCGGTGTGCTGCGCGGAGGACAGCTCGATCTTGGCGCGCTCGGCCGCGTCCTTCAGGCGCTGCAGTGCCAGCGGGTCCTTGCGCAGGTCGATGCCCTGGTCCTTGTTGAACTCGTCGACGAGGTAGTCGATGACGCGCTTGTCGAAGTCTTCGCCGCCCAGGAAGGTGTCGCCGTTCGTCGACAGCACTTCCACCTGCATTTCACCGTCGACGGACGCGATCTCGATGATCGACACGTCGAAGGTGCCGCCGCCGAGGTCGTACACCGCAACCTTGCGGTCGCCGCCCTTCTTGTCCATGCCGTAGGCCAGCGCGGCCGCGGTCGGCTCATTGATGATGCGCTTGACGTCGAGGCCCGCGATCCTGCCGGCGTCCTTGGTCGCCTGGCGCTGGCTGTCGTTGAAGTAGGCCGGGACGGTGATGACGGCTTCGGTGACGGTTTCGCCCAGGTAGGCTTCCGCCGTCTTTTTCATCTTGGCCAGCACTTCAGCCGAAATCTGCTGCGGCGCCATCTTCTTGCTGTCGGCGGTTTCCACCCAGGCATCGCCGTTGTCATGCTGGGTGATCTTGTAGGGGACGAGACCGATGTCCTTCTGCACTTCGGCATCGGTGAACTTGCGGCCGATCAGGCGCTTCACCGCATAGAAGGTGTTCTTGGGGTTGGTCACCGCCTGGCGCTTGGCCGAGGCGCCGACCAGCACTTCGCCGTCCTTGGTGAACGCCACGATCGACGGCGTGGTGCGATCGCCTTCGGCGTTCTCGATGACGCGGGCCTTGCCGCCTTCCATGATCGCCACGCACGAGTTGGTCGTACCCAGGTCGATGCCGATGATCTTTGCCATTGGTGTTTCCTCTTGCGAATCTTGGTCGTTGATGGCGGTGTGAACCGCTGATGTGGGCTATTTGGGGCTGGGGGGCGGTCGGTTCAAGCGTCCTGGAAACACAGCCCGTGTCTCGATGCCCTCACGCGCTGCGGCGCGTTCGAGCCAGTCGCAGACCGACTGCGCCCGCGGCGCCCCTCAGTCGTGCTTGCTGATGGTCACCAGCGCCGGACGCAGCAGGCGATCGTTCAGCAGCCAACCCTTCTGGTAGACCTGCACGACGTGGCCGGGCTCGTGGCCGTCGCCATCAACCATGGCCATGGCCTGGTGGTGTTCGGGATTGAAGGGCTTGCCGGCGGGATCGACCGCGACCAGGCCGTTGTCGCCGGCCACCTTCAGCAACTGGCGCAGGGTCAGCTCCATGCCTTCGCGCAGGTGCTGCGCGGTGTCCGCCTTTACGGCGAGGCCGGCCTCGAGGCTGTCGACCACGGGGAGCAGGTCGCCGAGCAAGCGCTCATTGGCGAACTTGCGGGCCATCTCGATATCGCGGGCGAGGCGCTTGCGCTGGTTGTCCAGCTCGGCGCGCTCGCGCAGCGATTCTTCGCGCAGCTGGGCCAGTTCGGCCTTCAGCGTTTCCAACTCGGCGACGAGGGGATTGGGAGGGGTGACGGCGGGATTCTCGCCGGTGGCTTCTTGCATCGGTTCGGTCGTCATCTTGGGCGTGGGTCTGCCTTGCGCGAAGTGCGCACCCTGCTGCAATGGGGCCGGGGCAAAGCCGATTCAAGCGCCCCGGGCCCGCGACTGCACGACGATCGCGGTTCTTACCGGAACGGCCTACCGGGACGGCTCGGGCTGGATCGCGGCCCCGAGCGCCTCCGCAGCGGCCTGCACCACCGGGATCACGCGCTCATAGGCCATGCGGCTGGGGCCGATCACTCCGAGCACCCCCAACACCTGCCCTCCAGCGGCGTAGGGGGCGGTCACCAGGGACATTCCTTCCATCGGTGCCAGGCCGGTTTCCTCGCCGATGAAGATGCGCACGCCCGTGGCGCGAACCGTGCGCTCGAGCAGTTGCAGGATCTCGCGCTTGCGGGCGAAGGCTTCGAACAGGTCGCGCAGACGATCGAGGTCGGCCAGTTCCTGCACGCCCATCAGCCGGGTCTGCCCGGCCAGCACCATGTCATCGTGGCTGGGGGCGAGTACCTGTTCGGCCAGCTCCACCGACTGCGCAAGCAGCGTTTCCATCTCGTCGCGGGCGCTGCGCAGCTCGCGCAGCAGGCGGGCGCGGATATCCGGCAGCGTCCGCCCAGAGAAATGGGTGTTGAGGTAGTTGGCGACGCGCTCCAGTTCGCTGGCATCGTAGGGCCGGCGCGTCTGGATGATCCGGTTCTGCACCTCGTTGTCCGAGAACACCAGGATCGCAAGCACGCGCTGCGCGTCCAGCGGGACGAATTCGATGCGACGGAAGGCGAACTGCTCGCGCCGGGGCACACTCACCACGCCCACGAAGTGGGTCATCGCCGAGAGCAGTTCCGACGCACTGCCGAGCAGGGCCTGGGTTCCGGAGCCCGCCGGCAGCTCGCTGCGCAGGCGTGCGACCTCACCTTCCGGCAATGGCCGGACCTGGAGCAGCGAGTCCACGAACAGGCGGTAGCCCTGGGCCGTGGGAATGCGCCCGGCCGAGGTATGCGGTGCGCTGAGGAGTCCCACTTCCTCCAGGTCCGCCAGGATGTTGCGGATCGTCGCCGCGCTCACGTCCAGCCCCGCGTGACGGGCCAGTGTCTGCGATCCCACCGGCTCACCGCTCTGGATGTAGCGGCCGATCAGCGTGCGGAGCAATTGCCGCGCACGGGGATCCAGGCTGGTGTAGTCGGGGAAATGACGATTCATGTGGGCCATATAAAGGCGGCAGGGGGGCTACGCAAGCTTCTGGGCGCCGATCGTTTCAATTTGTGAGACGCAACCCGGCTACATCTTGCCTCGCTACCCTTTTCCGAAACTGGCCGCCGCTACAATCACGCCCCATGCTCGTCCACCTCGCCATCAAGGATTTCGCCGTCGTCCGCAGCGCGGAACTGGATTTCGCCCGCGGACTCACCGTCATTTCAGGCGAGACCGGCGCCGGCAAGTCGCTGCTGGTCGACGCCCTCGGACTGCTCTCGGGCCTGCGCGCCGACAGCGGCGTCGTCCGCCACGGCGCCGAGCGGGCCGAGCTGACGGCGGGCTTCGTGCTCGATGACGCCTCCGCCGCCCTCGCCTGGCTGCGCGAAAACGCCCTGGACGAAAGCGAAGACGACTCGGTTTGCCAGATCCGGCGCGTGATCCGTGCCGATGGCGGTTCGCGCGCATGGATCAACGGCCGCCCCGCGACCGTCACCCAGGTCACCGAGCTGGCCAGCCTGCTGGTCGAGATACATGGCCAGCACGAGCACCAGGCATTGCTTGCGCGCTCCAGCCAGTTGGCTCTGCTCGACGCCTACGGCCGCAACGACGCCGAACTCATCGTGGTGGCGAAGGCGGCCGAGGCCTGGAGCGAGCTGCTGCGCGAGCGCGAAGCCCTGCTCGCGCAGGGGGATGTCTCCGATCGCATCGGCTGGCTGGAACACCAGTTCGCCGAACTCGAGCGCGAGGCCCTCGAGCCCGATTCCCTTTTGAAGCTGCAGGCCGACCACCGTCGCCTCGCCCATGCTGCTGGCCTGATCGCCGCCTGCGATGGCGCCTTCGCGCAGCTGGGGGGTGACGAAGGCCCCTCGCTGTCGCGCGCCCTGCACCATGTTCGCGGTGAACTGCAGCGCGTGGCGGAGCACGAGCCGCGACTGGCCGAGGTCGATGCGATGCTCGACGCCGCCGCGATCCAGATCGACGAGGCGCTGGTCATGCTCGACCGGGTGCGCAGCGACCTCGATCTCGACCCTGACGCCCTCACGCAGTTGGAACACCGCCTCGGCCGGATCCATGAGCTCTCGCGCAAGCACCGCGTACCCGCCGAGCAACTCGCTTTCCAACGCGATTCGATCGCCGCGGAACTGGAACGACTGCGCGGTGCCGACGAACGCCTGCAGCGGCTCGATGGAGATATCGAGCGGGCCACGACTGCCTGGAGCCAGGCCGCCGGCATCCTCGGCGCGAAGCGCCGCGCAGCTGCGGCGGCACTGTCGAAGGACACCACCGCCCTGATCGCCGAACTCGGCATGGGCGGCGGTCGTTTCGAGGTCGCACTGGAGCCGATCGAAACCGGGCGCCCCGACCCGCAGGGTGGTGAGCGCGTCGAATTCCTGGTCGCCGCCAACCTGGGCCAGCCCGCACGTCCGCTGCGCAAGGTCGCCTCGGGCGGCGAGCTTTCGCGCATCTCGCTGGCGATAGAAGTTGCCGCTCTAGGCCTCGATGCCGTGCCCACGATGGTCTTCGACGAAGTCGATTCGGGCATCGGCGGCGGGGTCGCCGAAATCGTCGGCCAGAAACTGCGCGCTCTCGGCGCTTCGCGGCAGGTGTTGTGCGTAACCCACCTGCCCCAGGTGGCCGCGCAGGGGCATGCCCATTACCGGGTCAGCAAGGCCGCGAGCGAGGGCGTTACCCAGAGCGCGGTGCAGTCACTCGATGCGAAGCAGCGCGAGGAAGAACTCGCGCGGATGCTCGGCGGCGTGGAGATGACCCGCGAGGCGCGCGCGGCTGCGAAGCGCCTGTTGGCGGACGTGGAGTAGCTGCGCGAGCCCGGCGATTCGATAACCCCGCGCGCTGCGGCGCGCCCATCGATTCAGTGCCAGATGATTTACCGCGGCGCCTTCTTGCGCACGTAGAGCACCAGCGAGTGCTCTTCGATCTCGTATCCGTGCTGCGCGGCAATCTTGCGCTGCAGCTCCTCGATCTCGCTGCTTTCGAACTCGGTGATCTTGCCCGTATCGACATCGACCATGTGGTCGTGGTGATGGCCCCGGTCCAGTTCGTAAACCGACTGGCCGGCCTCGAAGTTGTGTTTCAGCACCAGCCCGGCCGCCTCGAACTGGGTCAGCACGCGATATACCGTCGCGAGGCCAATGTCCTCCCCGTGCTCCAGCAGGTGACGGTAGATGTCTTCGGCCGTCATGTGCCGGGGCTTGGCCTGCTCAAGCAGGCTGAGGATCCGCAGGCGCGGATGGGTGACTTTGAGTCCGGCGTTGCGAAGGTCTTCGGATTCCATGGGTTTCCTTCAGTCCGGATGGCCGCGATCGACAAACCGGGTGCCGCGGGCGCCGTGGGCGTCGTGGGAAAAACGGCCCGGAACGGCGGATGAACATGTCCGCGGCCGGGCCGCGTGGCGATGGCTTCAGTGTATCATCGGCCCCTGTTTCTACTGTCCGCCTGTCGCGAAGAACACGATGCGTAAGCTCCTGCTGGTCCTTATTGTCGCCCTGTCCACCGCGGGCTGCGGCATCCTCTACAAGCAGCCGATCTACCAGGGCAACCTCCTGGAAAAGACCAACGTCGACCAGCTGCAGGCCGGCATGAGCAAGCAGCAGGTGCTGGTGCTGCTGGGTACGCCTTCGATCGAAGACCCCTTCCACCACGAGCGCTGGGACTACACCGCCAGCCAGCGCGTGGGCCGCATCGGCCGCACCGAAATCAAGAACTTCACGCTCTACTTCGAAGGCGACACCCTCGCCCGCTGGGAAGGCGACTACTTCCCCGAGCAGGACGAGGCCCTGGCCAAGGCCGCGCCGAAGCAGTTCGGCCGCAACCTGGCCAAGGACAAGGACAAGAAGCGCCGCCGCTGATCCAAGCCGGCCGGTTGCAGGAAAAAAGCGGAGCCAAGCTCCGCTTTTTTTGTGGTCATTTCTTCGGCAGGCGGCGTCGCTCTTCCACGCGCTGCCGCCGCGCGTCCTTCGGGTCGGCAAGCAGCGGCCTGAGCAGTTCGACACGATCGCCCTCGCGCAGGATCGCCGCGCCCTCGGTCCGCTGCCCGAAGACGGCGTAGGCCACCGCTTGCGGATCATCGCCCCACGCGGCCGCGTCGACCGCCTCGCGCACGGTGGTCCCCTCCGGCAATTCCAGCTCGACCCGCTCATGACGGCGGGGCCAGGCCCGCACCAGTTCCACTTTCATGACATCCGGCTCGGCACATCCGCTTCCGCCGAATCGGCAATGCGGACGAAGTCGTCCACCATGCGATCGGCCAGACTCTGGAACCCCACCGCCAATGCGGGGCCGAGCAACTTCACGGCCGGCTCGAAGTCGAGGGTCAACGTCACCTTGCAGGCGGACTCGTCGAGCGCGTGGAACTCCCAACGTCCGCTCAATTTGCGAAAGGGGCCGTCGACCAGCTTCAGGTCGATGTGGTGCGGCGCCTTGAGCGTGTTGTGGGTGGTGAACCAGGTGCGCAGCGCGCCGAGCCCCAGGTCCAGTCGCGCGACCATGTGCTCATCGTCGGCTTCGAGCACATCGGCGGAATCGCACCAGTCGAAACGGCGTGGATAGGCCGCCACGTCATTGACCAGCGCGAACATGCGCGCGGCGGAGTGTTCGACCAGGGCGGAGCGGCGAATGGTGGGCATGGGGCTTCGTGTGTTCCGGTCGCTGCACATCGCGCTCGCCAGCATGGGACAATGGCGCGATGGCAAAGAATTCCAGCAGCAAGGGCGGCAAGGATAAAGGAAAGGGGGGCGGTGGCGACGCCACGGCCGTGAAGACCATTGCCCTTAACAAGCGTTCCCGCCACGAATACCACCTCGAAGAGCGCTTCGAGGCCGGCCTGGCCCTGCAGGGCTGGGAGCTCAAGGCGATCCGCGCGGGCCGCGCCAATATCGTCGACGCCTACGCGATGATCCGCGAAGGCGAGATGTTCGTGTATGGATCCCAGATCACGCCGCTGATTTCAGCCTCCACCCACGTCGTCGCCGAGGACCGGCGCACGCGCAAGCTGCTCCTGCACCGTCGCGAGATCGACCGCCTGGTCGGCCGCGTGCAGCGCGACGGCTACACCGTGGTGATCACCGCGCTCTATTGGAAGGGCAACAAGGTCAAGGCCGAGATAGCGCTGGCCAAGGGCAAGCAGACGCACGACAAGCGCGAAGCCAGCAAGGAACGCGACTGGGCACGCGAGAAGCAGCGGGTCATGCGTCGCCACAACAAGAACGCCTAGCGCGTTCCAAAGCCGGACTGGCGTCAGGCGCCCTGCCGGGAATCCGAAGCGGGTTCGACAATCTCGGGCAACGTGAAGTAGAACACCGCGCCCTCCCCTTCGCGTCCTTCCGCGCGGATGAGGCCGCCATGGCGCTCGATGATGCGTTTCACCGATGCCAGGCCGATGCCATGCCCGCTGAATTCATGCAGGGAATGCAGCCGCTGGAAGGGACGGAACAGCTTGTTGACGTACACCTGCGGGAAGCCGGCGCCATTGTCGCGGACGTAGAACTCGACGTCGCCGCCAGGTTGTTCGATGGCACCGAACTCGATCATCGCGTGCTCGCGGCCGCGCGTGAACTTCCACGCGTTGCCGAGCAGGTTGCCAAGCAGGTTGCGCAGCAGAGTGGCGTCGCCGATCGCGGCCATGCCCGGCATGATGCGCACGGCGAGCTCACGACCGGGATCGCCGGCGCGCAGCTCGTCGATCACCTCCACCGCCATGCGACTGAGGTCGACCGACTCGCGACGCACCTCGGCGCGACCGAGGCGCGAGATCTGCAGGATCGCGTCGATGAGCTCGCCCATGCGCGTGGCGGCCTTGCGCACCCGGCGCAGGTAATCCCTGCCGCCTTCGTCCAGCTGGTTTTCGTAGCGCTCGATGAGCACACGACTGAAGCCGTCGATCGAACGTAATGGGGCGCGCAGGTCGTGCGAGACGCTGTAGGCGAAAGCTTCCAGCTCCTGGTTCGCCTGGCTCAGCTCGCGCGTGCGCAGGGCCACGCGCTGTTCAAGCGTGCGATTGAGGGCATGGACACGGGCTTGCGCGCGAACGCGTTCGGTTACGTCTTCGACCTCGACCAGCCCGGTGATGTCCTGCCCGATATTGCCCGGCACCGGCGCGTAGGTGAGTTGCGCCTCCCGCGGAAGGTCGCCTTCGCGACGGAGATGCCGGGTAACGCGATGGATTCCATTGGCATCCGTCGTCCCCTCGCCATTCGGCCGCAGCGAGGACTCGTCGTCCTCGAACAGTGACTCGAACGCATGCCCCCGCAGCGATTCCTCGTGGCGCCCCACGATCCGGCATAGCGCAGGATTGACTTCAACCATTCGCCCTTCGCTGTCCAACAGCGCCTTGCCAATCGCCGAGTGCTGCATGGAGCTGCGGAAGCGCTGCTCGCTGCGGCGGTAATCCTCGGTCATCCGCGTTGCGATCACGACGGCGCGATCCTCCGTGCGCGCAAGCGTCCAGGCCACGCCATAGAGCAACAGGGCGGCGACCATGCCCAATGCAAGCATGCTTTCCAGGCCCCTGACGTGGGGCGCGGCCACGGCTTCAGGTGGCGAATCGAACTCCAGGCGCCAGTGGCGACCGTATCGGGCCATCGCCACCTGGTGGTGGAACGCCGGCTCCGCCTGCCCTCCCTTGCTGGCAAAAAGCAGCCGATCCCCGCCATCGGTATCGAAAATACGCAAGCCAACGTCGGCGTAGGCCGTGCCCAGCGAAACATCGACATAGCGGTCGAGATCGAATGGCAGGTACACCCAACCCTGCATCGACAGTTCCCGCGACGCGGGCGTGCGCGGACGATCGCCATCCCGGAAGACGGGGACGAACAGCAGGAGGTCGCGCGCGTATGCCTGCACCGGACCGCTCAGGCGCGCCTCTCCCGTGTCCAGCCCCGCCTGCAGCGCTTCAGCGCTGGCCGGGTCGCTCAGCAGGTCCAGGCCGATGGCCGCGACGTTGTCGGGCGTGCGTGGTTCCAGATAGAGGACGGGGGCATAGCGCGCACGCATCCCGTGCGGGCGCACATTCAATTGGCCATAGCCGGAATCGCGCCATTCGATCTGCAGGTCGTCAAGGCTGTTGCTGCTGACGTAGCCCACGAAACCAAGGCCTTCCGCTGCAGGAAACCGCGTACGCAGACTCAGGCTGTCGACGTAGTCCGCCCATTGCTGCGGCGTCGGTCGCGCCATCGATGCGAACAACGCCGTGCCGCCACGAGCTACCAGTTCGTAATACACGAGCCGCTGGTTCAGGCGTTCGACCATTTCGGTCGTCCGGGCCACGAAGCTGGCTTCTGCAGCACGCAATTCGCGTTCGCGCGCGTAGTGCCAGGCGACGAGTACGAAGACCAGGGAACCCACCAGCACCATCAGTGCCAGCAGATACCCTCCCCGCGGCATCAGCCCGGAGCGATGACTGTCCGAGGTCCGTATGGTTCCTGTCCCCATCGCCCAAGCATACAAGCCCGGCGCGCGGCGGCAGGCAAAAAAAAGCCCGCCGAAGCGGGCTTTTTCCTGATTGGTGGAGGTGGGGGGAATTGAACCCCCGTCCGAAGGCACTCCATCCCCGGCACTACATGCTTAGCTCACCGTTGGATCTCGTCCCCGGACAGCACGGTGCGCGAAGCGCATCCGGGGACCAGCCTGCTTTGGGTTAACCGGATGCTGACAGGCAGCCACTTCCAGCGATTCCGTGATGATGACCCTACGCTGCTAGCACGGACACAGGCAGTTTCGGGGCTTACGCCTTAAGCGGCGAGAGCGTAGTTGTCGTCGTTGGCAACTAGAGTTTTGCAGCTGGATTTACGAGGAAAGCTACCCCCTCGGCATGCGCCAAGCGACTTTGCGACCCCCGTCGAAGCCAGTGCACCCCCGGGGACAGTCAAAAACGCTGACCTGTCCAGTATAGGGGCGCATGGGCCGATCTCAAGCTTTGTTTCGGCGTTGCCTGAAGGTCTGCACAGGAGGAATCCACCGTGCGGATCCGCCACTCCTGGACCTGGTTGGCAGGACGTGCACGGGGCGGTTTCCCGCCCCGCTCGACACCACTGAGTGAATCAGCCCTGCACCGGAACCAGGGTGATTTCCACGCGACGGTTCTGCTGGCGGCCCTCTTCGGTAGCGTTGCTCGCGATCGGGTGCAACTCGCCCGCGCCCACGATCATGAGTCGCTGCTGCATAACGCCATGGCTCTGCAGGTAAGCCGCAACCGAGTTGGCCCGGCGCACCGACAGTTGCTCGTTGTACGCGTCGCTACCGACGTTGTCGGTATGGCCCGCCACCTCGACCACCGTCTGGTTGTATTCGGTGAGGGTGCGCGCGACGTCATCGAGGACCGGATAGAACTGCGACTGCAGGTTCGCGTCATTGAAGGCGAACGTGACATTGCCCGGCATGCTCAGGGTGATGTTGTCACCCTGGCGCACCACACCTACGCCGGTGCCGGCCATGCGCTCGCGCAGCTCGCGTTCCTGGCGGTCCTGGTAGTTGCCAATCGCCCCGCCCGCAAGGGCGCCCACGCCGGCACCAACCATCGCGTGCTGACGACGCTCGGTGGCATCGCTGCCGCTGAGCAGGCCAGCCGCCACGCCCACGGCGGCGCCAATCAGCGCGCCTTTCTTGGTCTTGCTCATTCCGGCTTGCTGGCCGGCCGGTTGCGGCTGCTGGCTCTGTTGCGGCGGCGGGTTGCTGCCGTAATAGCCGCCCTGCGTCGTGCAGGCGGCGAGCAGTGCAGTGAGTACGCCGGCGGCGACCAGATTACGTGTATTCATTCCTTTCTCCTTAGGGGCAATGCGACGACGACACCATCGCAGTGATTGCCTGAACAGGGCTGAACGCGAATCACGGTCGCGTTACGTCCAGCGGGACGTGCCTGCCTCATCTGAGCCGTCAGCCAGTCACGACCCTGGATACGTGCGGTGTGTCGTCCGGCATCAGCGCATCGGCCGCAAGGCCATCGAGCCGCTCATCCCAATTGCTCATCAGCGAGAGGTACAGCAGCTTGTCGAATTCGGCACCGAAGCGCTGGATGACGTGCTCTGGATCGGGGATCAGCTTCGCATCGGCGATCAGGCCGAAATGCACGCGCCCGTTGTAACTGAGGATCGAAATGCCCACGCCCATGGAACCGGTCTGGGGTACCCAGAACATCATCTCGCGTAGTGCGCAGCCGGCCAGGTAAAGCGTCTGCGGCGGGCCGGGTACGTTGGTCGCAACCAGGGTTGCCTTCCGGCTGAAGAGCTCCAGCGCCAAGCTCTGTACCGCAGTTGGCGCCATGCCAAGCGCAGCAAGAAGCCCAAATGAAACAATAGCTTGCCGTGATGTTTTAAGGTTATTCATGCACTCGGCAACCCGCTCGACCCGGCGGATCGGGTTGTCTTCGCCCACTGGCAGTTCGAGGAAGACCAGGCCGAAGTGGTTACCCAGCTTCTTGGCGTGTTCGAGCGGACGCAGGTTGACTGGAACGGTGGCGCGCAAGGTCATGCCCTCGACGTTGTCGCCGCGTTCGATCATGTACTCGCGCAACGCCCCCGCGGCCGTCGCCATCAACACGTCGTTGACCGTGCACTCGCAGGCGCGGCCGACGGCTTTGACCTCCTCCAGGTCCAGCGGTTCGGCCCACGCGACCCGCTTGCTTACGCCGAGCTTGCCGCGCAGGAGCGAGGGCGGATCGTCCGGCAGCGTCACGGCATGCAGCAGCTCGCGACCGATCTCTCCCCCCTCCTTCGCCAGCACGGCGGCAAGCGTGGGATGCCGGTACATCTCCATGCCCTTCTCGACCATCTTGGTACCGAACTTCATGTAGCGCTCGGCCGCGCCAACGCGCCGGGCGACATGGGCGCCATCCTGTTTCAGCCACGCCTGCTGCAGGTCGCTGCCCTTGGCGGGCTCACGCGTGGTGTCGGTGAGCGAAAGCAGGACCTGCACGAGGGCGATGCCGTCCGCATAGCTGTGATGGATGCGGGCAATCAGGACCGAGCCGCCGTCGTACTTCTCCACCAGGTGGAACTGCCAGAGCGGCCGCCCCGTATCCAGCGGCGTTGACGCCAACTGGCTGACGAACCGTTCGAGTGCGCGCTTGCCGCCACGACCAGGCAATGCAGTCAGTTGCACGTGCCAGTCCAGATCGAGGTCATTGTCCGTCTGCCAGAACGCGCCCGCCGCCGTATCCACGGCTTTCTGGCGGAAGCGGCGATACGCCAGCCAGCGCTGCCGGATGACCTGGCGCAGATCGGTGATCGACATCGCGTCGGCGAACATCAGCACGCCGGTGATCATCATCGGGTTGGTGGGCTGCTCCATGCGCAACCAGGCAGTGTCGACCTTGGCCATGGGTTCGCGCCGCGTGGCGCGGATGCGCTTCGCACGTGCCTTGACGGTTCCCTTGTGTGGTCGAGCGCTGGCCATGCCGGTTCTCCATTCACCTCGGGCGAGTGAATCACGCAGGCGCAAACAGCGTCAACGCGCTCCGGGAGCGGAAAAGCGGAAAGAAGAAGCCCGGTGCGCAGGCCGGGCTTCTTCGTCCAGGGACCTATCTCTCACTGGCCCTGCAGTTCTTCCAGCGCCGCCTTCGCCTGCACCAGGCCCCAACCGAAACTGGTGTCGTAACCGGATGCCCCCAGGTCCTGCGCGGTCGCGTCCAGCGCTGCGCGCACCTGCCGATTGGTCCACGACGGATTCGCGCTCCAGATCAACGCCGCCACGCCGGACACGTGCGGCGTCGCCATCGACGTGCCGCTCATGAAGGCGTAACCGTTGTAGTTCAGGGGCAGGCGCGTATCGACGGTGGTCGACTGCCCGACATGCGCCTGCAACGCCACGCCGCTGGCCTGGGCGATGCCCACAACCGGGATCGGCGGGATGATCGACAGGTCGGTGCCGAGGGTACCGTTGAGGTCGCCGGCGACGTTGTTGTAGATCACCGCCGCCGTGCCTCCGCCAGCAAAGACGTTGCCGGCCTTGGTGACGAAGGTCGCGGCCCCGCGCTGGCAGAGCACCACCTTTCCCGACCAGCTGGTATCGCCGGCGGGGAGTGGCGTATTGCACAAGCCGCCGTCGACCAGTGGCGCGGTCGACCCGCCGACGAAGCTGTTGGTCATCGGGATGGCCGGATACGAATCGGCACCGGACCGCACCGGTTCGGCCGGTCCCAGCGGATAGGTGCTGAGCACCGCCACGCCAGGCGCGGCGATTTCGGTCTGGTCGTTCTTCGCCGAGAAGCCCGCCAGGGCCTTGTTGCTGTCGATGGCGGCCACCGAGACGACGCTGTCATAGGCCGCCGGATACGAATAGGCATCGGTCGGCGTGGACGGCACGCCCTGGTTGCCTGCGGCGGCGATACTCAGCACACCGCGTTTTTCGAGCGCCCGGAACACCATCTCCTCGCCTTGGCTTCGCTCCGCCCCGCCCAGGCTCATGCTGATCACCTTGGCGCCCGCGTCCGCGCAACGGTTGGCCGCATCGATCAATTGCGAAGAGAAGGACCAGGTGCAGCTGGTCTGCACGTCGTTGCCGAACACCTTCACGATGAACAACGAGACCTTGCCCGGGCTGACGCCGACCACGCCCAGATCGTTCTGCGCCGCGGCGATCGTGCCGGCGACATGCGTCCCGTGGCCGCAGTTGTCGAAGAACCACTTGTCCTTCGGGAAGCCGCCGACGATGTCGACCCCCTGGAAGTCTTCGTGTCCGGCATTGATGCCCGAGTCGATCACGCAGACCCGCATGCCCTGGCCGGTTGGCGCACCTGGGTCGAGCACGTCGTTGTGGTCGGAATCCCACACATCGCGCGCCTGCACCATGTCGATGCCGTAAGGGATGGTCTGCGCCGCCGGGCGCCGGATGCGATCCGGCTCGACGAACTCCACGTTCGGGTTGTTGCGAAGCCCCTTGAGCGCCTGCGCCGGCACCGTCGCCGCGATCAGGTCGTCGCTGTCGAAGTTGTAGTGGACCTTCGCACTGACGCGTTTGAGCTCGCCCTGTACGGCGGCCTTGGCGCCCTTCTTGAACTTGATCAGCACGCGCTCCGGCGGCGGCGCTGCGGTGGAGGTGGAGGTGATGGCGGCGGCACCGAAGACCAGCACCAGGCCTGCGCCCAGCGCGCTTGCAAGCGACTTCTGCTTCATTTGACACCCCTTTGATTGGACCCCAATGGAGATACGCTCAAAGCCGCGGGAGGCCGACTGCAAGCGTCGTGCCAGCATCAACAAGGGGTGTGAGTTTCGTGTCGCGATGACAAATCACATCACGAATACGACCTAACTATTTGAATCAAAGAAGATGGCTTTGGTGCCGCGGCGGCCACGCCCCTTTCCACGTCTTGAGGTAACGCCGACTCCCGCGGCGCCCACGCAGGAGTCAGGTGCCGCGGTACTCGCGCGGAATGCGGTCGTTGAGGCCCACCAGGATCTCGTAGGGAATCACACCGGCCTGCTGCGCCAGCGCTTCGACGGTGAGGGCGTCGTCGCCCTGCGAACCGATCAGCACGACTTCGTCTTCGTTCCAGGCGCTGTCCTGGTCGATGTCGACCATGAACTGGTCCATGCACACGCGCCCGACGATGGGATAGCGGTGGCCACGGATCAGCACTTCGCCGCGGGAAGACAAGGCTCTTGGGTAGCCATCGCCGTAACCAATGGGAATGGTCACCACGCGCGTGTCGCGCTCGGGCGCCCACGTCGCCCCATAGCTGACTGTATTCCCGGCCTTGACCACCTTGAAGTAGACCACCTGGGAGGCCAGCGACATGACGGGCCTGACATCGACGCTGCGTCGCGAGGCCGGGTCGGGTTGCACGCCATACAACAGGATGCCTGGCCGGACCATGTCCAGCCACGTTTCCGGGAAATGCAACACGCCGCCGGAATTGGCCAGGTGGCGCAGCGGCATCGGCGCCCCGGTGCGCTCGATATGCGCGCAGGCTTCGAGGAATCGCTCCAACTGCTGCCCGGTCATCGGCGACTGCGGATCGTCGGCACAGGCCAGGTGCGAATAGATGCCCTTGAGGATGCACCAGTTCGAAGCTACCGCAGCCTCGATGAAGGGGCGCGCGGAATAGCTGTGCACGCCGATGCGTTCCATCCCGGTGTCGACCTTCAGGTGGATCACGGCCTTGCGGCCGAGCGCCTGCGCGGCGGCCTCTACCTGCCGAAGCTTGTCCAGCGAGGAAACGGTGATTTCCAGGTCGTGGAGGATGAACTGCGCCACCTGGCGGCCAAAGATTCCGCCGAGCACCAGGATGGGCACGGTGACGCCGGCCTGGCGCAACGCGATGCCCTCCTCGACGAATGCCACGCCCAGTTGCTCCACGCCCTGCGCTTGCAGGTGCAGCGCCACCGACACCAGACCGTGACCGTAGGCGTTGGCCTTGACGATGCCCATCACCGGCACGCCGACATGCGCGCGAATGCTGCGGAGGTTGAACGCCAGATGGTCGAGATGGACCACGATGCGAGTCGGACGCTCGCTGGCGGCAGGAGGCATGCCTGGAATCTGGTGCACTTCGTTCCCGGAAGTGGGGTTCGCAGGGCCATTCTAAGGCCCGCGCCCGCCTACGCGCGCATCCACGCGGGGAAACGAAACGGGCCGGCGAATCGCCGGCCCGTACTGACACCAGGACGAGAAAACATTACGGATCGCAGCGACGCTCGGTCACCGTCTCGGTCTTGTTCTGCTGGTTTCCCTGGATCTTGCGACCGGCATAGGCGCCGCCGGCGGCACCGGCCACGGTCGCGATTTTCTTGCCGCTGCCACCGCCGACCTGGTTGCCGAGCAGGCCACCGGCCACGGCGCCGAGCGCGGTGCCGGCGACCTTGTGGGTGTCCTTGACCTCCTTCGGCTTCTCCACCTGCACGTCGTAGCAGTGCGGTGACTTGGCGCTGGAGCTCTTGGTCGAGGTGCTCTTGGTCGACGTCGACTTGGTGCCGGACGTCTGCCCGCCCGCGTAGGCCGTGCCAGCGAGCGAGACCGCCACCGCGATGGCGATGAGGAAGGGAGTGCGGGCGCGCATGGCGATGCTCCTGTGGGAAGGATTCATCCAACCTGCGCCGGGCGCCGTTATTGGCACGTCAAACCGCCCGGAGGCCTATTCGAAACTCCCCACCGAGTCGTGCGACAGGTTGTCGAAGCGCGTGTACTCGCCGAAGAACTTCAGTTTGACCGACCCGGTGGGACCGTTACGCTGCTTGCCGATGATGACTTCGGCCAGTCCCTTGTCCGGCGAGTTTTCCTTGTTGTAGTAGTCGTCGCGGTAGATGAAGACGATGACGTCGGCGTCCTGCTCGATTGCGCCCGATTCGCGCAGGTCGGCCATCACCGGGCGCTTGTCTGCGCGCGTTTCCAGCGAGCGGTTGAGCTGGGACAGCGCAACCACCGGCACGTTGAGCTCCTTCGCCAGCGCCTTGAGCGAGCGCGAGATCTCGGAGATTTCCGTCGCACGGTTTTCGCTGTTGCCCGGAACCTGCATCAGCTGCAGGTAGTCGATGACGATGAGGCCGAGGTCGTGCTCGCGCTTGAGCCGGCGCGCCTTTGCGGCCAAGGCCACCGGCGACATCGCCGGCGTATCGTCGATGAAGATCTTGACGTCGCGGAGCATGCGGATCGCGCTGGTGACGCGGCTCCAATCCTCGTCTTCGAGCTGGCCGGTGCGCAGGCGCGTGGCATTGATGCGGCCGACCGACGAGATCAGGCGCAGCGCCAGCTGGCTGGCGGACATTTCCATCGAGAACACCGCCACGGCCTTGCGCGTCTTCAGCGCGCCGTATTCGGCCATGTTCAACGCCAGCGTGGTCTTGCCCATCGACGGGCGCGCCGCAAGGATGATCAGGTCGGTGGGCTGCAGGCCCGCGGTCATCTCGTCGAATTCGGTGTAGCCGGTCGGCAGGCCGGTAACGCCGCCGCCATTGGCGTAACGCGTCTGCAGTACGTCGAAGGCTTCCGACAGCGCCTTGTTGACCGCGGTGAAATCCTGCTTGCCGCGCGAGGCGCCCTCGGCGATCGCCAGGACCTGCTTTTCGGCTTCCTCCAGTATTTCGCTGGTATCGCGGCCCTCGGGCATGAAGCCCTCGTTGACGATGTTGGTGCCGACGTCGATCAACTGCCGCAGGACGGCCTTGTCGCGGACGATCTCGGCATAGGCCGTGATGTTGGCGGCGGACGGCGTAGTGCTGGCCAGTTCGATCAGGTAGGCGCCGCCGGCGACCTGCTCGCTCAGGCCCATCGATTCGAACCACTCGCCGAGCGTGACCGCGTCGTAGGGGCGGTTTTTTTCCGCCAGCTCGCGGATGGCGCGATAGATCAGCTGGTGGTCGCGGCGGTAGAAGTCGTTGTCGGTGATGCGATCGGCGATGCGATCGTAGGCGTCGGGGGCCAGCATCAGGCCGCCGAGCACGGCCTGTTCGGCTTCGATCGATTGCGGCGGTATGCGGAGTTGTTCTACGCGCTGGTCGCGGCGCGTCTGGAAAGCAGGATCGGGGCGCATGCCCTGGCGCGCGCTCATCAGTGCGGTGACTCCCCTGTGCGGGCCGTCGTCGCGGCCCGGTTCTTGTAGGTGTTCGGGTGGTTGGTGCGGATGTAACTGGCGAGCCATCCTAGTCGTCCCGTACGCGATGCGTTGCAGACAACTCTGTGGATAACCGGTGGGAATCTCAGAGACTGAGACCCGACCGCCCGCATGCATTCAAGGCATTCGTCCTCGCCGACGAACGGCTGGAACGGCCGCGGCCTCGCTTCCGGTCCGGCAAAAAGAAACGGGCGCCTTTCGGCGCCCGTCCCAGGATCTTGCCGTCGTAGCTTAGGCGACTTCGCCGACCACGATGACCTTGACCGTTGCGTCGATGTCGGCGTGCAGGTGCACCACGACTTCGTGCTCGCCAGTGCGGCGCAGCGGGCCTTCGCCCAGCACCACTTCCGACTTCTCGACCTTGTGGCCGTGCTTGGTCAGCGCCTCGGCGATGTCGCGCGGGCTGATCGAGCCGTACAGCTTGCCTTCGGTCGAGGCATTGGCGGTGAGGGTGACTTCCACGCCATCGAGCGCGGCCTTGCGGGCTTCGGCGCCGTCGAGCTGGGCCTTGGCCTTGGCCTCGTATTCGGCGCGCTTGGCTTCGAACTCAGCCAGGTTGGCCGTGGTGGCCGGCACGGCCTTGCCCTGCGGGACCAGGAAGTTGCGGCCGTAACCCGGCTTGACGTTGACCTTGTCGCCGAGCTTGCCGAGGTTGGTGACGTTCTGCAGGAGGATCAATTGCATGGTGTTGCTCCGTATTCGTTAGCGAGGCGTATCGCCCCGCAGCGGGTGCTGTCCGAATGACAGGTGAGGCTGCCCCCACCCCAACCCTCCCCCGCAAGCGGGAGAGGGAGTCAGGATCAGGCGTTGTGGTTGTCGGTGTACGGGATCAGGGCCAGGAAACGGGCGCGCTTGACGGCCGTTGCCAGCTGGCGCTGGTACTTCGACTTGGTACCGGTCACGCGGCTCGGCACGATCTTGCCGGTCTCGGTGAGGTACTGGCGCAGGGTGTTGAGATCCTTGTAGTCGATCTCCTTGACGCCCTCGGCCGTGAACTTGCAGAACTTGCGGCGACGGAAAAACTTGGACATGTCAGTGCTCCTTAGGCGGCTTCGGCTTCGTCAGCGGCGGAGTCGGCATTGCCGATCGCGCTGTCGCTCTCATCGTCACGGCGACGACGCTCGGGCTTGTCGCCCTTCTCGTCCTTGAACTTCATGATCAGGGACTGTTCGGTGTCGGCCGCGTCGCGCTTCATGACCAGGTGGCGCAGCACCGCATCGTTGAAGCGGAAACCGTCGACCAGCTCGTTCAGCACGCTCTGGGTGCACTCGATGTTGAGCAGGACGTAATGGGCCTTGACCAGGTTCTCGATCGGATAGGCCAGCTGGCGGCGGCCCCAGTCTTCAAGACGGTGGACCTTGCCCTCGCCGCCCTCGATGAGCGACTTGTAGCGCTCGATCATGGCCGGCACCTGCTCGCTCTGGTCCGGATGGACCAGGAACACGACTTCGTAATGACGCATGTTTTGTTTCCTTGTGGATGCCAGGACGCGGATGCGCCCCGGACAGCCCCCCGAACGGCCGGGATGGCCGTGGTGGAGCAAGGTCTCCCACGACCGAAGCCGCGGGAGCCGGAAAGTATGGCAGGTTCAAGGGCTTAGGTGCAAACCGCCCCGCCCCGACCTACCCCTTGCTGGCGGCGATCCAGGCGTCGATATGGCGTTCCAGCGCCTGCAGCGGCACCGAACCGGTCGAGAGCACCTCGTCGTTGAACGCCCTCACGTCGAAACGGTCGCCCAGCTGGGCCTTGGCCCGGGCCCGGAGCTCCGAGATCTTGAGCTGGCCGACCTTGTAGGCCAACGCCTGCCCCGGATCGCCGATATAGCGGTCGATCTCGTTGACGATGTCCTGGTCGGTCTTGGGGGCGTTGTCCTTGAAGAAGGCGATCGCCCGCTCGCGGCTCCAGCCCTTGGCATGCATGCCCGTGTCCACGACCAGGCGCACGGCGCGCCACATCTCATAGGCCAGCTGGCCCATGCGGTCGTAGGGATCGTCGTACAGGCCCATGTCGAAACCGAGCTGCTCGGCGTAAAGCCCCCAGCCTTCGCTGTAGGCCACGAAGTAGGCGGTGCGGCGGAACATCGGCGCATCGGGCAGTTCCAGCGAACGGGCGAACTGGAAGTGGTGGCCCGGCACGGCCTCGTGCAGCGACAGCGGCATCATTTCCCAGGTTGGCCGCACCTCGGGCTTGAACAGGTTCACGTAGTAGAAGCCGGCGCGGCTGCCGTCGGAGGCGCCTGCCTGGTAATACGCCGTGGTGGTATCCGGGGCGATGTTGTCCGGGATCGGCCTGACGCCATAGGGCTGGCGCGGAATGATCCTGAACGCCTTCACCAGCTCCGGGTCGATGCGCTTGGAGATGTCGCGGTAGTGCGTGAGCAGCGCTTGGGGGGTCTTCTCGAAGAAACGGGGATCCGTGCGCAGGAACGTGAAGAACTCCGGCAGCGAGCCCTTGAAGCCGACTTCCGTCTTGATCTTCTCCATCGCAGCGCGGATGCGCGCGACTTCCTTCAGTCCGAGCGCGTGGATCTGGTCCGCGGTGAGGTCGGTCGTCGTGTAATAGCCGGCCAGGTAGTCGTAATAGGCCTTGCCGTTGGGCAAGTCGGCCGCGGCGATGGAGTCGCGCGTTTTCGGCAGGTACTCGTTGTTGAAATAGGTCTGGAGCGTGCGATACGCAGGCACGACGCGGTCGCGGATGACGCGCTGCGCCTCGGCCTGCAATCCGGCACGGTCGGCCTGCGGTACGCCGTCGCGGAACTTCTTGAACGCGCCGTAGAACGGACTCTGGGTCGGATCCTCGACGATCTGCGCCGCGATCTGCCGCGGCACGCGCTGCATCAGTACCTTGGGCGGCATGCTGCCGGCCTTCACGCCTTCGCGCATCAACGCGATGGTCTGGTCGACGAGCACCGGCAAGGCGTCCATGCGCTTGAGCCAGTCTCGGTAGTCCTTGGTCGTCGCGAACGGCAGCACCTCCGCCACGCCGTCCAGGGTCTGGACCCCGCCCTGGTGCCCGAGCGGCTGCAGCCAGGTCCGGAACTTCTGCCTTTCCACGCTTTTTTCCTGCAGCCACAGGAAGGTGTCGTAGTTCAACTGTTCGGCGGGCGACAAGGCATTGCGGTCGATGGCGCGAATGCGCGCCAGGGCCGCACGGTCCGCGGCCTCGCTGGCCTGGATCGCGGTGAGGCTCACATCGGACCAGCGGTCGTTGTAGCGCGGATCGCCCTGGTAGCTGGCGTTGACGGGGTTCTCGCGCAGGCCGCGCTCCCATTCCTCGTCGAAGAGCTGGTGCATGGCCCGCGTCGCGTCGGTGGACTGCGCCTGCGTTGGCGGCGCGACGAACGCGACCAGCATCGCCGCGGCCGCGGCAAGGTTTCGGAACATGAGCAACTCCCCGGATGTCGACGCCGGAGTCTAGCGCGGCGCTTGCGCGCGCCACCCTGCCGAAGGTTGGGAGTCGCGACCGCGGTCAGGCGGCGCGGTCGGCTTCCGTGGTGAAGCTCTCGCCGCAGCCGCATTCAGCGCTGGCGTTGGGATTGCGGAACACGAACTGCTCGCCGAGCCGCTGCTTGACCAGGTCGATCTCGGTGCCGTCCACCATCGGCAGGCTCACCGGATCGACATAGATCCGCACGCCGTCCTGCTCGAACACGTGGTCCCCCTCGCGCTGGTCCTTGGCCAGGTCGGCGAAGTGCTGCCAGCCCGAGCAGCCCGTACGGGTCACGCCGAAACGCAGGCCGATCGCATCGGGCGCCTCGACCAGGTAGCGCTGGACACGGGCAAGAGCGGCGGAAGCGAGGGTGACGGCCATGGGTACTCCAAGGTGGTGCGGGAATTATAAGTCGTGCAGTTCCGTGCGTCGCCGCTATCAGCCGCGCGCGCCGGCTAGCCGACCCGCCGATTCATTTGATCCGCGGGCGGGTAAACTTCCCGCTTTCCCCATATCGGCCCGCGGCGGCCAGGATTCAAGGCATGACGGTGGTCAGCGTCGAACATGCGCTCGCAGGCAAGCTGCCTGCCGGCGGCGAAGTCACGGTCCGCGGCTGGGTACGTACCCGACGCGATTCCAAGGCCGGGCTGAGCTTCGTCAATGTCAGCGACGGCTCCTGCTTCGCGCCGATCCAGGTCGTGGCGCCCAGCACCCTGGCCAACTACGAATCCGAGGTGAAGCACCTCACCGCCGGTTGCGCCGTCGTTGCCACCGGCACGCTGGTGCAGTCGCAGGGCCAGGGCCAGGCTTTCGAGATCCAGGCTTCGAAGCTCGAAGTCGTCGGCTGGGTCGAGGACCCCGAGACCTATCCCATCCAGCCCAAGGCCCACTCGCTGGAATTCCTGCGCGAAGTCGCCCACCTGCGCCCGCGCACCAACCTGTTCGGTGCGGTCACGCGCATCCGCGACTGCCTGGCCAAGGCCGTGCACCGCTTCTTCCACGAGCAGGGCTTCTACTGGATTTCGACCCCGATCATCACGACGTCGGATGCCGAAGGCGCCGGCCAGATGTTCCGCGTCTCCACGCTGGACGTGGCCAACCTGCCGCGCGACGGCAAGGGCAACGTCGACTTCGGCCGCGACTTCTTCGGCAAGGAAACCTTCCTGTCGGTGTCCGGCCAGCTCAATGTCGAGGGCTACTGCCTCGCGCTGAGCAAGGTGTACACGTTCGGCCCGACCTTCCGCGCCGAGAACAGCAACACCTCGCGCCACCTGGCCGAGTTCTGGATGATCGAACCGGAAATCGCCTTCGCCGACCTCACCGAGAACGCGAACCTCGCCGAAGCGTTCCTGAAATACCTGTTCCGCGCCGTGCTCGACGAGCGCATGGACGACCTCACCTTCATTGCCGAACGCGTCCAGCCCGACGCGATCACGCGCCTGGAGGCCTTCATCAACGCACCGTTCGAGCGCATCGACTACACCGATGCGATCTCGCTGCTGCAGAAGTCGGGCAAGAAGTTCGAATTCCCGGTGGAATGGGGCCTGGACCTGCAGACCGAGCACGAACGCTGGCTCACCGAGGAACATGTCGGCCGCCCCGTGGTGGTGATGAACTACCCCGAGCACATCAAGGCCTTCTACATGCGCCTCAATGACGACGGCCGTACCGTCGCCGCGATGGACGTGCTGGCGCCTGGCATCGGCGAGATCATTGGCGGTTCGCAGCGCGAGGAACGCCTGGACCTGCTCGATGCACGCATGGCGCAGTTCGGCCTGGATGCCGCCCATTACGGCTGGTACCGCGATTTCCGCCGCTACGGCACGGTGCCGCACGCGGGCTTCGGCCTCGGCTTCGAGCGACTGGTGGTCTACGTCTGCGGCCTGAGCAATATCCGCGATGCGATTCCGTATCCGCGCGCGCCGGGCAGTGCGGAGTTCTGACGAGCGATGCGCGGAACAGCAACGCCGTTCGGCTTCGTCATCCCGGCGCACGCCGGGATCCAGTCGTTGCCGCTGCCTTCCATCCAACTCGCCTCACGAAAAAGCTGGATCCCGGCGTACGCCGGGATGACGAGTAAGACATGATCCTGTTCTTTGCCCTGCTCTTCGTCGCCACCGCCATCGCCGGCGCGTGTGCGTTCGTGATCTTCTGGCCGCTGTCGCTGGTGCATATCCGCGACCGGCATCCGTCGATCGGCGCCAAACTCGGTACCGGCGCCTTCCTCAATCCCACCGCACTGGGCTGGCTGCTGCGCGGCGGTTACCGGGAAGCCAACGATCGCAACCTCACCGGGCTCGCCTCGCCAGCACGCATTTCGCTGCTGACGATCATCATCGCCCTGATCCTGGCCGGCCTGCTGTGGGCCCTGTCGACGGTGGTTTCCGCATGAGCAGCATTCCCGAAGGCGCACGCGACGAATGGTGGCTGGCCACGCTCGGCCGCACCGTGATCTGGGCGCGCCTGCGCGTGCTGGAAGCCGGCACGGCGGAAGTCTTCGACAGCGATGGCGCCACCCTGCCCTACGACAGCGAGGACACCGCGCGCGCGTCGCTGATGGATGCCGAATTCGTTGCTCTCGATGGGCTCGACGAGGACGATGCGGGCGAGCGTGGCTTCGCGCTCGGCGAACTGGTCCCGCCCCAGTCCGACGATGACGACGCGCTGCGCGCCCTGATGATCCAGAAGCTGCCATCGCGCCACTGAGCATGTACCGGCCCGCCTCCTTCGTCGAAACCGATCTGGCGGCACTCGATGCGCTGATCGAACGCGACAACTTCATCACCCTGATTACCGTGCGCGATGGCGTGCCCACGGTGAACCACTTGCCGGTGCTTTATCACCGCGATGGCGACTCGGTCCGGCTGCGCGGCCACTGGGCACGTCCGAATCCGCAGGCGCGGCACGCCGGTCCCGCCACCATGGTGGTGCATGGCCCGCACGCTTACGTATCGCCGTCGTGGTATCCCGACAAGGAAGAGGAGGCGCGCGTACCGACCTGGAACTACGCCGTCGCGCACCTGACCGGAACGTTGGAGACCTTCGACGACGAGGCCTCGCTGGCCGCGCTGGTCGACGATCTCAGCCACCAGCACGAGGCCCGGGTCGGCCGCGACTGGCGCTTCGAGTACGAACGCGACGACCACCGCAGTCAGCTGCGGGGCATCATCGGCTTCCGCTTCCACGTCGACACCGCTTCGCTGAAGTTCAAGCTCAACCAGAACCACCCGGTCGCCAACCGCCTCGCGGTTGCCGAACAGCTCGAAACGCAGCAACGCGACGACAGCCGCGACATCGCCGCGCTGATGCGCGCCCGCACCCCACTGGAAACCTGAAGCCATGGATCTCAACCTCAACGGCAAGCACGCACTCGTCTGCGGCGCCAGCCAGGGCATCGGCCTGGCCACGGCGAAGGCCCTGGCCGAACTCGGTGCCGACGTCACCCTGCTCGCTCGTCGCGCCGACGTACTGGAGCAGGTCGCCGCGCAGTTGCCGCGTCCGCGCGCATCGCAGGCCCATGGCTGGATCACCGCCGATACCGCCGATCTCGAGCGCCTGCGCGCACAGGTCGAAGCGCTGTGCGCCGGCAAGCCCGTGCACATCCTCGTCAACAACAGCGGTGGCCCGCCGCCGGGCACCGTCCGCGGCGCGGAAATCGCCGCCTTCGAAGCGGCCTATCGCCAACATCTGCTCGCCAACCACGTGCTCGCCGAGTCCGTACTCCCCGGCATGGAACGCGACGGCTACGGCCGCATCGTCAACGTCATCTCCACGTCCGTGAAAGAACCCCTGCGCGGCCTGGGCGTCTCCAACACCACGCGCTGGGCCGTGGCGAGCTGGGCCAAGACCCTCGCCACGGAAGTCGCGGCAAAGGGCATCACCGTCAACAATGTGCTGCCGGGTTCGACCGAAACGCCGCGCATCGAGCAGATCATCGAATCCACGATGGCCAAGACCAGCCAGGACCGCGACGCGGTCTACGCGAAGATGGCCGCGGAGATCCCCATGGGCCGCTTCGCCAGGCCCGAGGAAACCGCGGCGGCCATCGCCTTCCTGTGTTCGCCTTCGGCGTCCTACATCACCGGCGTCAACCTGCCGGTCGATGGCGGACGTACCCGCTCGCTCTGACCGGACCTCCCATGAACGCCATAGCCCCGAGCGAACGCCGTGACGGCGACCGCGTGCCCTACGCCTCACGCGTGATGATCGTGCGCGGCGAGTCGGCCTGGTTCGCGCAACTGCTGGATCTGTCCGAGGGCGGCTGCGGCGTTTTCCGCCCGGACGGCTGCGAACTGCGGGAGGACGAAGTCGTCCGCCTGTTCTTCTACCAGGACACGGAAACCAGCGCGGTGATCGTCCCCGCCCGCGTGGCCCGCATCGATGGCGTGCGAATCGGCATCGAATACCACGAACCCCAGGCCATCCCCCCGCGTTGAGTGGGGTGCCGTCGATACGCCCGGCCGGTTAAGCTTGGCGGATGCGTCTGACTCACTGGATTGGCGGTAAATCGCACGAAGCGGCCGATGGCCGCTGGCTGGAAGTATTCGATCCGGCCACGGCGAAACCCTTTGCGGAAGTCGCCCGCGGCACCGCCGGCGACGTGGAAACCGCGATCGGCGCGGCGCAGGCCGCGTTTCCTGCGTGGTCGGCATTGCCCACCACGGACCGCGCGCGCTGGCTGGAAAAGCTCGCCGACGCGCTTGAAGCCAGGCTGGAGGATTTTGCCCACGCCGAATCGCGCGATGGCGGCAAGCCGATCCGCCTGGCGCGCGAAGTCGAAATCCCCCGCGCCATCTCCAACCTCCGTTTTTTTGCCCACGCCGCCACGCAGTTCGCCAGCGAGTCGCACCATGGCCAGGCCGGGCTGAACTACACGCTGCGTTCGCCATTGGGCGTCGTCGCCACGATCTCTCCCTGGAACCTGCCGCTATACCTGTTCACCTGGAAGATCGCGCCGGCGTTGGCCGCGGGTAACAGCGTGGTCGCCAAACCGTCAGAAGTCACGCCGGTGACAGCGACGATGCTGGGCGAACTGGCGGCCGAGATCGGATTTCCGGCAGGCGTGCTCAACATCGTGCACGGGCTGGGGCCGGAAGTGGGCGAACCCCTGGTGACGCATCCCGGCGTGAAGGCGATCTCCTTCACCGGCAGCACTGCCGTCGGCAAGCGCATCGCCACGATGGCTGCGCCGTTGCTCAAGAAGGTATCGCTGGAGCTCGGCGGCAAGAACCCGACCCTGGTGTTCGCCGACAGCGACTGGCGCGCGCAGCTCGACACGATCGTGCGTTCCGCCTTCCAGAACAGCGGCCAGATCTGCCTGTGCGGCTCGCGCATGCTGGTCGAGCGCCGCATCTACAACGAATTCCGCGATGCGCTGGTCGAACGCGCCGTGTCCCTGCGTGTCGGCGACCCGATCGACGAGGACAACAACCTCGGGCCACTGGTGTCGCAGGCCCATTTCGACAAGGTCATCGCCGCCCTGGCACGCGCGCGCGACGAAGGCGGCCATGTGCTTTGCGGTGGCAGCGCGCTGGATCGCCCGGGCTGGTTCGTGGCACCAACAGTGATCGAGAACCTGGGCCCGGATTGCGCCAGCAACCGCGAGGAAATCTTTGGCCCGGTCGTGACATTGCAGCCCTTCGACAACGACGACGAAGCCGTACAGCTGGCCAATGCCGGCGATTACGGCCTTGCGGCCTCGGTTTGGACGCGTGACCTGGGTCGCGCCCATGGCGTCGCCGCGCAGCTGCGCATCGGCATGGTGTGGATCAACACCTGGCTGATGCGCGACCTGCGCACACCCTTCGGTGGCACCGGCGCTTCCGGACTCGGTCGCGAAGGCGGCATGGAAGCCATGCGTTTCTTCACCGAACCCAAGAACGTGGGCATTGCCCTTGCGCCCGCAACCACCGGAGCCTCGCGGCGATGACGACACTCGATGAACTGCTGCGCAACAACCGCGAGTGGGCCGACAGCGTGCGCCGCGAAGATCCCGCGTTCTTCAAGCGCCTTTCGCAGCAGCAGGCGCCGAAGTACCTGTGGATCGGCTGCTCTGATTCCCGCGTACCCGCCAACCAGATCCTCGGGCTGGCGCCGGGCGAGGTGTTCGTCCACCGCAACATCGCCAATGTCGTGGTGCACGCCGACCTCAACTGCCTGTCGGTGATCCAGTTCGCCGTCGACCTGCTCAAGGTCGAGCACATCCTCGTGGTCGGCCACTACGGCTGCAGCGGCGTGCATGCCAGCCTGACCGGCAGGCGCGTCGGGCTCGCCGACAACTGGCTGCGGCACGTGGGTGATGTCGCGCAGAAACACATGGTCCTGCTGGACGAAGTCGAAACCGATTCGATGAAGCATGCCCGCCTGTGCGAACTGAACGCGATCGAGCAGGTAGTCAACGTCTGCCAGTCCACGATCGTGCAGGATGCCTGGGCGCGCGGGCAGACGTTGTCCGTGCACGGCTGGGTGTACAGCCTGCTCGACGGCCGCGTGCGCAACATGGGCATGGACGTATCCGCGCCGGAGGAACTCGCCGGCGCGTACGACACCGCGCTGAAACGGCTGAGCGGAAAGCGCGGAGAAGACGAATGAGCGATGTCATCCGGGCCAGCGCAGCGCCCAAGCCCGTCGGCACCTACCCGCACGCGCGCCGTGTGGGCGACCTGCTATTCCTGTCCGGCATCGGCCCGCGCGATCCGGCCACGAATGCGATTCCCGGCAATGAATATTTTGCCGACGGCCGCGTGCGCAGCTACGACATCACGGCACAGACCCAAGCCGTGTTCGCCAACGTACGCGCTGTGCTCGAAGCCAGTGGTGCCCGCTGGGAGGACCTGGTCGACGTGACCGTCTATCTCACCGACATGGCACGCGACTTCAAGGCCTACAACACGGTGTGGGCCGCGCATTTCCCCGACATCGACACCGCGCCCTGCCGCACGACGCTGGGCATCACCGCGCTGCCGACGCCGATCGCGATCGAACTGAAGTGCACCGCCGTGGTTCGTGCCGACAACAGCCAGGATTAAGCCCATGCTGCCCGCCCCGTTGAACCTGCAAGCCTGGATCGAGGAACACCGCCACCTGCTCAAGCCGCCGGTCGGCAACAAGTGCATCTACGACGGCGACTTCATCGTGATGGTGGTGGGCGGTCCGAACCAGCGCACCGACTACCACTGGGACGAAGGCCCGGAATGGTTCTACCAGCTCGAAGGCGAGATGGTGCTGCGCATCCAGGAAGATGGTGCCGTGCGCGACATCCCGATCAAGGCAGGCGAAACTTTCCTCCTGCCGCCGCGCGTTCCCCATTCGCCGCAGCGCATGCCGGACTCGATCGGACTGGTCATCGAACGCAAGCGCCTGCCGCACGAGCTGGATGGACTGCAGTGGTTCTGCGAGCAGTGCAACGAAAAGCTGTACGAAGAGTTCTTCCCGCTGAAGAACATCGAAACCGATTTCCCCGCGGTATTCGACCATTTCTACTCCTCGCGCGAACACCGGACCTGCCGCAGCTGCGGACACCTGAATCCGGCGCCGTCGAAATACGTAATGGCGGATACCTGATGCCGCGCACCGGCCCACGGCAGCAACAAAACACCGATTAGGCTTAAGCCGCGCCCGCGGTCGACAATGGCAAACAACCCAAGTAATTGCGTTTGGGTCTGAGTAGAAAGCAGATGCTGAAGATCGACACCCACGCCCACTACCTGCCGCGCGACTGGCCCGACCTCGCGCGCAAGTACGGCGACGACCGTTTTCCGGTCATCCACCACACCGACGACGGCCGCCATCGCATCTACAAGGACGGCAAGTTCTTCCGCGAGATCTGGTCCAAGACCTGGGACGCGCAGGAGCGCATCGACGACTACGCCCGTTTCGGGGTGCAGGTGCAGGTGATCAGCACGGTGCCGGTGATGTTCAGCTACTGGGCGAAGCCGCAGCACGCGCTCGAACTGCACCAGTCCCTCAACGAACACATGGCCGACACCTGCCGCAGTTACCCGCGCCACTACGCAGGCATTGGCACGGTGCCGCTGCAGTCGCCGCGACTGGCCGTGCAGGAGCTGGAACGCTGCATGGACCAGCTCGGCCTGCAGGGCGTCCAGATCGGTTCGCACATCAACGACTGGAACCTGGACGCGCCGGAGCTGTTCGAGTTCTTCGAGGCGGCGAGCGAACTGGGCGCCGCGATCCTCGTACACCCATGGGACATGATGGGCACGCCGTCCATGCCGAAATACTGGCTGCCCTGGCTGGTGGGCATGCCGGCTGAGCAGTCGCGCGCGGCGTGCTGCCTGGTGTTCGGCGGAGTGATGGAGCGCCTGCCGAAGCTCAAGATCTGCCTGGCGCATGGCGGCGGCAGCTTCCCGTACACCATTGGCCGGATCGAGCACGGATTCAACATGCGCCCCGACCTGGTCGCGACCGACAACCCGCGCAATCCGCGCGAGTACCTCGAGCGTTTCTACTTCGATTCCTGGGTCGCCGATCCCCGCGCGCTGCGCTACCTGCTCGATACCTGCGACGTTTCGCGGGTCATGCTGGGCACCGATTACCCGTTCCCGCTTGGCGAGCAGACGCCGGGCGCGGGCATCGAAGCCCTGCAACTGGGCCAGGCCGAGCAGGCACGCCTCTACCACGGCACGGCGCTGGAATGGCTGGGCCTGTCCAAGGCCCGCTTCGACGTCACGCCCTGAATGAAGCGTCGCTTCGCTTCGAACGAACCAGTGCGGACACGCACGAGCCCCTGATGACCGACTTGTATTCCCTTGCCCACGCCGACGCACTCGACGCCGCCGATCCGCTGCGCGGCCTGCGCGACGAGTTCCTGATCCCGAAACACGAAGGCCACGACCAGGCCTACTTCTGCGGCAACTCCCTCGGCCTGCAGCCGCGCGGCGCGCGTGCCCACGTCGAGGAAGTGCTGGACAAGTGGGCGATGGAAGCCGTCGAGGGCCACTTCACCGGCAACGCGCAGTGGATGCCGTACCACGAACTGGTGCGCGAGCCGCTGGCGCGCGTCGTCGGCGCCCTGCCGTCGGAAGTCGTGGCGATGAACACGCTGACGGTGAACCTGCACCTGATGATGGTCAGTTTCTACCGCCCGACGCGCGAGCGCCCGGCCATCCTGATCGAAGCCGGGGCGTTCCCCTCCGATCGCCACGCCGTCGCATCGCAGGTGCTGTTCCACGGCTTCAATCCCGAGACCGACCTGATCGAACTGGAAGCCGACGAACCCAACGGCACCATCTCGATGGCCGCGATCGCGCGCGCCATCGCCGAGCACGGCCATCGCCTCGCGCTGGTGCTGTGGCCGGGCGTGCAGTACCGCACCGGGCAGGCGTTCGACCTGAAGGAAATCTCGCGCCTCGCGCATGCGCAGGGCACGATGTGCGGCTTCGACCTGGCCCATGGCGTCGGCAACCTGCAGCTCGAGCTGCATGCCAGCGATGCCGACTTCGCCGTGTGGTGCCACTACAAGTACATGAACTCCGGTCCGGGTGCCGTGGGCGGCTGTTTCGTGCACGCGCGCCATGCCAGTACCGACAAGCCGCGCTTCGCCGGCTGGTGGGGCCACGACGTCAGCACGCGTTTCCGCATGGGGCCACAGTTCGTCCCGACTGCGGGTGCGGATGGCTGGCAGCTCAGCAATCCGCCGATCCTCGGACTGGCACCGTTGCGCGCGTCGCTTGAACTGTATGACCGGGTCGGCATGCAGGCATTGTGCGAGCGTTCGCGGCGCTTGACCGGCTACCTCGAAACACTGATCAACGCGCGCCTGGGCGATACGCTGCAGATCGTCACGCCGGCGGACCCGCTGCAGCGCGGCTGCCAGCTTTCGCTGCGCGTCATCGGTGGCCGGGGCATGACGGGTAGAAACGCTGGCCGCGCCCTGTTCGAATACCTGCAAACCAACGGCGTGCTGGGCGACTGGCGCGAACCCGACGTGATCCGCATCTCCCCCGCCCCGCTCTACAACACCCACAACGACGTGCTTCGCTTCGCGCAGGCCGTGGAGAACTGGCGTCATGGCTGAGCGTCGCATCACGATCGTCGGCGCCGGCCTCGCCGGCGCGCTGCTGGCCACCCTGCTCGCGCAGCGCGGCTGGAAGGTGGATGTCTACGAAAAGCGCGCCGATCCGCGCGTGCAGGGCTATGGCGGCGGCCGTTCGATCAACCTGGCCCTGGCCGAACGCGGCCGCCATGCACTGCGCATGGCCGGTGGCGATGACGAAGTGATGGCGCAGGCGGTGATGATGCGCGGCCGCATGGTGCATTTCCTCGATGGCCGCACCGACCTGCAGCGCTACGGCAAGGACGACAGCGAAGTCATCTGGTCGGTGCATCGCGGCGAGCTCAACCTGATCCTGCTCGACCTCGCCGAGGACGCCGGGGCCACGCTGCACTTCCAGCGCGGACTGGCAGGCGTCGACTTCGACAGCCGCACCGCACGCTTCAGGGACGACCGCGACGGCAGCCTGCACGAAACGGCCTTCGATTCGCTGGTCGGCGCCGACGGCGCCGGGTCTGCCCTGCGCGCCGCGATGATGAACGTGGCCGACCTGGGTGAGCGCACCGAATTCCTCGGCCATTCGTACAAGGAACTGGAAATCCCGCCGTCGCCCGAAGGCGGTTTCAGCATCGAGCCCAACGCCCTGCATATCTGGCCGCGCGGCCGTTACATGTGCATCGCATTGCCGAACGACGAACACACCTTCACCGTCACCCTGTTCCTGCCGAACGAAGGCGATCCCAGCTTCGCGACGGTAAGGAATGGCACGGATGCGCAGTCGCTGTTCGAACGCGACTTCGCCGACGCGGTACCGCTGATTCCGAATCTGCAACGCGACTTCGAACAGAACCCCGCCGGCCTGCTGGCTACGCTGTACCTGGACAACTGGCGGATCGACGATCGCGCCGTGCTGCTCGGGGATGCCGCGCACGCCATGGTGCCGTTCCATGGCCAGGGCATGAACTGCGCTTTCGAGGACTGCGTGGCGCTGGCGAACCACCTGGAGCGCAATGCGGATCGCGCCGCGGCGTTCGCCGCCTTCCAGGAGGAGCGCCTGCCGAACGCGCGCGCAATCCAGCAGATGGCGCTGGAGAACTACCTGGAGATGCGCGACCGCGTCGACGACGAGGATTACCTGCTGCAACGCGCGCTCGAGCGGAGCCTGGCCGAACGCCACCCCGACCGTTTCGTGCCGCGCTACGCGATGGTGACATTCCGTCGCCTGCCGTACGCCGTGGCGTTCGAGCGCGGGCAGCTGCAGCGCGAGCTGCTGGTGGAGCTGACGCGGGGCCATGCGTCGCTGGACACGCTGGACTGGGACGCGGTCGATGCCGTCGTCCGCGAGCGCCTGAAGCCCTTGCCGGTGGAAGCCTGACTTCCACGGTTAGCCGCCCCTCTTCCTGTCGCGCCGTTCTCAGCTCCTGAGACCGGCCCGCGCTATAGCGTCGCCCATGCCTGCCAGCTTCCTGTTCTACGACCTCGAGACCTTCGGCGCGGACCCGCGTACCAGCCGCATCGCGCAGTTCGCGGCGATCCGCACCGATGCCGACCTCAACGAAACAGAAGAGCCGGTCAACATCTTCGTCAGGCCCGCGGACGACCTGCTGCCTTCGCCGGTCGCCACGCTGATCACGGGTATCGCGCCACAGGCGGCACTGCGCGAGGGAATGAACGAAGCGCAGGCATTCGCCCTGATCTTCGATGAAATGGCGCGCCCCGAGACCTGCACCCTGGGCTACAACTCGTTGCGCTTCGACGACGAATTCGTGCGCCACGGCCTGTTCCGCAATTTCTACGACGCTTACGAGCGCGAATGGCGGAGCGGCAATTGCCGCTGGGACCTGCTGGACGTGCTGCGCCTGGCCCACGCACTGCGACCCGAGGGCCTGGTCTGGCCGCAGCGCGAGGACGGCACGACCTCCTTCAAGCTCGAGCACCTGGCGGAAGCCAACGGCGTTCGCCTGGGCGACGCCCACGAAGCGTTGTCGGATGTGCGCGCGCTGATCGGGCTCGCACGCAGGTTCAAGCAGGCGCAACCCCGACTGTGGGAATACGCGCTGAAACTGCGCGACAAGCGTTTCGCCGCGAGCCTGATCGATGTTGCCTCGATGACGCCCGTGCTGCATGTCTCACAGCGCTTCCCCGCCAGCCGCCTGTGCGCCGCACCGGTCGCGCCGCTGGCCCGGCATCCGCGCATCGACAACCGGGTGATCGTGTTCGACCTGGCACAGGACCCGTCGGCCCTGCTCCGTCTGTCGCCGCAGGAAATCGCCGATCGTCTGTACACACCCGCGGCCGACCTGCCCGAAGGCGAGGCACGCATCGCGCTCAAGGAAATCCATCTCAACCGCTGCCCGGCGCTCGTCGCATGGGACCACCTGCGCCCTGCCGACTTCGTGCGCCTGCGGATCGATAGCGCCGAAGTCGCCCAGCGCACTGCGATGCTGCGCTCGGCGGGTCCTGCGCTGGCCGAGAAAGTCCGCCAGGTATTTTCCAGGGAGCGCGACCGCATCCCCTCCGATGTCGATGCCTCGCTCTATGACGGCTTCATGGGCGACGGCGACAAGCGTGCGTTCACCGAAGTACGCGCGACCCCGCCCCAGGCACTGGGCATGAAGGCGTTCGGTTTCCGCGATGCGCGCCTCCCGGAGCTCCTGTTCCGCTATCGCGCCCGCAACTGGCCGGACACGCTGTCGACGGATGAACGGGCGCAATGGAACGACTACCGCCGCCGGCGCCTGCGTGATGAAGGCGGCTTGTCCGAATACAGCTTCGAATCCTTCCGCGCCGAAATCACGGCGTTGCGGACGGCAAACGCCGGCGACGGCGCCAAGCAGGTGCTGCTGGACCAGCTGGACACCTGGGGTCTGGAGATCGAGGCAAGCCTCGCCTGACAGCTGGCCGCCGGCGTTCCGTAAAATCCTTCCATGGCCACCTACTTCTCCGACGCCAGCTTCAAGTTCCTGCGCGGCCTTGCCCGCAACAATGAGCGTGCATGGTTCCTGGCGCACAAGGCGGACTACGAGGCCCACGTGCGCGGGCCGTTCCTGAGCCTGCTCACCGACCTGCAACCCGCACTGGCACAGGTCAGCGAGCATTACCGTTCCGAGCCCAAGGGCAACGGCGGCTCGCTGTTCCGCATCCACCGCGACACGCGTTTTGCCAACGACAAGACGCCATACAAGAACTGGCAGGGCGCGCGCCTGTTCCACGCGCGCAACAAGCAGGTGGAGGCGCCTGCGTTCTACCTGCACTTGCAGCCGGGAAACTGCTTCGTCGCCGCTGGCGTGTGGCATCCACAGCCGGAAACACTGCGCCGTATCCGGCATTTCATCATCGACAACCCGGGCAGTTGGAAGGCAGCCGCGCACGGCGCCAGCTTCCGCCGGCGGTTCGACCTCGATGACGACGAGATGCTGACGCGCATGCCGCGCGGCTTCCCACAGGACTTCGAGTTCGCCGACGATCTGCGCCGGAAAAATTTCGCCGCGTTCCGCGCCATCGACGACGCCACCATGACCGGGCCGCGCCTGCGCAAGACGATCGAAACCGACCTGGCCGGCCTCGCACCCTTCGTCGATTACCTCTGCGCCGCGCTCGACCTGGAATTCTGACCCTGCGGCACATCCCCGCTTTACTGGCGCGGTATGCTGGATGCATGCACCGTGGAGTCCGCGCATGAAGAAGTGGCTGATCCTGGTCGTCGTCATCTTCCTGGCCATCGCGGGCTGGATCGCCGCAGGCCCCTTCCTCACCATCCACGCCATCCGCGGCGCGATACAGGAACAGAACGCCGCCAAGCTGTCGCAATACGTGGATTTCCCCGCACTGCGCGCCAGCCTCAGGCAGCAGGTCGACGATTACGTCGTGCGCCGGGCCGGACCGGACATGCAGGCCAACCTGTTCGGCGCCGTGGCATTGCAGTTGGCGAGTGGCGCAACGGACGGCATCGTCGATGCGCTGGCGACACCTGCGGGCCTCGCCGCAGTCATGGAAGGCCGCAACTTCTGGTACTACCGGTTGAGCGGCCAGCGCAGGGACGCGGACTCCCATGCGAGCACCGCACCACGCGATCCGCTGGAAGGCGCACGCTACGCGTTCGAATCGCCTTCCCGCTTCACCGCCACGGTGAAAAATGCCGACGGCGCTCCCGTGGTGTTCGTGCTCGCGCGACGCGGGTTCTCCTGGAGAGTAACAGAGGTCATACTTCCCTTGGCCATCGAGGCAACGCCGACGGACGGCAGCTGATTTTTACATCCCCGTAATCGTCGCTGGTGCATTTTCCGGCGACGGCCATCGCTCTCCGGGGGGCGCCATCAGGCGCATCCATGCTCGACACTGCCAAGTCCGTGCGCTGCTTCGCACGCGCGGAATGCATATTCATCTTCTGCCGTCGACACACTGCATCCACGTCGCAGGAGGCACGATCGGGTCTGCATTGACCCTGTAGCTCCCCCATGAAGATCGCCCAGATTGCCCCCCTGTATGAGGCTGTTCCGCCAAGGCTGTACGGTGGCACCGAACGCATCGTCGCCTATCTTTCGGATGCGCTTTCGGATCTCGGCCACGACGTCACGTTGTTCGCGAGCGCGGAAGCGGAAACACGTGCAACGCTGGTACCCGTTCGCGACCAGGCGATCCGGCTCGATCCGGCGCCATTGAAATCCGATCTCGCGGCGCACCTGGCGATGCTGCACGAAGTGCGTCGCCGTGCGCACTGCTTCGACGTGCTGCACTTCCACGTCGACCTGATCCATTTCCCGATGTTCGAGGACATGGCCGATCGCACCGTCACCACCTTGCACGGCCGCCTCGACCTCAAGGACCTGCCCAACGCGTACTGGTGCTGGCCCATGTTTCCGCTGGTATCCATCTCCGACCACCAGCGCAGGCCGCTGCGCTTCGCGCGCTGGCTCGGCACGGTGCAACACGGCATACCGGCGTCGCTGCTGCCGTTCTCGGCAAGGCCCGAAGGATACCTGGCATTCCTCGGTCGAATATCACCGGAGAAACGCCCGGACCGCGCGATCGCGATTGCCAAGCGCGTTGGCATTCCGTTGAAATTGGCTGCCAAGGTCGACCCTGCCGACCGCAACTACTTCGCCAATGAGATCCGGCCGCTGCTCGATGATCCATTGATCGAATACATCGGTGAAATCAATGACGCCGACAAGGGCGCCTTCCTCGGCAACGCGCTGGCATTGCTGTTCCCGATCGATTGGCCCGAGCCGTTCGGGCTGGTGATGATCGAAGCCATGGCCTGTGGGACGCCGGTGGTCGCGTGGCCCTGTGGTGCCGTGCCTGAAGTGATCGAGGACGGTGTCACCGGCCGCATCGTCGACACCGAAGATGCCGCCGTTGCGGCCGTCGCCGATGTCGCCGGGTTTGACAGGCGGCGAATCCGCCACGTATTCGAGCGCCGTTTCTCCGCCGAGGTCATGGCGAACAACTACGTGTCGCTCTATCGCCAGCTGCTCCACAGCGGCGATGCCGAGCGCGTGCGCACGGCCTGAGCATGGAACCCATTGCGAGCAGCGCTCTCTCGTACGTCCTGAAGGACGGCGACTGCTTCATCGTGGCGAACGCGGCCGGCGATATCGAGGGCGGCAGCGATGGCTTCTTCCACAACGACACGCGGCTGCTCTCGCGCTTCAGCCTGCGCCTGGGCGAGTCGCAGCCCGCGCTGTTGAGCGCCACGGTGAGCCGCGACAACGTCATGTTCGTGGCCCATCTCACGAACCGCCCCCTGCCACCGCTCGGCGGCAGTCCCGCGGCGCAGGGTGTGATCCACCTGCAGCGGGAACGCTTCCTGCGCGGCGACCGCCTGTACGAACGCATCGCCTGCGTGAACTATGGCCAGGACGTCGTCCGGCTGCCACTGCGGCTCTGGTTCGCTGCCGATTTCCGCGACATGTTCGAAGTGCGCGGAAGCGTGCGTGCGGCGCGCGGGGAGCTGTGCGCGGTCGAACCTACCCCCGACGCCGTGCTCTTCCGCTACCAGGGATTGGACCAGGCCTGGCGGTCATCGGTGCTGTCGTTCTCGAGGCAACCTTCGCTGTTGTCCGAGGAGATGGCGGAGTTCCTGCTGGAGCTCGGACCCGGCGCTCGCGAGGAGGTGCATCTCGAATGCGGCATTGCCGCGGCTGCACCCCCGTCGTCCAAGCACTTCCGTAACGGAGCGGTGCACGCGCGCGTGGCCATGCGCACCCGCCAGCGCCGCGGCAGCCAGGTCCACAGCGGCGGACCGCTCTTCGATGCCTGGATGGACAAGTCGCGCGCCGACCTGGCCTTGTTGACCAGCGAACTTGAAACAGGTCCGTATCCCTACGCGGGCATCCCCTGGTTCTCGACGCCCTTCGGCCGCGATGCGGTGATCACGGCACTGCAGACGCTATGGCTCGATCCCGGCATCGCACGCGGTGTGCTCGCCTTCCTCGCGCACCACCAGGCCCAGGAAGAATCGGCGTTCCTCGATGCGGCCCCCGGCAAGATCATGCACGAGACGCGCAAGGGCGAAATGGCGGCGACGCGCGAGCTGCCATTCGGCCGCTATTACGGAGGCGTCGATACGACACCACTGTTCGTCACGCTTGCCGGCGCGTTCGCGGAACGCACGGGCGACCTGGCTTTCATCGAACGCCTGTGGCCTGCGCTGCGCGCGGCAACGGAATGGATAGAACGGGTGTGCGATGCCAACCGCGACGGGTTCCTCGACTACGCGCGTGGCTCGGACACCGGGCTCTCCAACCAGGGCTGGAAAGACAGCGAGGATTCCGTCTTCCATGCCGATGGCCGCTTTCCACCGGGTCCTATCGCGCTGGTCGAAGTCCAGGGCTACGCCTATGCCGCGTTCCGCGCGATGGCGATCCTGGCGAAACGCCGCAACGACGTCGATGTCGCCATGCACTGGCAGGAGCGCGCAGAGCGCATTCGCGAAGCGGTGGAGAACCGTTTCTGGATGAGCGAGTTCGGCTTCTACGGCATCGCCGTCGATGGCGAGGGCGAGCTTTGCCGCGTGCGTGCGAGCAATCCCGGCCATCTGCTGTTCGCCGGCCTGCCGGAACCCGAGCGCGCGGCATCGGTCGCGGCAAACCTGCTGACGCCCGCATTCCACACCGGTTGGGGACTGCGCACGCTCGCGTCGGGCGAAGCGCGATACAACCCGATGTCGTACCACAACGGCTCGGTCTGGCCGCACGACACCGCGCTGTGTGCCGCTGGCATCGCGCGCTATGGCGATCGCGCCGCGGCCGTGCGGCTGCTGCGGGGAATGTTCGAAGCCGCGGTGCACTTCGACCTGCGCCTGCCGGAACTGTTCTGTGGTTTTCCACGCGCGCAGGGTTCCACCCCCGTCGCCTACCCGGTGGCCTGCCTGCCGCAGGCATGGGCCGCGGGCTCGGCCTTCATGCTGCTGCAGGCCTGCCTCGGCCTGGAGATCGATGGCTGGCGCGGGGAGATCCGGGTCGAGCGCCCGATGTTGCCAACGGGAATCGACTACGTGGCAGTGCGGCGTGTTGCCGTGGACAACCGGCGCGTGGATGTGGTGTTCCAACGCCAGGGGGAGCGCGTCAGCGTGCACCTGGAAGGACGTGATGCGGCGGCGGTGCCGCTGCGATTCGTCGGAGGGTGATGCGGCGGTGCGATTCGTCGGAGGGTGACGCTGCGGCTGCGGCGCCGGCGCTTCACGGCTTGTTCGCTACGCCATGCGGCACGTGGCCGGCGGCGACGTGGTCGCGTGCGGACACGATGTTGTGCTCGGAGTCGTCGAAGAAGATGTCGGCACCGAACGCCTCCAGGAACGGCCCCTTCGAGCGGCCGCCGAGAAATAGCGCCTCGTCCAGGCGGATTCCCCACTCGCGCAGCGTGCGGATGACGCGCTCGTGGGCCGGTACCGATCGTGCCGTCACCAGGGCGGTGCGGATCGGCGCGGCCTGGCCCGCGGGAAACGCCGCCTGCAACCGATGCAAGGCATCGAGGAAGCCGCGGAACGGCCCGCCCGACAGCGGCTCGCCGGCATGGGCACGCTCGTGCGCGGTGAAGGCCGCGAGCCCGCCCTCGCGCGACACACGCTCGCCCTCGTCGTCGAAGATCACCGCATCGCCGTCGAAGGCGATACGCAACTGGTCATGGCGTTGCAGTGGAGCTTTCGCCGGCAGCAGCGTGGCCGCCGCGATCCCTGCCGCCAGCGCACTGCGCACATCCTGCGCATGCGTGGACAGGAACAGGTCCGCTCCGAACGGACGGATATAGGGATACGGTGCGGCGCCATTGCTGAAGGCGGCGCGCTTGATCGCCAGGCCGTGGTGCGCGATCGAGTTGAAGATGCGCAGCCCGGTATCGGCGGAATTGCGCGAGATCAGGATCACCTCGACGCGCGGCGCCTCGGGCGGCGCGCCCTCGTTCAGTGCCAGCAGCTTGCGCACCAGCGGGAAGGCGATGCCCGGCTCGAGGATGTCGTCCTCGTGCGCACGCTGGAAGTCGGCATAGGCGGCAATGCCCTCGCGCTCGAAGAGCGCATGGCTGTCCTCCATGTCGAACAGGGTGCGCGAGGAGATCGCGACAATCAGCGGATCGGCGTCACGGTCGGGCATGCGCCTATTCTGCCCTGATCCCGGTCGCGCGGGTTGCGACTGACCCGCGACTGCAACCAAACCGCCATCAGGATCAGGGCCGCGTCCGCGGTCGGCGGTGGCGCCGCTGGCCTTGGAACTATGGCAAGACCGGCCCGCCAGCCCAAGCTCACCCGCTGGTGAACTGCTCGGCGAGGATCCGTTCCTCGAGGTTGTGCTCGGGATCGAACAGCAGCGTGACCGTGCGATCGCGGGACTCGCGGATGGTGACTTCGACGACGTCGCGGACTTCATGCGAATCGGCCGTAGCGCTGACCGGGCGCTTGAACGGGTCGAGCACGCGGAAGCGCACCTCGGTATCCGCCTTGAGCACGGCGCCCCGCCAGCGGCGCGGGCGGAAGGCGGCGATCGGCGTCAGCGCGATCACGTTCGCGCCCAGCGGCAGGATCGGGCCGTGCGCGGAGAAGTTGTAGGCGGTGCTGCCCGCGGGCGTGGCAACCAGCACGCCATCGCAGATCAGTTCATCCAGGCGGGTCTGGCCGTTGAGATCGATCGACAGGTGCGCGGCCTGGCGGGTCTGCCGCAGCAACGAGACTTCGTTGTAGGCCAGCGAGCCGACGGTCGCCCCGGACTCGGTCTGGGCCACCATTTCCAAGGGCCGCAACACGGCGGGTTCGGCGGCGTGGATGCGCCCGATCAGATCCTCGCTGCGCTGGTGGTTCATCATGAAACCGACCGTGCCCAGCTTCATCCCGTATACCGGCTTCGACAGCCCGGCGTGGCGATGCAATGTCTGCAGCATGAAGCCGTCGCCACCGAGAGCCACCAGTACGTCGGCATCCTCGGGCGCGTGCTCGCCGTAGCGTGCGGTCATCTGCGCGAGCGCGCGTTGCGCCTCTTCGGCTGGACTGGCGAGGAAAGCGAGACGTGGCGTCGCGGTCATCGGCGGCTCCGTTGCGATGGGCGGAGGATACCGCGGGGAGGTGGCGAGGGAAGCATGTGTCAGCGTCGCGTCAACGATGCCGATGCCATCCATGGCGAGACAGACCGGGCTTCGGATCGCCCTGCCCGGCCATCCATGGCCGGGCGTTCGCAAACGCAGCCGATGCCGATAGGGCATCGGCTAAGCGCGTTTGCTCACCCTCGTGACGCCAGTTGCGACAGGCGCTGCACCGCCACCGAGGCCGTCGGATAGTCGAGCGACTTCTGCGCCGCCAGCTCGTTGAGCATCGACAGCGTGAAGCGCAGCGAGGCATCGTCGCGGTCCAGCCAGGCGCGCACCTTGGCATCCGGCGTGGAACCCGGCATCGCCAGGGCCTGCTGCACCAGCGCACGCTGCTGTGTCGCCAGCTCCTCGCGCAGCACGCCACGCGCCACGGCGTGCCAGCGGCCGTCGACGGCGAGGTCCTCGATCTGCGACACCAGCCACGGCAGGTTGAGCGCCTCGCCAAGGCGGAAGTGGACCTTGGCGACTTCGACCACCTTCATCTTGCGCTCGCGCGCCAGTTCGATGATGTCGCACGACGGCTCGAGGTACGGCAGTGCGGCCAGCTGGCCACCCAGGTCCGCAGGCAGGCCCTTGGCCTTCCAGTCGCGGATCGCGGCCTCGTAACCCGGGCGCTGCCCCGGGCCGAGGATGTTCTCGCCGGCGCGGATGTCCTTGTAGCCATCGTGGTAGCGGCTCACCGCCGTGGCGATGTCCGGAATTGCGCCCGGACGCGACAGCAGCCAGCGCGTGAACGAGCGCTGCAGGTTCCAGATGACCTGCAACGCATCGATCTGCACGGACTCGTGCACCTTGCCATCGAGCGCGTCGATCTGCTTCCACAGACTCCGTGCATCCAGCGCTTCGCGGGTGATCGAGAACGCCTTGGCCACTTCGCCCGGCGTGCGGCCGCTGTCCTCGGTCATGCGCAGGGTGAACGTCGCGCCCATGCGATTGACCATCGAGTTGGTCACCGCGGTGGCGATGATTTCGCGCTTCAGGCGGTGGCCTTCCATCGCCTTGGCGTACTTGTCCTGCAGCGGCTGCGGGAAGTAGCGCACCAGCTCCTTCGACAGGTACGGATCTTCCGGCACGTCGGACTCGACCAGTTGCTGGAACAGCACGATCTTCGAGTACGACAGCAGGATCGCCAGTTCCGGACGCGTGAGGCCCTGGCCGCGCGACTTGCGTTCGACCAGTTCGGCATCGCTGGGCAGGTATTCGATCTGGCGATCGAGCAGCCCCTGCGATTCCAGCGTGCTGATGAAGTGGCGCTTGGAACCCATGCGCGCCACGCTCATCCGCTCCATCAGGCTGATCGCCTGGTTCTGACGGTAGTTGTCGGCGAGCACGAGGTGGGCGACTTCGTCCGTCATCGAGGCAAGCAGCTTGTTGCGTGCGTCGAAGGTGAGCTTCTTCTTCTGCACCTCGCCGTTGAGCAGGATCTTGATGTTGACCTCGTGGTCCGAGGTGTCCACGCCGGCGGAGTTGTCGATGAAGTCGGTGTTGAGCCGCACGCCATGCTGCGCGGCCTCGACGCGGCCGAGCTGGGTCAGGCCCAGGTTGCCGCCCTCGCCCACTACCTTGCAGCGCAGCTCGCGGCCGTCCACGCGCAGGGCATTGTTGGCGCGGTCGCCGACCTGCTGGCTGGTTTCGCTGGTCGCCTTGACGTAGGTGCCGATGCCGCCGTTCCACAGCAGGTCGACCGGCGCCTTGAGGATGGCGTTCATCAGCTCGTTGGGGCTCAGCGCCGTCACGGCGCCGCCTCCATTGGCACTCTCGATGCCCAGCGCCGCGCGGATTTCCGCCGATACCGGGATCGACTTGGCCGAGCGCGGGTACACGCCGCCGCCCTTGCTGATCAGCTTCTTGTCGTAGTCGTCCCACGACGAACGCGGCAGCTTGAACATGCGGTCGCGTTCCTTGAACGAGATCGCGGCGTCCGGATTCGGGTCGAGGAAGATGTGGCGGTGGTCGAACGCGGCCAGCAGTCGGATGTGCTTCGACAGCAGCATGCCGTTGCCGAACACGTCGCCCGACATGTCGCCGACGCCGACGACCGTGAAGTCTTCCTTCTGGCAGTCGCGGCCCATCGCGCGGAAATGCCCCTTGACCGACTCCCAGCCACCGCGTGCGGTGATGCCCATGCCCTTGTGGTCGTAGCCGACCGAACCGCCCGAGGCGAACGCATCGTCCAGCCAGAACTTGTGCGCCGCCGCGATGCCGTTGGCGATGTCGGAGAACGTCGCCGTGCCCTTGTCCGCGGCAACGACGAGGTACGGATCGTCCCCGTCATGGCGCACGACATTGGCCGGATACACGATCTTGCCGTCCGGCGTGATGTTGTCGGTAATGTCGAGCAGGCCGTTGATGAAGCGCTTGTAGCAGGCCACGCCCTCGTTGAACCAGGCGTCGCGGTCGACGGCCGGGTTGGGGGACTGCTTGCAGTAGAAGCCGCCCTTCGAGCCCACCGGCACGATGACGGTGTTCTTCACCATCTGCGCCTTCACCAGGCCCAGCACTTCCGTGCGGAAGTCCTCGCGGCGGTCCGACCAGCGCAGGCCGCCACGCGCGACCGGGCCGAAGCGCAGGTGCACGCCTTCCACGCGCGGGCCGTAGACGAAGATCTCGCGGTACGGGCGCGGCTTGGGCAGGTCCGGCACCTTGCTGGAATCGAACTTGAAGCTGACGTAGTCGGCCGGGCCACCATCGGCGCGCACGCCGTTCTTGTACTGGATGTAATAGCTGGTGCGCAGCGTGGCATCGATGACGCCGAGGAAGCTGCGGAAGATGCGGTCCTCGTCGAGGCTGGACACGCGATCCAGCAGGCCCCTGAACGCGTCGCGCGTGGCTTCGAGCTGCGCGTCACGCTTGCCGGCGCGGGCTTCCACGACGGGGTGCACCGCTGCCAGCATGGCCGCATCGGTGCCCGCGAGCGCGGCGAGCTGCTGGCCGAAGCGCTCCATGCCGGACTTGATCTCGGCCTTGCTCTCGTTGCCGGTGCTGGGATCGAACTTCGCCTCGAATAGCTCGACCAGCAGGCGTGCAAGGATCGGATAGCGCGCGAAGGTGGCTTCGACGTAGCTCTGCGAGAACGGCACGCCGACCTGCAGCAGGTACTTGCAGTAGCCACGCAGCATTGCGACCTGGCGCCACGACAGGCTGGCGCCCAGGATCAGGCGGTTGAAGCCGTCATTCTCGGCATTGCCGCGCCAGATCTGGGCGAAGGCGTCCTCGAAGTTCACGTCGAGGTTGGAGAGGTCGAGCTCCGCACCGGTGGTCTCGACTTCGAAATCCTGGATGTAGAACACCTGGCCAAAGACATTGAGCCGGTACGGGTGCTCGGAAATCACCCGCAGTCCCATGTTCTCCATCATCGGCAGCGCATCCGACAACGGGATGTCGTCGCCCTGGCGATAGAACTTGAATCGCAGGCCACCCACGCCCTTGTGCGTGCGGCGCAGGTTCAGGCGCAGGTCGTCCGGACCGGTCAGCGCGGCGAGGTTGGCGATGTCCTGGGCGGCGGCTTCGGCACCGACCTCCTCGATATAACCCGCCGGCAACGCGCGGCCATAGCGGTTGGCGAAAGCGAGGCCCTGCTCTTCGCCGTGAGTGGCGACCAGCTTCTCGCGCAGGTCGTCCTGCCAGTTGCGGATGATCGCGGCGAGCGCAATTTCTATCGCGGAGTTGTCGACCTCCACCACCTCGCCCGCCTTCGGACGGATGACGAGGTGCAACTGCGCCAGCGGCGATTCGCTGAGCTGGACGTTGGTATCGACGAACTCGCCGTGCAGCATCTGCTTGAGCAGCGCCTCGATTCGACGGCGCACGTCGGTGTTGAAGCGGTCGCGCGGGATGTACACGAGGCCCGAGAAGAAGCGGCCATAGCGGTCGCGGCGCAGGAACAGCTTGCTGCGCACGCGTTCCTGCAGGCCGAGGATGCCGGTGGCGGTGCGCAGCAGCTCGGGTCCGGTGGATTGGAACAGTTCGTCGCGCGGCAGGGTCTCCAGGATGTGGCGCAGCGCCTTGCCGCTGTGGCTGTTCGGCGCGAGGCCCGATTCCTGCATCACGAGATCGTGGCGCTGTCGCACCAGCGGGATGTCCCACGGACGGCGGTTGTAGGCGCTCGAGGTATAGAGGCCGACGAAGCGCTTCTCGCGCACCGCCTTGCCCTTGGCGTCGAAGTCGAGCACGCCGATGTAATCCATGTAGCCGGGACGATGCACGGTCGAGCGCGCATTGGTCTTGGTCAGGATCAGGGTATCCGCGCCAGCCTTGTTGACGCTGTGCGCAGGAAGCGATTTCACCGAACGCGGCTTGCCCGCATCGTGTCCACGCATCAGGCCCAGGCCGGTGCCGTCGACGGCGCGCAGGACTTCGTCGCCGTCCTGCTTCACCACTTCGTATTCGCGATAGCCGAGGAAAGTGAAATGGTTGTCGGCGGCCCAGCGCAGGAACTCCTCCGACTCGTGGCGCTCCGCGGGATCGACGGGAAACTTGCGTGAGCCCAGTTCGCCCGCGACCTGCAGCATGCAGTCGCGCATCTGGCTCCAGTCGCGCACGATCGCGCGCACGTCCGCCAGGGCGGCTTCGACCGCCTGCTTGATCTTCGGCATCTGGTCGACCGACTGGCGGTCGATCTCCAGGTGCATCAGCGATTCCGGCGTGCCATTGCCGACCGCCACGAGCTTGCCGCCCTTGTCGCGCTGGAAGGTCACCACCGGATGGCCCAGCACGTGCACGCCGATGCCCTGCTCGGCCAGCGCCATGGTCACGGTGTCGACGAGGAACGGCATGTCGTCGTTGGCGATCTGCAGCACGGTATGGGCGGACTCCCAACCGTGGCTCTTGATCGTCGAGTTGAACAGGCGCACCAGCGCCGTGCCCGGCTTGCGTGCACGGGCGAAGTCGAGGAAGTCGACCGCCAGCGCGGCCCAGCCATCGGCGCTGTGCTGCGGCAACTCGTCCTCGCTCATGCGGCGATAGAACGAATTGATGAACGCCTCGCCTTCGCCGTGGCGCGCCTTGGGCAGGCGCTTGCGCATGGCGGCGAGGATGGGCTCGAGCGAAACGGCCTGGCTGCCGTTGGCGGGCGCGGCCTTGGTGGCGGTGGTGGTCTTGCCGGCGACGCTCTTGAGGTTGGCGGTGGCGGCAGTCTTGGCTGCTTTGCGAGGAGCTTTGGGTGCGGTGCTCATGGCAACGTGGGAGTCCAGTCCGTGATGGGGGTTTAGTGCAAATACGTCAGACGAGAGGCGAAGCAATCAGGCCCGCACTTTTGGTGCGGGCCCTCGGGGTCAACCTGTTCAGCGCAAGCCGGTTTCGTTGCGCGCAATCACCAGGCGCTGGATCTCGCTGGTGCCTTCGTAGATTTCGGTGATCTTGGCGTCGCGGAAGTAGCGCTCCAGCGGCATTTCCTTCGAATAGCCCATGCCACCGTGGATCTGCACCGCCTGGTGGGTGATCCACATCGCCGCTTCCGAGGCGGTCAGCTTGGCGATCGCGGCTTCGTTGCTGAAACGCGCACCGCCCTTTTCGAACTCGCCCTTCTGCCAGGCCGCGCGCAGCGTCAGCAGCGTGGCCGCGTCGAGCTTGCACTTCATGTCGGCGATCTTGGCTTGCGTCATCTGGAAGGTGCCGATCGGCGCACCGAAGGCCTTGCGCTCCTTCACGTACTCGATGGTCTTTTCGTAGGCGGCGCGGGCGATGCCGATCGCCTGCGAGGCGATGCCGATACGGCCGGCATCGAGCACGCTCATGGCGATCTTGAAGCCGTGGCCTTCCTCGCCCAGCACGTCTTCCGGCTGGGCGACGTAATCGGCGAACTCGATCTCGCAGGTGGCCGAGGCGCGGATGCCGAGCTTGGGTTCGGTCTTGCCACGGTGGAAGCCGGGCTTGGCGGTGTCGATCATGAATGCGGTGATGCCGCGGGCGCCCTTGTCCGGCTCGGTCATCGCAAACAGCACGATGTACTTGGCGACCGGACCGGAAGTGATCCAGCTCTTCTTGCCGTTGATCAGGTAGGTGCCATCGGCCTGCTTGATGGCCTTGCAGCGCATCGCGGTGGCATCCGAGCCGGACTGCGGCTCGGTCAGGGCGAAGGCGCCGATCTCGCGGCCTTCGGCGATCGCGCGCACGTACAGCTGCTTCTGGTCCTCGGTGCCGAACTTGAGGATGCCGTTGCAGAACAGCGAGTTGTTGACCGACACGATGGTCGAGTGCGCGGCATCGCCCGCGGCGATCTCGATCATCGCCAGCACGTAGGACACCGGATCCATGCCCGCGCCGCCGTATTCGGAGGGCACTTCGATGCCCATCAGGCCGTTTTCACCGAGGGTGCGGATGTTCGCCAGCGGGAACTCGCCGGTCTGGTCGTGGTGCTCGGCGCTGGGCGCGATCTTCTCCTGCGCGATGCGGCGCGCCACGTCCTGGATCATCAACTGTTCTTCGGTGAAGCGGAAATCCACGTCGGTACCCTTTGCTGATTCGGCGAAGACGCGAATTGTAGCCCTCGCGGGGAAATAACCCCACCTTTTGACCCCGATTGCTTGACCCACGGCACGCGCCGGCCCACACTTATCTCTATATCGCGATAGGTTGATAAAGGCATTCCGCATGGATCTCGAAGGCTGGTCCACACGCCTCAAGGTTTTCGCCGACGCCACGCGCGTCCGCCTGCTCGCCCTGCTCGAGCGGGAAGAGATGACCGTGGCCGAGTTGTCGGCGATCACACGGCTGGCGCAGCCGCGCGTTTCCACCCATCTGTCCAAGCTCAAGGAAGCCGGGCTGGTGCGCGACCGCCGCTCCGGGGTGTCCGCCTACTACCGCTTCGACGAAGGCGCACTCGATGCGGCCCAGGCTGCGCTCTGGCAGACCCTGCGCGAGGGCAGCGACGATCCGCTGCTGCGCCAGGACAAGGACCGCGTCGCCGCCGTGCTGGCCGCACGCGCCAGCGAGCAGAACTGGGCGGACTCGGTTGCTGGCGACATGGAACGCCACTATTCGCCGGGCCGCACCTGGGAAGCGCTGGCGCGCTCGGCCGTACCGCTGCTGCAGCCGGGCGACGTGCTCGACATCGCCTCCGGCGACGGCGTGTTGGCCGAACTGCTGGCCCCGCATTCGAACCGCTACGTCTGCCTCGACTCGAGCACCAAGGTCGTGCTCGCCGCATCCGAGCGCCTACGCAAGCTGGAGAACGTCGAAGTCCGTGAAGGCGACATGCACGGCCTGCCGTTCACCGCGGCGCAGTTCGACCTGGTGGTGCTGATGCACGCGCTGACCTACGCCGAGCATCCGGCTCAGGCCGTGGCCGAAGCCGCGCGCGTGCTGCGCCCGGGCGGCCGCCTGCTGCTCACCAGCCTGGCGAAACACGAACACCGCCAGGTGGTCGAGGCCTTCGGCCACGTCAATCTCGGCTTCAGCGAGAAGGAACTGCAGAAGTTCGTCGCCAAGGCCGGTCTCGACATCATCAGTAGCGAAACGATCACTCGTGAACGCCGGCCTCCGCATTTCGAAGTCATCGCGCTGATGGCCCGCAAGGCCGCCGACCCCACCCCGATAGCGCGTAAGAGCACGAAGAAGAACTGAAATGAACACGCTACCCTGGCTCCATCCCGCCCGTGTCGAGGCGCTGCAGCGGCAGCTGCGCGACCGCATCCTGGTGATCGACGGCGCGATGGGCACGATGATCCAGCAGCACCAGCTGGAGGAAGCCGACTATCGCGGCACGCGCTTTGTCCACGGCTACGACGACCACCACGCGCCCTCCGGCCACGCCCATGGCGATGGTTGCGGCTGCGCGCGCGACCAGCGCGGCAACAACGACCTGCTGAGCCTGACGCGCCCCGAGGTCATCCGGGAGATCCACGAGCAGTACCTCGAAGCGGGCGCCGACCTGATCGAGACGAACACGTTCAATTCCACGACCGTCTCGCTCGCCGACTACGGCCTCGAACACCTCGCCCGCGAACTCAACGAGACCGGTGCGCGCCTCGCGCGCGCGGCCTGCGATGCGATCGAAGCAAAGGATCCCTCGAAGCCGCGTTTCGTCATCGGCGTCCTCGGCCCGACCAGCCGCACCGCATCCCTGAGTCCGGACGTGAACCGTCCCGGCTTCCGTGCCATCAGCTTCGACGAATTGCGCGTGGCCTACCGCGAAGCCACCGACGGGCTGATCGACGGCGGCAGCGACGTGATCATGGTCGAAACCATCTTCGACACGCTCAACGCCAAGGCCGCGCTGTTCGCGGTCGAGGAAGCCTTCGAGGCACGCGGCGCACGCCTGCCGGTGATGATCTCCGGCACGATCACCGACGCTTCCGGCCGCACCCTGTCCGGGCAGACGGCCGAGGCGTTCTGGTACTCGCTGCGACACGCGCAGCCGCTGTCCATCGGGCTGAACTGCGCCCTGGGCGCGAAGGACCTCCGTGCGCACGTCGACGTGCTGGCGCAGGTGGCCGATACGTATGTCAGCACGCATCCGAACGCCGGCCTGCCCAACGCGTTTGGCGGTTATGACGAAACTCCGGAAGACATGGCCGGGGTGCTGCGCGAGTTTGCCCAGGCCGGCCTGCTCAACCTGGTCGGCGGCTGCTGTGGCACGACTCCGGCGCATATCGCCGCCATCGCCGAAGCGGTTGCGGATGTCGTTCCACGCGAGGTTCCGCAGCTAGTGGACGCCGCCTGATGTCGCAAGTGCTGCCCCGCCAGACCCGTCTCAGCGGTCTCGAACCGCTGCAGATCACCCCGCAGAGCAACTTCGTCAACGTCGGTGAGCGCACCAACGTCACCGGCTCGGCCCAGTTCAAGAAGCTGATCCTCGAGGGCCGCTACGACGAAGCCGTCGTCGTGGCGCGCCAGCAGGTCGAGAACGGCGCGCAGGTCATCGACGTCAACATGGACGAGGGCATGCTCGACTCCGAGCAGGCGATGGTCACCTTCCTCAACCTGATGGCGGCCGAGCCCGATATCGCCCGCGTACCGGTGATGGTGGACAGCTCGAAGTTCAGCGTGATCGAGGCCGGCCTGAAGTGCCTGCAGGGCAAGGGCATCGTCAACTCCATCTCGATGAAGGAAGGCGAAGCCGAATTCCTGCGCCAGGCGCGGCTGGTGCGCCGCTACGGCGCGGCGGTGGTGGTCATGGCCTTCGACGAAGCCGGCCAGGCCGACACCATCGAGCGCAAGATCGAGATCTGCTCGCGCGCCTACCGGCTGCTGACAGAGCAGATCGGCTTCCCGCCCGAAGACATCATCTTCGACCCCAACGTGTTCGCGATCGCCACCGGCATCGAGGAGCACAACGACTATGCGGTGGCCTTCATCGAGGCCTGCCGCGAACTCAAGCGCCGGCATCCTTTCAGCCATATTTCCGGCGGTGTTTCCAACGTCTCGTTCTCGTTCCGCGGCAACGAGCCGGTGCGGCAGGCGATCCACGTGGTCTTCCTCTACCACGCGATCAAGGCCGGCATGGACATGGGCATCGTCAACGCCGGTGCCCTGCCCCTGTACGACGACCTGGACGCACTGCTGCGCGAACGTGTCGAGGACGTGGTGCTCAACCGCCGCGCCGACGGCACCGAGCGCCTGCTGGAAATCGCCGACCGCTACAAGGGCAAGAAGGGCGAGAAGAAGACCGAGGACCTGGCGTGGCGCGACAAACCGGTCCGCGCGCGCCTCTCGCATTCGCTGGTCCACGGCATCGACCAGTACATCGAAACCGATACCGAAGAGGCCCGCGCGCAGTCCACGCGCCCCCTCGACGTGATCGAAGGCCCGTTGATGGACGGCATGAACGTCGTCGGCGACCTGTTCGGCGCCGGCAAGATGTTCCTGCCGCAGGTAGTGAAGTCGGCGCGCGTCATGAAGAAGGCCGTGGCCTACCTCCTGCCCTACATCGAGGCCGAGAAGCTGCGCACCGGCGATGTCGGAAAGTCCAACGGCAAGATCGTGATGGCGACCGTCAAGGGCGACGTGCACGACATCGGCAAGAACATCGTGGGCGTGGTACTGGCCTGCAACAATTTCGAAGTGATCGACCTGGGCGTGATGGTCCCGGCGCAGACCATCCTCGACCGCGCCAGGGCCGAAAACGCCGACCTGATCGGCCTGTCCGGCCTGATCACGCCGTCACTGGAAGAAATGAGCCATGTCGCCCGTGAGATGCAGCGGCAGGGCTTCGAGATGCCGCTGTTGATCGGCGGTGCGACCACCTCGCGCGCGCACACTGCGCTCAAGATCGACCCGCATTACAAGCAGCCGACGGTATGGGTGAAGGACGCGTCGCGCGCCGTAGGCGTGGCGCAGTCGCTTATCAGCGCCGATCTGCGCACGCCCTTCGTTGCTGCCAACGACGCGGACTACGCGGAGATCCGCCAGCGTCATCGCAACCGTGGCGACGGCAAGCGACTGGTGTCGCTGGAGAAGGCCCGCGGCCAGAAGTTTGCAGGCGACTGGAGCGAGTACACCCCGCCGATGCCGAAGCAGCCTGGCCTGCATGTCCTCGACGACTATCCGCTGGCCGAACTGGTCGACTTCATCGACTGGACGCCATTCTTCAACACCTGGGAACTGGCGGGCAGGTATCCCGCGATCCTTACCGACGAGATCGTCGGCGCCCAGGCCAGCGAGCTGTTTCGCGACGCCCGCGCGATGCTGAAGAAGCTGGTCGAGGAAAAGTGGCTGACCGCCCGGGCGGTATTCGGTCTGTGGCCGGCGAACTCGCTGGGCGACGACGTGGTCGTCGAAGCGGATGGCAAGCCAACGACCCTCTGCTTCCTGCGCCAGCAGGTGGACAAGCCCGCCGATCGACCCGACTTCTGCCTCGCCGACTTCATCGCGCCGAAGGACTCCGGCAAGCAGGACTGGCTCGGCGGATTCGCGGTTACGGCGGGCATCGGGATCGAGGAGCACGTAGCGCGCTTCGAAGCCGACCATGACGACTACAACGCGATCCTGCTCAAGGCCCTGGCCGACCGTCTCGCCGAAGCGTTCGCCGAGCGCCTGCACGAACGCGTGCGCAAGGAGTTCTGGGGCTACGCCGGCGACGAGTCGCTCGACAACGCTTCGCTGATCGACGAAAAGTATCGCGGCATCCGCCCTGCTCCCGGCTACCCCGCGTGCCCGGAACACAGTGAGAAAGCGACCCTGTTCCGCCTGCTCGATGCCGAGCGTAACGCCGGGGTGAAGCTCACCGAGAACTTCGCCATGTATCCAGCGGCCGCGGTATCGGGCTACTACTTCAGCCACCCGCAGAGCCAGTATTTCGTGGTGGGCCGCGTGTCGAAGGAGCAGGTCGAGGACTATGCGCGGCGCAAAGGGGTGAGTCTGGCGCAGGCGGAGCGTTGGTTGGCCTCGAACCTGGACTACGATCCCGAGTAGTCATTTTCCCCACCCGCGGCGGCGCGACATGCATCGCTACCGCTCAACGGCTGAGGCAGCGCGGCAGCGTTACCAGACCAGGTCGTCGGGGACCTGGAATTGCGGGTCGGCGTAGGGATCATCTTCGGCCGGCGCATCGGGATCGACCCTGAGCGCGATGGCCGCGGGAAAGATCTCGGCTGCCTGCGCCATCAGCTCGGACGAGACCAGCACGTAGCGGCCGTCGAGCTGCAGCACGCCCAGTTCGCCCGCGTTGAGCGCTTTCAACTGTTCCGCGGTGACATAGACGCGCTTGATCTTGCCGCCGTAGGGAAAGTGGCGGGCGATGTCGGCATCCGCGTTGTTCAGCGCCTTGTCCTTCACCAGGTCGGTCAGCTTGGCGCGGGCTTCGCGGCGCTTGCGGGCTTCCTCCTGCTTCGCGGCTTCGGCGGCGATGCGTTCGTCCTTCTCGCGTTGGGAGCGCAGTGCATAGGCCTTGGCGAGGTCGATCTCCTCGCGTGAACGCTGACCCGGCTTCGCGCCCGGCTTGTGTGCAGGGCGTTGCTGCGGCTTTCCGGTCGGAGCGCCACCCTGCCGGCCATGCGACGGCTTGCCGTGTTGCGGCTTGCTCTGCGATGCGCCGGGCTTGTTGCCCGCGGGACGTTCGGGTTTGGGCGCCGGCTTGAAGCCGAGGCCGAGAAGTTGGTCGCGAAGACTGTCGCTCATTGCATGTACTGCTGTTTTGCCAATGGGGGATTGCGGGGAGGATCAGTAGTGCGGAGGCGGCGGTTCCTGCGAGGCATCGCCGGTCAACGGGGTCGCCGATAGGGTACTGCGGATCGCCTTCAGCTCTTCCAGGGCGCGATGCAGCAACAGCGCCGTGCGGCCCTCCTCGTCCCGCGCGGCGGCCAGCGCGTCGCTGAGGTCGATCAGGGCCTGTTCCTGGAAAGCGACGCGCGTTTCCAGGTCGGCCAGGCGGTGTTCGAGTTGTTCCGGCGTCATCGCACGCATCCCAGGCTCAGGCGGAGCCATTGCCCTTGATCGAACGGCCGCGGCCAATGCCGTAATACGCCAGGCCCGCCTGCTCGACTTCGTGCGGTTGGTACAGGTTGCGGCCGTCGAAGATCGCCTTGTCGGTCAGTGTCGCGTGCAAGCGGCCGAAGTCGGGGCTGCGGAACTGCTTCCACTCGGTGACGACGGCCAGTACATCCGCGCCATCGATCGCATCGCGCGCCGATTCGCACAGCACCAGGTCATCGCGCTTTCCGAAAATGCGCTCCGCCTCGTGGCTCGCTTCCGGATCGTACGCGCGCACCTTGGCCCCGGCTTCCCACAGGCGTGCGAGCAACGTGCGGCTGGAGGCTTCGCGCATGTCGTCGGTGTTGGGCTTGAACGCAAGGCCCCACACGGCAACGGTCTTGCCGGCGATATTGCCGTTGTAATGGGCGTTGATCAGCTCGAACAGGCGATGTTTCTGGCGTCCGTTGACCGCCTCGACGGCCTCCAGGATCTGGGCGTTGTAGCCATGCTGCCGTGCGGTGCGCTCCAGCGCCTGCACATCCTTGGGGAAGCAGGAACCGCCGTAACCGGCGCCGGGATAGATGAAGCTGTAGCCGATGCGCGGATCCGAACCGATGCCGTGGCGCACGTGCTCGATGTCGGCGCCTACGCGTTCGGCGATGTTCGCCATCTCGTTCATGAAGCTGATCTTGGTCGCCAACATCGCATTCGCGGCGTACTTGGTCAGCTCGGCCGAGCGCACGTCCATCGCCACGATGCGTTCGTGGTTGCGGTTGAACGGCGCGTACAGGCGCTTGAGCTGTTCGATCGAAGCAGGATCGCTGGCGCCGATCACGATGCGATCCGGGCGCATGCAGTCCTTGACCGCATCGCCCTCCTTGAGGAATTCGGGATTGGAGGCGACGTCGAACGCGATCTGGACACCGCGGGCTTCGAGTTCGGCCGCGATCACCGCACGCACCTTGTCGGCCGTGCCGACGGGCACCGTGGATTTGTCGACGATCACCGCGGGCTGCTTCAGGTTCTGCCCGATCGTCCTGGCGACTGCCAGCACGTACTTCAGGTCGGCGCTGCCATCCTCGTCGGGCGGCGTGCCCACCGCGATGAAGATCGTGTTGCCGTGCTGGATGGCGGTGGCGGCGTCGGTGGTGAAGTTGAGGCGTCCGGACGCATGGTTGGCCTTGACCATCGGTTCGAGGCCCGGCTCGTAGATCGGGATGACGCCGTTGTTGAGGCCTTCGACTTTCGCCTTGTCGATGTCGACGCAGACCACGTCATGGCCAACTTCGGCCAGGCAGGTTCCCGTGACGAGGCCGACATAGCCGGTGCCGAAGATTGTGACGCGCATGGATTCGTTTCCTTTCCTTTGCGGATGACAGCGGAAGCGGGAGCGATCGCTGGAATCCGCTTTCGCGAGTGTCCTGCGACACTCGCGACCTTGGCGGTGGCGGCTTCACGGCGAAGCCGCCTCTCTCGTTGTGGAACCCTTACTTCCCTTCGGGCTTCACGATTTCAAGCAGTTCGACTTCAAACACCAACGTGGCGTTCGGGCCGATCGGGCCACCCTGGGTGCCCGCTTCGCCATAACCGATCGACGCCGGGATCCACAGCTTGTACTTGCTGCCCACCGGCATCAGCGCGAGGCCCTCGCGCCAGCCCGGGATCACGCCGGCCAGCGGGAAGGTGGCCGGCGTACCGCGGTCGTAGGAGCTGTCGAACGTCTTGCCGTCGAGGAGCGAGCCCTTGTAGTGCACGCGAACGACGTCGCTGTCCTTCGGCTTCGGGCCCGTGCCCTCGGTGATGACCTGGTACTGCAGGCCCGACGGCGTGGTCTTCACGCCCGGCTTCTTGGCGTTCTCGGCGAGGAACTTGGCGCCGGCTTCCTTGTTGGTCTTCGCGTCCGCCATCATCTTGGCGATCTGCTTGGCCTGCATCTTCTGGCCGAAGGCTTCGGCGATCTGCTGCGCCTGCTTCTCGTCCATCAGCATCTTCTCGCCCGCAACCGACGACTTGATGGCCTTGGTGAGGACCTCGACATCGACCTCGTCCTTGACCTGTTCCAGCGACTTGCCCATCTGCATGCCGATCATGTAGCTGACCTTGTCCTTCTCGGTCGGCAGGCCGGCGATCTGCGGACCGGAATCCTTCGCGCTCTCTTCGGTCTTGGCGTCGGACTTGGCCTTGTCGGCGGGAGGGTTGCAGGCGGTGACGGTGACTGCGAGTGCGGCCGCAGCAAGGGCCACGGAAACGTGGCGGTTAAAACGGGTCATCAGAAGCTCCTGGGGATTTCACATTTGGCAAGGCCGGACACGCTGGGGGCGTCCGGCTGAACATCGCGTAAGAACGTTGGGTAAGAACTCGGGCGATTCGCGCCTGGAAGGCTTACTGGGGCGTGATCGCCAGCAGTTCGACATCGAACACCAGCGTGGAGTTCGGGCCGATGCCACCCTGGGGCATGCCCTGGGGGCCGTAGGCGAGGTCGCCAGGGATCCAGAAGCGGTACTTGGCGCCCACCGGCATGAGGGTCAGGCCCTCGGTCCAACCCTGGATTACCTGGTTGAGTCCGAATTCGGTCGGCTGGCCACGTTCGTAGGAGCTGTCGAACACGGTGCCGTCCAGCAGCGCGCCCTGGTAGTTCACACGGACATGGTCCGAGGCGCGCGGACGCGGGCCGGCGCCCTGGCGCAGAACCATGTACTGCAGGCCGGACGGCGTGGTGAATACGCCCTTCTCCGTCTTGTGCTTGGCGAGGAAATCGGTGCCCGCCGCCTTGTTCTTGTCCGCCGCGACCGCGGCCTTTGCCTGCAACTGCGATTGCACCTTCTGCGAGAAGGACTCACGGACCGCAGCCAGCTCCGCTTCGCTCAACAGCAGCGTGCCGTTGCCCATCGCGGCGCGTACGCCCTGCAGGAACACCGGAAAGTCGATTTCCTCATGGATCGGTGCCAGCGAGCGGCCAACGTCGGCGCCCACCAGCAGGCCGACCTTGTCCTTGCCGATCTCAGGAACCGTGGCACCCGCGGCCGGGCTGTTGCGCGCGCTGATGCGCGCCATCAAAGCCTGGCCGGTGCTCTTGGCTTCATCGGGGGTCAACAGCGGCTTGCCGCCGGTGAAGGCGTTGCGGACGGCTTTCTCGAACGCGGCCATGTCGAGGTCCGGGCCAACGGGTGCGATCGAATGACCAATGTCGGTACCGACCATGTAGCTGGCCTTTTCGCGGTCGGTGGTCAGCACGGTCTTGTCCTGGGCAGAGGCAGCGGTACCGAACAGCACCGCCGCAGTGGTCAACAGCGCAGCAACGCCGCGCAGGAAGGGCTTCATGAAGACTCCTGAGGGACACGCCGCGAGCGCGGCGCGAAGCCACTATTGTCGCGGCCGATTGCAGCAGGGGCAATGCGGCGCGCGCACGGAGTCCCCGATCTGCGGCATGCGCCCCGTTCAAGCCCGGGTCAACCCACCCCGCAATTCAGCGGTCGGAAGAATTCGCAGCTCTCCTGATCTCCAAGCTTGTTCTTTCGCAAGCCAGGGACGTAATCAAGGCAGCACTCCCGCCGCGCCAGATGCAGCTGCCTTGAGGGCTCCGACTCGGCGAGCCCCAACACGGATCAAACACCCCACGTTCAGCGCATTTGGCGGTGGACCGGCCGCGCCTCCCTCCGGGCGGCGCGGTTTCGCCTGACCGGCTCTGGGAGCCGAGCACTTAGCAATGACGCACAACTTATTGATATGTATGCATATTTCACAAGAAGGTCGGCGTGGCTCGGCAATGGCCCGTACCGTGACTTCAGTTGGGGTACGTCCCTGTTGACGTCACGTGTTTAGGTGTTATAGTTGCATACAACACCGGTCTACCAACGAGCAGGACGTTCGCCATGAACAGCAAGCTCCGCAACTCGCTCTCCGCCTTCGCAGCTTCCTGCGCCACGCTGGCCATCGCCCTGATGGTCGCCGTGCCCGCCGGTAACACGCCTGTGCAGGACGTCGTGTCGCAGGACCTTTCCCCGGCCTCGGCCACCCGCCAGCGCGCGAGTGAAATCGACTCGCTGGCCAAGGCCGTCGCCCTGTCCGCTGAAATCGCCGCCGCTTCGGCGCTGGCGCTGGAATCGAACAGCGGCATGGATGCCCAAGCCAAACAGCGCATGCCCCTCCAGGGCTCGCGCCACCGCCGGCAGACCGTCGTCATGCCGTACTTCTCCTTCTCGCCGCGGGGCTGAACCATGACCGCAATCCAGTGGAGCGACAGCGCTCCCATCTACCGCCAGCTGAAGGAGCGCGTCATCGCGATGATGCTCGATGGCCTGCTCAAGCCCGGCGACGCCCTGCCCTCCGTGAGGCAGGTGGCCGCCGAGTATCAGCTCAATCCAATCACCGTCTCGCGCGCCTATCAGGAACTGGCGGACGAGGCTCTCGTCGAAAAACGCAGGGGTCTGGGCATGTACGTCACAGAAGAAGCCGCAAGGAAGTTGCTGTTCAATGAACGTGATCGCTTCCTGCGCGAGGAATGGCCGCAGGTGGTCGAGCGCATCAAGCGCCTGGGCCTGAAGATCGAAGAACTGCTCGCGACCGGCGGCATGGAAGGTGTGCAATGAACGCCCCCTCAACCATTGCCACTGGCACGGTCGTCGACGCCCGCAACCTGCGCAAGCACTACAAGAACAAGCTCGCGCTCGACGGCACCAACTTCCATATCCCCAACGGCCGCATCATCGGCCTGATCGGTCCCAACGGCGCCGGCAAGACCACCGCGCTGAAGGCGATGCTGGGCCTGATCCCGTTCGAGGGCGAACTTTCCGTCCTTGGACGCGATCCGCGCACACAGCGCGATGACCTGATGAGGGATGTCTGCTTCATCGCCGACGTGGCCGTGCTGCCGCGCTGGATCAAGGTGAAGGAAGCCATCGAATTCGTCGCCGGGGTGCATCCGCGCTTCGATCGCGCCAAGTGCGAACGCTTCCTCGCTCACACCCAGCTCAAGCCCGAACTGCGGGTGCGCGAACTCTCCAAGGGCATGATCGTGCAGCTGCACCTGGCCCTGGTGATGGCGATCGACGCCAAGCTGCTGGTGCTGGACGAGCCGACGCTCGGCCTCGACATCCTCTACCGCAAGCAGTTCTACCAGCGCCTGCTGGAAGACTACTTCGACGAGGAGAAGACCATCATCGTCACCACCCACCAGGTCGAAGAGATCGAACACATCCTCACCGACGTCATGTTCATCCGCGACGGCAAGATCGTGCTCGATGCGCCGATGGAGGCCATCGGCGACCGCTACGTCGAACTCCTGGTCAATGGCGACCGGACGGACGAAGCGCGCAACCTCAAGCCCATCGACGAACGCGCCCTGCCATTCGGCAAGACCGTGATGCTGTTCGACGGCATCGAACAGGCCCGCCTGTCCGCGCTGGGTGAAACCCGCACCCCGGGCCTGGCCGACCTGTTCGTCGCCACCATGAAAGGGACCTACGCATGAACGCCGTTGCAGAAACCCGCACTCATTCCGCGGCTGCACCCCACTCCACCCACAAGCTCAAGCTGCTGCTGAAGCGCGAGTTCTGGGAGCACAAGGGCGGCTTTTTCTGGGCGCCGCTGGTGGCCGGTGGCATCTCGCTGCTGATCACGATCCTCGGCATCATCTTCGGCGAGATCACCGCGCGCCGCGCCGTGGCGGACGGCAAGCTGAAGTTCGATGACGGCGTCGTCATCAACGGCCTCGACCTGGGCGCCCTCACCGGACGGCTGGGTCCGGAAGACATGACCAAGCTCGGCCACGGCATCGACCTGAGCCTGTTCGTCGCCTCTTCGTGGCCCTTCATCGTGCTCGGCTTCGTGGTGTTCTTCTATTGCCTGGGTGCGTTGTACGACGATCGCAAGGACCGCAGCGTGCTGTTCTGGAAATCGCTGCCGATCTCCGATCGGGACACCGTGGTCTCCAAGGTCCTGAGTGCACTGCTGGTCGCGCCGATCCTGGCCCTCGCGGCTTCGTTGGTGACGATGGTCGGCTTCATGCTGGTGCTGAGCGCGGTCGTGCTGCTGCACGGCGGCAATCCGTTCACCCTGCTGTGGAGCCCGGGCAGCCCGCTCTCCGTGGTGAGCGCGTTCATGATCGGCCTCCCGGTATACGCCCTGTGGGCGCTGCCTACCGCCGGCTGGCTGCTGCTGTGCTCGGCCTGGGCGCGCAGCAAGCCCTTCCTCTGGGCGATCATGATCCCGGTGTTCTCCGGCATCTTCGTGAGCTGGTTCGATCTCACCAGGCTGTTCAACCTGGACTCGTCCTGGTACTGGAAGCACATCGTCGGTCGCATGCTGCTGGGCACCTTCCCGGGCACGGACCTGCTCTACCAGGACGACTTCGGCAAGGGCGTCGGCGACGTGGCCGGCTCGCTGCACCAGATCTCGGCGGCGACCGCACTGCACAGCCTGGCCATGCCGGAACTCTGGATCGGCGCGGCCGCTGGCCTGGCAATGATCTTCGGCGCGATCCGCCTCCGCCGCTGGCGGGATGAGGGGTGAGCGACCGCGCTTTGCCGATGCCCTATCGGCATCGGCAGCGGTCGCGAACGCCCGGCCATGGATGGCCGGGCAGGACTCTCCGAAGCCAGTGATGTCTCGCCATGGATGGCAGCAAATACATAAGGCACTGCCGCGCGGCCTGCCGAACGCCCGGCCATGGATGGCCGGGCAGGACTCTCCGAAGCCAGTGATGTCTCGCCATGGATGGCAGCAAATACATAAGGCGCGAGCCGCACTGTCACGAACGCCCGGCCACGGATGGCATCGACACCACTAAGCAGCGCCCAACTTCGAAATCTGCTCGACCAAAGGATTTCCAAATGAAACCACTCCACATCATCGCCATCGCCCTGCTCTCCTGCATGCCGCTGGTTGCCTGCAGCAACACCAACACCCCGCCTCCCAAGCCTGAGCCGTCCGCATCGGCTCCCGCTCCCGAAGCGAACACCGCGCTGGGCCGCGTCGTGCAAAAGGAAATCCGCCAGGCCCGCGAAAAACTCGCCACCGAAAACGTCAGCGTGGGCAGCGTCCACGTCCGCGGCGGCCACGACGGCCACAGCGGCGTCAACATTTCCACCGATGACAACGACAATCTCCCGAAAGCCGAGATCACGCCCAAGGGCGACTTGCTGATCGAGGGCAAGGCCGTGGCCATCAATGCCGAACAGCGCGCGCTCCTGATGGAATACCGCGCGCACATCATCGGCATCGCCGAAAGCGGGATGGACATCGGCATGCAGGGTGCCGACCTTGCCGCCAAGGCCGTGGGCGAAGCCTTCAAGGGCATCTTCTCCGGCAAGTCGGAGCAGGACATCGAGAAAAGCGTCGAAGCCCAGGCCACCGGGATCAAGATGGCGGCCGCCAAGCTGTGCGGACGCCTGCCGGACATGATGGCGTCGCAGCAGAAAGTCGCCGCCGCCGTCCCGGAGTTCAAGCCCTACGCGACGATGACGAAGGAAGACATCGAGGATTGCTTCGAGGAATCGAAGCAGCAAGCCAATTCGTCGATGAACGCCGCCGAGCGCGCGGCGGCCGCCGCGACCGAAGCGAACACGCAGACGAAGGCGGCGACGAAAGCGCCGACGAAGTCGAACTGACGCACCGAACTGACACACGTGGAGCCGAAGCGTGGGCGCAGGATCGCCCACGCTCTCCGGTGGCCTAGCCGCCGCCTCCGGCTCCGCCGTCCTGGATTCCCCCCTTCGTCAAGGCGGTGGCATCGAGCATCTTCCGCAATTGAGCTTCCGGCAGGCCGCTGCGCTCAAGCGCCACTTCCAGGACCGGACGACCTTCCTTGTAGGCCTGCTTGGCGATCGCCGCGGCCTGCTCGTAGCCGATGATCGGATTGAGCGCCGTGACCAGGATGGGATTGCGGTCCAACGCCTCGCGCACGTGGTCCGCGCGCACGCGCAGGCCGGCAATGGCGGTATCGGCCAGCAGCCGCATCGAGTTGGATAGCAGCCGGATCGAATCCAGCAGGTCGTAGGCAATCAGCGGCAGCATGACGTTGAGCTGGAAGTTGCCGCTCTGCCCCGCAATGGTGATGGCGGTGTTGTGCCCCATCACCTGGGCGCACACCATCGTCAGCGATTCGGGAATCACCGGATTGACCTTGCCCGGCATGATCGAGCTCCCGGGCTGCAGCGCCGGCAATTCGATTTCACCGAAGCCCGCGATCGGACCGGAGTTCATCCAGCGCAGGTCGTTGGCGATCTTCATCAATGCCACCGCCAGCGCGCTCAATTGCCCCGAGAGTTCGACCGCGTCGTCCTGGGAAGCCAGGCCCTCGAACTTGTCCGGCGCCGATTCGAACTTCGTGCCCGCCAGCGACGACAGCGCGCGCGCCATCGCACGACCGAAACGTGGATCGGCGTTGATACCGGTGCCGATCGCGGTGCCGCCGATCGGCAGCCTTCGCAACCGCTTGAGCGCATCGTCGATACGGGACTCCGCGGAGGCGAGCTGCGCAGCCCAGGCCCCGAACTCCTGCGCAAAAGTGAGGGGCATCGCATCCATGAGGTGGGTGCGACCGGTCTTGGTGACCTTGCCCAGCGACTTCGCCCGGCGCTCGATGGTCTTGCGCAGGTGACGAAGCGCTGGCAGCAACTGCTCCGTCACCGACAGTTGTGCGGAAACGCGGATCGCGGTCGGGATGACGTCGTTGGAACTCTGCGCCAGGTTGACGTGGTCGTTGGGGTGGACCTTGGCGCGGCCCGAGCGCGAAGCGAGCGTCGCGATCACCTCGTTGGCATTCATGTTGCTCGACGTGCCAGAGCCGGTCTGGAAGACGTCGATCGGAAACTGCGCGTCATGCCTGCCCTCCGCCACCTCCAGTGCCGAGGCTCGGATCGCCGTCGCCGCGCCCTTGCCCAGCAGGCCGAAGCCGCCGTTGACCTCGGCCGCAGCCGCCTTGATCAGGCCCACCGCGCGGATGAATTCACGCGGCATCGGGACGCCGGATACGGGAAAGTTCTGCACGGCACGCTGGGTCTGCGCCCCCCACAACGCGTCGGCGGGTACGCGCAGTTCACCCATGCTGTCGTGTTCCAGGCGGACACCTGCCACGGTCTTCTTCGCCATGCCGCTCTCCTTGTTCGAGGCCATGGCCAGCTTACGCTCCACGGGAAGGAGCGGCCGCACCCGGAGCCGTGGACCGGCCGGCCGGGCCAAGCCTGTAGGCCAAGCCTGTAGACCAAGTCTGTAGAATTGCGGTTTGCCTTCGCTGCCCCGGCCGCCATGTCCGTCGAAACCCAGCTCCTCGCCCTCTCCCCGCTCGATGGCCGCTATGCCGGCAAGGTCGATGCCCTGCGGCCGATCTTTTCCGAATTCGGCCTGATCAAGGCCCGCGTGAAGGTCGAAGTGGAATGGCTGCTGGCGCTGGCCCACGAGCCGGGCATCACCGAGTTGACGCCGTTTTCCGAAGCTGCGGCCGCGCGGCTGCGTGCGCTGGCCGACAACCTCAGCGTCGCCGACGCGGCGCGGGTGAAGGAAATCGAGCGCACCACCAACCACGACGTCAAGGCAGTCGAATACCTGATCAAGGAAAAGCTCAAGGGCGATGCCGAGCTCGGCCCGGCGCTGGAGTTCGTCCACTTCGCCTGCACCAGCGAGGACATCAACAACCTCAGCTACGCCCTGATGCTCAACGAGGCGCGCCAGGAAGTGCTGCTGCCCAGGCTCGACCAGCTGATCGAGAAGCTGCGGGCGATGGCGCACGAGCACGCGGCGGTGCCGATGCTCTCGCGCACCCACGGCCAGACCGCCTCGCCGACCACCGTTGGCAAGGAGCTGGCCAACGTCGTCGCCCGCCTGCAGCGCCAGGGCGAAGTGCTGGCCGGCCTGCCGATGCCGGGCAAGATCAACGGTGCGGTGGGCAACTACAACGCCCACGTCGCCGCGTATCCCGATCTCGACTGGACCACCTTCTCGCGTCGCTTCGTCGAATCGCTGGACCTCACCTGGCAGCCCTACACCACCCAGATCGAGCCGCACGACGGCGTCGCCGAGCTGTGCGACGTGTCCAAGCGGATCGACACCATCGCCATCGACCTGTGCCGCGACATCTGGGGCTACATCTCGCAGGGTTACTTCAAGCAGGCCGTCAAGGCCGGCGAAGTCGGCAGCTCGACCATGCCGCACAAGGTCAACCCGATCGACTTCGAAAACGCGGAAGGCAACTTCGGCATCGCCAGCGCCTTGTTCGAACACTTCTCCGCCAAGCTGCCGATCAGCCGCTGGCAGCGCGACCTCACCGATTCGACCGTGCTGCGCGCGCTGGGCACCGCGTTCGGCCACATGCTGATCGGCTTCGAGTCGCTGCAGCGCGGCCTGAACAAGCTCAGCATCAATCCTGAGCGCCTTGCCGCCGACCTCGATGCCGCCTGGGAAGTGCTGGCCGAAGCCGTGCAGACGGTAATGCGCCGCCATGGCCTGCCCAATCCGTACGAGCAACTAAAGGCACTGACCCGCGGACAGGGCATCACCGAAGCCTCGATGCGGGAATTCATCGCATCCCTGGACCTGCCGGCCGATGCCAAGAAGCGCCTGCTGGACATGACGCCAGGCAGCTACATCGGCGTGGCCGATCGCCTCGCCAGGGACGTCTGAGTGCAACGCGGCTAACCCCGCCGCAACACGCCCCGAACCCGCCACGAAGTAGAATCCGCGGCCTCGCCTCCGCAGGGTCGCCGCCGTGAAGTTGCTGCTCAACATCGATGTCCCTGAGATAGCGACCGCAGAAGCCTTCTACACCGCGGCCTTCGGCCTGCACGCGGGTCGGCGCTTCGGCTCCGACGGCCTCGAACTGCTGGGCCTGGAAGTACCGCTGTACCTGCTGGCCAAGCCGGAAGGCAGCGTCGGAGCCGGCGATTCGCAACGCAGCTACGCGCGGCATTGGTCGCCGGTGCATTGCGACTTCGTCGTCGACGACCTGGACCTCGCGCTCGTCCGCGCCATCGCCGCGGGCGCGGTGCAGGAAGGCGCCACGCGCGACGCCGTATGGGGACGCATCGTGCAGATCGGCGATCCCTACGGCCATGGCTGGTGCCTGATCGAGTTCCGCGGCCGCGGCTACGATGAAATCGCGACGAACTGAGTTCGTCCCCCCCACCGGCGAAGACCATGGCACGACAGAAATCCAAGCACCCCACACGAAGCAGCGCCAGGCAATCCAAGGCGCTGCCGATCGAGGTCGATGCCTCCGCCCAGCCGCCCCTCGGCATGCCACCTGCGCAGTTCCTGCGCGACTACTGGCAGAAGAAGCCGCTGCTGATACGCAATGCCTTCCCCGGCTTCGAATCGCCTATCCAGCCCGAGGACCTCGCCGGCCTGGCCTGCGAGGAAGGCACCCTGTCGCGCATCGTCGCCCACGATCGCGCACGCGACGCCTGGTTGCTGCGCCACGGCCCCTTCGACGAAGGCATGTTCCCCGACATGCCGCACCACGACTGGACCTTGCTGGTGCAGGACGTCGACAAATGGGACAGCGACATCGCCGCATTGCTCGACGCGTTCGACTTCCTGCCGCGCTGGCGCATCGACGACGTCATGGTCTCGTTCGCGGCACCCGGCGGTTCGGTCGGTGCGCACGTGGACCAGTACGACGTATTCCTGCTGCAGGCGCTGGGGCATCGGCGCTGGCAGGTAGACGCCGGCGACAACCCCTCGACCGAGTTTCGCAACGACGTCGAACTCAAACTGCTGCGCGAGTTCCATCCCACGCACGAGTGGCTGCTGCGTCCGGGCGACATGCTGTACCTGCCGCCGGGTGTGCCGCACCACGGCGTGGCCGAAGACGCGTGCCTGACCTTCTCGGTGGGGATGCGCGCGCCGAGCGCTGCCGAACTGCTGGGCGATTTCGTCGACACCCTGGCAGCCGATGCCGATGACGGCCTGCGCTTTCGCGATCCCGACCTTGCGCCGGCGAGCGATCCGGCCCTGATCGACGACGATGCGATGCGCCGCGCGATCGAGGCGCTGAACATGCTGCGCATGAACGACCCCGATCGCCTGGGCGACTGGTTCGGCCGCTTCATCACCCTGTACCGCAACGCCGGCGAGGTGATGGCGGCGCCAGAGAGCGGGCGTTCGCGCATCGAGATCGAATGGGACCTGCAGCACGGCGCCGCGCTGGTGCGGCATCCCTATTCGCGCATGGCATGGCGCAAGGCCGGGCGCGGGGCCAAGCTCTATGTCAACGGCCAGGACCATGACTTGCCGGTGCGCGATGCGAAATCCGTTGCCAATGCCAAGGGGATCGATGGCGCAACCTATGCGGCGCTCTCCGAGGCGGGGCGCGACCGCGTCCACGAATTGCTGCAGGCCGGCCACTACAGCCTGACCGTCGAGGGCGAGGAAGAGGAATGAGCGTCGTGACCGCTCCAGAACAGGTTTTCACCGTCGAAGCCGTCGACTACCAGGCCGCGCTGCCCCACCTGCGCACCGTGCGCGACGCCGTCTTCGTGCAGGAACAGGGCGTGCCAAGGGAGCTGGAGTGGGACGAACTCGATCCGCTATGCCATCACGTCCTTGCCCGCGATGCCCAAGGCCAGCCTATCGGTACGGGCCGGCTGACGCCCGAGCACAGGATCGGGCGCATGGCCGTGCTTCCGGATTGGCGCGGCCGCGGCGTCGGCGACGCCCTGCTGCTGGCGTTGATCGATACCGCGCGCAAGCTGGGCTGGCATGACCTGTCGCTGCATGCGCAGGTATCGGCGTACGGTTTCTATGCACGCCACGGCTTCCTGCCCTACGGCGATCGCTTCGTAGAAGCCGGCATCGACCATCAGTCGATGCGGCGCCTGCTCGATGCCACCAACGCCGTGGAAACGCATGACGCCGCGATCGCCGCCCTGCTCGGCATCATCGGCACCGCGCGTCGCGAACTGTGGATCTACAGCCGCGAACTCGATCCCGGTCTGCTCGACCAGGCGGATGTGCTCGCGGCGCTGCGCCGTTTTGCCACCCAGCGCGGCGTCGCCCACATCCTGCTCCAGGACGCACTCGCCCCGCAGTCGGCGCATGCGCCCCTGATCGGCCTGTCACAGCGCCTGCCGAGCGCGTTCCTGTTGCGGGTCATCGAGGAACCGGTGGATCGCGCCTATGCCGCGGCATTCATCGCCAATGACCGTGGTGGGTGGTATTTCCGTCCGCTGGGCCATCGGCCCGAGGGCGAGACCCGCATCGACCAGCCGGCGCGGGCGAAGCAACTGCAGAACGTGTTCGAGCCGGTGTGGGAGCGGGCCCGACCTTGCAGCGAGTACCGCACCCTGGGGATCTGAGAGCACGTCCCGAAACTCCGGACCACCCCGGACTGCACCTGCGGCCATGCCCCCATCCCAACCTTCCCCCGCTGCGCGGGGGAAGGAGCCAGGAACAGCAGCACGAAGAAATACGAAGGGGCCGAGCCGCCCATTACCGCGGCATTTTCCGTGTAAAAGGCGCGTCGTTGCGGCTTTCCGGCCTTGGAACGCTGGCATGTGCGCCCATCTCCTTCGCGGGTCGCGCGGCACTCATGCCATAACTGCTTGATGCAGCGCGACATTGGCTGCGGCTATAATTTTGACCCTTTCGCGTCCCCCGCAGCCCGACGCACCGGCGTTCCCCTGAAATCCTCGCCGGATCAACCGCTTGCCCTACAACTTGGATCTTCCCGACATCATCGTGGACAGTCTTCTCAAGCAGTTTGCCCAGTCGTCGCAGCTCGGCGCCAACGCCGCCTATATCGAAGACCTGTACGAGCAGTACCTGGTCGACCCCGACAGCGTCGGGGCCAAATGGAAGACCTATTTCGATGGCCTCAAGGGCCGCGAAGCCGGTGATGTGCCCCACTCGGCCGTCATCGACCAGATCGCCATGGCCGGCAAGCTCGCCGCCGCTGGCAAGCTGGCGGTGGCCACCGGGGGTGGCGACGAGCGTGAACGCGGCGTCGGCAAGCTGATCACCGCCTACCGGTCGCGCGGCCACCTTGCCGCGAACCTCGACCCGCTGGGCATGATGGCCAAGACCGAAGCCCCGGACCTCAACCTCGGCTTCCACCACCTGTCCGAGAGCGACCTGTCGGCGGAGTTCAGCACCGCTGGCGTCGGCGGCAAGGACCGCATGAAGCTCGGCGACCTCGTCGCCCTGCTCAAGGCCACCTACACCGGTCCGATCGGCGCCGAGTTCATGCACATCACCGACGTCGAGCAGCGTCGCTGGATGCAGGAGCGCATGGAGACCGCGGGCGGCAAGTTCGGCCGCACTGCCGAAGACAAGAAGCGCATCCTCGAGCGCCTCACCGCCGCCGATGGCCTGGAGCGGTACCTCGGCACCAAGTACGTAGGCCAGAAGCGTTTCTCGCTCGAAGGTGGCGACGCCCTGATCCCGCTGATGGACACCACCATCCGTCGCGCCGGCGAACAGGGTGCCAAGGACGTGATCATCGGCATGGCCCACCGCGGCCGCCTCAACGTGCTGGTCAATACGCTTGGCAAGCCGCCGCGCCAGTTGTTCGACGAATTCGAAGGCAAGTTCGAGCACGTCCACAACGACCTCGCCCACCAGGGCGACGTGAAGTACCACATGGGCTTCAGCGCCGACATCGCCACTCCCGGTGGCCCGGTGCACCTGGCGCTGGCCTTCAATCCCTCGCACCTGGAAATCGTCGACCCGGTGGTCGCCGGTTCCGTGCGTTCGCGCCAGACCCGTCGCGGCGACAAGGGCCGCCAACAGGTCGTGCCGGTCCTGATCCACGGCGACGCGGCATTCGCCGGCCAGGGCGTGGTGATGGAACTGTTCCAGATGTCGCAGGCCCGCGGCTTCCAGGTCGGCGGCACGATCCACCTGGTCATCAACAACCAGGTCGGTTTCACCACCAGCGACCGCCAGGATGCCCGCTCGACGCTGTACTGCACGGACGTCGCGAAGATGATCAACGCGCCGATCCTGCACGTGAACGGCGACGACCCCGAAGCCGTCGTGTTCTGCGCCGAACTCGCGCTCGACTACCGCAGCCGCTTCGGCCGCGACGTGGTCATCGACCTCGTGTGCTACCGCCGCCACGGCCACAACGAGGCCGACGAGCCGGCCGCGACCCAGCCGCTGATGTACCAGGTCATCCGCAAGCACAAGACGCCGCGTGAGCTGTATGCCGCGAAGCTCGTCAGCGAAGGCGTCATCACCGAAGCCGACGCACAGGCGCTGGTCGACGGGCTGCGCCAGAAGCTCGACGACGGCGTGGTGACCACCGAACTGGTCGCGACCAAGGCGGACGAGTTCACCATCGACTGGTCGCCCTACCTGAAGGGCAAGCTCAGCGACAAGGTCGACACCACGTTCGACGGCAAGAAGCTGAAGAAGCTTGCCGAAACGATCAACGACGTGCCGGCCGAAGTGAAGCTGCATCCGCGCGTCGCCAAGATCTACGAAGACCGCCGCAAGATGACGGCCGGCGAACAGCCGGGCGATTGGGGCTTCGCCGAGAACCTCGCCTACGCGACGCTACTCGACGAAGGCTACAAGCTGCGCCTGGTCGGCCAGGATTGCGGCCGCGGCACGTTCTTCCACCGCCACGCGATCCTGCACGAGCAGACCACGGATGAATACGTGCTGCCGCTGCGTCGCCTGGTCAAGAACCCGTCCGACGTCACCATCATCGACTCGCTGCTGAGCGAGGAAGCCGTGATGGCGTTCGAGTACGGCTACTCCACCGCCGATCCCATGACGCTCGACATCTGGGAAGCGCAGTTCGGCGACTTCGCCAACGGCGCGCAGGTGGTGATCGACCAGTTCCTGTCCTCGGGCGAGGCCAAGTGGGGCCGCCTGTGCGGCCTGGCCCTGTTCCTGCCGCACGGTTACGAGGGCCAGGGACCGGAGCACAGTTCCGCGCGCCTGGAGCGTTTCCTGCAGCTGTGCGCGCTGGAGAACATGATCGTCTGCACGCCGACCACCCCGGCGCAGGCCTACCACATGATCCGCCGGCAGATGCGCATGACCACGCGCAAGCCGCTGGTGGTGATGACGCCGAAGTCGCTGCTGCGCCACAAGCTCGCGGTGTCGACGATGGACGAGCTGTCGAAGGGCGGCTTCCAGACCGTCATCCCCGACAAGACCGCCGACGCCAAGAAGGTCAAGCGCGTGGTCGTGTGTGGCGGCAAGGTGTACTACGACCTGCTGGAAGAGGCACAGAAGCAGAAGCTCGACAACGTCGCCATCGTCCGCGTCGAACAGCTGTATCCGTTCCCGCGCGTCGAACTGGTGGCCGAGCTGAAGCGCTTCAGCGCGGCGACGGATATCGTCTGGTGCCAGGAAGAGCCGCAGAACCAGGGCGCGTGGTACCAGATCCGCCACCACCTCGTCGCGAGCCTCACCGCGAAGCAGTCGCTGCATTACGCGGGTCGCGCACGCTCGCCGTCGCCGGCAGCAGGCCATTTCGCCGACCATGTCATCGAACAGACGGCGCTGGTCGCGGATGCCCTGGTCAACCCGCTGCGTGGCGAGAACGGCCCCGAATAACCTGACTTGCCGATCAACAGATTCCTGCTTCGTTCGAAACGCATTCCCTTCTTAAGGACTCATCCATGAGCACCGAAATCAAAGTCCCGGTCCTGCCGGAATCCGTCTCCGATGCCACCATTGCCACGTGGCACAAGAAGGTCGGTGACGCGGTCAAGCGCGACGAGAACCTGGTCGACCTGGAAACCGACAAGGTCGTGCTGGAAGTGCCCTCGCCGGTCGACGGCGTGCTCAAGGAAATCAAGTTCGCCGAAGGCACCACGGTCAACAGCCAGCAGGTGATCGGCGTGGTCGAGGCCGGTGCGGCGGCTGCTGAAGCACCGAAGGCGGAAACCGCGAAGGCCGCGTCCGACGACGCCAAGAACAAGGCCGCCACCACTGCGGAGGCGCAGCCGGTGATGTCCAAGGCCGCCGCAGCCGCCGCTCCGGCCGCCGCCAAGGCCGCCGGGGTCGAGCTGCCCCCAGGTGCGCGCTTCGCCGCCGCCACCGCCGGGGTCGATGCCGGACAGGTTGAAGGCACCGGCCGCCGCGGCATGGTCACCAAGGAAGACATCGTCAACTACGCCTCGGGCAAGACCGCCGGCGTGGGCGGTGGCGCGCGTCCGGAAGAGCGCGTGCCGATGACCCGCATGCGCGCCCGCATCGCCGAGCGCCTGATGCAGTCGAAGAACTCGATCGCCATGCTCACCTCGTTCAACGAAGTGAACCTGGGCAAGGTCATGGCCATGCGCAAGGAGCTGGGCGAGCAGTTCGAGAAGGCCAACGGCATCAAGCTGGGCTTCATGAGCTTCTTCGCCAAGGCCGCCGCCAACGCGCTGCAGAAGTACCCGGTCGTCAACGCCTCGGTCGATGGCAACGACGTCATCTACCACGGCTACGCCGACATCTCGATCGCGGTGTCGACCGACAAGGGCCTGGTCACCCCGGTCGTGCGCAACGTGGAACGCATGTCGTTCGCCGACATCGAAGCGCAGATCGCCGAATACGCCAAGAAGGCGCGCGACGGCAAGCTCGGCCTCGACGACCTGCAGGGTGGCACCTTCACCATCACCAACGGCGGCACGTTCGGCTCGCTGATGTCGACGCCGATCGTCAACCCGCCGCAGTCGGCCATCCTCGGCATGCATGCCATCAAGGAACGCCCGATTGCCGAGAACGGCCAGGTCGTGATCGCGCCGATGATGTACATCGCGCTGTCGTACGACCACCGCATCATCGACGGCAAGGACGCGGTCCTCTTCCTGGTCGACATCAAGAACCAGCTCGAGAACCCGCACCGCATGCTGCTGGGCATGTGATTCGCTCCCTCCCCCGCCAGCGGGGGAGGGCAGCCAAACCTTCCCCCGCAGTGCGGGGGAAGGAGCCAAGAACAACCGCGAGAAGAAAATGAGCGAACAGCAGAACTTCGACGTAGTCGTCATCGGCGCCGGCCCCGCCGGATATCACGCGGCCATCCGCGCCGCGCAGCTCGGCCTTAAGACCGCCTGCATCGACGCCGCGCTCGGCAAGGACGGCAAGCCCGCCCTGGGCGGCACCTGCCTGCGCGTGGGCTGCATTCCGTCGAAGGCGCTGCTCGACAGCTCGCGCCAGTTCTGGAACCTCGGCCACATCTTCGGCGAGCACGGCATCAGCACCAAGGACGCTAAGATCGACGTCCCGACGATGATCGGCCGCAAGGACAAGATCGTTAAGCAGTTCACCGGCGGCATCGCGATGCTGTTCAAGGCGAACAAGGTCACCACGTTCTATGGCTTCGGCCAGCTGCAGCCGGGCAACGTCGTCAAGGTGAAGCAGCATGACGGCACCGAGATCGAGCTCAAGGGCACCAACGTCGTCATCGCCGCCGGTTCGGATTCGATCGAACTGCCGTTCGCCAAGTTCGGCGAGCACATCGTCGACAACATCGGCGCGCTCGATTTCGAAGCCGTGCCCAAGCGCCTCGGTGTGATCGGCGCCGGCGTCATCGGCCTGGAACTGGGCAGCGTGTGGAACCGCCTCGGCTCGCAGGTCACCATCCTCGAAGCGCTGCCGAACTTCCTCGCCGCCGCCGATGCCGAAGTGGCCAAGGTGTCCGCGCGCGAGTTCAAGAAGCAGAACCTCGACATCCGCCTCGGCGCCAAGGTCACCAAGACCGAGGTGAAGAAAGACGGCGTCCATGTCACCTACACCGACGACAAGGGCGAACAGACCATCGTCGTCGACAAGCTGCTGGTTTCCGTCGGCCGTCGCGCCGCGACCAAGGGCCTGCTGGCCGATGGCACCGGCGTGAAGGTCGATGCGCGCGGCATGATCGAAGTCGACGAGCACTGCCACACCGGCGTCGACGGCGTCTGGGCCGTGGGCGACTGCGTGCGCGGCCCGATGCTGGCGCACAAGGGTTTCGAGGAAGGCATCGCCGTGGCGGAACTGATCGCCGGCCTGCCTGGCCACGTCAACCTCGACACGATCCCGTGGGTGATCTACACCGAGCCGGAAATCGCGTGGGTCGGCAAGACCGAGGAGCAGCTCAAGGCCGAAGGCATCCCCTACAAGGCCGGCAGCTTCCCGTTCGCCGCCGTCGGCCGCGCCGTGGCCATGGCCGAACCGGCGGGCTTCGTGAAGGTTCTGGCCCACGCCGAAACCGACACCGTGCTCGGCATGCACCTGGTCGGCGCCAACGTCTCCGAGCTCGTGCACGAGGGCGTGCTGACGATGGAGTTCAAGGGATCCGCCGACGACCTCGCCCGCATCTGCCACGCTCACCCGAGCATGTCCGAAGCCGTGCACGACGCAGCGATGGCCGTACACAAGCGGTCGATCCACAAGGCCAACTGAGCCGGATCCGGACGACTGCGGTAAATTGGAACGGCGCGCCTCGGCGCGCCGTTCTGCTTTCCGGCCACCTGCTCCCACGCACGGAGTTCGCCCATGACATCGGAAAACCCGATCCGCAACGTCTCCGACACGGCGCTATGGGTCGCGATCTACCGCGCGATGGAAAGCGAGCGCCCCGATGCGATCTTCCGTGATCCCTATGCGCGCCGCCTTGGCGGCGAGCGCGGCCAGGCGATCGTCGATGCCATGCCGCGCGGCAAGGTCATGAGCTGGCCGATGGTCGTGCGCACCGCGGTGATGGATGAGATCGTCCTGCGCTGCGTCCGGCAAGGTGCGGCGACGGTGCTGAACCTGGCCGCCGGGCTCGATGCCCGCCCCTATCGCCTCGATCTTCCGCCGACCCTGCGCTGGCTGCACGTCGACCTGCCCGACATGGTCGACTACTTCCGTTCGCACATGGCCGGCGAGACGCCGCGCTGCGAGCTTGAATTCATTGCCGCCGACCTGCGCGAAGCCGACGCGCGGCGCGACGTGTTCGCGCGTGCGGCCCAACACGGCCCGGTCCTGGTCATCACCGAAGGGCTGCTGGTTTACCTCGAACCGGAAAACGTCGCCGAGCTGGCGCGCGACCTGCACGATGTCGCCAAGGCCCGGTGGTGGCTCTCCGACCTCGCCTCGCCGATGCTGCTGAAGTACCTGGAGCGTCAGTGGCAGCCGCTGCTCAAGCAAGGCAATGCCCCCTTCCGTTTCGGCCCTGCCGAAAGCACGGGATTTTTTGCCCCTTATGGCTGGCGCGAACTCGAATATCGCTCCCATTGGGACGAGTCCCTGCGCCTGAACCGCACCATGCCCAACATGTGGATGTGGAAAATCCTGCGCTGGCTGCAGCCGAAGAAACGCCGGGAAGCAATGAATCGTTTTTCCGGCATCATCCTGCTCGAAGCCAACTGAGCTGCCACACATGCGTTCCGTCTGCGTCTATTGCGGCTCCAATGCCGGCAACAAGCCCATCTATGCCGAACGCGCCATCGCCCTCGGCAATCGCCTCGCGAAAGAACGCCTGGCGCTCGTCTACGGCGGTGGCAACGTCGGCCTGATGGGCATCGTCGCCGATGCGGTCCTCGAAGCCGGCGGCGAGGTGATCGGTGTGATTCCAGAGCAGCTGGTCGAATGGGAGGTCGCGCACAAGGGCGTTACACGGCTCGAGGTCGTCGCCAACATGCACGAGCGCAAGGCACGCATGTTCGACCTCTCCGACGGCTTCGTCGCCCTGCCCGGCGGTTTCGGCACGCTGGACGAAATGTTCGAAATGCTGACCTGGCGCCAGCTGGGAATCGGCGACAAGCCCTGCGCCTTCCTCGACGTGGACGGCTTCTACACGCCGTTGCTCGCGATGCTGGATCGCATGGTCGAGGAACGCTTCCTCCACGCCGACCAGCGCCGCGATCTGTGGCATGGCGACGACATCGAGGCGCTGCTCGACTGGATGCGCGCCTACCGTCCGGCGGATGCGAACAAGTGGATGGACGAGAAGCGGCGCAAGGACCTGCGCTGAGGCTTTTCGCTCGTCATCCCGGCGCAAGCCGGGATCCAGTGCTTTCGCCGTTGCTTTGCCGCTGCTTCATTCAAGGACGAATCAATGAAGGATCCGTGCGCCTACATTCTCGCAAGTCAAAGGAATGGAACTCTGTACATCGGAGTAACCTCGGACCTCATCAAGCGCGTTTACGAACACAAGACCGACGCCGTGGAGGGTTTCACCAGTAAGTACGGCGTCCATACTCTGGTCTGGTACGAGCAGCATCCGACGATGGCGTCCGCGATCGAACGTGAGAAGGCGCTCAAGGAGTGGAAGCGCACCTGTAAGTTGAAACTGATTGAGACTTCAAATCCAGAATGGCGTGACCTGTATCCGGAAATTCTCGGCTGATACACACCGATCCGGATGCCGGTTGCGACACAATCAAAGGCACTGGATCCCGGCTTGCGCCGGGATGACGAGCAAAAACAAATGTCCACACCCACCACTTTCAACGCCTTCCGCATCCACAACGACGACCATGGCTACCGCAGCGGCATCGAACAGGTCTCGCTCGACCAGCTCGCTGCCGGTGAGGTCGTCATCAAGACAGCGTTCTCCTCGGTCAACTTCAAGGACGCCCTCGCCGGCACCGGCCAGGGAAAGATCCTGCGCCGGTTTCCGCTGGTGGGTGGCATCGATGTCGCAGGACATGTGGTCGCATCGAGCGACCCCGGGTTCAAGGAAGGCGACGCGGTGCTGGTCACCGGTTGCGGCCTGAGCGAGACGCGCGACGGCGGTTACGCGGAATACGCTCGCCTCGAGTCGAAGTGGGTCATCCCCTTGCCCGATGGCTTGAGCCTGCGCGAGAGCATGATCCTGGGCACCGCCGGCTTCACCGCCGCGCTGGCGTTGTACCGCATGAAGGACAACCGGCAGACGCCGGAACTGGGTCCTCTGGCCGTCACCGGTGCCACCGGTGGCGTGGGCTCGCTGGCGGTGGACATCTTCAGTCGCGCCGGCTTTGAAGTGCATGCCGTGAGTGGCAAACCCGATCACGCGGACTATCTCAAGGAGATCGGTGCCAGCGAGGTATTGGGCCGGGATGCGCTCGGCAGCACGCGCCCGATGGATTCGGCGCGCTTCGGCGGCGGCCTGGACAACGTCGGCGGCAACATGCTCGCCAGCCTGCTGGCGCAGACCGCACCCTATGGCAATGTCGCCAGCGCCGGCCTCGCCGCGAGTGCCGAACTGCCGACCACGGTGATGCCGTTCATCATCCGCGGCGTGTCGCTGGTCGGCGTGGCCTCCGCCGGTACCGCGCGCGATATCCGCGAAGCAGTCTGGCAACACCTCGCCAGCGACTGGAAGCCGCGTCACCTGGACCGCATCTGCACGCGCGAAATCACGCTGGCGCAACTGCCCGGAGTGTTTGCGACCATGCTCACAGGCGGATCGTTCGGCCGCACGCTGGTCGCCCTATAACAGCTTGTGCGGCTTGCAGCGTCATACGGCCGGGCTACAATCGGTTCATGTTCATGGGGAAAACCTGATGGCCCGCATCCTGATCGTCGACGACTCGCCCTCGCAGCTGATGGGCATCCGCCGCATCGTCGAGAAACTCGGCCACGAGGCGCTCACGGCCGAAGACGGCGCCGCGGGCGTGGAAGTGTGCACGCGCGAACTGCCCGACCTGGTGCTGATGGACGTGGTGATGCCGAACCTCAACGGGTTCCAGGCCACGCGTTCGATCAGCAAGAACCCGGCGACGCAGCACATCCCGGTCATCCTGGTAACCACGAAGGACCAGGACACCGACCGCGTATGGGGCATGCGCCAGGGCGCAAAGGCCTACATCACCAAGCCTTTCAGCGAGAGCGATCTCGCCGACATGATCGTCCAGGTGATGAACAAGTAAGCGGGAAAAGGCGGGCCGAGGCCCGCCTTTTTCATGCCAGGGAACCAGCCCTACGCGCGACGCCAGTCGTCGGCGAACGCATCCCGCATCGCCTCGTAGGCCGCGCGCTGTTCGGGTGTGTGCACCTTGGGCGCCAGGATTTCCAGCTCCACGATCTGGTCGCCTGGCGGCGTGCCTGGCAGACCGCGGCCGCGCAGCCGCAGCTTGCGGCCGCTTTCGGACTGCTGCGGAATCTTCAGGTCGACCGGACCACCCAGCGTGGCCACGCTGATCGTCGCCCCCAGCGCCGCTTCCCAGGGAGCCACGGGCAGTACGTAGATGATGTTGCGCCCATCGACTTCGAACTGGGGATGCGCCGCATATTCGATTTCCAGCAGCAGGTCGCCGCGCGAGCCATCGCGCCCAGGGTTGCCCTGCCCGGCAAGGCGGATCACCTGGCCTGGCTTGATGCCTTTCGGGATGCGGACGTCCAGCGTGCGGTTACCCACGCCAATGCGCGCGCTGCTGCCTTCGTAGACCGATTCGAGCGATACCGCGAGCTTGGCCCGCGTGTCCCCGCGCGGCTGTGGCGCCGGGCCACCGCCGAACCCGCCCGCGCGCCCGCGGCCGAACAGTTGTTCGAAGAAGTCGCTGAAGCCACCACCGGCCCCGCCACCCGCGAATATCTCATCGAAATCCACGCCGCCGTGGCCCCCGCCAAAACCGCCCGGTGGTGGTTGCACGTCGTCGCCTGGTCGATAGCCGCGTGCCCGCAGCTGGTCATAGGCCGCGCGCTTCTGCGGATCGCGCAGCGCCTCATAGGCCTCGTTGACGCCCTTGAACTTGTCCTCGGCGCCGGCTTCCTTGCTGACGTCGGGATGGTACTTGCGCGCGAGCCGGCGGTAGGCGCTCTTGATCTCCGCGTCGCCGGCACCGGGCTCAACGCCGAGGATTTCGTAGTAGTCCTTGAATTGCATGTCGAGCCTTTCCGGCACTTGGCCCGCGGCGGGGCTCCAGTGAAAAGGTTAGCCGATGGCGGCGGAATCCGTTGTCATGCCTCGCGCGCATGGAGGCCGGGCGCGGCCATTGACGCTTTTTTCCTGTCCGCGGCCTAGACTGGAGCATGACCACTCTCGAGTTCCCCGCATGGCTATCCAGGTAGGCGATCGCATCCCCGAAGTTAACCTGCAGCGTATCCGCAACGGCGTCGAAGTCGTCGATACGCCGACGTTGTTCGACGGCAAGAAAGTGGTGCTGTTCGCCGTCCCGGGTGCGTTCACGCCGACCTGCTCGGAGCGGCACCTTCCCGGCTTCGTGCAGCATTTCGACCAGTTCAATGCACGCGGCATCGACGTGCTGTGCATGTCCGTCAACGATCCATTCGTGATGCAGGCCTGGGGACAGAGCCAGCACGTGCCCGAAGGCTTGTTGATGCTGGCCGATGGCAACGCCGACCTCACCCGCGCGTTGGGGCTCGAACTCGACGCCAGCGGGTACGGCATGGGCATGCGCTCGCGCCGTTTCGCGCTGTACGCCGAGGACGGTGTGGTGAAGAAGCTGTTCGTGGAATCGCCTGGCGAGTTCAAGGTGTCGTCGGCGGAATACATGCTCGGGGAGCTGGCGGAACCGGTCTGATTTCCAACGTCGGATCGACGGGCACGGTCGCCGGCCTGGGCTGCCTCCGCCCTTGGCGACCGGTCCTGGTCCAACCGCGCTACGGCCGTACGTAGGGAACCCCGAAGCCCGACTTCAATTCGGCCAGGTCCAGGTTGCCGTCGCTGTTGCGATCGAGCTGCTGGAACCTTGCCTCGGCGGCGCGGCGAAGTTCCTCGTCGCTGATTTCGCCGTTCTCGTTGAGATCCACTTGCCGGATCCGATCGTCCGCGGACGGGGCGCCATCCCGCTGCGGCCCAAGGACCGCTTCCAGTTCGTCCGCGGTGATCTTGTAGTTGTGGTTGCTGTCCAGCTTCGCGAACAAGGCGGAACTGAGGTATTCGGACTTGTCCACCAGGCCGTTCTTGTTGGTATCGAGCGCCTCGAAGGAGGCGGTTGCGGTGGAAGCAAGGACCTGGGCGACGCAGACGCCTGCCGGAACGGAGCCGCAGACGAGCAGCAGGACGGAGTAGCGGCAAAGGGCGGACATGGCGGGTTCCCGGGCGCGGAGGGCCTGCCTGATCCAACGCCGCCGGTTGGGCAGAACGGACATGACGACCTCACCCGTTCGGGTGGGCGGGCAAAGATGGCCGATGAAAGATGCGTCAATACGTGCCCTCCCGCCCCCTTCCATTGCAGTCCGCATCGGAGCACGCCCATGAATGAAGTGCCCTCCCCCGCTTCGATCCTCCAACTCGGATTCGGATTCTGGGGCTCCAAGACCCTGCTGAGCGCAATCGAACTGGGCGTCTTCACCGAACTCTCCAAGGCACCGCTCGACGGCAAGGCGTTGGCGCAGCGACTCGGCCTCCACCCGCGCAGCGCGCGGGACTTCTTCGATGCGCTGGTGGCGTTGCGCATGCTCGAACGGATCGGCGATCGCTACTCGAACACCGCCAACGCCGAACTCTTTCTCGACCGCAACAAGCCCTCCTACGTTGGCGGAATACTCGAGATGTGCAACAAACGGCTGTATCCGTTCTGGGGATCGCTCACGCAGGCGCTGCAGACCGGCGAGCCACAGAACGAAGGCAAGAAGGGAGAGAACTTCTTCGCCGCACTCTATGCGGACCCCGGCCGGCTGGAGGACTTCCTCAAGGCGATGAGCGGCATCAGCCTAGGCTCGGCGATGGCCATCGCGCAGAAATTCCCGTGGCACGAGTACCGGACGTTCATCGACGTGGGCTGTGCGCAGGGCGCGGTGCCCGTGCAGCTTGCACTGGCGCACAAACACCTTTCCGGTGGCGGCTTCGACCTGCCGCAGGTGCGTCCGATATTCGAGCAGTACGTCGCGGCGAATGGACTGAGCGACCGGTTGCGCTTCCATCCGGGCGATTTCTTCAACGACCCCTTGCCCGGCGCGGACGTGCTCATCATGGGACACATCCTGCACGACTGGGATCTCGACGAAAAACGTCGCCTGCTCGCCAAGGCACACGATTCGCTCGCGCCGGGCGGCGCGCTGATCGTCTACGAGGCGCTGATCGATGATGACCGCCGCGAGAACGCATTCGGCTTGCTGATGAGCCTGAACATGCTGATCGAGACGCCTGGCGGTTTCGATTACACCGGCGCTGACTGTGTTGGCTGGATGCGCGAAGCGGGCTTTCGCGAGGCACGCGTGGAGCACCTGCTTGGCCCGGATTCGATGGTGATTGGCATCAAGTAGCGGGCATGTCCTGCGCCCCCGGAACTATCACGCATCGCTAGCGCACTGCTTCGCAGAATTCCCCCGCCTCCAGCATCAGGAACCCGCCATGTCCACGATCCATGCATGGGCCGCGCATGCGGCCGGTGCCCGCCTCGAACCCTTTGAATACGATCCCGGCCCGCTCGGCGACGAGCAGGTCGAAATCGCGATCGAACACTGCGGCATCTGCCATTCCGACCTGTCGATGCTCGACAACGAATGGGGCATGACCGTGTATCCGTTCGTGCCGGGCCATGAAGGCATCGGCCGGGTGGTGGCACGCGGGCCCCAGGCACTGGGGTTATCGGTCGGCCAGCGCGTAGGCATCGGCTGGAATGCGCACAGCTGCCTGCACTGCGAGCAATGCATCGCGGGCCGCCAGCACCTGTGCGCGCAGGTCCAGGGCACGATCACCGGACGCCATGGCGCGTTCGCCGATCGCGTGCGTTGCCACTGGGTGTGGGCCGTGCCGCTACCCGATGCGCTGTCCGCGGCGGACAGTGGTCCGTTGCTGTGCGGCGGCATCACCGTGTACTCCCCGCTCGAACTGCACGGCATCCGTCCGACCGATCGCGTCGGTGTCATTGGCATCGGCGGACTGGGACACATGGCGCTCAAGTTCTGCCATGCCTGGGGCTGCGAGGTCACCGCCTTTACCTCCAGCGCCAGCAAGGAGGAAGAAGCACGCGCATTCGGCGCACACCGCGTGGTTTCCAGTCGCGACACGGCGGCGATCAAGGCCTTGGCCGGGACGTTCGACCTCATCCTCGACACCGTCAACGTGACGCTCGACTGGAACGCGCTGCTCGCCGCGCTCGCGCCCGGCGGCCGCCTGCACGTGGTCGGCGCCGCCCTCGAGCCGATCCCGATCCCCGCCTTCAGCCTGATCTCGGGACAGAAGAGCGTGTCCGGCTCGCCGACCGGCTCACGCGGCAGCATCGACGCGATGCTCGCCTTCGCCGCTCGCCATCGGATCGCGCCGCAGACGGAACACTTCCCGATGAGCAAGGTCAACGACGCCATGGATCACCTGCGCGCAGGCAAGGCCCGTTATCGGATCGTGCTGGATGCCGGCTGAGGACGGAGCGGGAACTGCGGTGCAGATCGCGGACGCGGAACTTCACAACTGCGACTGCAGCGGCAGCCAACTGGCCAGCCAGGCCTGCAGGCGGCGGCTGGCGCGCGCCTGCGGATCGCGGGTCCAGGTGGCCTGGCCGTCGCTCCAGCGCAATCGGCCATCCGTCTGTTGCACCTGCCAGGCGTGATCCCCCGCGAGATGCTCGTCGAAGATGAGCGTGAGCTCCCGCGCCAGATCCGGGTTGGCGATCAACACGCCCTGCTCGGTATTGATCGCCGTCGAACGCGGGTCAAGATTGTAGGACCCGATGAACACGTGGCTGTCGTCGATCACCATCGCCTTGGTGTGCAGGCTGGAACCGGACGAGCCGCGCAGGCTGAACTTTGACGGAGCCACGCCGCTGTCGGGCTTGAGCTCCCACAACCGCACGCCTCCGGCAAGCAGGTCATCGCGGTAGCGCGCATAGCCACCGTGCACGGCGGCAACGTCGGTGGCGGCCAGCGAGTTGGTCAGGACGCGCACGTCGATACCGTCGCCCGCCCTGGCGACCAGGAAGTCGGTGCCGGCGCGGCCCGGCACGAAGTACGGCGAGATCACGTTGAGCCCCTGTCTTGCCGCCTGCATCGCGGGCAACAATGTCGCCAGTACCAATGAGCGCTGCCTTGGGGCGCCGCTGTTTTCCAGTTTGAGCGGATCGTCGCTCGCGAAGGACCAACGTTCGCTCCAGTGCAGCGACCCCTCATTGGCCAACAGCCGCTGCACGTCCGGGTCCTCGCGCAGTACTTCGGCGTAGTGGCTGGCGGCCAGTTCGGCCGGCACCGCATCCAGCAGCACGCGCAGCCGGGCCAGTGCATCGGGCGTGGCCGGACCGGCATTCACCAGGGCGATGGGGTAGTTGCTGGTCGCGTTCCAGAATCGATCGAAGCTGGCGCTGACCTCGCGCACCACCGGTCCCACCATCAGCACGTCGAGGTCGACGAAATTGCCGTTCTCGTCGGCGCCGAAATATTCGTTGCCGAGGTTGCGGCCGCCAACCAGGGCGACGCGGTTGTCGACGATCCAGCTCTTGTTGTGCATGCGGTGGTTGAGCCGGCGGAAACCGGTACCGAACTCGCCGAGGCGGCGCAACCCGCCGCTGCGGCTGGCGAAGGGATTGAACAGCCGCACCTCGATGTTGGGATGCGCATCGAGCGCGGCAAAGCCGGCATTCTTGGCGCGCGCATCCAGGTCGTCGATGAGGATGCGTACCTGCACGCCGCGGTCGGCGGCAGCCAGCGCACGCTGCGCAAGCATCTTGCCGGTCATGTCGGCGTGCCAGATGTAGGTCTGGATGTCGAGGCTGTGGGCGGCGACCTGGGCGCTGAACATGCGCGCCGCATAGGCCTCCGTCCCGCTACTGACCAGGCGGAAGCCCGATTGTCCGGCGTGCTGGGCCTCCCCTGTAATCGTACGTCGCGCAAGTTCGCCATCGCTGGCCGGCGGCAATGCGAATGCCTCGGCCAGCGGCGGCCGCGGCGGCAAGGAGCTGCAGGCGGCGAGCAACAGCAGGCAGGCGGTTACGAAAAACCGGACCTTGCGCGTCATGTGATGCGCCCCGTGGTGTGCGGCTGCACGGATGGTACAGCGCAGGGAGCTGCACGACTTCGGCAGTGCACGCCCTCCTCGGCCGTCACCCCTCGCGAATGGGCCGGGCATTCGCTGGAAACCCGTTCTCTCACATGACAGTAATGCCGCGGAACCCAAAGTTGGGCCCTTCAATGTCTGGCCACCAAGGAATGCCATGAGGACCATCGCTCTCGCTGTTGCCTGCTGCGCCCTGATGCTGGTCGTCGCACACGATGCCGCCGCGCGCGAACGCAACGAGCCTGTGGCACAGGTCGAGGTCTCGAAGCCGGCGACCTCCCTGCCGGGCATGCGCTATGCGTGGGTCGAGATGCCGGCGCAACTGGCCGTGGAATTCGACAAGCGCGTGCAGGATCCGAAGCTGCGCACGCGCCTGCAGGCGGCGCTCGACAAAGCGCTGCAAAGCAAAGGGTATCGGCGGGTGGACAGCACCCAGCAGGCCGACATCTTCGTTGCGTATCGCGTCGGCGTGCGCGACGTGCAGCAGGCCACCGTTCGCGACAACGGCCTGCAGAGCGCACGCGAAACGGCCATCGGCTGCAGTGGCGGCGGCTGCTCCCAGATCGTGACGCAGGGACCCAATGGCGTGCCGACGATCAAGATCGACACGGTGGACTTCGTCGAGGGCGGCCTGCTGTTCGAAGTGCTGGAGCCGGGCCAGATCCGCGTACTGTGGCGCGCCCTCTACCGCGGTTCGGTCCGCGCCAAGAGCGCCGCACCGATCAACCTCGATACCGTCGCCAGCAAGACCTTGGCCGCATTGCCCACGGCGGGCGCGGCGAGCCCGTGAAGCCCGCATATCGCATCTATCGGGGGGGGCTGACCCGTGCATTGCGGTTGCGGGGGCCGCTTCGCTCAGTAATGTCCCCCGTTCGGGTGACATGCCGGCCCTGCCGGCTCCGACATTATTCCGACAAATCCCACGTGAGCGGCGTGCGTCATGCAGCCACCTCATTCCCGTGGCCTCGGCGGGCTTGCGAGCATCCCGGCACCACACGCGCCTGAGCGTTTCTTCGCACGCCATCTGGCGTGGCCATTGCTGGCGTTCGCACTGGCAGCCACCGCGCTCGCCTTCTTCGATGGCGATCGCCAGTGGGCCGATCGCTTGTATGCATGGCAGGGCCATGCATGGACGCTGCGGTCGTCATTCGTGGCGGATACGCTGGTCCATGACGGCGGCCATCTGCTCAGCCTCGCCTCGTGGGTGATGGTGCTGCTCATATGGATCGCCTCGCAGGCGCACGCGCACCTGGTGCCGTGGCGCAGGCCACTGGCCTACCTGCTCCTGGCCACGGCGGCCGCGGCCCTGTTGGTGGGCTGGATGAAATCGTGGACCAACATGGATTGCCCCTGGGACATCCTGGGATATGGCGGAACCCGCCCGTACCACGGCCTGTTCGCACCGCGCACCGGTCCTCGCGGCGCGTGCTTCCCCGCCGCCCACGCCAGTGCCGGATACTGCTGGATGGCGCTGTACTTCTTCTTCCTGTCCACGCGTCCGCGTCTTCGCTGGTTCGGCTTGGGCGTGGGACTCGCCCTCGGCCTGCTGCTCGGCATGACCCAGCAACTGCGTGGCGCGCACTTCCTCTCGCACGACCTCTGGTCACTGATGCTGTGCTGGCTCACGGCGCTGGGACTGTACGCGGTGATGCTCAGGGGTAAGGAAGTGGAATCGGAACGCGGAGTCGCCAGTCAAGCTTCGCGTTCGATGAGATAGCGCGCGCCGGCTGCGGCATCGACCAGACGCGACTGCGAACGGCACCCAGGAAACGCCCGCACTGAAGATGTGTCCTCAATGGGCACCGCGAGCCCCTGTGACTCAGCGAGCCTCAAAGTGCACGGCGCGCAAGATTACATATTTTCTGACCAACGGTGCCGAGCCGCGATTTCACGTGGTTGAAGCCGCTTTCCGGCTGATCACGTACAACATCGCATCCCCCCTACGGGGAATTTGCATGCGTTGCAGTCCTCTTCAACATTGCTGCACCGGGGGCCAACCACTCTTTTGGGGGAACAACGCACAAGGGACTGCGACATGCCCTGCAGCCAACGCGTACTGTCGATCCTGCGCGCCCGCTGCAAGGCAAAGCGATCCCTTCCGTTGCTGTTCTGCATTTTGTTGTTGGCAGTGGGGATGCCGGCATCGCAACTGGCACATGCGGATACGTTCTATGTGCGCGTGGACGGCGGCGATGCCATCCAATGCACGGGCCGAAGCGATGCGCCGTATCCCGGTAGCGGTACCGGCCAGGCGTGCGCGTGGAAGCATCCATTCCATGCGCTGGCACCCGACGGCACGCGGCGCATCACGGGGGGCGACACCCTCTTCATCGGCAGCGGCAATTACTTGATGGGCCAGGGTGCATCGGGTGCCGGCAACTGTCTTCCTGCCAACTGTTCGATGGCTTCGATACCGAGCGGAACTGGCGCCAACAGGACGCGCATCCTCGGCAATGCCAGCAATCCGCCGCGGCTGCTGGGCACGCTGGGCGTTACCCGCATCCTCAGTCTGGATGGCAGCTCCAACGTCGAGGTGGGTTACCTGGAAATAACCGACCAGGACGACTGCGTCTACAGCCACACCAACGCGGCAGCCAAATGCCCGGCCGTCGGCAGCGGCAACTGGGGCAAGTACGGGGTGTATGCGCGCGCATCGAGCAACGTCTGGTTGCACGACCTCGACATCCATGGCCTGGGACACACCGGGCTATGGGCCGGTGGACTCACCGATTGGACCATCGAGCGCGTCAAGCTCAATCGAAATGGACGTGCGGGCTGGGACGCCAACACGCCTGCCCCCGCCTCCAACTCGGGCGCGATCACGTTGCGCGACATGGAGATCGGCTGGAACGGTTGCGGTGAGCGCTGGCAGACCGGCGTGGCATGGGCCTGCTGGGCACAACAGGCCGGCGGCTATGGCGACGGATTCGGCACGGTCACCACCGGCGGCCAGTGGCTCATCGAAGATGTCTTCGTGCACCACAACACTTCGGACGGTCTCGACCTGCGCTTCCTGGACGGCGCCGACAGCACACGCGCCACGCTGCGCCGGATCTACGCCGTGGGAAACGCCGGAAACCAGGTCAAGGTCAAGGGAAACGCAACGATCGAGAACTCGGTACTGATCGGCAACTGCGGCTACTTCAAGGATCAGTTCTTCATGCAGACAGGCGACAACTGCCGTTCCGATGGCACTACATTGATGCTTGTGTTCACCGCCAACGACAGCGTGACCGTCCGCCACAACACCATCACCGGCGAAGGATATTCGCTGGTCGGCGTCGCCGAAGGCGATGCCAGCGCTCATGCGCTGATCCAGAACAATGCGCTGATCGGCTTTCCTTATTTCCTCAAACCCGCGGACCTCTCCAGGGTCCAGGGCGGAAGCTCACCCGCGATCACCACCCACGCAGGCAATCTGGTCTGGAACGTCTATGCCGGTGCGTGTCCCGGCGACAGCATCTGCGGCCAGGACCCCAAGCTGACCCGCATGACCCTGGCCACGTTCGACGCGGAACCGCTCGCGGGCTCGCCCCTCGTCGACAAGGTCACGCCGCTCGCCGACCTCACGACCGACTTCGTGCTCAATCCGCGCCCGCGCGGTGTGGCGAGCGACATCGGCGCGTATGAGATGCAGGTTGTCAGTACCTGCGTTCGAAGCACGCCAGCGATCGACCTGAGTGGTGGCAGCACCGCGGTACCGGCCGGAGATGCCGTGACCTACACGCTCACGCTGACCAACACCGACAGCGCCGCCTGCACCGCGACCAGTTTCAGCCTGGGCGATTCGGTCCCGAGCGGCTGGACCGGGTCGCTCGGCAGCACGAGCCTGAATCTCGCGCCGGGCGCCAGCGGCAGCACCACGCTCACCATCACGTCGGCCGCGAATGCCACCGCGGGCGATTACGTCATCGGCGCTGGTGCGAGCAGCGGCGTCGGCACCGTGCATACCGCCAGCGCGACGGCAACCTACACAGTGGCCACGCCTACGCCGGTATGCACGCGTGCCGCTCCGACGATCGACTTGAGCGGCCCAACTTCATCCGTGACGGCGGGCAGTGCCGTCACCTATACGCTGGCGGTCACCAACAACGACAGCGCGGCGTGCCCTGCCACGAGTTTCAGCCTGGCCAGATCGGTTCCGAGCGGGTGGACAGGGACACTGGGCGACGCAAGCTTCACTCTCGGGCCGGGAACCAACGCCAGCACCACGCTCAGTGTGACGTCGGATGTCGACGCCACCCCCGGCAACTACACCATCGGCGCTGGAGTGAGCAGCAGCGTTGGTGCCGTGCACACCGCCAGCAGCTCCGCCTCCTACACAGTCGCCACGCCGACGCCGGTATGCACACGCGCCGCACCGACGATCGACCTGAGCGGTCCTGCTCCCTCCGTGCCGGCGGGCAGCACCGTCACTTACACGTTGGCTGTGACCAACAACGACAGCGCGGCATGCGCCACCACCAGTTTCAGCCTGGCCAGATCGGTTCCGAGCGGATGGACCGGCACGCTCGACAACGCGGGCTTGAACCTGTCGCCAGGCGCCAGTGGCAGCACGACGCTCGACGTTACGTCCGACGTCGGCGCCGCCCCTGGTGGCTACACCATCGGCGCCGGGGTGAGCAGCAGCGTTGGTGCCGTGCACACCGCCAGCAGCTCCGCCTCCTATAGCGTCTCCGCGCCGACGCCGGTATGCACACGTGCCGCACCGACGATCGAACTGAGCGGCTCCACTTCCTCCGTACCGGCGGGCAGCGCCATCACCTACACGCTTTCGCTTACCAACAACGACAGCGAAGCGTGCACCACCACCAGCTTCAGCCTCGCAAGGTCGGTTCCGAGTGGCTGGACCGGCACTCTCACCGCAACGACCCTCAGCCTGGCGCCGGGTGCCAGCGCCACTACCAACCTCGACGTGACCTCGGACGCCGACGCCGCCCCTGGCGGTTACACCATCGGTGCCGGGGTGAGCAGCAACGTCGGTGCGGTGCATACCGCCAACGCCAGCGCGATCTTCACTGTCACCGCGCCGCCGCCTGTGTGCACACGGGCCGCGCCGATCATCAGCCTCAGCGGACCCACGGCCGCCGTACCGGCCGGCAGCGCCGTGACTTACACGCTGGATGTCAGCAACAACGACAGCAGTGCGTGTGCCGCGACAACATTCAACCTTGCCGGTTCGGTTCCCAGTGGATGGTCCGATACGCTCGGTAATGCCAGTTTGAATCTGGCACCGGGCGCCAGCGGCAGCACCGCGCTCAGCGTGACCTCCGCCACCAGCGCGGCCGCGGGCGGCTACACCATCGGCGCCAGCGCCAGCAGCAGCGTCGGTGCCGCGCATGACGCCAGCACCACCGTGACGTACACGGTCTCAACACCGCCACCGGTGTGCACACGGGCCGCACCAACCATCGGCCTCAGCGGACCCACGGCCGCCGTACCGGCCGGCAGCGCCGTCACCTACACGCTGGATGTCAGCAACAACGACAGTAGTGCGTGCGCTGCGACAACGTTCAACCTGGCCGATTCGGTTCCCAGTGGATGGTCCGATACGCTCGGTAATGCCAGTTTGAATCTGGCACCGGGCACCAGCGGCAGCACCACGCTGAGCGTGACCTCCGCCACCAGCGCGGCGGCGGGCGGCTACACCATCGGCGCCAGTGCCAGTAGCAGCGTCGGTGCCGTGCATGACGCCAGCACCACCGTGACGTACACGGTCTCGACACCGCCACCGGTGTGCACACGGGCCGCACCGACCATCGGTCTCAGCGGACCCACCGCCGCGGTACCGGCTGGCAGCGCCGTCACCTACACGCTGGACGTCAGCAACAACGACAGCAGTGCGTGCGCCGCGACAACGTTCAACCTTGCCGGTTCGGTTCCAAGTGGATGGTCCGATACGCTCGGTAATGCAAGTTTGAATCTGGCGCCGGGCGCCAGCAGCAGCACCACGCTGAGCGTGACCTCCGCCACCAGCGCGACCGCCGGCGGCTACACCATCGGCGCCAGCGCCAGCAGCAGCGTCGGTGCCGCGCATGACGCCAGCACCACCGTGACGTACACGGTCTCGAACCCACCACCGGTGTGCACACGGGCCGCACCGTCCATCGGTCTCAGCGGACCCACCGCCGCGGTGCCGGCCGGCAGCCTCGTCACCTACACGCTCGCGCTCACCAACAACGACAGCAGCGCATGCACCACGACCAGCTTCAATCTGGCCAGGACGATTCCGAGCGGGTGGACCGGCACACTCGGCACCGCCAGCCTCAACCTCGCACCAGGTGCCAGTAGCAGCACCACGCTGAGCGTGACCTCCGCCACCAGCGCCACCGCCGGCGGCTACACCATCGGCGCAAGTACCAGCAGCAGCATCGGTGCCGCGCACGACGCCAGCACCACCGTGACTTACACGGTCTCGACCCCGCCACCGGTATGCACGCGCGCCGCGCCGACGATTGGTCTCAGCGGATCCACCGCAGCGGTGCCGGCCGGCAGCCTCGTCACCTACACGCTCGCGCTCACCAACAACGACAGCAGCGCATGCGCCACGACCAGCTTCAACCTCGCCCGGACTGTTCCGAGCGGCTGGACCGGCACGCTCGGAACCACCAGCCTGAGCCTTGCTCCAGGCGCCAGCAGCAGCACCACGCTCAGCGTGACCTCCGCCACCAACGCCACCGCCGGCGGCTACACCATCGGCGCCAACGTTAGCAGCAGCGTCGGTGCCGCGCATAACGCCAGCACCACCGTGACCTACACGGTCTCGAACCCGCCACCGGTGTGCACGCGCGCTGCGCCGACCATCGGCCTCAGCGGATCCACCGCAGCGGTGCCGGCCGGCACTCTCGTCACCTACACGCTCGCGCTCACCAACAACGACAGCAGCGCATGCACCACGACCAGCTTCAACCTCGCCAGGACAATTCCGAGCGGGTGGACCGGCACACTCGGCACCGCCAGCCTCAACCTCGCACCGGGCGCCAGTGGCAACACCACGCTCAGCGTTACCTCCGCCACCAGCGCGACCGCCGGCGGCTACACCGTTGGCGCCAGTGCCAGCAGCAGCGTCGGTGCCGCGCATAACGCCAGCACCACCGTGACCTACACGGTCTCGACCCCGCCACCGGCATGCACGCGCGCCGCGCCGACGATTGGTCTCAGCGGATCCACCGCAGCGGTGCCGGCCGGCAGCCTCGTCACCTACACGCTCGCGCTCACCAACAACGACAGCAGCGCATGCACCACGACCAGCTTCAATCTCGCCAGGGCGATTCCGAGCGGGTGGACTGGCACGCTCGGAAACGCCAGCCTGAGCCTCGCACCGGGCGCCAGCGGCAGCACCACGCTCAACGTGACCTCCGCCACCAGCGCGACCGCCGGCGGCTACACCATCGGCACCAGTGCCAGCAGCAGCGTCGGTGCCGCGCACAACGCCAGCACGTCAACCACCTACACCGTTGCCGCGGCGACCTTCAGCCTGCAGACCGACACGAGCACCGACAAGGCGACCTATCTGCGCGGCGAACTCGTCCGTATCAATGCGCTAGTACGCAACAACGGCATTCCGGTCAGCGGCGCGACGGTGACCTTCGCCATCATCCGGCCGATTGGCGGCAACGTCGTCCAGACCGCGGTCAGCGGCAGCGATGGCTTCGCCCGTACGACCTACCGCCTGAACAAGTCCAAGACCGCAGCGGGCCAGTACCGGGCGCAGGCCAGCTGGAGCCTGGGAGGCGCGACCAGTTCCGGCACTGCGACATTCGTCGTCCAATAGGCAGGACGGCCTGCGTGGACGTCCGGCAATCATTGCAATCAATTACTTCCGCGCACTTGTCGCCAAGCTGGATTAGTTCCGCTCGTGATTGCCCTGCACGTGGCGGCCTGCGCCGGCCGCCGCTGACGTTCAACCAGAGGCGTGTTCCCACCCCAGCTTCATGAGGAGTACTCCATGAGCGACCTGCATTCCGGCACCTGCTTCTGCGGCGCCGTGGAAGTCCAAGTGACCGGCGCGCCCGAGGCGATGGGCTACTGCCACTGCGCCTCCTGCCGCTCCTGGTCGGCGGGTCCGGTGAATGCCTTCACTTTGTGGAAGCCTGAAAACGTGAAGGTCACCCGCGGCGAGGAGCACATCGGCCATTTCAGGAAGACCGACATGAGCGATCGCCAGTTCTGCAAGGAGTGCGGCGGGCACCTCATGACCAACCACCCGCCGCTCGGCCTGATCGATGTCTATGCCGCGACGATTCCCAGCATCGACTTCAAACCCGGCGTGCACGTGAACTACGCCGAGACCGTGCTGCCCATGAAGGACGGCTTGCCGAAACTGAAGGACTTCCCCTCCGAATTCGGCGGTTCCGGAGAGGCGATACCGGAGTAGCGGCACCACCCTGCACGGCCTCCATTGCATTCACGCCGCGGCGCATCGCCGGGCCGCACTCTGTGCGCGTGTTGCGAGGAGACTCCCATGCATCGGAAGGAACGACGCAGCAACAAGCCGGTGTCGCTGGACCCCGAGGCCTTGAGCGAGGGACTCAATCCCGCCCAGCTCAAGACGCTTTCCACGCTGAAGCACTTCCACTGGACGCTGAAGTTCGTCCGTCGGCCGATGTTCCGCGACCCGGTACCGGTGCTGTTCGATCGCGACAACAAACGCCTGCTGGTCATCGAGCCCGACGGCGCGATCAATGAAAACCCGGATCTCGTCCTGCGTGGTGAAGGAGCGGCCGAGGAAGCCTGATCACGGAAGCAAGCCGGCTCGTCGTCCATGCAGCATGGAGCGACGCGCTGCGGCGCGCCCATCACGCGAAAGGCCCGCTTGGAAGAAGCGGGCCTTTCGCGTCCAACATGGATCCGTTCGTTCTTGCGTCAGCCCCCCTTGGGTGGCGTCTTGCCGCGCTGCGCGTCGACTTCGGCACGCGACAGCGTTCCGTTGCCGTCCTTGTCGGCTGCGGAGAAACTCTGCAGCAGCGGATTGGTATCCGTCAGCTCGTCGCGGGAAATGGCACCGTCATGGTTGGAGTCGAGATCGTCGAACGAGGTAGTCGCGTCGGCGGTCGTCTTGGTGGTGCCGGTCATGCCAGTCGTCGGCGCCGGGGGTGTCGTCATCGATTGAGTGCCTGCGACGCTGCTCGTATCCGTTGCCGCGGTATTGGTGCCTTCAATAGCGGGCGGCGGGCTCGTCGCTGGCGTGGCCGTTGGCTCCGTTGTGGAGGGCGCGGTCGTTTCCGGCGTGGTGCTGGCGGTGGTGGCCGGCTCGTTCTTGTCCGTGGACGCGGCCTTGTCACTGCGATTGCAGCCTCCCGCGAACGTCGCGACCGTCAGCGCAATGGCGAGTATCGAAAGCTTGCTCGGTTTCATGGGGTCTTCCTGTTGAGAGTCAGCGCATCTTGCAAGCGCAACCTCGCAGCATCCATGTAAACGAACAGTGAGACTTCCGGAGCAAAACGTATCGAAAAAGTAATCGCTGCCTTCATCTCCATTAAGCGGAGAGAAATATCGTTCCGCAGGTGCCTGGGGCGGCCTTCCGGGCAATGCATCGTTCATCCATCAGCGAGGAAAACCAACCGGTCGCAACCGGTCTCTTCCAGAAGTGCCGAGCCCGGATGCTCGCATCGACGCCGCCGGCTCCGGGGGGTTCATCCAGCGCGCCCGCCCCCCCCGACAGCAGCGCGTGGACACGCCACAACCCACCCCTGCGCCGACTCGGCATTCCGCAGCGCATCCGTTACGCTGGGCCATGACTACCAACCTGCCCCGAATCGATACGGACTTTGCCGCCCAGGGCACGGTCCTTCCGCATGATGCCGAGCCGCCGGTCAAGCACATCTGCGTCGTTGGCGGCGGCACCGCGGGCTGGATGACCGCGCTGCTGCTGGCGAACTCGGCCTACGGGCGGCGCCTGCAGATAACGGTGATCGAATCGCCCCAGGTCGGCACCATCGGGGTCGGCGAAGGCTCCACGCCGTGGCTGCGTGGCTTCTTCGAAGGCCTGGGTATCGAGGAAGCCGAATGGATGCCGGCGTGCAACGCCACTTACAAGGCGGGCATCAGGTTCGACGGCTGGTCGACCCGGCCGGGGTTCGAGAGCTATTTCCATCCGTTCGCGTCGATGCTCGACAACCTGACCATGACCCAGTTCGTGCAGAACGTGCATGCACGACTGGACGGCGCCGACGTCCATGCCCACCCCGACCGGTTCTTCATCGCCCGCCGGCTGGCGGACGAATGCCGCGCCCCCAAGCCCCAGCGCAGCTTTCCGTTCGACGTCGCCTACGGCTACCACTTCGACGCCGGACTGCTGGGGCAGTTCCTGCACCGCAAGGCGCTCGAACGCGGAGTGCACCACGTGGCGCGCCATGTGCAATCGGTATTGCAGGACGAACGCGGCGATATCACCGGCCTGCGACTCGAAGGCGATGAAACGCTGGCAGCCGACTTCTTCGTCGACTGCACTGGCTTCGCATCGCTGTTGATCGGCAAGACGCTGGGTACGCCGTTCGTGCCGTTCGCCGAGAACCTATTCAACGATGCAGCGGTCGCCATGCCCACGCCGATCGACGGGCCGATCATGACGCAGACGGTCTCCACCGCGATGGACCACGGCTGGGCCTGGAAAATCCCCCTGACCGAGCGCTACGGCAACGGCTATGTCTACAGCACCCGCTTCTGCTCGGCGGACCAGGCCGAAACCGAGTTGCGCACCCGCCTGGGGCTGCTCGACGCCGATACGCCTGCGCGGCATCTGAAGATGCGCGTCGGCCGCGTCACCCACGCCTGGAACCGCAACTGCGTCGCCAATGGCCTGGCCCAGGGCTTCATCGAACCCCTTGAGGCCACGGCCCTGCTGTTCGTGCAACGGACCGCAACCATGCTGGTGTCGGTACTCGAGAAAGGCGACATGGGCGAGGACGCGCGACGCGCGTTCAACGACACCATCAACAGCCAGTTCGAGGGCACCCGCGACTACATCGTCTGCCACTACAAGACCAACAGCCGTACCGACACCGAGTACTGGCGTGCCAATGCCGCCAACACCCATCTGTCCGAGCCGCTGGTGCAGTTGCTGCGCACCTGGCTGGACCGCAAGCCGATCATCCCCGGACTGAAAAGCAATACGTTCGGCCGCGCCTATCCGATCGTGTCGTGGTACTGCCTGCTGGCCGGCATGGGCATCTTCCCCGATGCGGAGCTCCGCGCGCCAACTCCCAAGGAAGCGCAGCACAACCTGGCCGCGCTGGACAACATGATCGAACGCAGCGCGATGAACTACCCCGATCACCGCACCCTGTTGCAGGAGATTCCGGCGCGGGTGCACGAGGAGACGCTGCAGCTTTATCTGTGGTGAGCGTGCTTGTGGTGAGCGTGCTTGTGGAGAGCGTGCTTGCTACGGCCCGCTGGCAAACGGCTTCACCATCGCCTGCAGCAGGCTGTGCTGGTCATCGTCGCCGGTGAGCTCCCACATGAAGACGCCACGCAGGCCGCGATCCCTGGCGATGCGGGCGCGGATGGCGATCGACTCCGGGTTCTCGTAGCTGACGAAGATGCGCGCACCGGGATGGAACAGCCACGGCGCCTGCGCGATCGGGTGCCAGTGCTGCTGCCATTGCGGATCGGCCAGCAGCTTTTGCCGGATGGTGCGCCAGTCGCCGGCTTCGTACGGCGCGCTGTAGGGCTGGTAGAGGCCCTCATTCGTCCCTGACGACACGCGGAAACCGCGGCCGTAGAACGGCACGCCGAGCACCAGCTTTTGCGCGGGGACGCCGTGCTGGAGGTAGTAGTCGATGCCGCCTTCGACGTTGTTCCAGCGGCGCAGCGCAGGGTCCAGCGGATCGGCGGGGTCTTCCCGCAGCGGCGCATTGAAGGTGGACACCGCGGAGAAGCCGGTGCCCATGTCGTAGGTCATCAGGTTGATGAAATCGAGCACGCCCGCCAGCTTGCCGAGCTCGAAGCTGCGCGCGGGATCGTAAGGGCCCGCGGACTGCAGGCGCCCCGCCGGCAGCGCGGCGGTGAGCAGGAACGCCTGCCCACGCTGCCTGCCCAACGCATCGAGCTGGCGGCGGAATTCGCGCGCAAGCAGCGTCATGTCGTGCCGGTCCTGCGGTCGCGCGGTGATGTGCGGCGGCCCGCCGTACACGGGAAACTCCCAATCGATGTCGACGCCATCGAAGCTGCCGCGATGCGCGTCGAAGAACAGTGCGATGCACGATGCGACGAAGTGTTTGCGGCTGCGCGCGCTGAGTGCGGCATCCGAGAACCCGCCCGCCTCCCAACCGCCGATCGAGATCAACGTACGCAGCCGGGGATGGCTGCGCTTGAGTTCAGCCAGTGCGGCGAAATGCCCGCCCGCTTCCGCACCAGCGACGCAATGGCCATCTTCGATCCGCGCGAAGGCATAGAACAGGTGCGTGAGTCTGTCGGCCGGAATGCGCGACACCGGATAGCGGTCGGCCGAGCCGCCGGGGTAATAGGCGCCGATGACATTGGATGGAACAGTCCCGGCCGCCTGGGCGACCGCCAGGACCATGCTCGCTGCGAGGATGGCCAGGGTAGGCAGGAATCGGCGAAGCACGTGGCCCTCCTCGGTGACGACTATTCCCCGTTCGCAACGGAGTATCCGGCTCCAGACGGGCAGCATGGAAGCGCCGGGCGTCGAGGCCGCGCGGGTCGCTAAGCGCTGCCCGCGCCGCTGATCGCTACACTGCGTGTCCTGTTTCCCCGGCCCCTGTCATGTCCGCTCCGGTTCGCCTTGCCCATCGCGTCGCCGAACTGTTCGGCTGCTCGCGCGCCGACGCCGAGCAATACATCCAGAACGGTTGGGTGTCCGTCGACGGCCACGTGGTGGAGGCGCCGCAGCACCTGGTGTCCGGCGAACAGGTCGAACTCGACCCGGATGCGCGCCTGGAAGCGGTGGAACCCGCCACCATCCTGCTGCACAAGCCGGCGGGCTTCGATGCCATCGGCGGTCGCAGGCCCGCCGCCGCACTGGTCACGCCGGCGACGCGATGGGCCGACGATCACTCCGGGGTGCGCCTCCTGCAGCGCCACTTCCAGCGCCTGACGCCGCTCGTACCGCTGGACACCGAGGCCAGCGGCCTCATGGTGCTGACCCAGGACGGCCGCGTCTGGCGCCGCCTGACCGAGGACGCCGACCAGATCGAGCACGAGTACCTCGTGGAAACCAGCGGCGAGATCGCCCCCTACGGCCTGCACAAGCTCAACCACGGCTTGCGCTACAACGGCCGCGCCCTGCCCCCGTGCAAGGTCAGCTGGCAGAACGAGATCCGCCTGCGTTTCGCCATCAAGGGCGTGCAGGACGGACAACTGCGCGACATGTGCGCGCAGGTCGGACTGGACGTCGTGTCGATCCGGCGCCTGCGCATCGGCAAGATCCCGCTGGGCAAGGGCCCGAATGGCGCGATGCCACCCGGGGAATGGCGCTACCTGCCCGTGGGCGAGCGGTTCTAGCAGCGGGGGATCACCCCGCGCACGTGATCTCGAGGCGTGGATTCCTCGCCAGCGGGCGGCCTGAGCCGCTCGCTTTCGTTCGGTTTACCGCGCTGCAGGCGCGCAGGTGGATTACCCGCTGCAACCACCGCAACAGATCGATGGGAGTTGCTGGACCTGATCGGGAGTCACCGGGTATCCGGCCTGCGCCAGCAACGAGACCAGTTCGCCCATGTCCAACCATGCGGTCACCCGCAATGCCTGGTCGACGGGATCGATATCGACCAGCGCCGCAGGGTCGACCATCCGGACGGCCTCATCGATCACGGCGGCATCGGGGGCCGTCAAATTCACTCGAAATTCCATGGACTCACCTCTAACAGGACGATGGGCAGGCTCCTCCGTGGGTCGCGCTTCGCGCCACCGTCCCCGGCTTTCTTCCGGGCTTGCGCGTGCTTGCCGCGCATCTCGGCGTGCCGGGCAAACTCGTCGCGGCTTATCGCGCCGCTGCGGTCGAGGTCCATGGCACTGGAATTCTCTTCCTGGGCGTTGCTTGAGTCCCTTGCGACGGAGTGTCCCGCGGACCAGGCAGGCGCGCAGGCTGCCGCCAGCACGAGAGCGAGGGCGGAAGACCGGGATTTCATGGGATTTCCTTCTGATCTGGAACCGCAGCCATGCTGGCAACCCGCGCCGCCCCCTGCGCTGACCCAGGTCAAGCGGGATGGCATCCCCAGAAAGAAAGAGGCCGGGCCTCTCATCGCATGCGATGAGAGAACCCGGCCCCATTCCAATCAGATCCATCACCGAGGCGAGCAACCAGACTCGCTTCAGGCGGATCCTTTCAGGTCCTTACCAGATCCGCACGCGCTGCTCCGGCGGCAGGTACAGCGCGTCGCCCGGCTTCACGTCGAACGCGGAGTACCACGGGTCGAAGTTGCGTACCGGACCGTTGGCGCGGAACTGTCCCGGCGAGTGCGGGTTGGTCTTGATCAGGTTGAGCAGTGCCTCGTCGCGGTACTTGCCCTTCCATATCTGGCCGAAGGCGAGGAAGAAGCGCTGGTCGCCCGTCAGGCCATCGATCACCGGCGCAGGCTTGCCACCCAGGCTCATCTTGTAGGCCGTATAGGCCATCGAGATTCCGCCCAGGTCGCCGAGGTTCTCGCCCATGGTCAGCGCGCCATTGACGCACTGGCCCTGCAGCGGGCAATAGGCGTTGTACTGCGCACCGAGCGCCTTGGTACGCACCTCGAAGTTGGCGCGGTCTGCGTCGGTCCACCAGTTGCGCTGGATACCGGCGAAGTCGGACTTGCTGCCCTGGTCGTCGAAGCCGTGGCCCATCTCATGGCCGATCACCGCACCGATGGCGCCGTAGTTCACGGCCGCGTCGGCGTTGAGATCGAAGAACGGCGGCTGCAGGATCGCCGCCGGGAACACGATCTCGTTGAAGGTGGAGTTGTAGTACGCGTTGACCGTCTGCGGCGTCATGTGCCACTCATCGCGGTCGGTACGGGTGCCGATACGGCGGTTCTGGTCGTCGCGTTCGTAGTGGCGGAATTGCATGGCGTTGGCCATGAGGTCGCCGGGCACGATGGTGACGCTGCTGTAATCCCGCCACTTGCTCGGGTAGCCGATCTTCGGGCGGAAGGTTTCCAGCTTGTGGTAGGCCTCGGCCTTGGTCGCCGCGCCCATCCAGTCGAGCTGCTCGATGTTCTTGCGCAGCGCTACGCGCAGGTTGGCCACGAGCTGGTCCATCGCCGCCTTCGCCTGCGGCGAGAAGTGGCGCTCCACATAGAGCTTGCCCAGCGCATCGCCGAGGCCGTCCATTCCGCCGACCATCGCCACCGCACGCTTCCAGTCGTCGCGCTGCGCCTTCTGTCCACCCAGCACGGTGCCGTTGAATGCGAACGCGGCGTCGTCGATTTCCCGGCTCAGCAGCGGTGCGTTGTTGTCCACCGCATGGAAGGCCAGGTAGTCGCGCCACACCGGCAGCGGCGTCTTCGCGATCACGTCGAGGATGGGCTTGAGCGCGCTCGGGGTCACCACGTTGACGCGATCGAACTTGCCCATGCCCTGGGCGCGCGCCTGCGCCGCCCAGTCGTAGCCGGGGTACTGCTTGCCGAGGTCGGCGAAGGCGACCACGTTGTAGGTCTTGTCGCGGTCGCGGATCTGCGCGCGCTCCCACATCGGCTTGGCGAGCTCGGTCTCCAGCGCGAGGATGGCCTCGGCGCGTGCCTTGGCATCCTTCACACCGGCGAAGCCGAGCATGCGCTGGATGTGTTCGACGTACGCACTGCGGATGGCGACGAAGCGCGCATCCGTATTGAGGTAGTAATCGCGGTCCGGCAGGCCCAGGCCGCCGACGCGCAGGCTCACCAGGTACTGGTCGGGATCCTTGCGGTCCAGGTCGACCGACAGCGACACGGGCGCGCTGCTGCCATCGAGGTCCGCCTGGCCGAACGCCGCCACCAGCGCGTCCTTGGAACGGATCTTGTTGATGCGGTCGAGCGTCGGACGCAGCGGCGCGATGCCGGCGGCATCGCGCGCGGCGCGGTCCATGTAGCTGGCGTAGTAGTCGCGCACCTTCTGTGCGTCGCTGCCGGCGGCCAGGTCCTTGCGCTGCTGCAGTTCCTCGATGATCGCCTTGACCTGGGCCTCCGACTGGTCGCGCAGCGCATTGAACGAGCCGTAGCTGACTTCGTAGTCCTTGAGCTGGTAGGTCTCGATCCAGTGGCCGTTGACGTAGCGGTTGAAATCGTTGCCCGGCTTGGCCGACAGGTCGCGCGCATCCAGGTCGACGCCGAACGTGCCCAGCTGCGGCTTGGCGGCGGCGGAGGCGGCGGTGTCGGCCGCGAGGGAGGGAACGGCGGCGGCAACCGACAGCGCGGCGGCGAGCGCGAGGCTCAGGGAGGATGACTTCATGTGCGACCCGTTGGTGAGAAGTTCCGGCACGCTACACCGGCCCGGCCGGCCTCGTCCCGTGACTTAAGTCCGCATCGCTTTGCATCAGAAGGCGGTATGCCCCGGAACCACCGAGTCCGACATGGCCGGGGGAATGGCGCACCGGGAACGTTGCGGCAGGCGCCGACGCGGTCGCCCTGGCCCACGGCGGCCTGTTTTCCCGGGCGTTGGCGTTCCTCCTGTTACCCGGGCATGGGTTTCCCCCATGGAAATCGAGAGACGCCGTCATCCTCGCCGCGACACCCTGACAGCCATCATGGTCGCGCCGAATGGCAACGAGCACAGTGCCGCCGTGATGGACGTGTCCGCGGGCGGAGCGCGCATCTGGTTGCCGGAGGACGACTGGACGCCGTCTGCCGGCGCTGCCCTGCGCCTGTCCTTCGAAGTCGACCCTGCCCAGACTTTCGTGGTCCGGGGCGAGGTGGTTCGCGTCTGTGTCGACCACCTGGGCGTGCAGTTCGCTCCCGACCAGGAGCAGCAGATCGCCGACTTGCTCGTGAGCCTCAACTAGGCCGAACAGGCGCTCTCAGCGCCCTGCCGCTTCCCTACGCTTCGGCTTCCGCTGCCGCCTCGCGACCCTGCTGGCGGATCAACGCTTCCTCGCGCGCGTCGTTGATGGCATGGCGGACGCTGTCGAGGTCGACCGAGGATTCGTCGGGTTCGAACTCGCCGGTCAGTTCCATCTCCGGATGCAGCGCGCCGGCTTCGAACAGCGCCCACATCTCCTCGCCGTACCAGGTGTCCAGCAGCTCGGGCGCCCAGCGGCCGAGGCTTGCGGTGAGATTGTTGACGTCACGCAGCAGCATGGTGCGCGCGGCATTGTTGCCCCCCGCACTGACCACCTGCGGGAAATCGATCACCACGGGGCCATCCGGCCCGACCAGCACGTTGTAGGCGGACAGGTCGCCGTGGATCAGGCCGCAGCACAGCATGCGGACGACCTGCCGCACCAGGACGCGGTGGAAGTCGCGTGCCTGCTCCGCATCGAGTTCGACTTCGCCCAGGCGCGGCGCGGAGAAGCCTTCGGCATCCGTGACCAGCTCCATCACCAGCACGCCGTGGAAATAGCCGTGCGGCTCGGGCACGCGCACGCCGGCCGCGCGCAACTGGTACAGCGCGTCGACCTCGGTGTTCTTCCAGGCGGTTTCCTGCTGCTTGCGGCCGTACTTGCTGGCCTTGCCGACCGCGCGCGCCTCGCGGCTGCCACGCACCTTGCGGCCTTCCTGGTACTGCACGCGCTGCTGGAAGCTGCGCTGCGCCATGTCCTTGTAGACCTTCGCGCAACGCACGTCGTCGCCGCTGCGGACCACGTACACCGCGGCCTCCTTGCCGCTCTTGAGCGGACGCAGCACTTCATCAATGACGCCGTCGTCGATCAGCGCCTGCAAGCCTTGGGGGGTCTTCACGGAATCTCAGGAGAACGGCTGACGCGGCGAGGCCTGCGCTACCGGGGCGCGAATCTTCGCATCTTCAGGTAGACGGGGCCATCGGAGAGATACGGGGACCGCGCCCGGCTTACCTGACTGGGGCCGGCAGGTCCGGAAACCGGGCAACTCCATGGGCGTCTTCCGGCTATTGGTGCGCCAACGCGTAATCGATGGCCGCGCATACCGCCGCCACCTGCGCTGCATTGCATTGCGCGGGCGTGGCACGGGGGCTGTCGGGGTAGACCTCGGTGGTCGTCCGGTAACGCGCATCGGTGATGCCTGCACACAGACCGAGCTGCCTGACCGGGTAGTTGATGACGCCCGGCGCGACCACGGGCGAGCCGATGATCTCGCCGTTGGCATCGGCCGGGGCGATGTGGGTCACCTTCGCCACCGCCGCGATCACCGCCTGCTGGAATTCGGGTTGCGGGTTCTCGCTGTCACCGCACAGGTAGAAGCCGTCGGGGATCTCCCCGGGCTCATGCGGCTTGCCATCGCGGGCGGCGAGTGCGGGCCGGAATTCGGACTCGTCGGTGTCGGTGGTTTCGTGCAGGTCGATGTGCACGAGCACGCGATCACGTAGCGGTGCGACCAGTTGCATGAGCGCGGCCGATTCCTGCGCGGGGCTGTTGTCGCGGAACGAGCGGTTGGGATCGATGGCGTTCGCATTCCAGCGATGGATGCGTTCGTAGGCCCATGGGCTGATGCACGGCGCGACCAGGAGGTTGACGCGGCCTGCATAGTCGGCCGCATGCTGCTCGACGAACTGCAGGGCGCCATGCACGCCGCTGGTTTCGTAGCCATGCACGCCGCCCGTCACCAGCGCAGTGGGCAGGTCGTCGCGCCAGTCGCGGCTCCTGATCGCCAACAGTGGGTAGCCATCCGGGCCGTAATCCAGGCGGCCGTACTCCACGACATCGAAGTGCGGACGCAACCGCTCGATCACGCTGAGCACGTCCGTTGCGTAACTGCGCTGGCGGGACTGACGCGCCAACCATTCGGCCTTCTCCGCTCCGCTCCAGGGTTGGCCGGGCGTGCCGATGGGATGGAAGGCCTGGGGAGTCATGTTGTCGCTCGCTCTGCTGTGTTTCGTGGAAGGCGCAGACTTTATCACTGGCGCGAAATGCGCCCGATGGACAGCCCTCAACCCGCTGACCCCGGCGCCAGCCAGCCAGATGAAGCTGCCGCTTTTGCTCAAGGACCACGGATGTTGGCCCAAGGGCCAATAGCAGCCCAAGTGCGGTTGTGGAACCCTGCCCTTCGTCCCCGGCCTTGCCCGCCGGGCAACTCGCTGTTGGCTGATACGTATCGATGCAATCCGCCGATACGAAGACGCAAGCCTCTTCAGCTTGCTTCACGTATTGGTCCTCCCCCCGCTTTTCGAACGGCCCAGAGGGGCACCCGCCATGATTACCAGGAAGCATCCGAAACAACTGATGTTGATTGCCGCATTCGTGGCCATGCTGGCCGCGTTGCCGGGCTTTGCCGCAGAGAAGAGCACGATCCGGGGCATGATCACCGCGATCCAGGGCGATACGATCACCGTCAAGGACAGCAACAACGCCGAACACACCATCACGGTGTCGTCGGCCACCACCTACAAGAAAACCAAGGGCCTCACCGGCGCCATCAGGGAGAAGGCTGAGCACAGCTCGCTGATCCCGGGCCTGCCGATCATCGCCGACGGCATGGTCGAGGGTTCGACCTTCACCGCGACCGCGATCTCGTTCAAGTCGGACGACTTCAAGACCGCGCAGCAGGTCCAGGCTGGTCTGGCACCGACCACGGCACGCATGAATGACTTCGGCAGCTACGAGGCGCTCGCTACCACCGAAGTGCATTTCGCATCGGGCAAGACCACGCTATCCGAGAAGGGCAAATCGGACCTGATGGCACTGGCCGCGAAGGCCAAGGAAACCAACGGCTATCACATCGTGCTGCAGGGCTTTACCGACTCGGTCGGTGATGCCGCCGCCAACCAGCGGCTCAGCACGATGCGCGCCGCCTCCGTCGCGAACTTCCTGCAGCAGAAAGCCGGCCTGATGCCCGGACGCGTCCATGCCGGTGATGGGATGGGCGTTGCCGCCGACGCCGGCTCGGGCAGCAATGAAAACGCGCGCAAGGTCGTGGTGAAACTGGTAGTCGACAAGGGTGTGAACGCTGCAAATAAATAGGCGACTACGCCACCCGCTGACACTGGAAGCCCCGCTTCGGCGGGGCTTTTTTTTTTCGCTTCGTGGATCGTCTTTGCATCTGCGCTCATGGCTGCTGCGTTGCAGCACCCGCCGATTGAAAGCCATGCACGACCCGCAGTAGCTTCGAACCGAGGGCCACATGAAGCTGTGGAAGAGGAGAACGAAGATGGGCAAGCAAAGGTTGTTCGCATCGGTCTGTGCACTCGCGCTTGGCGGGTTGTCGGCGGGCGGTGCACTTGCAGGTGAAGTGAGAGGTCCGCCGGGCACGTTGGACAACACGAATTTCACCGGAGCCCCTGCGCACGCCAACTCGAACTGCGCCTATAGCGGGTTGAATGATTTCGACACGCACGATCCGATAGGACAAATGCTTTCGAAAGTGCAGACCGCGGCGGACTCCTGGAAGTTCTACGGCTTCGAGCATGGTTTCCCCGGCAAGGACGGCGCGTGCAGGGGCGGCACCAACGAGTCACGCCAGAAGTAGTACGGATCACCCAAGCGTGCGTCTGATTGCGCCCCCCGATCGGGTAAATGGTCAAAGCAGGCAAGACCCACGCAGACTGCAGGGTTTCGCTGAATGGGGGTTTCTCCGCACGCTGCAGGTCGTGGGGGCGGCGACGTGCAATAGGTACGCCAGGTTCGCTTGCCGTGCAAAAGCAAAGCCCGCCAGATGGCGGGCTTTGCATTCGCGGGATGTCGGCATCAACCGAAACCGGACCGACATATCACCGCAGGCGCTAATGCCGCGTCTGCACTACGTGCTCACCCACCGGTGGCCGCGCCAGCGTCTCCATCAGCACGCCCTGGTCGAGCGACGGCGCGTAGAGCCAGCCCTGGATGCGGCACACGCCGAGGGCGCGCAGGGCGTCGCGCTGTTCGGTGCGCTCCACGCCTTCGGCGACGACGTCGATCTCCAGCGCTTGGGCGAGTTCCCGGATCGCGGTTACCAGCGCGACGTCGAAGCGCTCGTCCGGCAGGCCGGCGACGAAGCTGCGGTCGACCTTGACCGCGTCGATCGGAAAGGTCTTGAGATAGGCCAGTGACGAATAACCCGTACCGAAGTCGTCGACCGCCAGGCCCACGCCCAGGGCCTTGAGCCGCTCCATCGTGCGCAGTGCATTCGAGGTGTCGTGCATCAGCGTGGTCTCGGTGACCTCCAGGCACAGCCGCTCCGGCGCGAGCCCGCAAATCGCCAATGCAGCGGCTACGTCATCCACCAGGCCGGGGGCATCGAACTGCTGCGCCGACACGTTGACGCGCAGGGTCAGCGGCGGCTCCTGCGCCGGCCACGCGCACGCGTCGCGGCAGGCCTGCTCCAGCACGTAGCGGCCGAGCGGCAGGATGAGGCCGGACTCTTCGGCGATATCGATGAACGCGCCCGCGCCCAGCAGCCCCTGCGGCTGGCGCCAGCGCACCAGCGCCTCCGCGCCGACCCAGCGGCCCGAGCGGACATCGCACTCCGGCTGGTACTGGACCAGGAAATCACCGTGCGCCAGCGCGTCACGCATCGCCTGCTCCGTCCGCAGGCGCTCGACCAGCGTCCGGTGCTGGCCGATATCGAACACTTCGTAGCGATGGCGGCCCTGCTCGCCCGCGCGACCGCTCGCCAGTTCGGCATTGCGCATGAGCACGCGCGGTTCGCCCTCTTCCAGATCGCGGGCAAAGGCGACACCGACGGCCGCGCTCGCTTCCACGCCATGCCAACCGGACACGCTGCGCACCGCATCGACACAGCGTTCGGCCATGCCGATCACCTCACGCTCGGGCAGGACGCGATTCACCAGGATCGCGAATCCGTCGGCGCGCACGCGTGCCAGCACGCCCTCCTCGCCGACGGCCTGGCGCAGGCGCATGGCCAGCTCGGCCATGACGTCCTCCGTTGTGGGCGCGTTCGCCGGCATGGCGGCGCCGTACGGAAGTTCCACGTGCACGTGGATCACCGCAACCGTGTCCCGTGCATCGTGCGGCCTGTCCAGGCGTTCGCGCACGTGCTCGAGCAGATGGTCGCGGTTGGGCAGGCCGGTGCCTGGGTCGTTCAGGCGCAGATACGCCAGCTCGGTTTCGGCCCGTCGGCGGCGCTGGATCTCGATGGCCATCGCGACGTAGTCACCCATGCTGCCGGCAAAGGCGATCTCCTCCGGTGTCCATGCGCGCACCGCTCCCACCATCTCGTGGCAGATCACGCCGACGAGTTCGCCTTCCACACGCACCGGCGCATCCAGCAGCGAGCAGATGCCATGCCGATGCAGGTAGTCGCGCAATGCGCCATGCGAAGTCGCGGTGCTTGGATCGATGTCAACGTTCGCGGCATCGATCGCGCGCACCACCTGGAGGAATTCGACGTACTCGCCGTCCATCGGCAGGATTTCGAGGGCCTCGAGTGGCGCATGCTCATCGGTGGAAAGGTCGTAGGCGTGGGTGCATTTGAGACGCAGCGGATCCGGCAGCAGGCGCCAGACATTCACGCGTCCGACTTCCAGTGCGTGTGCCCCGGTCCGGCAAATCACCGCGAGGGCGTCCTGCAGCGTGCAGTCGGGGTGCCAGACGGCCCGGGTCAGTTCAACCAGCGCGCGTGTGTAGCGCGTGCCGGGGGTGTCAGGCAGCGGGGCATCGCGGCCCAGGATGGCGGACATTGCAGCCTCCTCGCGGAACCGCCACCGCCCACTCCGGCGGTGGCACGGCACTCTAGCACCGGGGATGTGCCGGGGCGGTTAGAGTCGCGCGCGCCCACATGGCTTCGTGCACCATATCCCGATGGGCCGGAGCCGTTTGTCACTCGCGCTTGACCAGGGCGGCAGCGCCAGTCGCGCGTTGGTGTTCGATGGCGAAGGCCGCGAGCTGGCAGCGTCGCGAGTCGAAGTTGCCGATCGGCGGCCGCGACCGGGTTGGGTCGAGCAGGATCCGGAAGCCGTCGTCGACTCCTTGCGACAGGCGGCCAGGACGGCCTTGATGCAGCTCGATCCAGCGCAACGCGAGCGCGTTCAAGCCTGTGGCCTGAGCTGCCAGCGTTCCAGCCTGGTCTGTTGGGATCGCGATAGCGGCCTCGCCTTGTCGCCGATCCTCAGTTGGCAGGATACCCGCGCCGCGCAATGGCTGGCCGCGCAGTCATTGGATACCGAAGTGATCCGCGCGACCACCGGCCTGTATCCGAACGCCCATTTCGGTCTCAGCAAAATCCGCTGGTGCCTGGACCACCTGAACGACGTGAAACAGGCGGCCGCCGACGGTCGTCTGCTCATCGGACCGCTGGCCGCCTTTCTCGCTTTCCGCCTGCTTGAGCAGCGGCCCTGCCTGGTCGATCCGGCCAACGCCTCGCGCACCTTGCTGTTCGATCTGGCGCGTGGCGATTGGAATGGCGAGTTGCTCGAGCGTTTTGCCATCGACCCACGCTGGCTGCCGGGAATCGCGCGCAGCGATGCCGAATTCGGCGACCTGGTCGTGCCGTCACTGTCGAATGGCGTGCGCTCGTTGCAACTGCCGCTGCGCCTGCTCAGCGGCGACCAGTCGACGGCTGCGTTCGCCTACGGTGAACTGCGGTTTGAGGCGGCCTACCTCAATGTCGGCACTGGCGCCTTCGTCTATCGCCTGTCCGAGCAGCCAGCGCCATCGCGACTCTTGCGCAGCGTCATCCACTGGAACGAAGCGGCGCAGTATGTGGTCGAGGGTACGGTCAATGGCGCCGGCTCAGCGCTCGCCTGGTTTGCCGGGCAGCACGACATCGGCGATGTTGCCGCGACTCTCGACGAGCACTGGGTGGGCGACGCCCCGGGCGATACCTTGTTCCTCAATGGCATCGGCGGACTGGGTTCACCCGATTGGCGAGCCGGATTCGAATCACGCTTCATCGGCGATGCGACGAGGGAACAGCAGCTCGTCGCGGTAGCCGAGAGCATCGTATTCCTCATCCAGCGCAACCTCAGCCTGCTTCAGGATATCGGCACGCCCTGCACCTACGTGCTGGTCAGTGGTGGACTATCGCACTCGAACCGGTTCTGCCAGGCGCTCAGCGACCTGAGCGGCCTGCCCCTGCGCCGGCCCGCGCAGTGCGAAGCCTCGACGCGTGGCACCGCATTCCTCCTCGCAGGCCGACCCGCAAGCTGGGCTCGGCTACCGGAGCAGCGCTTCGAGCCGCAGCACAGCCCCGCGTTGCTGGCCCGCTATCGGCGCTGGAACGACTACATGGCGTCAGCGCTGCTCGATGAACGTCAGGAGGGCGACACCGAGCGGTCCAACGCGTGAATCCAGCGAGTAGCGGCTTCAGCTTGAATGATTGTCATGGGCAACCTCGGGGGCACGCCTGCCTTTGAGCACCATGACGTAGATCGCGAGAGTGACCACCCAGCAAATGGCAAGCGCCCAGAGATCGTGCGAAAGGAAGTGCGCACCGCGCAGCTGCTGGACGAAACCGAACAGCAGACCGAAGCCCATCGCGATTCCGAATCCCAGCCAGCGCAGATGGGGACGCGTCGCGAGAAAGAAGAAGTACAGCGACAACCAGCAGTAGCCGGCGCTGGCATGGGCAGCGGGGAAGCATTCGCCCTTGGGCCCGGCAGGCCGAGCGGCGAAAAGCCCGTGGTATAGACGCTTACCGCCGAAGTCGGTGAGGTCCCAGGGGCAGTTCACATTTGTCCATGATTTCATCCAGGCGACGATAAGCGCCGCCATGGCAGTCGCCAGGAGCAGATAAGCCAGGGGCCGCCTCCACTGGGAGAGCGCTGGCCGTGCCATTGCCCTGATCCACAGTCCGAGCACGACAAACCATGCCACCACACTCAGCATGCGACCCAGCGTGTGCACCAGTGTCTCGGTGACAAACGACGACTTCCATATCCAGGCATGCCCTTGCCACGCATACAACTTCCCGGCCCACCAGCGATCGATGTCGAACCAAGGCAAAACAAATGCCATCAGCGCGAACGCCACCAGGGGTATCACCAGGTGGCGCGCATAAAACTGCCGGGACGCAAAGGTGCCGGGCTGGCTGCCGGGAACGGCGGCGAATTCGGTGTCTTCCGCTACGTCAGACTGCATCGGCGAAGCCCTCTGCCTGGCAACGCCGAATGTTGGAGAGGAGATGTCGGAACAGTGTCGGAACACCAGCGGCTGCGGGACTAGGGAGACGCCGTCCGCTTCCTCATCGAGGAAGCGGCAATGCAGGCCAGGCTCCACGTTGCCGAAGCCTTGCTGGCTTCCGGGCCACAGTCATCGCCCGTCCGGGTCAGTGCGTCGTGCGTGCTGCGGCAGCAGGACGACGCCCGCTGCAATCAAGCCCAACAGGACCAGCGTCGCGGAATAGCGGCTCAGCTCAAGGCCGCCCTTGGCGACTGGCTTGTCGAGAAAATCGCCCACCGCCGCCCCAAGCGGCCGGGTGAGGATGAAGGCCGCCCAGAACAACAGCGTGTGCGACACCGTCGTCCAGAAATAGAGCGCGGCTACCAGCAGCAGAAGGCCGGAGAAGACGAGGGCCGCGCCCAGGTAACCCAATCCCGCGGTATCTGCCGTCCAATCGCCCAGCGCCGTACCCAATGTCTGCGAGAACATGATCGTCAGCCAATAGAACAGCTCCGATTGCGGCGAGCTCACCGAGGCTACGTCTACGGAGCCCAGCACGCGATGCCACAGGAACAATGACGCGAGCAGCAGTCCCAGCAGGAGCAACGAACCTCCCAGGTAGCCGATGCCGAGGGAGCGATCGGCGAAATCGGCGAGCGTGGTACCCACGGTTGTCGAGGCGATGATCGTCGCCCAGTAAAGGAACGGACTGAAGCGCTTGATGGCGATCTGCGCCGCGACGGCTGCGACGAACGCCGTCATGAAGATGGCGGTGCCAATCAGGTAACCCAGCCCCATCGACATCGAAACGGCATCGCCGCCCGTTTCGCCCACGGTGGTGGCCAGCACCTTGATGGCCCAGAACCCCAAGGTGATTTCCGGGACCTTGCTCGTTACGTCGCTCCGCGCCGCAACAGCGGCCGGCATGCCTGCCATATCCAACCTCCAATCAGCACCAGGGCGATGCTCTTGGGTGACATGTCGGAAATCGGTCGGGCGTCTCGTTCTCACTGGCGCCGTTTGCCATCGGCGCGCACACAACGTTAACAATCCCGACGGGCCCGGCTATCGCGGGAATTGGCAAGAGCAGAGGCCCGACAAATTTGCGACAACGTGCTGACCAGAGTTGGCCACGCGGCTCGCGCGGCTTGCAGCGCGGCGCCCGCCCCTATCCGCCAACTGGTCGGAGTGGAAATGGTTCGCCAATTGAGCAGGCGAGCGACTCGCCTGTTTCCATTGTCAGTTCCAATGTTGCGGATTTCTTCGCGACAGCAATTGTGGTGCCTGCTCACCTTCGCCTGCATCGTTCGCCTGCTCACGCTGGGCGCATATCCGCTCACGGACACGACCGAGGCGCGCTACGCCGAGATCGCGCGCAAGATGCTCGAAACCGGCCAGTGGATCGTGCCGCAGATCGAATATGGCGTCCCGTTCTGGGGCAAGCCACCGCTTTCGTTCTGGTTGACGGCGGCTTCCTTCAAGTTGTTTGGCGTCAACGAATTCGCTGCGCGCCTTCCAGCGCTGTTGCTTGGCGTTGCGGTGTGTGGCCTGACATACGTGCTCGCGGCCAAGCGGCGCGGCACGGATTTCGGGCTGCGGGCCAGCCTGGTGTTGGCGACGACGCTGCTGATGATGGCGAGCGCGGGGGCGGTAATGACCGACCCGACCATGATGCTCGGCACGACGCTGTCGATGGTTTCCTTCTGGCTGGCGATGACGACGCCATCGCGGAGCTGGGGCTATCTGTTCTTCGTCGGCCTGGCCATTGGCCTGCTGGGCAAAGGGCCAGTGGCGACGGTACTGACCTTGGCGCCGATAGGCATTTGGACGTTGCTGAGCGGGCGGGTCGGAGAAACATGGCATCGCCTGCCATGGCTGGCCGGCGCGGTGCTGACGGCGGTTCTGGTCGTGCCCTGGTACTGGGCTGCCGAAGTGCGAAGTCCCGGGTTTCTGCACTATTTCATCATTGGAGAGCATTGGCAGCGTTACACCGTCAGTGGATGGAAGGGTGATCTGTACGGCTCCGGTCATGCCTACCCACGGGGAACGATCTGGCTATACGCATTGCTCGCAACTCTGCCGTGGTCGCCATGGCTGTTGTGGCAGCTGGTCCGGCGGAAAGTGGACATCCCCGTCAGGCCGTCTCCGGCCAGCGATGGCTGGGGGCTCTACCTCGTGTGCTGGGCGCTCGCGCCAGCCGTGTTCTTCACGATGTGCCGCAACATCCTGCCAACCTACGTTCTGCCTGGGCTGGTGGGCTTTGCCTGCCTGGTGGCCGAAGCATGGGAGCAGCGGATTTCACAACGACCTTCACCCTGGATACTGCAATTGAGTACATGGGCACCGATCCTGTTCGCGTTGCTCGTCACGGTGGCGTGGCCACGCGTTGGTTTCCAATCGCAGAAGGAAATCGTCGTGGCCTGCGAGGCGTCGCTGGCGAAACGGCCGCTCTTCATCCTCGACCAGAGGCGCCAGTATTCGGCGGATTTCTACGCGCGCGGACGCATCCAGCATGTCGACGGGGACGAACAACTGCGCCGGGTGCTGGCGGAACACCAGATTGCCTACATCGGCGCCCGGCGCCCCACCTTCGACCAGCTTCCCGAAGATCTGCGCGCGGAGCTGACCGTTGTGACGACCACGTACAACGGTCAGTACCTGCTATTGCGCCATGCGCCCAATCAATCGGGAATCGGGGCTCCCTGAAGGGCATTGCGCTGCAACCGCGGCGTTGCTCGAAACTCCCGCAATGCTCCACAGCAGAAGGCCCGCTTGCGCGGGCCCCTGCTTCATCGATGCATGCGCGTCACCACACGTCGCAGCGATCCTTCTCCGCGCGCACCATCGGCGCATCCGCCTTGCATTGGAACGCGTCGCGGAACGCCGGCAGGTTCGACAACGGTCCGTTGACGCGGTACTTGGCGACCGGGTGTGGGTCGCCCTGGATCATGGTGCGCTGGGTTTCCATGCGCGTTTCGTCGCCGCGAAATTGGCCCCATGCGATGAAGAACTGCTGTTCGGGGGTGAAGCCGTCGATGGTCGGTTCCGGGCCCTTGCCCTCACGCGACTTCAGGTAGGCGCGATACGCGATCTTGGCGCCGGCGAGGTCGCCGATGGATTCGCCCAGCACCAGCTTGCCGTTGTGGTGCACGCCCGGCTCGATGAAGTAACCCTCGAACTGGTCGACCACGCACTGACCCTTGGCCTGGAACTGCTTGTTGTCCTCGCGCGTCCACCAGTTGGCCAGGCGGCCCTGCGCGTCGAACTGCGCGCCCTGGTCGTCGAAGCCGTGGCTGATCTCGTGGCCGATGACCACGCCGATGGCGCCGTAGTTGGCCGCGTCGGTGGCGGTCACGTCGAACGCGGGCGGCTGCAGGATGCCGGCCGGGAACACAATCTCGTTCTGCGACGGGTTGTAGTACGCGTTCGAGGTCGGCGGCGTCATGCCCCAGCGGCTGCGGTCGGTCGGCTTGCCCACCTGGCTGCGGTTGTCGGCAACGTTCCAGCGCGAGGCGGCGACGACGTTGTCCCACGCCGAATCACGCGATATCACCACGCCCTTGTAGTCCTTGAACTTGTCCGGATAACCGAGCTTGGGGAAGAAGGTCGCGCGCTTCTCCAGCGCCTTCTTCTTGGTCGCCTCGTCCATCCAGTCCAGGCCGCGGATGGTGTCGTCCATCGCCAGCAGGATGTTCTTCACCATGTCCTGCATCTTGGCCTTGGCTTCCGGCGGGAAGTACTTCTCCACGTACTTCTGGCCGAGCGCTTCGCCGAGCTGGTTGTCGGTGGCTTCCGCGCAGCGCTTCCAGCGCGGCTTGATCTCGGTGGCGCCGGTGAGGAACTTGCCGTTGAAAGCGAAGTTCTCCTCGACGAACGGCGTCGACAGCGAGTCGGCGGCGGTATTGAGGACATGCCACTGCAGGTAGGTCTTCCACTGCGGGAGCGGCGTCGTCGCGAGTTCCTTCTCGACCTGCTGCAGGAACTTGGGCTGGGTGACGTTCAATGCGTTGCGCGGCATGTGCGCGGCGCCGAAGTACTTCGTCCAGTCGAAGCTCGGCGCCAGCTTGCCCAGGTCGGCGAACGCGGTCGGGTTGTCCAGCAGCTTCGGGTCGCGCAACTGCACGTTGTCGAACGAGGCCTCGGCCAGGCGCTTTTCGAAGGCGAATACAGTCTGGGCGTTCTGCTTGGCCTGTTCCGGCCTGGTGCCGGCGAGCTCGAACATCTTCGCCACGTGCTCGAGGTATTTGGCGCGCGCATCGACGAAGCGCTGGTCGGGCTTGAGGTAGTAGTCGCGGTCGGGCATGCCCAGGCCGCCGGCATAGATGTGGGCGACGGTCTGCGAGGGCTCGTGCAGGTCCTCGCCGGCATACACGATGAAGGGAACGAACACACCCACGTCGTGCAGCTTGCCGATCATGCGCTGCATGCCGGCCTTGTCGCGGATGGCGTCGACTTCGGCGAGCCAGGGCTGGATCGGTTTGCTGCCCAGCGCGTCGACGCGGGACTCGTCCATGCAGGTGGCGTAGAAGTCGCCGGCGAGCTGGCCCGCGCTGCCCTTGGGCCAATCGGTCTTTGCCGACAGTTCGTTGAGGATGTCGCGTACGTGTTCCTTGTTGATCTCGCCGGATTGCCAACGGCGGCTCCAGCGATCCATGTAGTTCGGGATCGGGTTCTGCTGCCGCCACGCACCGTTGGCGTAGTCGAAGAAGTCGGTGCAGGCGTCGCCGTTGCGGTTGATGTCGGCGGGATTGATTCCGTGCACCGCACCTGCCGATGCGGTGGTGACTGCGAGCAAAGCGACTAGCGGAAGACTGGACCTGATCACGTCTACGTCCTTGCTGGGTGGGTGCCGGCCACTATAGCCGCGCGGTTCGGCGCGACCCGTCCCAGAAGTCCTGCATCGACGAACTGCTATGCACCTCGCAGTGCATCGACTTCGGTGCAGACATCCATCACCAGCGCGCGCAGCCAGCGATGCGGCGGATCCGCTTCGAGCCGTGGATGCCAGAACAGGAAGACCGTGAACTCGGGCACTTTCACCGGAAGCGGGAAGCGGTGCATCCCTTCGCACAGCGTGTACGTGTGCTTCTCCGGGACCGTCGCGACCATGTCGGATGCGCGGGCCAGGGCGAGCGCCGCCGAAAACCCGCCGACGGTCGCGACCGCATTCCGGGCCAGGCCAAGTTGCTCCAGGGCCTCGTCGACAGGTCCCATCTCCAGCCCTTTGCGGGAGACAAGGACGTGCGGGCTGCGCGCATAGCGGTCCGGCGTGATGTTTCCTTTCGACAGTGGATGTCCCTGGCGGACGACAGCGACGAAGCGGTCCCGGAACAGGCCGTGCGTGCGGATCTCGGGCCCCATGGTTCGTCCGGTAACCCCTGTCTCCAGATCGACGGTGCCGTCTCGTAGCGGCGTACTGTCCTTGCCCGGTTTCGGCATGAAGCGCAGGCGCACACCAGGCGCCTGTGCGGCAGCACGCGCGATCAGCGCGGGTCCGAAGTTCTCGACGAAGCCTTCGCTGCTGCGAATGGCGAAAGTGCGAGAGAGAGACGCCAGGTCGAGCATCAATGCAGGCCGCAGCACGGACTCGGCGGCGTCCACGACCTGGCGCACCCGATCCCGCAACTCGAGTGCACGCGGTGTCGGCACCAGGCCACGCCCGGCGCGAACCAGGAGTGGATCGCCCGTCGCCTCCCGCAGACGCGCCAGCGATCGGCTCATGGCGGACGGGCTCAACTGAAGACGTTCCGCCGCACGGGCGACGCTGCCCTCCGACAGCAGGACATCGAGGGTGACCAGCAGGTTGAGGTCGGGCGTCGCCATGGGCCGAAGAAGTACCACGGATCGGCCGCGACATGGCGTTTCATGCACGAATGGATTGCGAGCCATGCGTCTTCCGCCCGGCCAGGTGCGGGCCTAACGTGACCGCTCTACTCGCTGCCGTCGCTTATGCGCCTCCATGTCCCTCTCGCCCCCTACTGACGTAACCACCGAACTGCCCACCGCCTCAGCCGGTCGCGGCGCGCTCCTGGCCATGTCCCTGACCATGCTGCTGTCCTCGTTGGGAACCAGCATCGCCAACGTCGCACTGCCGACGTTCGTCCACGCCATGGACGCGTCGTTCCAGGCCGTGCAATGGATCGTGCTGGCCTACCTGCTGGCCGTCACCACCTTCGTCGTGAGTGTCGGCCGGTTGGGCGATCTGTGGGGCCGCCGGCGCCTGATGCTGGCCGGCATCGGCCTTTTCACGCTTGCTTCGGCGGCCTGCGCCGGGTCGACCGGACTCTGGATGCTGATCGCGGCGCGTGTCGTCCAAGGCCTGGGCGCGGCCATCATGATGGCCCTGACCATGGCGCTCGTCGGGGAGGCCGTCCCGAAGTCGCGCGCCGGAAGTGCGATGGGACTGCTGGGAACGATGTCCGCTGTCGGTACCGCACTGGGTCCATCCTTGGGTGGCGTGCTGATCGCGGCGTCCGGTTGGCAGGCGATCTTCCTGATCAACCTCCCGCTCGGTTGCGTCGCGTTGATCCTGGCGTACCGCCACCTGCCGCTGGATCGCCAATCCGTCGCCCGCCCCTCGTTTGATTGGCGGGGCTCGTTCCTTCTCGCAACGACGCTGGCCGCCTATGCGCTCGCCATGACCCTGGGGCGCGGCAACTTTGGTGCGCTCAACGCGGTGCTGCTCTGCATCGCCATCATCGGCGCCGGCCTTTTTGCCGTCATCGAATCCACTGCCGCATCGCCGCTCGTGCGTCCGGCGCTGTTCCGCGATCGCACCGTCCGCACCGGCTTCATCACCAGCGCACTGGTTACGACGGTCGCGATGACGACGCTGGTGGTGGGACCTTTCTACCTGTCCGGCGCGCTCCGTCTCCACGCGGCTGCCGTTGGGCTGGTGATGTCGATCGGACCGCTGGTAGCCGCGCTCGTCGGCATTCCAGCAGGCCGCGGCGTCGACCGTCTCGGTGTCCGCCGCATGACCCTCATGGGCCTGGCCGCGATGGCGTCAGGCGCGGCTGCACTGTCGGTGATGCCGCTTGTGTCCGGCATCGCCGGCTATGTCGTGCCCTTGGCCACCCTCACCGCGGGGTTCGCGATCTTCCAGGCCGCGAACAACACCGCAATCGTGACGGGCGTCGAGTCCAGCCAGCGTGGCGTGGTATCCGGCCTGCTCAACCTGTCCCGCAACCTGGGCCTGGTCACCGGTGCGTCGGTCATGGGCGCGGTCTTCTCCCTCGCGTCAGGGACCACGGACATCGCCACAGCTGGCGTCAACGCCGTCGTGTCCGGAACACACGCCGCCTTCGGCGTTGCCGCTGCCCTGATCGCTGCATCCATGGTTCTGGTTGCCCTCTCAGCGTCGCATGCGCCGGTCGTGGCGACATAGAAGAATCGACTGCGCCGCTTTCACGAACCCCATCCACGGGATCCATCCACGCGCTACGCCCGCGATCCTTTGCTCTTTGGCACCGCATGCGTGGTGTTGTAAGCCACCGCCGCGCGCAGCAACGCCTTCAGCGCTGTCTTGTCGATCTTGTCTCCCTCGAAAATATCCATCGCCCGCCACCTGCTCCCCAGCCCCGCGTTGAAGAGCTGCTTCGGATCGGGGAGCTGCGCTCCGTGGAAGAACGTGAGCTTCACCTTGCCCTTGTGGGGATTGGCGAGGGCGTACATGCCCTCGTGCGACCACACGGGCGTGCCCATCCATTTCCATTCTTCGACCACGTCGGGGTCGACCTCGTGGATGAGCTTGCGGATTTCGGCCAACCGCTCGCCTCTCCAGTCGTGAAGGCTCGCGATCTTCTCGTCGATCCGCTGGGACGCGCTCACGGCGCCTGCTGCCTTGGCGACCGCCTTGCGCGGTTTGGCTGCCTTCGCAGCGACCGGCCTGGCGCTGGTGGTCTTCCTTGCGACCTTCGCGGGCTTCGTGGACGTGCTGTTGGCCATTGCGTTCACTCCAGGACTGCTGTGATCTTGAGTTGAATGGCACGTTGCTCGCTCACCGCGCCTGGATCATCTTCCAGCCGTTCCCCGACGGATCGCGGAAGCTGGCATCCACGGTGCCATAGCGTTCCTCGGGCTCTTGCGTGAACTCGACGCCGTGGGCGCGCATGCGTTCGCAGGAAGCACGGCAGTCGTCGACGATGAGCACGAGCGGCGGCATGGCACCTTTCGCCACTATCTCGCGCACGGTCTGCGCGGTCACCGCGTCGAGCGTCGGTGGCTGCGGCGCGAACAGGCCGAGCTGGAAGGACGGCTGCTCCGGGTGCTGCACCGTCAGCCAGCGGTAGTCGCCGTTACGCGCGTCGGTATGGACGCGGAAGCCGAGCTTCCCGACATAGAACTCGAGGGCTTCGTCCTGATCGCGAACGTACAGCCCGACAACTCCGACACCCTGGCTCATGTGATCTCCTTCGTTTCGATGGAACCGGTTGGTTCGGCGGCATTCTTACCGCCCGCATCCTGCCGGCGCTTCTCCGAAACTGCGATCGTGAGATCGGGCCGGTGGGCGGCGCTCAGATAGCAGCCCGGCACCTGCCCGCGTGCGTGCGGAGCGGCCTGTTCGCGCGCGCGCAGTTCGCTTGGGCTCTCGCCGGTGACGTCGCGGAACGTGCGTCCGAACGTGCCCAGGCTGTTCCAGCCCGTCTGCAGCGCGATGTCGAGTATGGGCAGGTCGGTGTCGCGGAGCAGTGCCGTGGCCCGTTCGATGCGACGCGTGAGCAGGTACCGGTGCGGCGGAACGCCGAAGGCCTCCTTGAACGATCGCGCGAAGTGGGCCGCGGAAACGTGGCTCACGCGCGCCAGCCGCTGGACGGGCCAGTCCTCGTGCGAGGCGGCATCCATCCGGTCCTTCGCGCGCAGCAGGCGGCGCAACAGCTCGGGATCCAGCCCTGTCTGCCCTCTTCCTTGTTGGTTGTCGCGTCCTGTTTCCATGGGTGACCGATCAGGTGTTTCGTCGAGGATCGTAGCCCGCATCGACGTTCATGGCGTCCGGCCGCGCTGGGCGGCGACCAGGGCACACCCCTGCGGCGGCCTCCGCCGAACGGCGCTTGCATATTGTTTTTCGATATGTTTAATATCGTTTTGCGATACAACAGAGGCCGAATCCCGTGACCAGACCCCCGAACGCCCTCCCCCTGGCCCGCCTGCTGATCCGCGGCCTGATCGTCCTCAACGCCCTCTACGCCTGCGCCATCGGCTTGCTGCTGGTCGCCACCCTGCTCTATCCGAAACTGCTGTTCGACGCCCTCGTCGGGCTGGACGGCGCCGACGCCTGGCAGGTGCGGGTCGCGTTGCGCGCGGTAGTGATTGTCGGCATCGCCGGCGCGTACGTCGTGTATCGGGTGCTGCGCGAACTGCTGGCGATCGTCGACACCGTGCGCGATGGCGACCCGTTCGTCGCTGGCAACGCCCGCCGCCTGCAGGCGATCGCCTGGTGGGTGCTGGCCGGTGAAGGCTTGCGGCTGCTGGTGGGCGCGATCGTATGGGGCGCCTCCCGGTTCGTGCCGGCCATCGACAACATCGACGTCGGCTTCTCGTTCGCGCCGTGGCTGGCCGTGCTGTTGCTGTTCGTGCTGGCGCGCGTGTTCGACGAGGGCACGCGGATGCGCGCCGACCTCGAAGGCACGGTGTAGGCCATGGCGATCGTGGTCCGCCTCGACGAAAAACTGCACGAGCGCCGCATGACGCTGACCGAGCTGTCCGAGCGCGTCGACATCACCGTCGCCAACCTGTCGATCCTGAAGACCGGCAAGGCCAAGGCGATCCGCTTTTCCACGCTCGAGGCGATCTGTGCGGTCCTCGATTGCCAGCCTGGCGACCTGCTCGCCTTCGATCCCACGCAGCCGCACCAGGAGGAATGACCATGAACACTCTCGCCCGCTTCTTCGCGTCCGACCCGCAGCGCCACGAAGGCGTTCGTCCCGTGCAGGTCTGGGGCCTGCGGGTGTTCTATTTCCTGATGCTGATATTCGTAGCGCCGACCGCGTGGCGCGTGCTGCTGGCACACGACGGCCCTTGGGATCCGCTGCGCGCGATCGCCTTCGCCGTCTGGGCCACCTACCCTGCACTCGCGCTGTTCGGACTGATCCACCCGCTGCGCTGGCTGCCGTTGATGTTCTTCACCATCGGCTACAAGGCGATCTGGCTCGCGTTCGTCGCATGGCCGCTGTGGCAGGCCGGCACGCTGTGGGGCACGCCGACTGGCGAGATCGCCAGCTCGTTCCTCGCGCTGCCGCTGCTGGTGGCGGTGGTGCCGTGGGGGTATGCGTTGCGGACGTACGTGGCGTGGCCGGGGCGCGCCAGTGCCACGGCAGCGCTGGGCACGTGACGGTCTGTCTTCGAGAGTATGAATCCCGAAATCTACTCTCCCGTCCGTGCTTGGCTCGTCGTTTCCGGATGAACACGCGGATGCACCCGCTTCACGCGCGGGCGCGCTTTATTTCCCGGTGCTTCCGAAGGAGGAATACGCCATGAAACCGCGCTTTTCGCCGTGGCTGCTGGCCAGCATCCTGGTCGCCAGCGCCGCCTGCACGCAGCCCTCCGCACCTGCGGCGCCTACCGCAACTGCCGCCCCTGCGGCCACCGCGGCTCCCGCGACCACCGCCATGCCCGACCGCAAAGCGGAAACCCGGACCGCGATGCGCAAGCTGTGGGAGGACCACATCACCTACACGCGCAACTACATCATCAGCGCCCTCGCCGGCCTGCCCGACACCGATGCCGTGGCCGCGCGCCTGATGAAGAACCAGGACGAGATCGGCGCGGCCATCAAGCCCTATTACGGCGATGCCGCGGGCGACAAGCTTGCCGGCCTGCTGCGCGACCACATCAGCCAGGCAGCCGAGGTCGTCAAGGCCGCGAAAGGCGGCGACAAGGCGCAACTGGACGCGGCCCAGGCGAAATGGTCCGCGAACGGCAAGGAGATCGCAGCGTTCCTCAGCAGCGCGAATCCGAACTGGGCGAAAGCAGACCTGGAAGCGATGCTGCAGAAGCATCTGGACCTGACCAGCGGCGAGGTCGTCGCCAGGTTGCACAAGGACTGGGCTGCCGACATCAAAGCCTACGACGAAGGCCACGAGCACATGCTGATGTTCGCCGACACGCTCACCGACGGAATCGCCAAGCAGTATCCGGAAAAGTTCCAGTAACGCGTCGGGCCTAGCCCTGCCTTCATCGCCGCCATGCCTTCATCGCCACCATGGCGACGGCGACGCGCGCGCGCCCTACAACCCGCCGCCCCAGCGGTACTGCCATGCCACGCCGAGCGCGTCGAAGTTGTTGCCCGTGCGCGCGGACACGCCACTGCTCGCGGAGAATTTGATCGAGTTCAACGGGCCCACCGGAATCGCCAGGATCGCGCCCACGCGCCAGTTCTGCTGCAGGTCGTTTTTGGGCACATCGTCGATCCGCGAGCGCCCGCCAGCGAAGTAGGTGGCATCGACCGACAGCCATTTGCCCGACGCGAAGCCATGGATGACATGGCCCTGCAGCGAGTAGATCGGATCCTGCGAGCGCGTGGTGCCGCCGTAGAAGTCGTCGTTGTCTGTGAAGAAGGTGGCCGCCGCCTGCAGCTCCAGTGTCCACCTTCCAACGGCTTTGGAGACACCGACCTCCGGCTCGAACGACCAGCGATTGGTGCCGATGTTGACGAGCCGGTCGGGGTCGTACTGTCCCCAGGGCGGCGCGACCTGGAGGCTCGCGCCGACGATCAGGTCCTGCTTCCAGGTGCGGAACTCCTTCAGCCCGAGCGCCGGCGCGCCGTGGAGGTTGACCGAAATCCGGAACGCCGGTCGGCCGAACCCGGTGACATTCCGCTCTATCGGCTGGCCCAGGTAGTCGGCCGTTCCCGACAGACGGGTGTACGGCACGATCGCGTCGAACTTGCCCGACTTCCCCCACAGGTCGAGCGACCTCGCGTAGGCGAGGACGAGGCTGCTCGTTTCAAGCTTCGCATCGGTGAGCGGTATCGAGGGATCGAACGACAAGCCGCCTTGCGTTCGCACGACGCCGGCAATCAGGAAGTTCACGCCCACCGGCGTGTTGGAATACGCACGCGGCTCGATGTCCTGCGCCCATGCGCTCGCCGTGGATACGGCCAGCACCAGCATGGCGGCCAGCCGGATCGCGTTGACGGCACAGGCTCCAACCCGTGGCAGGCGCATCGGTTGCGTGCTCCTCTTCCTGACGACCGTCCGCGCATTGGCCCTGGCAACGGGTCATCCGGCGAGCGCCTTGGGATCAGCTTATGGGAACGGAAAAACGCCCGCGATGCGGGCATTCTCCGTTGGCCGGCCCCTATCGCGGACCCGGGATTCCCGGCGAAACCACGTTTGCACGCGTGCCACACTTGCGGCATCGGCGATGATATTCCCCACTTCGTCCCCAGGAAGAAATCGAACGACATGCCGCACTACTCCGGCCCGCTGCTCACCCGCGCCATCGGCGAAGCCCTGCTGGCCGCGCGCGATGCCGGCGCAGGCACATGGACCGGATCGCTGGACCTGGGCAAGTCGAGCGGCGACGCGACGCTGGAAGCCGATGTCTGGCAGTGGCGCGAACAGCGCTATCCGTTCCCGCACAAGCTGAAAGACCGCACCCTCTATTACTGGGACGGCGATGGGTTCGAGCCGGTGTCGCGCTACTCCGGCGCGCTGATCAAGCTGGTGCCGACCGAATGGGGCGCGCCCACCTTCGAGATCGACGGCATCAAGATGCTGCCTACGTCGAAGGAATCGCCCTTCGAGGACGCACGCCGCAAGGTGGCGCTGGTGGAACCCAAGGGCAAGACGATCCTGGATACCTGCGGCGGCCTGGGTTACTTCGCCGCGCTTTGCCTGGAGGCAGGCGCCGCGCGTATCCAGTCGTACGAGAAGAACGCCGACGTGCTGTGGCTGCGCACGCTCAACCCGTGGTCGCCGGATCCGGATGCGCCCGCCAGCGGCGGCCGCCTGCAGCTCACCCATGCCGACGTCTCGCAGGCGATCGCGCAGATCGGCGACGCCTCGATGGACGCCCTGCTGCACGACCCACCTCGCTTCGGCATTGCCGGCGAGCTCTACTCACAGGCGTTCTACGACCAGCTTGCACGCGTGCTGCGTCGCGGCGGCCGCCTGTTCCATTACACCGGCAGCCCGAACAAGCTCACCACCGGGCGGGACGTGCCACGCGAAGTGGCCAAGCGGCTCGAGAAAGCGGGCTTCAAGGCGCAACTCGCACTGGACGGCGTGCTGGGGACGCGGCGCTGAAGCAACGGCGAAAGCTGCGCCCACCGCAGTCGCCTTTGCGGCTTCATTGCGCACCACCACTACCGCGCACGGACAGAGCCCCGGGTGCGCTTCGCTTACCCGGGCTACATCCGGCACACATCGTTGTCCGGAAGTGGCCTGTACCATCAGCATGCATCTGCGACCATCGCGGATCTTCCGACTGCCGAGGCTTCCCATGCGCAATGCCGACCATGCCGCCCTTTTCCGCAGCCTGCATGCGCAGGGTCTCCTGCGACTCGCCAATGCGTGGGACGCCGGTAGCGCGCGGCTGATCGAGAGCCTCGGCGCGCCGGCGATCGCCACCACGAGCGCCGGCGTGGCGTGGAGCCGGGGTTACGCGGACGGCGACCAGCTCCCCATCGAACACCTGCTCACTGCGACCGCCGAGATCGCACGCGTCATCCGCGTGCCGCTGAGCGTGGACGTGGAAGGCGGTTATTCGGACGATCCGGATGTCGTCGCCGGCAACGTCCTGCAGCTGGCGGAACTCGGCGTGGTCGGGATCAACCTGGAGGACGGCGCCGGCGCGCCCGCGGCGCTGTGCGCCAAGATCACGCGCATCAAGCAGACGCTGGCTGCGCGCGGGCTCGACGTTTACATCAACGCGCGCACCGACGTGTACCTGCGCGGGCTCGCGCCGGCCGAACGCCGCGTCCGCGCCGTGCTCGAGCGCGCCACGCAATACCGCGATGCGGGCGCCGACGGCCTGTTCGTGCCGGGCCTGGTGGAGTCCGGTGCGATCCGCGACATTGCCGCTGGTGCAGGGCTGCCGCTCAACGTGATGCTGCGCCCGACGTTGCCGGCGGTGGCCGAACTCGAGGCGCTGGGCGTACGCCGGCTCAGCGCGGGTTCGGACCTGGCCGAGGCGGTGTTCGCGCATGTCGGCCAACTGGCGGGCTCGTTCCTGCAGGACGGCCGCGCCGCAGCTGCGCCGCGCATGGCCTACGGCGAGATCAACGCGCTGTTCGGAGCGCGATAGTTCCGTACGCCTACTTTCGCAGGAACGTTTCGATCACCTCGATCGCCTGCTCCGGCTGCTCCTCCATGATCCAGTGGCCAGAGTTCGAGATGACCGCGCCTTGCACGTTGGTGGCAACGTATTCGATCTCGGTCTTCATGGCCGCACCGTAAGAATGATCGCCGCCTACCGCCAATACGGGCAGCTTCAGCTTGCCGCCCTTGGCCAACAAAGCCTTGTTGTCCACGGCGTCCCGTGCGAATGCCGCGAACTGACCGCCGAAGGCATTGTGGATTGCCCCGGGCCGCGCATACAGCTCGGAATAGTGGATGCGGGTCTGCTCGTCGATGCGGGTCGGATCGGCGGACATGTCGTTATAGAACCGATCGAGCAGAATGCGCTCGCGGCCACTGACCAACCGCTCGACATCCGGGCCGCGGAAGTTGAAATGCCAGACCTTGGGATTGAGCAGCTGTGATTCCCAGGTCCCCAAGCCTGGCAGCGGAGCGTCCATCACAACCCACTTTGAAACACGCTCCGGAAACTGCGCCACCAGGGCATAGCCGACCATGTTGCCGATGTCATGGGTCACCAGCTGCACGCTCTTGACCTTCATCTTGTCGAGAATCTGCTTCAGATCGCGTGCCTGCGCCGTCTTCTCATACCCATCCTCCGGATGGGACGACAAGCCCATGCCACGCAGGTCCGGCACGATCACCAGATGATCCTTGACCAGGCGTTCGGCCAACGGCTGCCACATGTCGCCTGTATCACCAAAGCCATGGAGAAGCAGCACGGCCGGTCCATGCCCTCCCACGCGTACGTACTGCGTTCCCCCGCTTACAGGCATATCCGTGCCGCGAAACGCCTGGGAGAACGGCCGCACTTCGGCTTTGGCCTGACGCGACCAAGGAAGCGCCAGCATCAAAGCGCAGAGGCCGAGTGACAAACAGCGACTACGCGCGTTGAGGTTCATGAGCTTCATCATTTCCTCTCAAGTTGTGGGCTCGCTTCTTTCAGGTGCGCTCGTCCGCAGCGATGAAATGCTGCAGGTCGATGAGCGGTTGCTGCGTCACCTTGATGAAATCGGGTCGATCGAGCGATGCGATCAGTGCGATCACCATGCCGAAGGAAATGGCGACGATCCACGTGGCCTTGGATCGCTTGGATCCGGCGATTCCGGCGTGGTACCCCATGCTCATCATGCCGAGGATCGTGAGGCTGTAGAGCGTGATCCAGATGCCCAGCGGCAGCCTCGCGCGCACGCCGATCGCCAACCTCATGGTCTGTACCGAGCTGAGTTCGTTGATCGCCTCGATGTAGAGCGCGCCGACATCCGAATTCATGTCCCGCTTCGCATTCGCCACGGCAATACTCCACAGGCGACGCTGGGTGCGATCCGTTTCGGCGAGCAACGGAGCAAGATCGCGTCCGATGACGCCCTGGTGGGCAAACGCCAGGCGCTCGTCGAGGTAGACCTTGAGCAGGCGCTTGCTTTCGCCGCGCTCAGTCTCCGGCAGGAAGTCGGCGCGTACGTAGGCCACCCGGATTGCGTTCGCATCTTCGCGCACCAGGTCCTTGCGGGTCTGGTAGCGTTCCGCGACGACCGCGAACGTGAAAGCCATGATGAACGCGGTCAGGCCCAGAACGGCGCCTGCGACGCCGGAAACCGGGGTTTCCTTTTCCTCTGCCGACTTGCGATGGGCGACCTTGCCCAACAGGTATCCCACCTCGATGAATGCCATCACGAGGAGAATCGTGCCGAGGAAAAAAACCCAGATGGGCACCGAGTCCAAATTCATAGCTGTCCCGGGTTGCGCCGCGTGCCAGTCGGACGGTTGGGCTGCAGTTGCAGGGATCGCCGATACGGGAACCGGGCAATCCCTCCGGGCCAACGCGGCCAGCTCGGGCGAGCGGCCAAGCTTCAGGATCGATGGCCCACCCTCGGCGCCACCACGTACGCCATTCCGATCCCGATGCCGCCCGCTGCGGCAACAGTCAAGACCCGTCCAGCGCGGCAACACTCTTCCAGTCAGCTCGCCGGCCTCACAGGGTCGAGGTCACATCGCCGCCGTGAGCGCGCAGCAGCTCCGCGGCCTGATGGCGCTGCTCCATGGAGAACGCGTGCACGACGACCGTCGTCTTGCCGGCCGCCATCGCGTCGCGCGCGGCCTCCACGTAACGGTCGTGATCCGGCCGCAGCGAGACAAACCCGCCGAGGAACAGGCCCGCGACCGCGCCGAAGAACAGCATGACCAACCCCGCCGCTACGGGCGAGTTGACGATGAATGGCAAGCCCATCGCATATAGCGCGGCGAACACCAGCAAACCGGCCACCGCGCCGGCGATGCCCAAGCGCACATGCGCGACGACAATCGTGTGCCAGATGCCGCGGCTCTCCGGCTCCAGCTTGCGGCCCGGGTGAGGTTCGCCCGGCGTGATCACCTGCACCTGCGCCGAGCCCAGTGACAGCGCCGCGGACACCGCCTGCGCCGCATCGCGCGCGGCGGACTCGAGTGGGAACACGCCAGCGACCTTGCTGTTCGACAACTCACCGGTGATGGGGGAGGTTTCCGACATGGGAATTCTCCAAGGATCCGACGGCGACAGGATCGCAAAAAGCCGGTCTCCGGCGCGTGAGTGATTGTTCCCTGCGCACTTGGAGAAAGCGCATTTTTGCGTGGTCAGGTAGCGATTGCTGGACCCGATTACACGCCTGACGGCATCTCGTGCCGCTTCAATCCCGATCCGGCGCCCCCAACGGGAAATACACACGGTACGGCCGTGCTTCGTCCACGGCGCGCTTGAACGAAGGGCGTGCGAGCAGCCGCTCGCGATAGGCGTGGACGCGGGCGAAGCGGGCGTCGATCGCGTGCGTCCAGTCGGCATAGAAAAGGAAGGGCGCCGCGGCGCAGTCGGCCAGGGTGAAGGTCGCGCCGACGGCCCATTCGCGCGTGGCCATGCGCCGATCCAGCCAGGCGTAGGCGGTCTCGAGCATCGCGCGGGCTTGCGTGACGCCGTACGGGTCGTGGTCGGCTTCGGAACGCATGCTGTCGAATACCAGCTTCTGCTGCGGGGTGGAGACGTAGTTGTCGAAGAAGCGGTCGAGCATCCGCACTTCGAGCGCGCTGTCGCGATCTTCCGGGATCAGCTTCACAGGGCCGGGGTAATGCAGGTCGAGGTATTCGATGACGCTGGTCGCTTCGATCACCGTGCGGTCGCCATCGACCAGCACGGGGAAGCGCCGCATCGGCCACAACGCCGCCAGCTCGGCGTTGGCTTGTGCGTCTTCCAGGTTGCGGTAGTCGAACTCGGTCTGGTTCTCGTACAGCGCGATCAAGGCCTTCTGGCTGTAGGAGGAAAACGGGTGGGCATACAGGCGGGGACGGGCAGCAGGCATGCGGAACTCCGGGTGGGTTTGCCTATATGACGAACGGGCGCGCCGCGCGTCGACATTCGGACAAGAGAGGGGCGGAAGCAGGATGTCGATCCGCCGCTCCCCCGTTCGTCGACAAGGCAAGAGCACCGGACAGTCCCCAACCCAAGGAGTCGCCCCATGTCCTTCCAGGCCTATCTCGACAACATCCAGACCAAGACCGGAAAGTCCCCCGCCGACTTCCGCGCCCTCGCCTCCAGGAAAGGCTACGCCAATGCCAGGGGATTGCTGCCTGGCATCAAGGCAGGTGAGATCGTGGCATGGCTGAAGCAGGATTTCGCGCTCGGACACGGTCACGCGATGGCGATCGTGGCACTGCTGAAGGGCATGAAAAAGGAAGGAGACAAGTAGCCGGGCAATGAATGCCCTGCCCCCTGTTTTTCCTTACGCTAGTTGCGCCGCCTTCGGTGCCAGCCGAAGCCTGGCGCCTTCGATCATTCCCGCGTAGCGCGGATAGGACCGGATGCCGTCCAGATCGGAGTCGGTCTCGATCCAGCTCAGCATGCCCAGCGAGGACCGGTCGGCCACGCCCTGCAGGATGTTGAGCGCCTCATCGTGCTCGCCAAGCAGGGACATCGCACACGCCAGGTTGTACTGCAGGTTCGCGTTGTCGGGGTCGATCAGGCGCGCACGCGTTGCCCACTCCATCGCCCGTTCCTTCTGCCCCAGCGTGACCAGGATGGAGACGCCGAACCCGATCGCCCGACCATGCCCCGGATCATCGGAAACGATCTTTTCGATCCGCTTCATCGCCTTGGCTGCCGCCAGTTGCGTGGCCTCCTTGTCGTTCATGACTTCGTGGCATTGGACGATGAAGCTGGCGGCCGTGAAATCCGACTCCATCAGCGCGGCCGCGGTTTCGAAGTAACCGATCGCCTGGTCGTACACACGCAGTCCCATGCAACTCAGGCCGGCGAGCCGGTTCGCCACGTAGGACGCGGGTTCGAGTTCGACGGCCCGCTTGGCCGAGGCCAGGGCGCCCTTGAAGTCCCCGGCACTGCGCTTCACCGCGGCCTGCGCCGCATGGGCGTCGGCCAGGTGCGGACCGAGTTCCAGTGCGCGCATCGCCGGATATTCCAGGTCTTCCTGTTGCTGGTCCACCTGCCAGAACAGGTTCCACTTCGCCAGGCCCATCGTTGCCCAGGCCTGGGCATAGTTCGGATCCAGTTCGACCACGTGCTTGCAGATGCGGATGACGATCTCGTTGTTGCGCTCGTTGTCGCGCAGCCAGAACTGGCGCGCCATCAGGTAGAGCTTGTAAGCCTCCGCATTGCTGGTGGAACGCTGCGCCAGGGCCTCCTTCTCCTCGGGTAGCAGGGTCAGCTTCAGCGCGGAGACGATGGCCTTGGAGATCTCATCCTGCAGCGCAAAGATGTCGTTGAGTTCACGGTCGTAGCGCTCGCCCCAGACCTGCGCATCCTTGGCCGCATCGATCAGCTGCGCGGTGATGCGCACGCGCTCGCCAGCCTTGCGCACGCTCCCGGTCAGCACATGCGTGGCGTGGGTCTTGCGACCGATGTCCGCCACGCCCCCGTTCGCGCCCTTGAACGAGAACGCCAGGTTGCGCGACACGACCGACAGCGCCGATACCTTGCCCAGGTCGGTGGTGATGTCCTCGGTGATGCCGTCGGAGAAGTAATCCTGCTCCGGGTCGCCGCTCATGTTGGCGAACGGCAGCACGCAGATGCTGACCTGCGTGCTTTTCGGCATCGCCACGGCCACTGGTTTCGCCGCTCCCAGCTTGGCCTCCAGCGCCTTGCAAAGGCTCAGGAACGCGGCGTGCCCGGGATCTTCGTTCCATTCGTCCAGATCGGTGGCGTGCAGGGCGCGGAAGTCGATCGGCAGCTTGGCGTGCTCGAAGCGCACCGTGACCAGCACGCCGCGGTCGGCCGCATCGCGCGCCTCGCCGCGGACCCAGCGCGATTCCACCGAGTGCGGCGTCCAGACCACGATCAGGGTCCTGGCGGCTTCGAGTTCGCGCGAAATCAGCGAGTCGAATTCCTCGCCGGGAGAGATGTCCGGATCCCACCACACCGACCAGCCTTGCGCCTCCAGCGCTTTCACCAGCGGCGCCACACGCTCGCGGTCGTGGCGGGAATAGGAAACGAAGATGTCAGCCAAGGAAGCGCCTCCCGAACGGATTACGCCATCACGCGCCGCACCCGGACCTGCCGTGGTCCGCCCGTCTGTACGGTGCCGTGAGTCACGCTTTCCGTCGCGCCGGCAAAGTAGGCGCCCGATTTCGGTTCGGGTCAATGACGCAGAGGGGCGATGCCAAGCCATCCGGTCGTAGCCGTGCCTCCAGCCGAACGGGGCGCCGCCACCCACCCGACGGCATCACCCAAGTCAGCTACCGGCAGGCCCATCTTCCGCGCCAACGCGGCGAATCGCGGGTCGATGCGGAGCGAGGCCAGCAGGGGCGAAGTTGTTCGCAAGTCAGCCATCCCGCTGCGCGTAGCCATCCCAATGGACCTGTCAGCCAGGTGTACGGCCTACGACACCATTTGGATCCAGAAAAAACATGCGCTTCCAACCCTGCGTGGCACTGCTTATGCGCCACGGCCTGGGCAATAGCGACGTGATGGCGTAATGCAGGTGCGGGGGCTTTCCGGCGGCATTGCCAGACGTGCCTACCTGCCCGACAAGCTGGCCGCGTGACACGAACGAAAGTGGCGACACATGCCATTGACTGAGGTGCGCAAAGTAGTGGAAGTGCCATCGAGGGCCAAGAATGATGACGGCACGGCCACCCATTCCCATATCCCCGCGAAACAGCACGATGCCGCCAACGGGTGCGACGACAGGCCTGCCATATGGCGCAAAGATATCTATCCCCTTGTGCACGCCAGACCGGCCCCACGGCTCATGCCAGAAGGAGCTGGAATTCCAGTCGCGCTTCGAGGCGCCTTGCACGGGAATGATGGCGTGCTCGGGAATCAAGTAGCCCACGGCAAGCAGCGCAATCATTACTGCGAGTGAGGCTTTGAACATTCGTGTTCGCCAGAATCGCATCCGCGGCATGCCTACGTCCCCTTCGATTCAATCTGCGCCGCGTTGCGGAACAACTGCGCCGACGCCAGCCACGGCACGGCGAAGCACGCCGTCAGGAATGCCTCCCGGCCGATGCCCGGTCCGCCCTGCTCGTCCATCCCGACCGTCAGGCCGATCGCCAGTCCGACCGCGGCAGCCAGCATCTGCGCCACCGCCGTCGCGCCCATCGCGCGCACCATGCCACGGGCACGGAACCGGGCCCGCAGCGCGCCCAGTGCCGCCACCAGCAGGACGCCCGCGAACATCAGATTGAGCGGGTTGTGCTCGCTGCCGAACATGCCCACCGCCAGGTTGACCCAGACCGTCAGGAACCCGGCCATCACCGCGATCCCGAAGGCCGCCCGATACGCCGGGTTGCCGCTCAGCCACGCGCCGAGTTCGTAGAGCGCGCAGGCGGTCGCCAGCATCGCGCCCATGACGACGAAGTCCGACGCGCTCCAGTTCACCTCCCCGGTGAAGCGCATGGCCACGGCAGGCACCAGCAGCACGACGGCCGCCATGCCCCAGATGTAGGGACGCAGGCGGTTGTGGCCGCGGCAGGCGTCAGGGGTGGACGTGGATGCCATGTGGTGCCTCCGTGTTGAGTGGCTCTCGCGCATGGAGCCGCCAGACAGTCCGGGATCCCGCAGTGCACGGCTCGGAATCAAGACTCGCCCGCGCCGATGAAGCCGCAATGGATTGATTGTGAAGCGAGGACGAAGTCGAAGGCTCGCCTGAACCGCGCCGCCCTGTCTCGATCATGCGGGCGGCATTCTGCGTAGAACCTGCAGGCCGGCGTGCGTCGTGACCGGCGGCACGGGTCGCGGCATCGCTCCACCTGCTAGTTTGCGTGCTGCATTTGGCACAAGGACAAGGACTCCATATGACCAGTTGGTACTTCCATTCCGGCAGCGGCGATCGCATCGGTCCGCTCGACGACAGCGCCGCGCAACAGTACGCGCAGCAACATCCCACCCATTTCTGCTGGCGCGAAGGCTTCACCGGCTGGCGGTCGATCGCCGAAGTCGGCGAACTGCGCCCGGCCGCCGCACCGCAGGAACACCTGCCACCGCCGCTGCCCGCCGCGGGCGCGCGCACGACACCACGCAACGACGACATCGACTACCGCATCGTCGGCAACGACATGCAGTTCGTCGAGGTCGAACTCGATCCGGGCGAGAGCGCCATCGCCGAAGCCGGCGCGCTGATGTACAAGGACGCGGCGGTGGAAATGGCCACCGTCTTCGGCAGCGGCGCGCAGGGCCAGGGCGGCGGCTTCCTCGACAAGCTGATGACCGCGGGCAAGCGCGTGGTCACCGGCGAGAGCCTGTTCACCACCGTCTACACGCACACCGGCAGCGGCAAGGCCCGGGTCGCGTTCGCGGCGCCATACCCCGGCACGGTGCTGGCGATGAAGCTGGACGAGCATAACGGCCGCCTGGTCTGCCAGAAGGACAGCTTCCTCGCCGGCGCGCGCGGCGTGCAGGTCGGCATCCACTTCCAGCGCAAGATCCTCACCGGCCTGTTCGGCGGCGAGGGTTTCATCATGCAGAAGCTGGAAGGCGACGGCTGGGTGTTCGTGCACGCCGGCGGCACCGTGGTCGAACGCGAACTGCGCGCGGGCGAACGCCTCGACGTCGACACCGGTTGTGTCATGGCCTTCCACGACACCGTCAACATGGACGTGCGTGCGGTCGGCGGCATCAAGAGCATGCTGTTCGGCGGCGAAGGCGTGTTCCTTGCGACGCTCACCGGACCGGGCAAGGTGTGGCTGCAGTCGCTGCCGTTCTCGCGCATGGCCGGCCGCATGCTCGCAGCGGCGCCGCAACGCGGTGGCGGCCGCGACGAGGGTTCGGTGCTCGGCGGACTGGGCCGGCTGCTGGACGGCGACAACAACTTCTGAGCCATTCGAGCTGGAAGCCGGGGCAAGCGCACCTTGCCCCGGCCTCGTCAATCCGACGCAGTGGCTGTCCGCCGGCCGCTGGATAGCGGGCTCAAAGTCATCCCGTTCATCGCGAGCCCCGCCTTTCGGCGGGGCTTTCTGTCTTTGGGTCTGGCGCGAACAACGGTTACCGGGTTTGCAGGACTCGCGCCCCACCCTCGCGGCAGCGTGCGCATGAAGGGGGCTTTCACGCCACATACCCCTCTCCGCGCGAATCATATGCACGCCTGTCCTGCGGGAGTCCCGGCGCATGAATACCCGAACCGTCCTTCTCACCATCGCCTGCGTGCTGGCCTTGTCGGCCTGCGGCAAGTCGCCGCCGCCTGCCGCGGAAACCGCCACCCCGCCAGCGACCACGCCCGAACCTGCCCCGGCTGAAACGCCTCCCGCCACCACCGCAGCCCCGACGCCCGCCCCGGCTGAGACGCCGCCCGCGGCCACCGAAGCCGCCGCGACGCCCGCCCCTGCCGCTGAAAGCAAGCCCGCTGCCGTGGTCGCCAACTGCGGCACCACGATCGAAGGCAACGACGCAATGCAGTACAACGTCGGTTCCATCGCGGTGCCCGCCTCGTGCGGAAACTTCACCATCAACCTGAAGCACGCCGGCAAGATGCCGGTGGCTGCGATGGGCCACAACGTGGTGATCACCAAGACTGCCGACCAGCAGGCCGTGTCCGCCGATGGCATGGCCGCCGGCGTGGCGGCCAACTACGTCAAGGCCGACGATGCCCGCGTCATCGCCCACACCAAACTGGTGGGTGGCGGCGAGAGCACTTCAGTCACCTTCCCGACCAGCAAGATCAAGACGGGCGGTCCGTACGAGTTCTTCTGCAGCTTCCCGGGCCATGCCGCAATGATGAAGGGCACCATCGCGGTGCAATGACCCGGAACCTCCGGGTCGATGTGTCCTTTCCTTCCAGGAGGACGCCATGACAACCATGCATTCGAGTGTACTTTCCTCGCATCCGGGCCACGGAGAACACATCGCCGTAGGCGAACCGTTGCGCTGGATTTCGCAAGGGCTGCACGATTTCCGCCGCGTGCCCGGCTTGGGCATCGCCTACGGAGTGATGGTCACGGTGATGGGCTGGGTGGTCTTCGCACTGGGCAACCATCCCTACTTCATCGCCGCGGCCGTTTCCGGCTTCCTGCTGCTGGGGCCGATCCTGGGCGCCGGATTGATCGAGGCCTCGCGCGCCATGGCGGCGGGTGAGAACCCAACCTTCGAGAGCTCACTGCAAGGACTCAAGCGCAACCTCCCAGCGCTGGAGCGTTTCTCCTTCGTCCTGCTCGCCATCGCCGCCGTGTGGTTTGCGATCTCCACAGCGGTGCTGACCGCAACGATGGGTCCCATCGCCCCCAGCGTCGAGCTGTCGCTATGGGACAACGCACTGCGGATGATGTCGTCCGGACAGTGGTTCGCCTGGGCCGCCATCGGCGGCGTACTGGCCGTGGTGAGCTTTGCGGTCTCCGTCATCGCCGTGCCGTTGATCCTCGACCAGAACGCCAGCGCCGGCGATGCGGTACGCGGCAGCCTGCACGCAGTGGCCCGGCACCCGCTGGCATGCGCCGGGTGGGCACTCATGATCGCGCTACTCACGGCCGTCGGCATCGCAACTGCGCTGGTAGGCCTGATCGTGATCTACCCGGTGCTGGGGCACGCCAGCTGGCATGCGTATCAGGCGCTGCGCGAATAGGCCCAAAAAAGCGTCAATCAATCACCAAACTTCGCAGCGGGCGGCTATGGATAAACGAATCTGACCCCTTTACTCGCGATGACAGCTATCAGTCGCTGCACGGGGTGGAGCGCCTTCTATCCCGTTCTCGCAAACAGAAAGTCCCGCGTTCGACGGGGCTTTCTGCGTTTTGGACGGCCCTACGCGGCTTTTTTCGTCCCGAATAACTCCCTCCACAATTTTGTTTCTTGTTCGGCATACTGCCGCCCGCTTGGGCGGACCATTCGTCCAGCAGCCCGCTGCGCGCGGGAACGAAGATGTGACAGCGGCTTGGGCGCGGTGGATGCGTCTCCCGCTAACCTACTCAACACTGCGGATGCCGCAATGGCGACCGTATCTTTCTCCCCCATCGGAACAGTAAAACATGCGCAAGCTCGGATGCGCGGCTTTGTTCGCCGCCTGTCTCACCGCCGCCCCTGCGGCCTCCGCCGGCAATTTCTTCATCAACGGCCAGCTAGGCCGGATCGAACTCGACAGCAGCGGTTTCGACGATGAACACAGCAACCTCCTCCAGGCGGGTGCCGGTTACCGCTGGGGCATCGGCATGGCCCAGGTTGGCCTGGAAGCGGGCCTCGGCAAACTCGATGACCAGGAAGGCTCACGCCTCGACACCAATGGCTTCACGGATCACGTCTATACGCTGTCCTCGCGCTACGCTTTCATCGGCGCCAACGCGCGAGTCAAGCCACCACTGCTACCGGTGTACGTGATCGGCCGGGCCGGCTACCTGGGCCTGGAACAAAAGCTGGACGACACCTCATACCTGGATGCGCCCACCGGGCACCGCGCATTCAACGAAACCGACGGCGGTACGTACGTTGGTGTTGGCGTGGGCACCACGATCCTGCCGCTGCTCGACGTCGGCCTGATGTACAACCAGTATCGCTATTCGCAGGTCCAGTACGATCCGGTTAGCGACGAGTACGACTTGTCGGACGACAAGCGCGATGCACGCAGCGTGAGCCTGACGGTCGAATACCGCTTTTGAGGCCTGTTGGAAAAGCCCCGGAAAAGGCCCGCTTATTGCGGGCCTTTCCTTTTGATGGCCTTCGCTTCAATCGCCCGGTTTAAACTCCGGGCGCCCCAGCAGCATCCCAGCTTGGCGCGGGCACGTAACCCGCCTCGTCGACCGGCAACCGCCGCGCCGTCGCACGCTGTTTGCCAGCAACAGGGAGCAATGAACCATGCCGCACCCATCCAGGGCCATCGCGACGATCCTCGTGGCCTTGCTGGCACTCGCCGGTCCGGCCGCCTCGCGAACGAAAGCACCCGCCCCGCCGCAGTCGCCTGCATCGAACGGGAGCGCGCAGCGTCTCGACCTCTTCCAGCGCCAGGTCGAAGCCGACCGCAACGCCCTGGGCATCCCCGGCCTGTCGATGGTGGTGATCCAGGATGGCGAAATACTTTCGGCCCGGGGCTTCGGTTATTCGGACATCGAACACCACGTTCCCGCCACCGCCGACACGCTCTACCACATCGCCTCGGTGACCAAGACGTTCACGTCGATCCTGGTCCTGCGACTGATGGAACAGGGCAAGCTCGACCTCGACGAGCCGGTGTCGCACTACTCGAGCGACTTCAAGGACGACTCGGTCAGGATCAAGCACCTGCTCAGTCACACTTCGGAAGGCACGCCCGGCGAGAAATTCAGCTACAACCCCGAACGCTTCGAGTACCTGAAGGCGGTGCTCGAGAAGAAGACCGGCAAGCCATTGCGCCAGCTGTTCGTCGAGACGTTCCTCGACCCACTGCAGATGCGCGACAGCGTGCCCGGCCCCGACGTCGCCGACGACGACACCACCTGGGCGACGCTGGGCAAGGCCAATCTCGCGCGCTACCGGCAGAACCTGAAGAACTCCGCGCGGCCCTACACCTACTGGGGCGACGGGGAAATCGTGTACCCGGGCTACCCGCCCCGCGATTTCTGGGCTTCGGCCGGATTGCTGTCCACCGTGCGCGACATGGCGAAGTACGACGCGGCGATCGACAACCATGTGCTGCTGAAGCCGGAGACGCTCGCGCGCGCCTGGACGCCGTTCCTCTCCAACTCGGGACAACCGCTCGCGATGGGCCTGGGCTGGTATGTCACCGACTACCGTGGCGAACGGCTCATCTGGCACTACGGGCACTGGGGCACCGGCTTCTCCGCGCTCTATCTCAAGGTGCCGGCGCGGCACCTCACGCTCGTCGCGTTCGCCAACAGCGAGGCGCTCGCCGACCACCATTACAAGGTAGGCGAGGACGTCACCAACGACCTCTTCGCCTGCGACTTCATCAACACGTTCGTGCCCGAGGTCGCGCTTCGTGGCGGCGGCCCCAGCCGCGCTGTCATTCCAGAAGGGATCCCGGACTCAGCCCGCAAGACGTTCACCGCCGGCCCCGCTTCCGACTGCGTACTGAGCTCCCGCGCCGCGCTGGCGAACTGGAAAGCCGACCGCCACGCCAAGGCACGCAAGGCCATCCCGCTCGAGCGCGACGTGCTCGCCGCCTACGCGGGTGCCTACAAGCTTCCCCATCGCGTGGTCACCGTCGCGCAGGAAGACGGCCACCTGTACATCGACGTCCCCCAGGGTGAACGTTCGGAGCTGTTCGCCGAAACGCCGACGCAGTTCTTCCTGAAGATCCGGCCATGGACCCTGACCTTCGTGAAGGATGGATCGAAGGTCCTGCGGCTCGACATCCTCGACAACGGGGAAATCGTCAGCGGGCCGAAGGTCGCAGCAGCTCGGGACTGAGGCAGGACAACCGTTGGCAAGGGTTCACCCGAAAGGGTGAAGCAGGCCGTCTACCGTCCTTCACGGGACGCGAAGATCGTTGAACCCACTAGGACGCATTGCATGCGTTCCGATAACGGGGATCGGGCCTTCGGGGTATCTGGGGCTCCTGTCCAAGTCAGCGCGCTTGCTCGCCATGCGCGGCCAGGCGATGTGGCCGCAAGAAAAGTCCGGTAGTTGTTTACCGGGAGGGATGGTCACGATGCACGCAGAACACCACCGCGCTGTGCGTTCAGACGCAGCCGCTTACCCGGCACCGATTGTCCTCGAGGAGTTCGGGATCCCGGCAGACATCACTGTCATGACCGCTTCCGACCGCGAGGCCCTGCATGCGCGCTGGCTGTCCATGCTGGGATGCGAGTCCGGCATCGAGATCGCGGGCGAGCCTGTGATGGACGCGACCCGCCTGGCGGCCTGCGTGGAACGCCACCATCCCAAGGTGCTGCTGCTGGACAAGGCGTTGGCTGACCGGCTGGACCCGCTGTCGCTGCGAAGGATCCGCCAGTGTCAGCCTCCCGTGCGCGTGCTCCTCGTGTCGGAACAGGCTTACAGCAGCGTGGTGACCGAGGTGTTGCGCAAGCGGTTCCACGGGTTCCTGCTCACGACGAGCCCGCCCGATCTCTGCCTCAAGGCGGTCCGGGCCGTCAGCAACGGCGAACTGTGGCTGTCGCGCCGGTTGATGGCCAAGGTGATCACCGACGCGGCGTGGCCGCTGGAAACCGGGACATCCGCGGGGCCGGAGAAACACCACACCATGGAAACGCTCTCGCGAAGGGAGCTGCAGGTCGTCGAGCGACTGCATCGGGGCTGCAGCAACAAGGAAATCGCGCGCGAACTCGGGATCATGGAAGACACGGTCAAGAAGCACCTCAAGAGCGTCTTCGCCAAACTCGGCGTGCGCCGCCGCTCGCTGGTGGTCATCCGGGCGCCGGTTAGCGCTTGACCCACACGGCGTTGCGCAAACACCTATTGGATGTGATCCACGCAGATGCGCAGCGCAGTCGAACGGATGATCCCGCTCGACCGAAGCTGCGCCTCTGCTCATCTTTGTTCGCGTCTTTCCTGGCGCGTGTCTCAGTTACCAGGCTCATCCGGCTGCGGGATGACCCGCGTCGCCAGGCATTCCACATTGGACGCTTGATGGGGACCAATGACCGATGCGAGGTGCAGCGGTGGATCAAACACCATCTCGACGAAACCATCGCCGTGGGCAATATGGGCCGCTGCGGCGTTGTCGCTGGCTCCGATGATGATCCCGAGGAAGTGGTTCGGGGTAACGAGGATGGATCCGCCCCCGTCGAGGGAGTACGAGCAGTTGCCGGTCATGTCGCAGTTGGCGCCGAGGTCCCGCGGTCCGCCAATGTTGTGGCAGATGACGCCCTTCTCCGGCGGCGGCTTGGTATCGCCAGCGCAGACAGTACCGGCCATCAAGGTCGCGCTGACACCCAGCACCGTCATCAGTGATTTCCTGGTAAGCCCAATCATTTCAGTCTCCTTGTCTCAGGTTGGTTGAACGTATGTCCGTGCCCGTGGGACTGGCTTGTAGTGACCCGGCGCCCGCGCGTTCCTTCTGTCCCGACCGCACGGTGCCAGAGTCGAAATCGCGGGGACATTCCACGAAAGAGGTACGCCGGTCGTCCTACACCAGCCGGGCTACTGCGTGACCCTGAAGCCATTGGCCAGGACACCACCGCCGCCGACACGCACGTTCCAGAACGGATCCTTGGTGCCCTTCCCTTTCTTCACCGGCACGGTCACGGTCGCCCTGATCGTGTCCAGCGAGTCGGTGTCGGACGTCAGTTGCACGTTGCTGGCGACAGGCTGTGCGCCCGTGCCGCCAGAGAAAGTGACGCTCATGCCCGGAGTGAATCCGTAGCCGGTGATGGTGACCTGTACGCTGCTGCCTTCGCGCGCCGAGGCCGGGCTGATCGATACCAGCGTCGAGCATTTTCCGCTGCTGTCGAGCACGGTCACGGTGCTCGGCTTCTTGATGCTGAGCAGCACGCACGAAACGTTGTCGTTGTCATTGGACTCGACGATCAGTTTCTTGGGGTCGACCTCGATCTTCAGCTGGTAGATGCCGTCGGCGTCGCCGGTGAAATCGATCGACTGTCCTTCGAGCTGTAAACCATAGGTGTCGCCCCACCCGACCGACATGCCCTGCAGGTCACGCCCGCACGTGCTGTAGAACGATCCCCTCGGTGCGCCCGGCAATCCAAGATTGACCGGGGTGGTATCCATGATGCAGAACGTGGTCTTGGCGCCTGTGCGCAACGACCCACCAGGCGCATTGACCGGCTGCAGCGAGTACAGCGCGTAGTCGTTGAAATGCATGTGGTTGTGCGCGGGGTGGTATTCGAAGGCGCCCGCGAAGTGCAGGACCGGAGGCCCGCTGGTCTGGTAGATGGCCTGGTAGACCCGGATCTTGCCCTCTCCGGTAACCACCTCTCCGGCGGCAAGCTCCAGCGGCCCGGTGCCGCTGTTCCAGCTGGTGACGCTGAACCGAAGCTCGGAACGGCCACCGGCATCCGTCGACAACGTCATGCCGAAGGCCCCCAGTGGAATCAGGTTGGGTGTCAATGCCGTCTGCGCAGCGGCGGTGCCGGCAAGCGAAAGAGCACCGATGAGGGCCGATGCCAGCCACGGCGCGCGCGTGCGAAGTGAGTGAGGAATCATTGCGGCATACCTCTACGGGTCATGCCAGTCCAGTTCGATGACTGGTGGCGCGAAGCCTTCATGACCGATGGATCCGGCAGCCCACGCCGCTGCCCTGCGGCCAACGCGCCGAAGCGGCGGTTGGTCCAGCCAAGCTGTCAGGGTCGGCATGGGCCGGCAATTCCACTAAAGGGGAAGTGCGGAGAGCCGACTCGGCGAATCGCATGTGGCCACTGCACGGCCGGGCCAGGATCGCAAATCCGCCTCGATGGATCGTCTCCTGACCTTCTTTCGCCGGCCCTTCATTGGCCTCGCCTACAGGCGGTTCCCGTTGCTCGTGGTAGACCAGGTCACTTACCGGGATGCCGCCACGACGCCGGAATCACCGGGCCCCAAGCTGGTCGGTATCGCGCGTAGTCCCATCGCGTGCCCTGGGGAAAGACGCGGGAACTGAACCACCGAGGCAGGCGGACCGAAGGAGAACTCACGTGCGCTGGAACCTGAGGAGCGCCATCAAACGCTACATCTCCGGTTCCATGTGGCTCATCCCGGTTTTCGCCCTGCTGTTCTACCTGGTGTTCGCCCGTGCCACTGCGGCCATCGAGACCTGGCTGCTACGTACCGGACGCATCAACGAGACGACTTCCTACCTGGGCCTGTCCGCGGCGGGAGCGCGGTCGATGCTCGAGACGACGATGACGTTGAACCTTTCGTTCCTCGTCTTCACCTTCGGCTCCCTGCTGGTGGCGATCCAGGTCGCCGGCGGACAGTACACGCCCCGAATCATCGCCACGACGCTGTTGCGCGACAACGTCATCCGCTTCACCGTCGGATTCTTCGTCTTCACGCTGGTTTACTCACTGCGCGTGCTTGCGCGGATGGACGCGTCCGTCCAGCAATTCAACACCTTCATTGCGGTACTGCTCGGGCTTATCTCGGTCATGGTTTTTCTGTATCTGATCGACTACGCCGGGCGCCTGTTGCGCCCGGTCAGCCTGGTTGAGCGGGTAGGACACTATGGCGCCAACGTGCTGGAGAACGTCTATCCGGAGAAGACCGTGCGACCCGTTCTGGCCGAGCCCCAAGTCGCGCTCGGGCCGCAGCAACGCATCGTGGTCAACGAGGACAGGCCGGGAGTGGTGCTGGCGGTGGACCTGGCCGGGCTGGTCAGGTTGGCGCAGCAGGCCGACGGGATCATCGAGTTCGTCCCGCAGATGGGCGACTTCGTGGCCCTGGACGAGCCCCTGTACCGGCTTTACGGCGGCGCCGGCGGTCTCGACGAACACCAGTTGCGCGGGGCCGTCCTGCTCGGAACCGAGCGCACCATGGAACAGGATCCGACCTTTGCCTTCCGCATCCTGGTCGACATCGCGATCAAGGCCTTGTCGGCCGCCATCAACGACCCGACGACGGCCGTGCTCGCCCTCGATCAACTGCATCTCCTGCTGCGTGCGGTGGGGCTGCGCGCCCTGCGCGGCGAAACCGTCCGCGACGCCGCCGGTGCAGCCCGGCTGATCTACCGCACGCCAAACTGGGAGGACTACGTGCACCTGGCCTGCGCCGAAATCCGGCTGTGCGGCGCGAGCAGCGTGCAGATCATGCGGCGGATGCGCTCCATGCTCGAAAACCTGGTGAAAACCCTGCCGCCGCACCGTCACCCGGAGCTCCGCCGACAGCTCGAGCTGCTCGATCGCACGATCGAGACGGCGTATACGCTGGCCGAAGACAGGGCGCTGGCGCGCATCGGCGATCCGCAGGGGCTGGGAGGTTCCCTGGGGGTGGAACGCGTGAGCGAATCGTCGATCGCCGAGGGCGGAACGCGGGACGCGCCATGACGCTGAAGGTGCAGACGGCGGCGATGTTCTTCACCGTCAACGACAGGATCTGCACAGTGGCCGATGGCCACCTTGCGGATCGCAGGCCGGCTCCGCCTGCGTGGGTTGACGCATTCCACAGTTTCCGCGCGGGCCGGCCCCGCTGCCGCGGTTTTCCGGGGACAATGCGCGCCCCGTTTCGAGGCTGCTGGTCCATGGAGTTGTCGCTTGAAGTCATCGCGTTCCTGATGTCCGTCGCCTTCGTGGCCGGCACCATCGACGCGATGGCGGGGGGCGGCGGGCTGCTGACCATCCCGGCGCTGCTGGCGGTCGGCGTGCCACCGGTGTCCGCGATCGCCACCAACAAGCTGCAAAGCGCCATGGGCACGACCGGCGCCGTGGTGGCCTTTGCCCGCAAGGGGCACATCGACTTCCGCCGCTTCGCCCTGCCCGCCTTCGCCGCCTTCGTCGGGTCGGCATGCGGCGCCTGGCTGCTGACGCGCCTCGACCCGTCGTTCCTGGGCGGGATCATCCCCGTGCTGCTGATCGCGATGGCCGGCTATTTCGTGCTGGCGCCGCGCATGAGCGAGGACGACAGTCATCACCGCATCGGTCCGTTCGCGCTGGCCGGCGTGATCGGCGCGATCGGCGTGTACGACGGCTTCTTCGGTCCGGGCACCGGATCGTTCATGACTACCGCACTGGTCGCGCTCGGCGGCCTGGGCGTGGTGCGCGCGACCGCGCAGACCAAGTACTTCAACCTCGCCAGCAACCTCGCCGCGGTGGCGGTGATGATCAGCGGCGGCCATGTCCTGTGGACCGCCGGCCTCGCGATGGCGGTGGCCAACATCGTGGGCGGGCAGATCGGCGCCCACCTGGCGATGCGTTTCGGCGGGCGCGCCGTGCGCCCGGTGCTGGTGACGATCTGCTTCGCCCTGACCGTGAAGCTGCTGTCGGATCCCACCAATCCATTGCGGGTGGCGGTGGCAGGCCTGGTCGCGAGCTGGACGGCGTAGCCCCGCGTTCGCATCGCTGGCGAGCGTGGTCCTTGCGCGTCCCTATCCCCGCCAGTTCGCGTGCGTACGCCAGAACTCGACGCTGCGCAGGTACGCCTCGCGATCGAGTGGCACACCCGAGCCGCCTTCCTCCACGCCGAGCGCGTTGCGCATCATGGTGACCGGCGCCATCGGCGTCTCGATCGGCTCGGCCGTGTACATGCAGCCCACCACGCCCCAGTCGGCCGTGGTCGCCGTGCCCTCCTTCGCCAACTGTTCGCGACTGTAGAGGATGGCGATCAGGTAGTCCGCCACCGGCGGCTCGATTCCTTCGAACCAGCGCACCAGTACAGGCAGTTCGTCGCGGGTGCGCGCCTCGTACTCCGAACGCAACAGGCGACGGTTGTCGTCGGTGATCGGCACCGCGAGGCAACGCGTCGAGGTCCAGTTGCGGTGCACGTGCAGCTTGCAGAACGGCGCATAGCCATCGAGCACCTGCACCGGCGGCACTTCGTTGAGGTGCCGCTCGAACTGCTCGGGCGTGCAGTCCTGGATGGTGTTGCGCCGCGGCTCGCGCGGGAACAGGCGGGTGCGGGCGAAGTCGGTGAGGATGATGGACATGCGGCGTCGCCAGGTCGGAGGCCGCGCATTATCGGATGCGTGGGATGGCTCAAGCCAAATCACGGACGCCCTGCCCCATCTGGACGTCCGGCGGCAGCTATCGCTTCCAGCGCACGGCGAAGGCGCCTTCCGCGCTCGCCTCGACCTCGCTGCCCAGCACGCGGCACTCACGCTGCAACATGGCGAGGAGCCAGGCGCGGTCCTCGCCAACGGCATGGTTGACCTGGAACCGGCGTATCCGGGTCGGGACCAGTGCGAGATCGTGCAGGCGTCCCGTGGCGAGGTCGAGCGTCGGGAAATACATCAGGCCGAGTTCGCCGCGGTACGCGTCGTGCCCCTCGATGCCCTCGTAGTCGTTGAGGAAGTCGCCGCAGCCGTACAGGATCGGCCGGTCGCGATACACCTCGATGCCCTTGGGGTGGTGCGACGAGTGACCGTGGACGATGTCCACGCCCGCCTCGTCGATCAATGCATGCGCGAATTCGCGTTGCGCGTGGGAGATCGCGTAGCCCCAGTTGCCGCCCCAGTGCAGCGAGAACAGCACGCGATCGCCGGGGCGCCGATAAGTGCGAACGACGGCGGCGATTCGCGCCACGGTCTTCGCGGAAAGGTCCGGCAGGCGATGCACGCCGGAGCGTTCTGCAGTCGCCGCCCACTGCGCGGGCACGCCACTGTCCCCGGTAGCCGCGGCGAACACCAGCAGGCGCGCGCCCTCGCCCAACGGCAGGACCGCAGGCGCCTGCGCGGCTTCGAGATCCGCACCGGCGCCTGCGATCGCGATCCGTGCGCGCCGCAGCGTGGCGACGGTCTCGGCCAGTCCGTCGTGCTGCCAGTCGAGCACATGGTTGTTGGCCAGCGTGCAGCAGTCGATGCCTGCGGCCGCGAGGCAAGCGACATTGTCGGGATGCATGCGGTAGTTGATGCCCTTCGGCCAGGGCGTGTCGCTGCGGGTGACGCTGGTCTCGAGGTTGATGATGCGGGCAGCGGGCCGGCGTCGTTGCAACTCGGCCAGCGCATCTCCCCAGATGTACGCAAGCGACGCCGGATGCGGTATGTCGCCGCTGGCCCGCTCGGCGAGCGCCAGGTAGCCGCGCGCGTCGTGCATGTACTGCTCCTGCAGTCCGGGTTTCGACGGATGCGACAGGATCTGGTCGATGGCGCGTCCGGTCATGACATCGCCGCAAAGAAACAGCGAAACGGGCGTGACGGCATCGGGCATGCGCGATGGCCGCGGCTGCGGCGCAGTTGCGGGACGAGCGACGCTACGCAGTGCGAACGCCGCAGCTCCGGCCGCGATACCGCCCAGCCACCGGAGGAAGCGGCGACGCCCACGCATGCGCAAAGCATAGGCGCGAGTCTGTTATCTCCGCATGCCGCCGCGGGATGGCGCGCCGGGCTCTGTAGCGTCCTCCGTCCCTACGCTGGCAGGAACTTCGCCACGTCGAGGTTCAGGCCCTTGCCGGGCAATGCCATCAGCGTCGAGGTACCGTGCGCAACCAGTTCACCGGCTTCATCGAACACGCTGGCTTCGGCGTAACTGATCTGCCTGCCCGCGCGCAGGCAGCGTCCCTCGGCGCGCAGGTGGCCGCCCGTTACCGCCTTGAGATAGTTGAGCTTGAGGTCGACGTTCACGAGGCCGGCGTCCTCCGGCAGGCGCATGAACACTGCCCAGAACGTCGCGGTGTCGATCAGCGTGGCCAGCACGCCGCCATGCACGATCCCGAACGGCTGCATGTGGCGCTCACCCAGCGCGAGGTCGATCCGGCAGCTGTCGAATTCGAGCGCGGCGATCGTCATTCCGATGAGCTGGGGATACGGCGCTGCGCGCACGCTGTCCTGGATGGCGGCGACGTATGCGGGATTGGGAATCATGGGCCAAGCCCTCACGTGTGCGGCGGTATTCGCCGCCAACATCGTACGCACCGAACCGGTGATAGCCATAGCGTCCAGGGCGGCACCCAAGCCCGCCTTACACGGATTGCACATCCCCCGTGCTATGGAAGACGGCCGCCTTGCGGCGATACCCACTGCAAGCACCAACCCGGATCCAGGAGATACCCGATGATCAGCAAGAACACGATCTGCCTTTGGTACGACGGCACCGCGCTCGATGCCGCGACCTTCTACGCCAGGACATTTCCGGACAGCGCGGTGGGCGCGGTCCATCGCGCACCCGGCGACTATCCATCGGGCAAGGAAGGCGACGTCCTTACCGTCGACTTCACCGTGCTGGGCATCCCGTGCCTGGGATTGAACGGGGGGCCCATGTTCAAGCACAGCGAGGCGTTCTCGTTCCAGGTAGCGACCGACGACCAGGCCGAAACGGATCGCTTGTGGAACGCGATCGTCGGCAACGGCGGCCAGGAAAGTGAATGCGGCTGGTGCAAGGACAAGTGGGGCCTGTCGTGGCAGATCACGCCGCGCGCGCTGACCGAGGCGTTCCACGACCCCGACCGCGCGGCGGCCAAGCGTGCGTTCGACGCCATGATGGGCATGCGCAAGATCGACATCGCCGCGATTGAAGCGGCGCGGAAGGGCTGAGCGACTTCTCGATTTCGTGCACGCCGGATGTCGATTCACCGGCCCGCCGCGCGTCGAGAAAGAGAGGCGGACATTCGATCCGAACAGGAAGCCCGGCATGAGAAAGCTCACCGTTGCCGCCATGGTCAGCCTCGACGGCGTGATGCAGGCGCCCGGCGGCCCAGAGGAAGACAGCAGCAGCGGCTTCGCCTACGGCGGTTGGGTCTGGCCCCACTACGACGACGCAGGCGAAGACGCGATGGGCGGCGCGTTCAAGCACCCGTTCGAGCTGGTGCTCGGACGCCGCACCTACGACATCTTCGCCGCGTACTGGCCACACGTGCCCAAGGGTGCGCCGCACCAGGACATCGCCGACCTGTTCAATGGCGTCACCAAGCACGTCGCAACCCACAATCCCGAAACGCTCGCATGGCAGAACAGCCGTGCCCTGGGCGCGGACATCGGTGCTGCGGTGCGCGAGCTCAAGCGCGGCGACGGCCCCGGCCTGCTGACCCAGGGCAGCAGCGAGCTCGTGCATCAGCTGCTCGCCACGGACCTGGTCGACGAGCTGCGCCTGCTGGTCTACCCGGTCCTGCTCGGCCGCGGCAAGCGGCTGTTCGACGAGCACGCGCAGGCGGCGGAGTTCCGGCTCGACGAGTCGAGGACCTCGTCCACCGGCGTGCTGATCACCCGCTACGTCCGCGCGGGCGAGGTGCGCACCGGTTCGTTCGGGTAGCCCGAACGGAAGATGCGTACGGCGGTCTCAAGCCCGTTTACGCGGGTTGACCGGTGCGGGCCATGAGGCCGCTTACGACCCAAAGCAGACTTGCGCCGATTCGCGAGTGGCCCACGGGTCACAAGACTGAATAGTGGTGTCGGACTCCGACAACGGTCTGGACCCATGACCACTCGACCTCGCCCGGAGTGGACGCTCGTGGCCTCGAGCGGCGGCGCGGCCCGTTTACGCCGCTGGCTGCGTTCTCCTTCTTGATCCCCCAAGGAGCATCCGGATGACCGACACCCACCGTGGCGCCTGCTTCGGGAGCGGGGGCACGTTGCCCGAATGAGCCATCGCGCACGGCCATGTTGACCATCCACCAGCTGCGCAAACGCAAGGTCGCACAATGGGTGCTCGGCTACACGGCGGTCGCGTGGGCCCTGTTGCAGGGCGTCGGCCTGTTGACCGACACCTACGGCTGGTCACCTACCGTAATGCGCGTTGGCGTGGCGCTTTCGGTGCTCGGGTTCCTGCTCACGCTGGTCATCGCATGGTTCCAGGGTGAGCGCGGGCAACAGAAGGTCACGCGCCTGGAGGTCGCATTGATCGCGATCGTCGTGCTCGTGGGCGGCGCATGGTTGTGGCAGACGGTGCGCTCGACGTCCGAACCGGCGGTAGCCTCCAGGACGACCGTGGACACCGACATCCCGACGATCGAAGAGGACCCCTCGATCGCCGTGCTGCCGCTGGAGAACATGAGCGCCGACAAGGAGCAGCAGTATTTCTCCGACGGTATTTCCGAGGAAATGCTCAACGTGTTGAACAAGGTGCCGGAGTTGCGCGTGATCGCGCGCACGTCGAGCTTCGCGTTCAAGGGCCAGGACCTCGCCGTGCCGGAGATCGCGCGCCGCCTCCATGTGGCGTCGATCCTGCAGGGCAGCGTGCGCAAGGCGGGCAATCGCGTCCGCATCTCCGTGCAACTGGTACGCGCCACCGACGGCGCGCAGCTGTGGGTGGAAACCTACGACCGCAACCTCGACGACATCTTCCAGGTGCAGGACGAGATCGCCGCGTCCGTCGTGGACCAACTGAAGATCAAGCTGCTGAAGGCGCCCACCGTCACGCCCGTGGATCCCAGGGTTTACCCGATGGTGCTGCAGGCGCAGGCCCTGCTCGACCAGCAGAGCAAGGAGGGACGCGCGCAGGCGCTGCTCGTGTTCAAGCAGGCACTGTCCATCGCACCGAACGAAGCGCGCGCGTGGGCGGGCCTGGGGCGCGTGTACGTCAATCAGTCCATCTACAGCGAGCTGCCGCCGGCGGAAGCGGCGAAGCTGGCGCGCGAGGCGCTGAACAAGGCGCTGCGCATCGATCCGCACAACGTCATCGCCATCACCGGCCTGGCTCGCCTGGCCGCGGACTTCGACTTCGACGCGCAGGCGGCCGCCGATTACAACCGGCGCGCATTGCAGATCGAACCGAACAACCTCGTCGCCATCAATACCCTCGGCATCCTGCTCAGCAACGTTGGTCGCTTCGATGAGGCCCTGCCGCTGTACGACTATCGCGTCGCGCACGATCCCGCGAATCCGACGGCCTACAACAATCGCGGCATCACCCGTTACTACGCGCGGCAATGGGATGCGGCAATCGACGACTTCCGCTCCGCGCTGCGCCTCAGTCCCGCCTTTGTCGGCGCGCACACCGGCGTCGCATCGTCGCTGCTGTTGGGCAAGCGGGACGCGCGGGGCGCATTGCGCGAAATCGAAGCGGAGCCGGACGAAGCTTCGAAACTCCAACTGCGGGCACTCGCCTTCCACGCCCTCGGTCGCGCGCGCGAATCTGAAGCGGCAACGCAGGCGCTGATCCGCGGGTATGGCGAGGCGCAACCGGCACTGGTCGGGCTGGTGTACAGCTATCGCGGCGATCGCGACGCCGCCTTCAAATGGCTGGAAAAAGCCGCAAGCATCCACGACCCCGCCGTCACGTCGGTGGCGTTCGACGTTCTGACCGACCCGCTGCGCGAAGATCCGCGCTGGCTGCCCTTCCTGCGCAAGATCGGATACGCCCCGGAGCAACTCGCGGCCATCCGGATCGAGGTGCCGAAGCCGGATATGTGACGCCGCGGGTCAGGCTGACCCGGTTGGGGGATTCGCAACGGCGGGATTTCATCGTTCCCTGTCGAGATTGCCGCCGACCTCCCGTTCCGGCGCTGCGGAGCACAACATGCAGATCAAACGTTCGCATTTTCTGCTCGGCCTGGCCCTGGCGCTGGCCGCGACGGCTGCCCTCGCCATCACCGTCGGCATTCCCAAGTTCCTGCGCGCCCCCAGCGCCCAGCTCGGCTCGCCCAAGGTCATCGTGAGCTGGATCGAAATCGGCCTCGGCAACCCCGATGGCAGCGTCAACTACGTCGCGAGCGCGACGGCCAGCGCCCGCTACCAGTGCGTCAACCGCGGCAACAATTGCCCGGCCGCGGCGAACAAGGAAGACGTGCTGGCCGACCTCTCCGTGGGCGGCACCTTCGAAATCGACAAGAACGGAAGGATCTCCAACACCCTGGTCATACCGGCGCCGCCGGGCACCCTGCAGTGCCCGGGCAACCAGCGCGTGGGCGTGGTCTCCGTCGCCTTCACCAATATCAGGTTGACGGATACGACCAACGGCATTTCGTCGCCGACCAACCCGTCGGCACTGACGTACAACGGACCCGAGTGCCCGTGACACGGCAATGCGTTACGCAAAGAAGCCCGCACTTGTTGCGGGCTTCTTGTTTCAGCAACTTCGCGGGATTCACCCGCACGGGCGAATCCCCCAGGATGTCCGCTTCTGGCCGATAGCCGTCACCTGGGTGCGTATCGGTTTCACGACCCCGCAACAAGACCATGGATCACCTTCGTGATCGTGGGAATCGCTTCGTCAAGGTTCGCATCGAGCTCGAAGCTCACCGTCACGTGGCCACCGTCGACAGGCAGGACGAACGCGACGAACAATCCGTATCGCACGACGACATGCTGCACGCCTCCGCAATCGATGTTGCCGCGTTGCGTGACGAGCTTCAGCAGCGTCGGGTTGACGATGATTTCTTCGTATCGGTCCGAATCGTTCGGGCCCAGCAATTGCACGTCTGCCCGCGAACGCAAACCCAGGTTCCCGTCGAGGTAGGCCGCGACATAGCGCACGTTGGGCGAGGCGGCGAAGCAGGCATCGATGATCCGTGCGTGGTCAGACATGCACCACCACCTTTCCGAAATGCGCCGCTCCTTCCAGGTATCGGTATCCCTCACCCACCTGCTCGAAACGGAACGTGCGATCGATGACGGGCTTCAGTCGGGTCTGTTCGACGAATCGGGCCAGATCGCGGGTCATGGCGAGGCTGCCGACCATCAGGCCGGCCAGGCGCTTCGCACCACCGAACAGCGCTGCCGGATCGAACCGTGCGGGCGCGGTGCCGGTGAGGCGACCGATGATCGCGATCGTACCGCCCACGCGCAGCGCTGTGATCGACTGGCCGATCGTGTCGGGGCCGCCAATGTCGAGCACGCGGTCGACGCCACGACCTCCGGTGAGCTCGAGGATGGCGGCGCCCCAGTCCGGCGTCGTACGGTAGTTGACGGTTGCCTCGGCGCCCAACGCGCGGGCGCGCTCGAGCTTGGTGTCGTCCGACGAGGTGACAATCGCACGCAGGCCAGCGGCCTTGGCAAGCTGCAGGGCCCAGATCGACACACCGCCGGTGCCGAGCAGCGCGACCGTGCCGCCTGGCGGAATCGGATCGAGACCGAACAAGCCGTGCCAGGCGGTGACGCCCGCGCACGTCAGTGTCGCGGCTTCGGCGAAGTCGAGATGGACGGGCATGCGCACCCAGGCCGTGGCCGGCAACACCACTTCCTCTGCGAGCACGCCATCCATGGAGCCCCCCAGCGCGCATGCGGCGACATCGCCGTTCGCGGGGCCGGCGAGCCAGTCGGGAAAGAATGTACTGATGACACGATCGCCGACCTGCAGCCCGGTGACAGCGGTGCCGACTTCGATGACCTCACCCGCTCCGTCGGAGGCCGGCACGAGGGTGCGCCCCGGGGTGCCGGCAGTGCCGCGGGCGACCATCAGATCGCGATAGTTCAGCGCGACGGCGCGGATGCGCACGCGCACGTCGTGTTCGCCGAGCGATCTGCGCGCCATGTCGCGCACGACGAGGCCGTCGATGCCGTCACCCCCCCGGATCGCGTACTGACGGAAGGTGGTCTCAGTGGTCGGAGGGATGGCGACGCATGCAGTCATGGGGACGCTCCGGAAAGATGGGCGAACTCTAGGCTCGGCACATTCGCCGTGGAAGTGGCAAAGTACGCCGATCATGTATGCGCAAATGCATAGGAGGAGACCATGCCCGAGCCGCTGGAGTGGAGCGACCTGCAATACTTTCTCGCCGTGTGCGAGCGCGGTTCGATCGGCGCCGCCGCGCACGCGCTGCGCGTTAACCACTCGACCGTGTTGCGCCGGATCGCCAGCCTCGAACGCACGCTGTCGGTGCGGTTGTTCGACCGATTGCCGCGCGGTTACGTCCTCACCGAGCAGGGCCATGAGCTGGCAGCAAGTGTTGCCGGCGTCACCGAACAGCTCGATGCCGCGCAGCGCAGGGTCACCGGTGCCGACCTGGCGCTGAGCGGCACGATCCGCCTCACGGCCCCCGACACGCTGCTCGATGCGTTGCTGCTACCGATGCTCGCCGAGTTCCGGTCGCTGCACCCGCAGGTGCGCCTGGAGATCGTCGCCAACAACACCTTCCTCAACCTGACCCAGCGCGAGGCCGATGTCGCGGTTCGTGGTTCCAACAAGCCGCCGGAGAATCTGGTCGGCCGGCGCGCTGGCCGGATCCAGACCGCGCTGTACGCCTCGCGCGATTACCTCAAGACACTGAAGCGGGGCCATACGCAGGCCGATTACGACTGGGTGGGCCACGACCCGGCGCTCTCGCACCTGGAGTCGGCGCGGTGGATGCGCAAACACGTTCCCGACGAACGCATGGCGCTTCGCGTCGACAGTCTGGTGGCCATGGCGGACGCCGTCGCGTTGGGATTCGGCGTTGGCTGGGTGCTCTGCCCGCTGGCGGATGCGCGTGGAGGACTCAAGCAACTGGCGCCGCCGCCCGCCGACCTGGACACACAGATCTGGGTGCTGACGCATCCGGACCTCAAACGCGTCGCGCGCATCAAGGCGCTGACCGATTTCCTGTTCGAAAGGCTCTCCACCGATGATCGGCTGGCCCATTAGGTTGACGGGTTTGATAGACAAACGCCCCGGCAAGCCGGGGCGTTCGTGCCTTGCAATGGCGCGCGCCGATCAGGGACTGGTGCGCAGCGTCAGGTTGTACGCCGACAGGATCGGCAGCAGCGGCTGGTAGAAGCTGCGGGTGCGGCTGTTCGGCTGCTTGCCCTTGCAGCTGCCGCTGCCGCCCGACAGCACACCCTGTGCCTGGCCGGGGCCGGTAATGAACGAGCCGCCCGAGTCGCCGCCTTCGGAGCAGGCGGTGGTGCGCGTCAGGTTGAGGATCGTTTCACCGCTGCTGTAGTTGACGGTCTGGTTCTTGGCCTCGATCGTGCCGCAACGCCAGCCCGAGGTACGGCCTGAGCGGCAGATCGCGGCGCCGACGGCGGCTTCGGTGCCGCCCCTGACCGTGACGTCGCCCTTGCCCCAACCGTAGACCGCCGGCAGCAGCGTATTGCCCGCGTCGACCCTAACCCAGGAGTAGTCGTTGCCGGTCTGGCCCGGCTGCGGGAATTTGGATGCGGCGAACGTGCCGATCCTCGGCCCGACCGTCCATTGCGGCGAGAGCTCCAGGTACACGGGCTCGTTGGCGGTGCCGCAGTGGCCAGCGCTGACGTAGCCCGGCATGCTGCCCTGGGTGACCGTGAAGCCGATCGAGCAGGCATAGAGATAGCCGTCGCCGGGGTTGCGCAGATAGCCCAGCCCACCCTGCAGGGTGCTGCGCAGGCTCGGCTGTTCGTCCTCGGTCACCAGGCGCACGTTCTGGACATCGACGCCGCTGGCGGCGACGAAGTCGATGCCGGCCTGCTGCGCGCCCTTGCCGACGCTCACGACGACGCTGTTGCCGGGCAGGTCCACGTACCAGCCGTACACGCCCTTGGGTACCTTGCCTCCGCGCGCCTGCACGGCGTCGAGCTGGGCCTTGGAAGCGTCGAGATCGGCCAGGCTGTGGCGTGCGTTGCGGACCTCGACATCGGCGCCCGCTTGCTGCGGGCGGATCGTGGTGGTCGCGACGACCAGCTTGAAGCTGCCGTTCGCCTGCTCGATCCAGCTGCCGGCGAAGTTGCGTCCCTGCGCCTTGGCCAGTTGCTTCTCCTGCTGCGCCGCGAGGCGTTCGATCTTGAGGTACTGGGACAGCTGGGCCGAGGTCAGGCCGAGGTCACGTTGCATGGCCGCACGCAGCGAAGGCGACACCGAGTCGGACGGTCCCGCCGCCGAAGCGGACATGGCGAAGGCGAGCGGGAGTGGCGAGAGCACGATCAGGCCGCGCTTGGCCCAGGAGGCAAACTTGCGCATCTGCAAATCTCCAGTCGGATTAGGTTCGGATTGCAGGACCCCTGTCGCCCCCTGCGATAGAGGAAACGCAGTTCGCGATGTAGCCCGGCCGGGGGATGCTGATCACGGGCCCATGCAGGCGGCGTGAAGCCTCAAGTGCCGGGCGGCATCCAGCCCCTGCGTTGCGGGTGGCGGACTGAACTGTTCATCCAAGGCGCCGCCCTATCGGGGCGCTTCGCTCAGAGCCGTCCCCGCTATCGACCCGAAGCGGTCATTGGCGCGGCTATTCCGTCGAAGCCGCGGATTGCTGCAGTGTCTTGTCGATTTTTCTTTCAAGTTCTTCCGGCAGATCGGAATCCAGGACTCTCGGGCTCCACTTGGACAGTCCTGCGACGATTCTCTTGCGTCTGTCTTCATCATCGGATCTTGCGCAGAGAAGCAAGGCCGACTTTCCCGGCGTGAGTTCCGCTTTCACCTTGTCGATAAAGCTATTGGTAACGCCGTCGTCGGTCAGCTTTCCGAAGATTTCCCCTGCGATCGTGCCAGCCAGAATCAACGGCCTCATGCCGGTCAGATTGGCGGCGATGAGGCCTATCAGGTGCCCGGTCTGCTTTCGTTTCGAAACGATATTGATGTCCTGCGTAATGCGTACCTTTTCACCGTCCTTCCTGACGACAACCGCGGTCTCATCTATGTCCAGCAGCCCTTCGCCTTCCATGCGGAACAGGGCTGCCCGTGCTTCATCTGCTTTGTAGAGATCGTCAAAAACCAGTGCGATGAGCTTGCTCATGTCGGCTCCTTGAATTCGGCTTGGAATTCCGCTCAACGCCAACTCGATGCGTATGCCAGATGGTCAGAACTCGATGCTGGCCATCATCATGAACGGGTCGCCTTCGAGCCGGTTCTTGACATCGAACTCGTGCACCCAGCGTGCCGAGAATTCGACCGAGCCGCCCTCCCACTTCTTGTCATACGTGACGATCGGGCCAAGGCCCAGCGAACGGCCGCGGAAGCCATCCAGGCGATCGGCGACCACCGAGTCGTCGTCCTGGACCTGTTCGATCCAGCCCCCGACGGCACCGAACCCCCAGCCGTTTTCGAGGCGCTTGATCAGCAGCGAGTCGACGCGGAAGTCCGCGCCGTTCTGGTAGTCGGTGGCGTCATTCCTGGTGTAGAAATCGATCGCCGTCGTGGTGCTCCACTCGAGCGTGCCGTCCTGGAACAACTGGGTGTAGCCGACGGTGGGCGAGTAGACCCAGGTATTCAGGCTGAGCACGGCCAACCGGCCCTCCTCATACGAACCCGTCGGGGCTGAGATGTAGAGCGCCAGCGACATGTGCTTGGTCGGGCTGAAATGGCGGCTGGCTACGACCGGCACGAAGCTCATGTCGAACAGGCCGGTGTCGCTATCGCTGACGCTACCGCTTGTCGACCCGATCCGCAGGTCGACGCCGGCATCGATCTTGGCGATCGGAAGCGCAGCGACCGATGCGAAGTTCCAGGCCCCTTCGCCGGTGTCCCAGATGTAAACAGCGCTGATCGAGAACATCTGCGCCGTAAGGTTCAGACCCAGGGCGCTGCCACCGCCGGGGATCGGACTTTCTCGGGCGGCCCCGATCTCGCCGGCGTAGTAGAGATAGGAGATCCCCAGGTTCCAGCCCGGAGTTGGCGGCACCAGGCCGGCGAACGAGCCAGCCTGCATGCCAGTGATGGGGCGCCCCAGGCCGCCTTCGGAGGCGTTTGCCGAGAACGCGGTACCACTTGCCAGGGCGGCCAGCATGACGCCAACTGCCGATCGCACGAGCTGCCTCTCCACGACGTGGCGAGGTGCACCTTCCGACTTCGTGCTCATCGCCCTGCTCCTTTGCACGTATCAACGCTGACTCGGGTTGAAGTCAGTCCCTCACTGCGTCGCCTTGGCCATGCGGACCTGGGCCTCGTGTTGGGCGGCGAGCTGTTCGAAAGTCGCTTCACTGACGTCCACCATCACGCGAAGGATCGTGCCGGTAAAGGCGAACGGTGTTTCGTACAGATTCGAGACCGGCGAACAGGTGTCGCAGCCAACGTCGAAGCTTTCATTCGCTGTATAGAAGCCACCTATCTGCTTGTCGAAGCGACCTTCGCCGATCTTGTTCTTTCCGAGCCGCAGGATCACCGAGCCGCCGGTCTGGAATTTTCCCTGCTCGTCGACCTTCACCTCGACCGAGATCGTCTGGCGCCCTGCCGGGATCGTATCGGTGGACGAGACGCGGTAGCGGACCTCGTTGTAATAGTTGTGCTCCCAGTGCAGCAGCCCGTCCTTCATGAAGACGGTGAAGCCACCCCCAAGGCCGCCGCAGCAGACGAGTACTCCTTCGGCCCCTCCCTCCGGTATTTCCACCTCGGCGGCAATCGTATGGTGAAGATTCTTGGTATACGGCGATGACCGCTCGGGCACACGAACCGTACCGGCTGGATAGATGAACTTGGTCTTCCCGCGCAGATGGCTGGGTTTCAACGCAGGATCGGCGCGCTCGGCGAAGCGGTCATCGAGAGGAAGGACATTGAATTTAGCGGCCTCGGCCATGAAGCGGTCCTGCAAGTCGCGCAACTTCTTCGGATCCTTGGCTGCGAGGTCGTTCGCCTGCGAGAAGTCTTCCTCGATGTTGTAGAGCTCCCATTTGTCGCTGTCGAAGCTGACGCTGCCGGCGGTGACCCATGGCACTTTGCCGTGCAGACATCCGGCAACCCACCCGTCATGGTAGAGCGCGCGGTTGCCGAACATCTCGAAGTACTGGGTCACTCGTCTGCCGGGGGCATCCCCATCGGCGAAGGTGTAGGCCATGCTGACACCCTCGATGGGTTTCTGCGGCACGCCATCCACTTCACGCGGTTCCGGGATGCCGGCGACTTCGAGGATCGTCGGTGTGATGTCGATGGCGTGGTGGAACTGCGAGCGCAGAGCGCCGCGATCGGTAATGCGCTTTGGCCAGGACATGACCACGCCGTTGCGCGTACCGCCAAAGTGCGAGGCGACCTGCTTCATCCACTGGAACGGCGATGAACCGGCCCAGCACCATCCGACGGGATAATGGTTCTCGAACTGGTCGCTGCCGATGTCGTCGATGTGCTCGAGCATCGCCTGCACGTCGTCCGGAAGGCCCATCATGGTCTTCATCACATTGAGCGTGCCGGTCAAGGTGCCCTCGGCACTGGGACCGTTGTCACCGACGATGTAGATGATCAGCGTGTCATCGCGCATCCCCATCTGTTCGATGGCGTCCACGACCTTGCCGACCTGGGCGTCGACATGCTCCAGAAAGCCGGCAAACACTTCCTGCATGCGCGCATAGAGCCGTTTCTCGTCCGGTGAGCGGGAGTCCCACGACGGAATGGAGTCAGGCCGCGGCGTCAGCTTCGTGTTCTCGGGGATGAGGCCCAGTTTCTTCTGGCTCTCGAAGGTGTTCTCGCGCTGGCGATCCCAGCCGTGGTCGAACTTGCCCTTGTACTTGTCGGCCCAATCCTTGTGCACGTGATGCGGGGCGTGGGCGGCGCCCGGCGCGAAATAGATGAAGAACGGCTTGTCCGGCGCGGCCGCCTTCTGCTGGCCGATCCAGCCGATGGCCTTCTCGGCGATGGCTTCCGACAAGTGCCACTTCGGGTTGTCGTTCGGCATCTCGATGGGTGCGCTGTTCTCGAACAGCGGTGTGCGCCACTGATTCGTCTCTCCACCCTGGAAGCCGTAGAAATAGTCGAAGCCTTTTCCGGTCGGCCAGCGGTCGTAGGGGCCGCCGGCGCCAAGCTCGTGGTCGGGTGTGTTGTGCCACTTGCCGAAGGCGGCCGTGGCGTACTGATTACCTCTGAGGATTTCCGCGACGCACGCCGCTTCTCGCGGCCACTGGCCGTCGTAGCCCGGGAAGCCGGTCGCCAGCTCGGTGATGCAGCCGGTGTGCACGGAGTGATGGTTGCGACCGGAAAGCAGCGCGGCCCGCGTCGGCGAGCACAGTGCGGTCGTGTGGAAGCGGTTGTAGCGCAGTCCTTCGTCGGCAAGCCGCTGCAAGGTCGGCGTGTGCACCGGCCCGCCGAAGGTGCTGGTCTGGCCGAAGCCGACGTCGTCGAGCAGTACCAGCAGCACGTTGGGCGCGCCCAGCGGCGCGGCCGGCAGCGAAATGATGTCTGCCTCTGAGTCGGCGTAGGTGCTGCCGATGCGGCCTTTGAAGCGGGCTTCGGGCAGCGGCAGGATGTCGGATAGCAATTGAGTACCGGACTTGTCCGCGCTTGTGCTCGAAGGGCTTTGCTTCCTGTCGCCCTGCTCTTTCGTTCCCATGTCGCGCTTCCTCTGCAAGCAGAGCTGACGAAAGATGCATCCTTTGCCGTTACCTTCACGTCAATTCAACCCGGTCCGGGGCACTTTCCCAGCGCGTCGGAAAGAATGCCGGAGCGCTCCGAGTGCGAAACTCCCGGGAGAAGATCGATGAGCGCAGCCCGTCCGAACATCGTCTATTTCCTCGTCGATAACCTCGGCTTCGGTGAGCTCGGATGCTATGGCGGCGGCATCCTTCGCGGAGCGGACACCCGACGCATCGATGCGTTCGCCGGTCAGGGCAAGACGCTACTCAACTTCGCACCAGAGGCGCAGTGCACGCCTTCGCGATCGGCCCTGATGACCGGCCGCTATGCCATCCGCTCGGGGAATCACACCGTCGCCATGGCAGGCAGCGAGGGCGGCCTGGTCGCGTGGGAAAGGACCATGGGCGACGTGCTCTCGGAACACGGCTATGCAACAGCCTGTATGGGCAAGTGGCATATCGGCGCGTCCGATGGACGCTGGCCAACCGACCATGGTTTCGACGAGTGGTATGGCATTCCCAGGACATGGGACGAGAGCCTCTGGCTCGATGACCCCTGGTACGACCCGGAGCGCGATCTGGTCAGCCATGTCATGGAAGGGCGGAAGGGAGAACAGGTCCATCCGGTCACGCAACTGACGCTCGATGTCCGAAGGGATATCGATGCGGAGTTCATGGCTCGCAGCAAGGCCTTCATCAAGCGCAGCGTGGACGCGGGAACCCCCTTCTTCCTCTACTTCAACCATTCGCTGATGCATCTCCCGACCATCCCGCGAGCGGAGTTCAAGGGAACCTCCGGGCAGGGCGACTGGGCGGATTGCCTGCTTCAGCTCGATGCCGATTTCGGCACGATGCTCGATTACCTGGATGAACTCGGCATCGCCAACGACACCATCGTCGTCTTCTCCGGCGACAACGGCCCCGAAGAACTGCAACCGTGGCGCGGCCATGCGGGATTCTTCTCCGGCTCCTATTTCACCGGCATGGAAGGGTCGCTGCGGACGCCTTGCCTGGTGCGCTATCCGGGGAAGGTGCCGGCGGGCGGGCGCACCAACGAGATCGTGCACGTCACCGACATGTTCACCACGATATTGCGCTGGGCAGGAACCGATGCGCCTCTCGATCGCATCATCGACGGCGTCGACCAGCGCGATTTCCTGGAGGGCCGGCACGAGACCTCCGCCCGCGAGGGTTTCCCTTACTGGATGGGCGACGTCCTCTACGGCGTCAAGTGGAAGAACTTCAAGCTTGTGATGTACTCCCAGAAGACGCTGATCGAACCTGCCCAGAAGCTCGCCTCGCCGTACCTGATCAACCTGGTGACCGATCCCGGCGAGCGGGAACCCTTCGATCTGCCGCACCTGCACTCCTGGGTCGGCGTGCATTTCGGGAAGATATTGGGGAGCTTCGCCAACAGTGTCAGACGTGAGCCGCTGATCCCGGCGGGCGCGCCGCTCGACCACGTCCCGTTGCCACAACAACGGCACGAGTAGCAGCGACGCGGCGCTGGCTGCCTTCGCGGCTTACTGCCGCGCCATCGCGATGCGGTATCGCTCCTCGGCACCTATCATGTGATCGGCGTCCTTGGCCGCGGCATCGATGTCGATCTGTACCCAGTGGATCTTGCCGTTGAAGGCATTGTCTTTCGGGCCGTAGTCTTCCGACACGGGCTCGCCCGCCTCACAGCCCACGTCCATCGTCTCGTCCATCGAGAAAAGGAAGGCATGCGTGCGTGCGACATGCCCTTCGCCGACTTTCGTGCCGTCGACGTAGAGCGTGATGCCGGCCCCTTTGCCCAGGCCGCCGCCGTCGTAGGCGAATTCCATCCGCACCTGGTGCTTGCCCGCCGGCAGCGCCGAGCCCGCTTCCACTTCGGAGCGCAGCAGGCCAAGGAAGTTGTAGTGGTACTTGAGCTTGCCGTCGTGAGCGTAGAGGCTCCAGCCGCCCATGTGGCCGCCGTGGGCTGCGATCACGCCCTTGGCACCGCCTGCCGGGAGCTCGACCTCGGCAGTGACGGAGTGGGACTTGTTCTTCGTGTTGATCGCCGTGTTCTCGCCGAGCCGGCGCATGCCCGAGAAGAGGAGTTGCGTGTTGCCATGCACGACCGTCGGGCGCCCGGCGATGTCCGGGTTCGTGCGCTCGGCCTTGCGGTCGTCCAGCGGGAATACGTTGTACTTCGACGCTTCGAGGTCGAACAGACGCTTCATTTCGGCGACCTTCTCCGGCATCTCCTTGGCGAGATCATGCGCCTGCGACCAGTCCTTGGTCGTGTCGTAGAGCTCCCAGACGTCACCGCTCAGCGGTGGCTGCGCGCCAACGACCACCCACGGCGGGTTTCCGTGGCGGGTCACCGCAGTCCAGCCCTTGTGGTAGATGCCGCGGTTGCAGACCATTTCGAAGTACTGCGTCTCGTGCCGTTCCGCCGCCTTGGCGTCGTCGAATGAGTAGCGCATGCTGACGCCGTGCAGCGGCTCCTGCATCACGCCATTGACGAAGGTCGGTTGTGGCAATCCCGCCGCTTCCAGGATCGTCGGCGCCACATCGATCACGTGGTGGAACTGCGTTCGCAGTTCGCCTTTGGCCTTGATGCCATTCGGCCAGTGAATGATGGTGCCGTTGCGTGTGCCACCGAAATGCGACGCGACCTGCTTGGTCCACTGGTATGGCGTGTCCATCGCGTGCGCCCAGCCGACCGCGTAGTGGTTCTGCGCGCGGGCCGAGCCCAGCTCTTCTATTTTCTCGATCATGAGTTCAGGCGTGGCGAGGTCGGGTGCCTCCGCGCCGGCCTTGTCGTTCCAGGCGCCGATCAACGAGCCCTCCGCCGAGGCGCCGTTGTCCCCGATGATGTAGTAGACGAGCGTGTCATCGAGGATGCCAAGCTCCGACAGCGAATCGACGACGCGGCCCACATGGTGGTCGGCATACTCGAGGTATGCCGCATAGATCTCCATCTCGCGCGCGAGCACCGGATACAGCCGGGCGTCCATCTTGTCCCACGCCGGAATCTCATCCGGCCGTTTGGTGAGCTCGCAGTCCGGCGGAACGACGCCGAGCTTCTTCTGGCGCGCGAACGTTTCTTCGCGAACCTTGTCCCATCCCTGGTCGAACTTGCCTTTGTACTTCGCGATCCAGTCTCTCGGCACATGGTGCGGTGCGTGCGTTGCACCCGGTGCGAAGTAAACGAAGAACGGCTGGTCGGGCGTGATCGCCTTTTGCTGGCGGATGTAGCCGATAGCCTTGTCCGCAAGATCCTCCATGAGGTGATAGCCCTCTTCGGGGCTGCGCTCCGGCTCCACTGGCGTCGTGCCGTCGTAGAGATTCGGGTAGTACTGGTGGCTCTCCCCACCGATGAAACCAAAGAAATGTTCGAATCCCGAGCCCGTCGGCCAGTGTCGGTACGGGCCGATCGGGGTCGCTTCGAAGACGGGCACTTCGTGGCACTTGCCGAACTGCGCCGTCGAGTAGCCGTTGAGCTTGAGAATTTCCGCCAGCGGTGCGCAGGTATTGGGACGCAGCGAGTTGTAGCCGGGCGCCGAGGTGGCGATCTCGGTGATGCCACCCATGCCTACGGCGTGGTGGTTGCGGCCCGACAGCATCGCCGCCCGCGTCGGGGAGCACAGCGCCGTGGTGTGGAAGCGGTTGTACTTCAGCCCGTTGCCTGCAAGTCGTTCGGCCGTGGGCGTCTGGCATGGTCCACCGAACGCGCTGGAGGCACCGAAGCCAACATCGTCGATCAGGATCACCAGGACATTCGGCGCGCCAGCCGGCGGCCGCAGCGTGGTGATCGGCGGGAACTTGGTGTCCGGATCCTTGGCGTCGTAGGTGGTCAGGCCAACCGGCTTGCGGTCCGGGATCGGCAGGACTTCGCGTGGGATAGCGTCGGGTGTGGCCATACGGACCTCTGCCGTTGGAGATGGCCCGAGAGGAATGCGCCCGCGCGCGTTCAATGCTTGTGAATGCCCGTTTGTGGCAGTCGCCTGGAGCGCGCGATCACCAAATCAAGTCGTCGGGCACCTGGAACTGCGCGTAGTACGCATCATCTTCTGAGGTCGTGGCGGAGGGCTCGGTGCCCGCCTCCTGGCCGTGATCGAGCACGATCATGCTGGCGTCGCGTTCGCGCACCTTGTCGCCGGCCGCACGCGGAAGCAGTTCGTAGCGGTCGCCAAGACGGGCTATCACCAGCGCGCCGGAAGACAGCTTCCTGCGCAGGTCATCGTTGACGAGCACGGTGCGGATGGCGCCGTCGGCGGTGAAGCGATACTCGCTCTCCCCCGAGCGCGGCACCTTCTTGTCTTCGATGATCTGCCGGGCCTGGGCAAGCAGTTCAGCCTTGCGCGCCTGGGCTTTGCGCTCGGCGGCCAGCGCGCGGTCCCGCTCGGCCTTTTCGGCCCGCGCCCGCTCGGCTTCCCGCTGGATCTCGTTGAGTTCGGACGGCCCTTTGGCATGCCGGGCCTTGTTCTGCTCACGCGCAACCTCGGCCACCTTGGACTTCTTGACCAGGCCCGCCTTGAGCAACTGTTCCTGGAGCGGATTCGCCTTTGCCATGTCGCAGTTTCTTGTTCCGGGTTTCCGCCCCATCATACCCGCCGCCCCACCCCCGCCTTGGCCCCTTCCGTCTGATGGAATCCTTGAAGTACCTCGCCGGTTACCCACCACACGTGCAGGCGCGGGTGCGAGAGCTGATCGAACAGGGACGGCTGGGCGCGGTACTGGCCGACAAGTACGGCCAGTCCCACACCGTGCGCAGCGACGGCCAGCTGTACGACTACGTCCAGGCGCTCAAGGACCGGCACCTGCGCCGATCGGTGCCGCTGGGCAAAGTGGTCTACGACAGCAAGCTACAGGTGATGAAGCACGCGCTCGGCACCCACACCGCGATTTCCCGGGTGCATGGCGACAGGCTCAAGGCGAGCCGGGAGATTCGCATCGCCACCGTGTTCCGCGATGCGCCCGCTGAGTTCCTGAAGATGATCGTGGTGCATGAACTCGCGCACATCAAGGAAGCCGAGCACAACAAGTCCTTCTACCAGCTGTGCACGCACATGGAGCCGGACTACCACCAGTTGGAGTTCGACTTACGCCTCTACCTGACTCAACTTGACCTGGGGCAGCGCTGAGGCTGCACCGGCGCCAGCTCAGTTCTTTCTCGCAGTCTGGACGCGGGGGAAGTAGCGCATCACGAAGAACAGGTACACCAGCCAGAGTGCGAACCATGCAGACGCCACGGCAATAAGCCCGACCGTGAAGAGGACCAGGCTCGGAGCCAGGAACAACAGGACGCACCCGAGCAGCCAGAAGCCATCGCCCCGACGCGAGTACCGGGCACGCTCGACATCGTCGATCCGGCCGCCTAGCGAGGCGCCGTAATAATAGAAGGACGAGAACGCGAACGAGAACGTCGCCACACCCATCATGATCAACGTGGCTTGATACGCAAAGGCGTCGATCTGGCCGTCTGCGAACTTCGGATACAGAAAGAACAGCAGGAACGTGAAGATCGCGATGCTCGACGCCGCGAGCTGGTACGACCGGTTGACATTGGCTGCGGCAAGTTCGTCGGCCATGGATCTCCCCTCTCCTCGCCTGGTTCGCAATGGTCGTAAAGATACTACGGCCGAATGCGGCATTCGTTCCCGCAGACAATCAGCACTCAATCAGGCACCTGAAAAAAAGAACCCCGGCCAAGGCCGGGGTTCGCGTTGCACTTCGGTCTACTGAAACGGATCAGAACGCCGCGGCAGCGGACACTGCTGCATTGGCATCGATGATGCCGTTGCCGATCGGCTTGTCGTTGCTGCCCGGGAAGGCGCGCAACGTGCTCTTCAGGATGCTCTCCACCTGCGCCGGGGTCAGCGGCGTGGTGCGCACGGCCTGCATCAGTGCAACGGTACCCGCTACGTGCGGCGCCGCCATCGAGGTGCCCGCCATGCACAGGTAGTTCTCGGTGGTCGGGCCGCTGGTGCCGGCGTTGCCGGTGGACACGATCAGCGTGGTGCAGTCCGGGCTGTCGCCACCTGGTGCGGCCACGTCGATCAGGCTGCCGTAGTTGGAGTAGCTGGCACGGGTGCCGTTCTTGTTGGTCGCGGCCACGGCGATGACGTTGCCGCAGCTGGCCGGGGTGAAGCCGGCGGCGTCGGCGTTGTCGTTGCCGGCAGCCACCACCACGGTGGTGCCACGGGCGACGGCGGCGTTGATCGCGTTCTGGTAGGTGCTGGAGCACGCACCGGCGCCGCCCAGCGACATGTTGATGACTTCGGCCGGATTGGCATTGACCGGAGCGCCGGCGACGGTGCCGCCCGACGCCCAGGTGATGCCGTCGACGATGTCGGAGGTGTAGCCGCCACCACGACCCAGTACGCGCACCGGCACCACCTTGGCACCGTAGGCCACGCCGATCACGCCCACGCCGTTGTTGCCGACCGCGGCGATCGTGCCGGCCGTGTGGGTGCCATGCCAGCTGGAGTTCTGGGCGCGGTAGTAGTCGCCCGGATCGTGCGCGTCGGCGTCGCGGCCACCGCCGTCGCCGGCGACGGTCTTGCTCGAGATGAAGTCGTAGCCCGGCAGGATGTTCGCGAGCAGGTCGCTGTGGTTGGTGTAGCCGGTGTCGAGCACCGCCACGACCACGCCGTTGCCGTTGGTGGTGTTCCAGGCCTGGTCGGCGCGGATGCCACCGGTGCTGGTCTGCATGCCCCACAGGTAGGTGCTGTAGTGGGGGTCGTTCGGGGTCATCAGCGGCTTCATGATCCGGTCGACCTCGACGTACTCGACGTTCGGGTCGGCGGCGATATTGCGCATCAGGCGCTCTGCATCGGCACGGCCCAGCCCATGGCTGGCCTCGACGACTTCACCGCCGACGGACAGCGTGCGCAGGTGACCGACGGCCAGCGCCTGGCCATTGCTCCTGGCGGCGATATCCAGGTTGTGCTGCCGCGCAACGGCAGTGGTGCCGGCGCGGTACTTGACGATGAAGCGATCAAAGCTGGTCTGGTCCGCGGACTGCAGGCCGGCAGTATCCACGCGACCCGCGGCAGCAGCGGAGCCAGCGAACCCGGCGGTCAGTGCAATCGCCATGGCCGTGGCCAGCGCGTGCTGGTGCAACTTGTGCGACTTCGACATCAGGATGTTCCCCTGTGGGATTTTGAAATGTGGCTTGCCTGCATCGGCAACCCACGCCGTGACCCGGCCGCACACTCCAGTGGCCCATTCCTGGAGCGGCGTCTCTCTCGCCGGGACTGACCGGCAGGACGCCGGTCGGTTTCAACCTAGCGAGAAATCCTGCCTGCAAGCAATGCGTGTGCGTGCCTGCGCTCAAGGCCTGTCTGTCCGCGCCGCGGCCGCTTGGCGTTTCACGGCTAAAAAGCAGGGGAAACCGGCAGATCCGACGGATAGTGAACCGGTCAGGGTGATGATCGAAACCGGGAGCGTCGTCACACGTGCTGTTGCGTAGCAGCACAAATGATCCCATTGCAGTGGCTTGGGTTGATGCCACCCGTGCCCGCAGCGTGACGAAATCAGCGCCGCATCAAGCCGCGCTCCGCCCTTAGAAAAACACCCGCACGCCCACCTGTACCTGCGTGTCGACCTGCCGCGCATCGAGTCCTTCGCTACGCCGCTGGTTGCGGCTGCTGTCGACGCGCAGGACTTCCCCCGTGACGCGCAGGCGTTCGTGCGGACGCCAGTTCAGTGCAAGGGTCAAGGCATTGCCATGTTCGCTCAGCGGCGACGACAGCGCCCCGGATCCCTGCCGGCTCTGGAACAGGTCGACGCGCAGCGCGGGCTGCCAGGCCCCGTATTCCCGCGCGAGCATCAGGTAACCGGCATTGAATCCCGTGTTGAGTATGAACTCGTCCACGGGCTCGAAGATTGTGGAACCGTGCATGACCTGGCCCAGCAGTGCCCACTCGCCGAAACGCTGCTCCGCCCCTGCGCTCCAGAAGTACGTGCGCCAGGCCATGACCGTGCGACCGGAATAGCGCACCGATTCGTAGAGGTCGGCATGGTTGTCGTAATACAGCGCAGTAAAACGGCGTTGCGACGACGGTGCCCACCCTACCGCGCCATAGAACCCGGGGCGGTCATCCATCTCGACGAACGGGCGGTACTCCATCGGCACGGGTGCGAACGCCACGGGCGCATAGACATCCGGTTGGCGCAGGCTGCCATCGATGCCCGTGGCGATGTCACCCATGCCCCAGCCGCGCGTGGCGAGCAGTTCGCCCGCCGGATCGTTCTTGAAGAACATCGCCGCGCGCGCGTCGAACGTGCCGTGCTGGCCGCGGTGTTCGACGTGCACCTCCGCCCCGATGGTCCGCAACTCCTCGCCGACCCAGCTGTTGATCGCCGAAGGCGTCAGCGTCCGCGTGGTGCTCCAGGCGACGCCGTCGTGCTCGAGCGAGATCGGCGGGAAGAACGCGCCGGCCTGGATCGACCAGCGCCACGGCGTGGTCGACACCGGGCGATAGCGGACCCAGGCCTCGGTCAGATCGACCGACTTCGGCAGTTCGGGCTGGTACTGCGCGGTGGCGCTCGCCAGCAACGACGGCGTGATCTGGAACGCGACGTTCAATGCGGCGCCGCCCGACACGGCGTCGTCGTCGCCACCGAAGCGGGTCTTGCCCAGGCCGCCGTCGAGCCAACTGGTTTCGTCCGCCGGGGCCACCACGCGCAGGTCCACGTAGCCGTCCACCTGCACCGACTGTGCCTGCACAGGACGTACCAGCAGGTACGTCACCACGGCCACGGCGACGGCTGTTCTTCGCATCAGCTCTCCAGACCCGCCGGCTGGCGCCAGCGTTCGGCGTGGGTCAATCGTCCGAACTCCTCCACCGGCAGTGGTGGAGAGATCAGGAAGCCCTGCGCGTGGTCGCAGCCGAAGTTACGCAGCCAGTCCAGCGCCGTCGCATCGTCCACGCCCTCGGCGGTGACGCGATATCCCAGGTGGTGGCCGAGCTCGACGATGGACCTCACGATGATCCGGTCTTCGCGCGAGTGCGCCAGGTTCGTGATGAATGTCTTGTCGATCTTCAACTCGCGCACTGGCAGCCGGCGCAGGTAGGCGAACGACGATTGGCCGACGCCGAAGTCATCGATCGCCAGGTCGATACCCTGGTCGGCGAGGCGGCGCAGCACGGCGATCGCCGCATCGGGCTTGCCCATGATGGCGCTCTCGGTGATCTCCAGCACGATCTGCGTGGGTGCCACGCCGTGCGCCTGCAGGAGCCCGGCAATGCGGCGCGGAAGATCGACGTCGTCGAGGTCACGCGCGGAAATGTTGATGGACACCCGGATCGCGCGTCCCTCTGCTTTCCAGCGGCTCGCCTGCGCGATGCCAGCGTCCAGCGCCCAGCGCGTGACGCGGCGGATGTTGCCGGTTTCCTCGGCGAGCGCAATGAAGGCGTCCGGGGCCACCGGACCGACGATCGGATGCACCCAACGCGCCAGGCCTTCGGCGCTGTCGATGCGTCCGTCCTGCAAGTTGAGCTTGGGCTGGTAGTGCAGATGGATGCCGCCGAATTCCAGCGCATGGCGCAGGTCGCCCATCAGCGACAGGCGCTCGGGTCGATGCGGGTCGGTCGCGGGGTCGTAGACCGCGACCGGATCGACCGCGCGCAGTGCCCCGATCATCGCCACCTCCGCGCGACGAAGCAGCACGCTGGCATCGGCGCCGTGCTCCGGCGCCAGCGCGATGCCGACGGCGGGCGCGAAGTCGAGCGTGAGGTCGGCTTCGTGGTAGGGCTCGGTCAGCGCCTCAACGATGGCGTGCGCGAGCTCGCGCGCGCCGCCGCGCGCCGAACCCGGGAGGAAGATCGACAGTTGCGTATCGGTCGCACGCGCCACCAGTGCTTCGCCGGCTGTCGCCTGCACGCGGGCGCCCGCTTCGCGCATCAGCCGGTCGGACACCACGTGACCGAGGGTCTTGATGATCTCGGGCAAACGCTCCAAGCCCACCATAAGCAGGGCCGCAGGAGCATCCGGACGCGCGGCACGCGCGTTCTGGATCGCCGCTTCGGTGTAAGCGCGGTTCGGCAATCCGGTCACCTGGTCGTGGCCCGCCTGGTGCAGGATGCGCTCCTCGCGGTCGCGGATCGCGTGCGCCATGTTGCCGAACGCATTGGCCAGTTGGCCGAGCTCGTCGGCGCGCGCCGGCGTGTCCGGTGGGCTGTAATCGCCCAACGCGATGCGCCGGGACAGCGCCGCCAGTTGCTCCACCGGGCGCGACACCCCGCGCGCGATCAGCCACGCACAGACCAGGCCGACGATCAGGCCGAAGGCCAGCAGCGCGGCCCAGGCGAACCCCACCGGCCGGTACGGCTTGAGCGCGTCGTCGACGGAGAAGCCGAGCACGGCGGCCACGCGCGGACTCTGGCCCGAGCCCCGCAACCACACGGCCTGCGAGACGTATTCGCGGCCGCCGATATCGACCACGACGGGCAATGTGGGCAAGCGCCCGCGCGCGGCCAGCGGCACGGCTAGCTGGCTGGGATCACTGCCCCGCGCCAGCACGGTGAAGCCTCCGGAGGCATCGGCGGCGGCCAGCTCGATGCTCCTGGGCAAGCTCGACTGCTGCTGCAGCCGCAATACCACCCGGTCGTCCACGGGGATGGCGGCGCCGATGTAGCCCACCAGGTCCGGGGCGAACACCGGCACGACCACCATCCAGTACGCGCGCTGTTTCCGGGCAACGATCGCCGCGACCGGTTCCTGCAGCGCGCGCTCGACCAGGTCCGCATAAGGGAACGGAGTGCCCACGGGCCACTGCGCGGTAGTGTCCGCTTCGATGCGGCCATCCACGCCGATCAGCAGCATCTGCGTGGCGCCGACGCGGCGGCCGTGGTTTTGCAGCGCCGATGCGAGCGTCGCCCCGTCACCCTGCGCCACGGCGGAGCGCAATGCGAAATCCTGCGCGAGCACCTCCACGCTGGCGGCGGTGCGGTCGGACATGTCCTGGAACTGGTGGGCGAAGGACTGCGCGACCACCTGCAGCTGGCGCTTGCCCTCCCCTACGAGTTCGCCGCGGGTGACCTGGTAGACGAGCAGGCCGGTGAGCCCCTGCACGACGACCAGGGCCACGACAAAGAACGACCCCAGGCGGAAGCGGAAGCCCATGGCCGGCGCCCTCGCCGTCAGTACCGTGTGTGTTCGCGGTCGAACTGCCGCCGCGAGTCCGGAAGCAGCGACAGCGAGAAGCCCAGGCTGCGGCGCTCATCGCCACGCAGCGCGAGACCAGACTGCACCAGGTCCGGTCGCTTGGGCGGCAAGCGCGGATGCCAGACGCGTACGTCGAACTCGCCCGCAGGCAGGTCCTGGAACTTCGCCACGCCGTTTGCATCGGAGTGTGCGACCCACGGTGCGTCGGAAACGTACAGGTAATTGATCATGCCGTCGTGGATGTTGCAGCCCACGGCGATGACTCCGGAACGCTCGAGTTTCAGCGGGTCCGAATGGGCCCCGGGCGCAAGCACGAACTCGAAGGCCTTGATCGGCGAGAACGAATAGACGTGGTGGCGGGTGCGGTCGCTGTTGCGGTAGACGACCTCATCGCCGGGCCGGAACACTTCGACGTAGGGGGTGAAGGCCAACGCCTTCTGGTCGATCACGCGCGTGGATGCCGGACCGCGGGCCGGCGCCCTGCGCGGCTCGCCCGATACGGCATCGCGGACGACCATGCTCACTACCGCGTCGGCGACGGGCTGGCCTTTGCTATCGGTGACGCGGACTTCGAGTTCGGCCGCGGCGGCCGTAGTTTCGAGCAAAGCCAGTATCCAGAACGCCACTGCCTGCTTCCGCATGCCGCTCCCCCTGAAGGCGCCACTGACGGATGGGCGACCCCACGGCCCATGCCGCGAGGTTAGCACTGCCGGCGTTGGGCGCAACGGGGTGCAGCGATGGACATGGCCGCTGTGGTCGTTGGTGCCCGCGAACGCGGCGCAACGCGCCCTTCAAGATGGGCTCCAAGATCGCTAAACCTTCCGCCCCGGAGGAACATCCAAGCGCACGGAGATCCCTTCCGCCGCATGCACGACAACAGCAATCGAGGAACCACGATGCCCAACCTTGCCAGGGCCCGCGCCACGCGCCAGCTCGCCGTGTTCCTTTTTGCTGCATTCCTGTCGGCCTGCGCTGGGTCGATGCCCGCGGGCCAAGCGCCGAAGGAAGCGAACGCCGACCAGGACGCGCCGCGCATCGCCGCCTTCCGACAGCAGGTCGACGCGGACCGCGAGCGCCTGAAGATCCCGGGCCTGTCCACCGTGGTCCTCGAGGACGGCAAGGTGCTGTGGACGGAGGGCCTCGGTTATGCGGACCTCGAGCACAAGGTGCCTGCCACGCCGGACACGCTCTACCACGTCGCCTCGCTGACCAAGACCTTCACCGCGATCCTGGTATGGCAGCTGGTCGAACAGGGCAAGCTCGATCTCGACGAACCGGTGTCGCACTACTCGAGCGACTTCAAGGACGACTCGGTCAAGATCAAGCACCTGCTCAGCCACACCTCCGAAGACCTGCCCGGCGACCACTACAAGTACAACCCGGACCGCTTCGAATACCTCAAAGCCGTGCTCGAGAAGAAGACCGGCAAGCCGTTGCGCCAGCTGTTCGTGGAGACGTTCCTGGATCCGCTCGACATGCAGGAAAGCGTGCCCGGCCCCGACGTCGCCAACGATGCGGCGAAGTGGGCGGTCCTCGGCCAGGACCACCTCGTGCGCTACAAGACCAACCTCGCCCGCCTCGCCGAGCCCTACACCTACTACGGCGAGGGCGAGATCCTGCACGAGGCGCAGCCGCCCGCGGACTTCTGGGCCTCGGCGGGATTGCTCTCCACCGTGCGCGACATGGCGAAGTACGACGCGGCCGTCGACCGCCACGCCCTGCTGAAGCCCGAAACGCTGGCCCGGGCCTGGACGCCCTTCACTTCCAACGCCGGCAAGCCGCTGGCCCATGGCCTGGGCTGGTTCGTCACCGACTACCGCGGCACGCGGCTCGTGTGGCACTACGGGCACTGGGGCACCGGCTTCTCGGCGCTCTACCTCAAGGTGCCCTCGAAGCACCTGTCGATGATCCTGCTGTCCAACAGCGAGGCGCTGGCCGACCACATGTTCCAGATCGGCGAGGACATCACCACCAACGTCTTCGCGTGCGACTTCCTCGATACGTTCGTGCCCGAACTGGCGAGCGCGAGCGGGCCGACGTCCGCGACTGCGGTCGCGGACTGCAACGTCGGATCGCGTGCGGCGCTGGCGAAGTGGATCGAGGATCGCCGCGCCAAGATGCGCAAGGCGATTACGGTGGACCCCGCCCTGCTGCAAGCCTACGCAGGGCGCTATGACGTGCCGGAGCGTGGCGTGTGGACCATGACCGCGGAAGACGGCCACATGTACCTCGTCGGCTCCAGCGGCAAGCAGTACGAACTGTTCGCCGAAGCGCCGAACCGCTTCTTCCTGAAGACCCGGCCGTGGACGGTGATCTTCGTCAAGGAAGGCGGGCGGGTCACGCGGATGGACATCGAGGACACGGGATTGACGCTGCACGCGCCCCGCGTCAAATAAGCCGCGCGTGGATGTGCCGCCATCCTGGATGGCACGTGGACGCCGCCGAAGGTCGAGCCGGTGCAATGAAGAAAGCCCGCCTTTCGGCGGGCTTCCTTGTGCAGCGATACCTGTAGCTCAGTCGTATCCCCACACCTTGAGCTTGGCCGACTTCGCCTTGCCAAGGATCTGGTACTGGATGGTGATCGACGTCAGGCGCGACTTGATCCCGGGAGCATTCATCGGGGCCGTCTGCCCCCCGACCTTGATGACACCGACATCCATCATCGTGGCGTCGGGGCGGTTGTCCCAGTGCAGGGCGAGCTGCGTGACCTTCACGTCAGCGCCTTCGACGGAGAGCTTCACCTGCTTGATGTTCTTGTTCCATATATCGCCGCTGCTCGTGATCTCGGTGCTCGGGTCGGCGGCCTTCAGCGTCTTTTCGCTGAGCACGAACCACTGGTCCCCCGCACTGGCGCTGCCGATGAAGGCAACTGCGCTGACCACAAACGAGGCCATCAAAGTGCGAATGTTCGTCTTCATGGACATCTCCTGGTTGCGGTGGTTGCCGCTGGCTTCGCAGCGGCACGGTCCCCATCCCCATGTATATCCACCACGGCGTTAACGCCCGGTCGTATCGCACGCGCCGCCGGCTAAACCGGGGGCTGCGGATTCACCGGCAGTCGCCGGGGTCGACTCGGGGTAGGCTTCACCCACCCGGCAGCATTGGCCCCATTCCCTTCCCACGTCGCTGAGGATGCCCATGACCCGTCTGCTCGCAATACTGCTGACCCTGCTCGTGCCCGCCCTCGCCTCTGCCGCCAAACATCCCAGTTACAGTTACTTCCGCGTCGGCAACAGCGCCGATATCGCGCCGGCACCACAGCCGGGCATCGTGCTGATGGGTGGCAGCACCGATGTCGACGCGGCCTTCCAGTGGCTGTGCCAACGCTCCGGTGGCGGCGATCTGCTGGTGATCCGCGCGACCGGCACCGACGCGTACAACCCCTACATCCAGGACCTGTGCCCGGGCGAAAATTCAGTCGCCACGCTGATCATTCCCGACTCCGCGGCGGCGAACAACGCAACGGTGGCCGACATACTGTCGAAGGCAGAAGCGGTCTGGATCGCGGGAGGCGACCAGTCGAACTACATCAACGTCTGGACCGGCACGCCGGTGCAGGCCACGCTCAATGCCCTGATCGCCAGCGGCGTACCGGTAGGCGGCACCAGCGCCGGCCTCAACGTGCTGACGCAATTCGTCTACACCGCGCAGGCCAGCCAGGGCGTGACGTCGAGCCAGGCCCTGGCCAATCCGTTCAATCGCTACATGACGCTCGGGCGCGACTTCGCCAACCTGCCCGTGCTCGCCGGGATCATCGGCGATCCGCACTTCGGTGCGCGCGATCGCATGGGGCGCGACCTCGCATTCCTGTGCCGCATCGCCGTCAACGGCTGGAGCAGTGCACCGCGCGGAATCTCCGTCGATGAGCAGACCGCATTGCTGGTGGATGCGCAGGGCAACGCCAGCGTGGTCGGCAGCGGCAACGTCTATTTCCTGAAGGCGCCCGGCCTGCCGGAAACCTGCCAGAGCAAGGTACCGCTGACCTACCGCAACATCGCAGTCGATCGCATCCGCGCCGGCGATGCGTTCAACGTTTCGACCTGGCAACGCACGGGCGGCAGCGCGTACCTGGTCTCGGCGGAGGCAGGCGTGCTGGGTTCGACACAGCCGGGCGGCTCGCCTTACTGACGTCCGTGGATGCGTCGACGGTGCGGGTGAGCTTCCGGTCAATGCAGGCGTCGTCGACGCCTGCGCGGACGGTCAGCCGCATCTCTCCAGGTCGTGGTCACTGTCCGAGGTAACGGTCCCGTTGGGATTGATCCTCAGGTGGAACGTCTCGCGAACCAGGAAGTTGTTGCCGGGCCCTGGACCGATGACGAGGAAGTTGCCTACGAGGGTCGTGTTGTAGTCATGACCGTCCTGGATGGAACCCATCACCTGGCCGTTCAGCCCTCCGGTGGCCCGGTATGCGTCCCCCGTGGTCAATCCCACGCCGGTGACCTCATGCATATCCACGTGCATGCCGCTGCGGACCTGGCTGCCGTTGATATTCAGGCGGAACTGCTCGTGTCGTGGCCCTTCCAACAACACGAGTTCCCCGTTACCGCCGTTGGCGCAAGGGACGAACGTCAGGAAGCTGTAATCGTAGGTATCGTTCACGACAACTTCCGCGTGGGCCGGCGCCGCAATCGCTGTGAGAAGCACGCCTGCAAACATCACACCTCGTTTCATCGGAGCTCTCCGCTCGTTGGGTAGTCCTGCCCGTGAGACTGGCGTGGCCGTTCGGCTCGTGCCATCCCCCGAAGGAGCTACAAGCGAACCGACACCTCGACCGCGCCGCCAACAAGGAAGGCGCCGTTTTCCACTTCGAATGTGCCGACTGCAACAGCAGCAAACCTCCATCGCGTCGCGCGGCCCGAGCCAGCGTCGGCGGCTGCCAGCCGGCCCCCGCATGCCACCGCGGGTCGGCCGGCGCCTGGCCGTAGCCCTTGCTGATGTGCGCAACGATGTCCGGAGTGCCGTCAGCGTTCGATATTCCCCAACGCTCCCCGGAAACATTTAGGGCCCGGTTTCCCGGGCCCTAAATTTTGATTCAATTCGCATCCTCAAGCTTAGCTTGCAACCTCCGGCTTTCCGCCTGGTTAGTTCCCAGGTTCGGGCGGCTGCGGAATGACCCTCGTCGCCAGGCATTCCACATTGGACTCTTGATGGGGCCCGACTACCGACGCCAGGTGCAGCGGTGGATCATAAATCGCGGTGGCGAAACCATCGCCATGGGCGAGATGGGCCGCTACTGCATTGTCGCCGCTAGCCCCGATCAAAATCCCCAGGAATTGATTTCCCGTAAAGGTCACGGTTCCGCCATTCGGCAGGATGAAAGTGCAGTTACCGGTGGCTTCGCAATTGGCGCCAAGATCGAATGGCCCGCCGATGTTGTGACACAGAATTTTCGGTTGTGGGTGAGAGATTGCGGAACCGGCAATCAAGGTGGCGCTGACACCCAGAGCAATCGTCATCAGTGATTTCTTTAGCCCAATCACTCCAGTCTCCTTCTCAAGTCAGTGGGCACTGTCCGTGCCCGTGCGGTAGCCGCACGGTGCGCGGGTCGAAATCGAGAGGCCATTCCCCATGGGGGTTATTTGCTTAAGCGTTCAGCTGCAGCGAGCAATGGCGAGGACTGAATGCGTGAACCCGCCCATCCGCGAGGCCATCGGAGAGCCAATCGAGGTAACTCGATCCGAAAAAAAGAATTTGCGCGCACCGGCGGCGCAGTGCGCTTCGCTTATTGCGCTCTACGCTTTAGAAGCGGAGGTGTTGTCGACATCAGTGAATGCGCGACAGCAGTGCCTGGAAGCGAGGCTCGTCATGCAGGGGCACCAGGTCGCTGTCGTTTTCCATCCAGTCGCGATCGCCCCAGCCGAGGCTGACGGCCTGCTCGAGCAAGTCGATGGCGCGTTCCTTCTCGCCCAGGCCGGTGTAGAAGCAGGCGACGTTGTAGAGCACGACCGGTTCGTTCATGCCCTGCTGCATGGCCTGTTCGGCCAGGGCAATCGCCTTGTCCCGCTCACCGATGCGGTAGAGGTTCTGCGCGGCGAAGTAGATCGCGCGGGTGTCGTGCGGGTTGAGCTTGAGGTGCCGCTCGAGGGTGCCGAGCGCACCCAGGCGCACGCGCATCTCGTCCTGCTTGCGGCCGAGCGAGGCGTACGCCATCGCCAGGAACATCGGCACCTGGAAGTCGGCGGGATTGACCTCGGACGCCCGGGTGTAAAGCTCGACCGCTTTCTCGACCTTTCCCTGCGACGAGGCGGCCATGCCGTAGTAGTACCAGGCCTCGAACAGATTGGGGTTGCGGCTGATGGCGATTTCGAACTCGGCGTCGGCCTCGTCGTAGCGGTTGCTGATGCATAACGCCATGCCACGCGCGGCATGGGCCTCGGCCGAGTCGCGGTCCAGCACCACGGCCTGCTCGCTGGCGCGGTTGGCCTTCTCGACATTGTCCGGCGTCGCCTCGACGTAGCGGTACATGTGCGAATACGCGTCGGCGAGCCCGGCATAGGCGAGCGCGTATTTGGAATCCAGGCTGATGGCCTGGTCGAACATGCGGATGGCGTGCTCGTAGTCGCGGCGCGCCATCGAATACATGTAATTGCGACCGCGCAGGTAGTAGTCGTAGGCCTCCGGGTCGGTGGTGGCGGCCGATTGGATGGCGCGGCGTTCCTGCGGGCTCAGCGTCACCTGCATCGCCTTGACGATGCTGTGGGCGATGTCGTCCTGGATGGCGAACACGTCCTTCATCTCGCGGTCGTAGGTTTCCGACCACATGTGCGAGTCGGTATCGGCCTCGATCAGCTGCGCGGTGATGCGCACGCGGTCGCCGGCGCGGCGGACGCTGCCTTCCAGGATCGTGCTGACGCCCAGTTGCCGGGCCACGGTCGGGATGTCGACCTTCTCGCCCTTGAGGTTGAACGAGGAAGTGCGCGAGGCGACCTTGAGCTGTGGCAGCTTGGCCAGCAGGTTGAGGATCTCCTCGGAGATACCATCGCTGAAATACTCGTTCTCGGCGTCGCCGCTCATATTGACGAAGGGCAGCACGGCGATGGTGCGACGGCCTTCGTCGACGGCGGAGACCGCGCGCGGCGCCGGGGTTGGCGTCGCCCGTGGCGTGGTTCCCCGTTCTGTCGACGCGATTGCCGGCGCATCGGTCGACGTCGTCGCGGGGTTGGTGATGGCCGCCGCAGCGGGCGCATCCACCGGACGGGTGCGCTGCACGCCGCGCGGGCCGATGTCGAACATCCAGCCCATCACGAATGCGATCGGGAAGCCGAGCACGACCAGTGCGATCACCAAGGTGACAGTCCAGTCGGGCAGGTGCAGCCCCGGCAGCATGGTCGAGGCGACCTCGATCACGACCCAGCCGGCGATGGCATAGACCACCGCGACGCGGATCACGCGGCGCCGTCGCAGCTCGGCGAAGAAGCCGAGCCCCGACGACTCATTGCCTGGTTCAGCCATGGGCGTCCTCCAGGGGATGCGCGGATGGTGGGCGTCCCGCCCCAACCGTGCAACTTCGCGACCGTGGAAGCCCGGCAGGCCTGCATGTTGCGGCGGCACGTCATACAGCGTGGCTGATCCGGCCAGGGAATGCGCCTTCACCGACTGCAACAACGTGGCGAAGAGGGTCTGGCGGTCATGGGCGGTTTTCGGGAGGCCAGCTCCGAATCGACCATGCGCTCGGTGAGGCGCTGCAGCCCGCCAGGCGGTTGACCTGTCCGGGGAATCGCGCGCGTTGTTTACGCCGAGGGACCGACCACTGGAGAAAGGCCATGAAGACCTTGCTGCTGTCCTTGCTGCTTGCGGGTTCCGCATTCAACGTCCAGGCACAGCCCGTCACCGCATCGACGGACCTGCTCGAACTGCCCCCGGCCCTGCCGTTCGAAACCTCGCCCTGGGCGACGGTCGTGTTCACCAACCAGACCGACAACGCCATCGATGTGTACGGCCTCGGCTCGAACGGGCCCTTTGGCTTCGACTGGCAGTGCAGCGGAGGCACTTATGTGGAACTGCCGCCGCGGGGCACCTGCGTCCTGAGCGTCCGTTTCGAAGGCGGTGAAGGCCAGCCCCTGGGTGTCATCGATGGCCTGGTGGGATTCCGGTTGTCGACCGGCACGGTGCTCGTGGACCTGCGTGCGTTCACCTATGCACCCATGGCCCCGTTCGGGGTGCGCAACCTGCGCTCGTCGCTGATCCCGCTCGGGTTCGACCTGGAGCTGGTGCAGACGCTCGACGCGCGCTTGTCTACGGTGGAAACGTTGCTGGGGGATGGCAGCGCCGCCAACGACCGCAGGGCCTGTGGCCAGTTGCAATTCTTCGAACAGCGCGTCCTGCAGGAAGCCGCGCACGATCGCGTCCGCGACTGGAGCGCGGCAGTGCTGGTGGTCCAGAAGGACGCGATGTGGCTCAACCTCCACTGCGGCGGGCCGTGGCGGAACCGATGAGCGTTTGGCATCGGCCGCACGCCACTGGTGTGCGGTCGATGTTGAACATGGGCTCGATGCACCCCGGCGCGGCGGGCCAGTCGCGGCACGCTGCCACAAGCAGACTTTGATGCCCTTGCCGGGGAGATCGAAGCACGCGATCTTTCACTGGAAGAGATCGAGAACTTCTCTCCTCCAGCGCCGTGAATGAACCTGACCCCTCTCCCTGGATCGTGAATCCTCAATCGCGTGCCTGGAGATGTCGTGCGGCCGTCGCCGCCGCTGCCCGCAACACGCCGGCATAGAACGGGCGGGCCTGCCCTGCCTCACGGGCCGCAGTCTCCAGCCAATCGATGTAGGCCGTGAGCAAGTCCCGCGCGTTGTATTGGGATCCGAGGTCGGCGATGGTCTTTGCAACGGCATCCCGCACATGCCAGTCAACGTTGGCGCCTGTCTCGGCCTGCCTGGCGAGATCAGCGACTCTAAGAACATGCGGCGTGATTAGACCGACGACTGTGGCCTTCATTGGTTCGACCCTGATTTGCTCCAAGCCGGGGAAGATAGCGCAACCGCCATGAATGGTGCTTCCGAAAACCGCGGACGGCGGCATGAATCAACCTGCCCCCTCTGCCGACGCTGACCTCTGGTCAGGAACGACGCCGTTGTCATATGGAGAGGGAGCGGGCAATGCCATTCAAAAGGAGCGGCACCATGGCAAGAACACCTCTCAACCTCCAGATCCAGCTCTACAACCTGGACTGTCACGACGAAGCGGATGGCTGGGGCGACGCAGAACCCTACTTGTGGCCGGTCTTCTTCAAGATCGACGGCGACGGCTATGCCGTGGGCTCGGCGGGACTGATCGGCTTTCCGCCCATCGAGGTCAAGAACGGAGCCCACGGCAATCTCGGCGACGAGGACGTCGATGAAGGCGACCGCGTCCTCATTCCCACCTCGCTGGGCGCGTGGACCACGCAGCTCAAGCCGATTCCCGTGTACGACCCGACCTTCCGCCAGGTGCTCGGCGACGACCTGCCGGGGATCGCCGGCGTGGTCGTCGTACTGATGGAAGAAGACGGCTGGCCCGACGATATCGCCACCACCGCCTATGCGGCCCTGTGCGATGCCGTGCAATTCGCGGTGGCAAAAGCCGCCGCCAGCTTCCAGCACGCCACATCGCCGCCGACGCCGGAGGAGATCGCCGCGCAGATCGCCGCCGTGAAAGAAGCGGCCGCCACCGCCGTCAGGGCCGCTGTCGTCGATTACATGAGCGGTGCCCAGATCGCCTGGTATGGAACGTTCGGCAACAACGACGACAAGATCGGCGCCGAGGCGTTCACGGTGACCCAGGACGACTTCGAGCAGACCCCGGTGATCGAGTTCCAACGCCGCTGGGACGACGACGAAAGCGATGGCAACGGCGACTGGGAGATCCATGGCGGATTCATCAGCCGCGACGCATCCGGCTCCAGCCCGGCCTCGTGCGACGACATCCAGGCGGCGATCGACTCGCTGAAGGAAGACCTGCAGAGCGACATCGACGCCAACGAGCGCAAGAGGATCCAGCACGCCATCGCCGATCTGTTGCGCAAGGCGAAGCTGATGGGCTGCGCCTGATCCATGGAAGCGACGCGTCCGGGCTGCCGGACGCGTTCTCGTATCGACTCACAAGGAGTGATGACATGAACCTCACCCGATCCACGCTCCGCACCGTGGCGCTCGTCCTGCTCGCGCTGCTCGCGTCGTGCAAGCCCACCGATCCACGCGCGGACCTCGCCCGTTCCCTGAAGGGCGCGAACGTCGAGGGTTACCAGTTCACCATGAACGAGGACGACGCCTTTGTCGTCACTTCGCTCAGCAACCCACAGGCGCGCACCGTGATGAAACTGGGCGATGCACAACGCACGCCCCTGCAATACACGCGCGTCCTCGACCGCAAGTCGAAAGCCCAGACGCTCTATCGGACCGATGTCGTGCGGGACAAATCCAGGCTCGCGCTGGTCGTCACCAACCTGGCGAACGACGCCGTCGTCAGCCGCAGGGACTTCCCCGCACCGCAGGACGACGGCACCCCACCCCCCACGCCCACCACCACCGGCTACGACTCGATCCAGCAATGCATCGCCGATTTCAACTGCGAACACGGCGGGCAGCTCCAGTGCCAGGCGAACCGCAGCTGCCAGGACCAGCTGGCGGCACTGACCTGCTGCCTCAAGAGCGGCGACTGCTACAGCGTGCACCTGGTGATCAAACCGACCGCACCGCGATGCCTCATCAAGGACTTGGTGCCGCCGATCGAAGGGCTGGTACTCGAGCGATAGCACCTCACGAGATATGCAGCGCTGAAGCAGTGGCACGCCGAATTCAGGATCCCACCGCCCAACAAGAAAGCCCCGCGAGCGGGGCTTTTCTTGTTCTCAATTTAGCAACCTCATGTTCGCGCGCCCCACATTGACGACAAGAGGCTCGCAGCCGAAGGTGGAAGTGCGATAAGCATCCACCCGTCGATGCGAAAACGACTTGATGACTATGAGCGACACTCAATCGCTGATTGGACGCAATGTGGAGGTCCAAGGCAATGTCATCTTCGATGGCGAACTTCGCGTTGAAGGGAAAATCAAGGGAAGCGTGATATCCACCGTGGCAAATGGCGCCTTATTGGTAATTGCCAACACGGGCATTGTGGAAGGTGAGATTCATGCCCCTGCCGCGTCCATCAATGGGGTCGTATCCGGCAGCATCTACACAGAGGGACTGCTCGACCTTTCATCAACCGCCTTTGTTGCCGGAGATGTCTATTACAAGTCGTTGGCAATGGCAGCAGGCGCCCGGGTAGATGGCAACCTGGTTTGCACCGCAGATGATCCATCTGGAACGGTAATCCCCCCACCGTAGCTGACGCCAGAAGTGGGATGCGGGAACGCTCCCTGCTCATTGTCGGACGATGTCACGTACAACTCGGCGCGCCGTCTGTCTCTGTAACATCCATCATTAGTAGGAACTCCCTCGCTGTTTTGGGAGCCCCGGGTGCGCTTCGCTTACCGGGCTACGATGGCTGTCTAGCAGGCCGCCTCACCAAACCGCAGCGAGGCGCTATTTCACGAGAGCGCCGCCTGTCGGGGCCGCCACGGGCTTCGCATCCGTCGAAACCGCAGCGGCCGTCGCCGGCGAGCCCAGATACTGCTGCAGGAAGCCAGCAATCCCGGTCCAGACGATGGCTGCGATCTCCGGGTCGTCGAGATCGTGCTCCATGCCGGGGATGGCCATCAGCACGGGAGGCCGCTTCTCCAGGTTGAGCATGCGCACAAGGCGGCGGGTGTGTTCGAAATCGACGCGCACGTCTTCCCGCCCGTGCACGATCATCACCGGAACGGTCAGCGCGTCGGCGTGATACAGCGGAGAGACCGCCTGCATCTCCGCCATGTCGGTACGCGGGTTGCCCAGAAGGCGTTCGAGCTGCGGACGCATCTTCTCCGAGCGTACATTGTCGCTGGCGCTGAAGAACAGGGCGCGGTCGCTGACACCGGACATGGAGATGGCGCACTTGAAGCGATCCGGCCAGCGGATTGCGGAGATGAGCGCCGAGTAGCCGCCATAGCTGGCACCCAGCATGCACATGCGCGTTTCATCCAGCGGATAGTCGGCGAGCGCCGCAACCAGCGCGGCGTCGATGTCGTCCTCGATCATCCGGCCCCAGCTCCGGTAGCCCGCTTCGCGGAAGGCTTTGCCGTAGCCCTCGGAGCCACGGTAGTTCACCTGGAGCACTGCGTAGCCTTGCGAGGCCAGGAACTGCACATCCCTGCTGAAATCCAGGCTGTCGCTCACGCCGACCGGACCGCCGTGCGGATACACCACCAGTGGCCGCTTGCCCGCGCCAGCAGGCAGAGTGAGAAACGCTTCGATCGGCAGGCCATCGCTGCCCTTGGTCTTGATCACGTGCGCGGCGGCGAAGGTCTTGCCCGACAGCCAGGGCGCCATCTCGTCGATCAGCGACGCCTTCTTGCTGGCCACGTCGAGGTGGTAGAGCTGCGGTGGATGGTCCGCGCCCTCCACCCACAGGATCAGCTGGAGGTTGTCGTCGCTGCGATCGATCACCGTCACTTCATTGCCGGAAAACGCGGTGCCAACCCACGCCACCAGCTTGCGGTTGGCGTCGTCGAAGTATTCGGTGACCAGGCGGCCGGCCTGGTGGTAACGGACGGCGATCGGTTCGCGGCGATCGTTGAAGACGGCCTGGGTGATGTCCACCGCCGGCTTGGAGAACACGGTCCGGGTGATCTTGCGCGTGACGGGGTCGAGCGCAACAAGGTCGCGCTGCGAACGGTCTTCGTCGGTCAGTCCGTAGATGGTGTTGCCGTCGAAGGAGAGTCCAACCGGATCGAACTCGTGGTCGTCGTCGCTGTTGAGCACGTCGCGAAAGACGCCGTCCGCACCGTGCACGAGCACCGTGGCGTCATCGCGCTGGATGATCGCCGCGCGCAGGCGGCCGCTGCCGTCGGTGTACCAGCCCCGGTCGTTGGTAACGCCCTGGTTGAGGCGATTACGCGACTTGGCGGTACTGAACCCGTTGATGGACTTGTCGCCTTCCAGCACGACGCGGTGCACGACGAGCCTGCCAGTGCTGTCGTACCCCTCCATCAGGATGGTGTCGGCTTCCTGCGGGAGCATGTCGACCACGCTTCCCGTTCCGGCCAGAGGCAGTTCCTTCACCTGGTGCTTGTCGCCGGCGCGATCGCCGATGACGTAGACGATGTGCGAGCCGTCGCTGGACGCGATCAGCTTGCGATTGCCCTTCCAGCGCAGGGTGTCAAACGCCTTGGCGGCCAAGCGCTGTGAAACGCCGGCGCGCAGGTCGATCAGATTGAGCGTGTAGCGGTCCGTGTCCTCGCGGATGGTTTCCGCCAGGAGATCGCCGGCGGGATTGATGGCCACGGCGATGACGCGGCCGGGCTTCCACATCACGTCGGCGGCGATGGGCAGGCCCGACGGCTTGGGCGCCTCGCGCCCGCCATTGAGGTCGAGGCCGGGATCGACGCGCTTGGCCAGCGCGGCCCGGTAGTAGGCGGGGAACGGATCGGGGTAGTAGCCGGTGTATTCGAACGGCAGGCGCGCGTACAGCGCCGCGTGCTTGGCCTGCAGCCAGTCCATGATCGGCAGCGTGCGGTTGTGGATCTGGATGTAGGCGCTGGAGAGTGCCGAAGCGCGCACGACCAGGTCGCCCGGGTAGACGATCTTTCCTGGTGCGACCGTAAAACGGAACTCCGGCTTGCCGATGGTGAAACGGCTGTACATGAAGCCGTTGGTGAGCTTCATCTGCGCCCATTCGTACTCGCCCGCCTTGGTGGCGAACAGATACGAATTGCGCCCGGCTGGCAGGTAATTGAGCACCGTCGCAGTGCCGCCGCCCACCCGTCCCACATGCACGGTGTTGATCGGTGTACTGGTATCGACCGAAACGACGACCAGCCCTTCGTCGGCCGACAGCTTGGGATCCTCACCCGGATCGATGCGACGCATGGCCAGCACATCCAGCGCGCAGAAAAACAGAACTGCGGCCAGCAACCATTGCGACCACTCGAGACGCACCCGCAACTGGCGCTCGCGACCGCCCTTCCCTACCTGCGACATGCAACTCCCCATTTCAGGCTTGCCGGGCGTGCGCCCTTCCCCGCAACCAGAATATCGCAGCAGGGTGGAGCAGCACGCATCTCCGTCTGTGTCTGCTCTCACGCTCTGGTAACCCCACGCGCCCTACGTTGCCGCCGTCGCCCGAGGTCAAGGAGCGCGCCATGGCTGCGATACGGCTGGTCCCTCCATGGAGCAACCTCGCCCGGATCCTGCGCTCGGCGAAGCTCCCGGCCACAGGCTTGTCGCTCGTTCTGCTCACCGCAGCCAGCGCAAGCGACGCAGACGATAAACCGACATCCGCGGCCGCAGCCGCGTCGGTGGGCGGGACCCTGCAGTGCAACCCCTCCGTCGCGACGGCGGTTCCGCAACCCACGCAGGAGCAACTCGAGGCGGCGGGGCTCGCGGACCTCACGCTCGCGCCGGATTCCGCGCGCCGCGACCTGGTGGCGGCGCCGTTCTCGCATCCCACGGCGGTCACCAACCCGCTGTTCCCGATCGCCTCGCTGCGTTCGGCGATCCTCAACGGCCATGTCGACAACAAGGTCTTTCATACCGAGACCACGCTACTGCCCTACACCCAGCTCATCGAGTGGTCGCCCGGGCAGTGCATCCGGGTCCTCGTTTCGCAGTACATGGCCTGGCTCGGCGGCAGCCTGCAGGAGGTGGCCATCGACCTTTACGCGCAGGCGGACGACGGATCCGTGTGGTACTTCGGCGAAGCCGTGTCCGACTACGACGTCAACGGGCGCATCGTCACCAACGAAGGCACGTGGCATGCCGGCATCGAGGGCAGCGCGGCCATGATCATGCCCGCCAATCCGCAGGTCGGCGACGCCAACCGCGCGGAGAACATCCCGGGCATCGTCTTCGAGGAAGTCGTGGTCAACAAGATCAACCGCACCTATCCGGGCCCGTCCGGTCGGGTGCATGGCGCGATGGTCGGTGTGGAAACGCACGACGACGGCACGCACAGCGGCAAGGTGTTCGCGCCGGGCTACGGCGAGTTCATCTCGACCGACGGTCCCGACATCGAGGCGATGGCGCTCGCTGCGCCGATCGACGCGCTGCCGGGCGGCGTGCCAGCGGCGTTGCGCAAGATCTCGAAGGGCGCCGACCGCATCTTCGCGTCGCATCTGGACACCCCGGCGCAGTGGCAGGACGCCGAGAAGACGGCGATGGACATGCTGGATGCGTGGAATGCATTCCGCACCGGCAACGTACCGCCGCGGCTGATCGAGCCGACCGACCTCGCCCTGCGCAACCTGCTGGCGCAGGTGCGGAACCGCAACCGCACGAAGACCCTCGCGGCTTCGGTCGACGCGGCGTACGCGTCCAACGACCTGCAATTGCGCTATCGGCCGATCGTGAAGATCGACGAGGCGCGGTTCGAGCTCTGGGCCCGGCGCGCGCTGATCACGGCCAGCACGGGTTCCCGCGGCGGCGCGCGCAGCGCGTTCGTGTCCATGAAATGGATCCGCGACCGCTTCGCGAACAGGCTCGACCCCACTACCCGCACGATGGTCGAAACGCTGTTGAAGGACCTGGACGGGGCCATCTTCGACAACGACCTGCCTGCCGCGGCCGAGGCGGCCCGCGACCTGCGCGAGGTGATGCTTGCGCTGAAGTGATCGGGCGAGACACGCGTGCCAACGAGCCTTCCCTGGAGAAGAGCCGTCACGAAAAGTCCCGCCAGTGGCGGGCCTCCGTGGGTGCTCGGGAGCCTGCCCCGCTCAGTTCCCTGCCTGCGACGCCGCTGCTACAAACCGGATCGCCTCGGCTACGGCCTTCGGGTTCTCGCGGTGGATGTTGTGTCCGGTGACGAAGTACTCGTGGATGCCGCGCGACACGCCGGCAAACAGGTCCGCGTGCTCACGCTTCCACAGCGCCTTGCCCTGCTCGGTTTCCTCGAAGACGAACGGCTCGGCCGCCACCTGCGTCGCGGTGAGCAGGGCCACCGGCAGGTCGGGTAGGCTGCGCGGCGTTGCGGCGGCGTTGTCCAACTGGGCGATCAGCAGCTTGTAGTCCTGCGCCATCGCCGGCGGCAGCATCGCCAGCAACGCCTTGTCGTCGGCCAGCACGCGCTCGCGATCGGCACGCAGGAAGTCATGGCGTTGCCCCATGGTCGCCGGGTCGACGAGCACCAGGCCCGCCAGGCGCTGTGGATGCTGGCGTGCGAACTCGGTGGCCAGCAGGCCGCCGTAGGAATGGCCGACCAGCACGACCTTGCGGTCGGGCGCCAGCGCGTCCATGACGGCATTGAGGTCCTGCAGGTGCTGCTCGATGGTCTTCGGGGCGCCGTCCGTGCCGGACTTGCCCAGGCCGGCGCGCGCATAGGCGATGCAAGTGCACTCGGCACCGAGGTTGGCGATCGTGTCCTTCCACACGCCGGCGCCCTGGCCGAAGCCGGACTCGAACACGACGGTGATCGCGCCCTGCCCCTGCCGTTCCGCCTGCAGGTTGTAGCCCTTGCGGGCGACCTGCACTGCGGTCGCCTGCACCCCGCTCTCCTTCACGTCTGCCGCCTGCACCGTCGCCGCCGTGCAGGCCAGCGCCAACGACAGCAACCATCCCTTCATTCCGAACGTCTTGCTCATTTACTGCTCCGTGTTGTCCATGCGCGAATTGTGACCACGCGAACGGATGTGGCGCAGTGCACTTGGTCATGCAACGAGCCGACGTGCTTGCTGCACCTGCAATGAAAGAGGCCCGCAGAAGCGGGCCTCTCGTTTCATCCAGTGGACTCGCGTCCTGCGACCCCGGAGAGTTTCAGTCCGCCAGCAGGCGGGTCATGTCCGCATCCTTCTCCCGCCACAACCCGTTCATCCACTGCTGGAAACGGGCACGGAACGCGCGGTCGTCCTGGTAGTCGCCATGCAGCAACTCATCGGGGATCGGGCGCTGGCGCAGGTGCACGCGGACCGCGGGGATGCGGTCCGACAGCAAGTCCATCATCGAGGGTCGCCCGCCGGGATACGCGATGGTCACGTCCAGGATCGCGTGCAGGCCCTCGCCCATCGCGTCCAGCACGAAAGCCACGCCGCCGGATTTCGGCTTGAGCAGGTGGCGGTACGGCGCTCCCTGTGTGGCGTGCTTGCCCGGCGTGAAGCGGGTGCCTTCGACGAAGTTCATGATCGCCACCGGGATCGCGCGGAACTTTTCGCAGGCGCGGCGGGTGGCCTCAGTGTCGCGCCGGGCCAGTTCCGGGCGACGCGCGATCTGCTTGGGCGTGTAGCGGCCCATGAATGGGAAATCCAGCGCCCACCATGCCAGTCCCAGCAGCGGCACCCAGAACAGCTGCCGTTTCAGGAAGAAGCGCAGCAGCGGAATGCGGCGGTTGAACACCTTCTGCAACACCAGGATATCCACCCAGCTCTGATGATTGGCCAGCACCAGATAGTGCCCGTCCACCTGCAGCACCGCGTCCTCCTGCACGTCGACGCGGGTGCCGGTGAAGCGGTCCATCATCCAGTTGTTCACTCCGATCCAGCTTTCCGCCAGCCCGGTGAGCACGGGATTGCTCGCCCGCCGCAGACGGTCGAACGGCAGCAAGGCCTTCACCAACGCCACCAGCAGCAGTGGAAGCACGTGCAACACGGTGTTGGCTGCGATCAGCAGGGAAATCGGTACCAGACGCAATGGAAGCATTGGAAACACGAGAGTCTCGGACGAATGCCTATTGTCCCGAGGAAACCGAGGCCACGTCATCCTGCCGGCCGGAGCTGGCCCATCCCGCTGTCCGGGCCGTCGTCTGTCTCATGTTTCCCATCATGTCTTCCACCGCCCATGAAACTGCTGCTGTCTCATCGGTCTCGCCAAAAAAAGGCCCCGCGATGCGGGGCCTCTTTCCGTGCAGACAACGGGCCATGCAGGCCCCAACCCTGCCGCCTACTGCGCCAGCGCCTTCACCAGGTCGAACAGGTAATCGCGGCCGACGTAGACCGATCGCACTTCGAGCCGTTCGTTGAGTCCGTGCGCGCCATTGCCATCGGGATCACCCCACATGCCAGGCACGCCGTAGGTCGGGATGCCCACGGCCGACATGTAGAGGCCGTCGGTCGCGCCGGTCGACATCGAGGGGATGACCGGCACGCCGGGGAAGTACTTCGCGCTCAGGGTCTCCATCGGACCGATGATCGCCGGGTCGAGCGCGGGCGACTTGGCCAGGGGCTTGTCCTTGCGGGCCAGGTCGATCGAGATGTTCGGGTTGCCGATGACCCCGACCAGCTCGTCCTTGATCTCCGCCGGCGTATGGCCGGGGAAGATGCGGCAATTGACGTTGGCTTCGACGCGCTGCGGCAGCGCGTTGACCGCGTGGCCGCCGTTGAGCATCGTCGCCACGCAGGTCGTGCGCAGCATCGAGTGGAAACTCTTCTCGGTGTTGACCACCGCGGCCGCCTTGGCGTCGTCCGGGTCCTTGGCCAGCGCCACCATCGCCGCGCCCATCTCGTCCTTGCGCGCGGCACCGGCACGCGCGAAGAAGGCGCGGGTGGTGTCGCTGAACTCGGCCGGGAACTCGTGCGCGCCGACTTTCAACAGGGCGTTGGACATCGCGTAGATCGCGTTGTCGGGCACGGGCTGGGAGCTGTGTCCGCCGGGGTTGGTGGCGACCAGCTTGTAGTCCTGGTAGATCTTCTCGCCGACCTGGATCGACTGCGCGACGAGGTGGCCCTTGCCGTCGGTGTCCCCGCCGCCGCCTTCGTTGAGCGCGAAGGCCGCGTCGACCAGGTCACGCTTGTTATTGGCGAGGTATTGCGCGCCGTTGAACGCGGTGTCGGTTTCCTCGCCGCAGGTCAGCGCCATCTTGACCGTGCGCCCGGGCTTGTAGCCGCCCTGCTTGAAGCGGATCAGCGCGTCGGCCCAGGTTGCCGCCATCATCTTGTCGTCGGCGATGCCGCGCGCGTAGTAGTAGCCGTTCTCCTCGACCAGCGTGAATGGATCGCGCACCCAGTCGGCGCGTTTGGCCGCAACCACGTCGATATGGGCGAGCAGCAGGATCGGCTTGAGCGTGCTGGACGTGCCGGGATAGACGGCCACGATCCCGCCCTCCTTCGGGTGGTCGGGCACCGAGAACAGCGTGATCTGATCGTCGGCGAAGCCCGCCGCCTTCAAGCGCGCCGCGATCTGCCCGGCCGCCTGGGTGCAGCTGCCGGTGGTGACCGAGGTATCGGTCTCGACCAGCTCCTTATAGAGCTCGAAGAAGCGCTGCTGGTCGGGACGCAGCGCGCCCATCTTGCCAGTCGGCACCTGTGCCGCCACCGGACCTGCGACGAACGCCGCTACAGCGAATGCAATCAACGCCAATCTCATGAACCTCTCCCCTTGTTGTGTCCCCGAAGGTCGCGCGAAACCCGCGCAATCCGTGCCCATGGATGGGACATCGGCCCTGGGCTGATTCTTACAGCATCCGGCGGCCAGCGATGCGGTGGACGGCAAACTTGTGCGTCGCCTGGGAGAGAAAAGCGTGTCAGTGCAAAAGCTGGGTCGGGTTTGTGCAAAGTCAGCTCTGCCCACCGACGCATCTGCTGCGGCAGTCGCAATGAAAGAGGCCCGCGGACGCGCAGGCCTCATGGGCGAATCCGACTAGTTGATCGTCGCCAACTGCGGACTGGCCGGCTCGATCCTTGCCGGGTCGCTGGCATCCACCCTCGCCAGGCGCTGCGTCAGCTCGCCGTCCGACAATGCGCCCTCGCGATGCAGCCACTTGAAGCGGTTGCGGTGCTGCTCGGCCGTCTCGTCCTGCGGCATGAAGTCGTACTCGCGGCGGTAGTAATCGGCGCGGCGCGATTCGAGTTCCTTGAGGATGCGCTGGCCGTCGGCGTCGTCGATCACGAGCAGGTTGCCCTTCTCGGACGGGACGATGGTGAAGCGGGTGGTGCGCAGGCGGTAGCCGGCGTAGCAGGCGGCGCCGATGAACAACCACAGCGACGGCGCGAACTGGCCCTTGATCGCGGCCATGCCGGTGAGGACGGCGCCCAGCGCCAGCCAGAACAGGCCGGCGTTGCGCAGCCAGGCATTGCGCTCGACGAAGACCTGGCGGTCGCGACTGATATCCGGATAGCCGACGGACATCGAGCGGCTACCCGAACTGTCCTCGATGAAGTAGTGGATTTCATCCGTGTCGAACTTGTAACGGATGTGGTTGGAATGACGGCTCTGCAGGATTTCCACGGACGCCTCCCCTGACGGTCGTGTACGCGCGCATGGCGCGGTGGGAAATATAGCCGACAACTTTGGAGGGCGCTGCCCGCTCATCCTGAACGCCTCGCCCTTCGGGCACCCTGGCGCCGCTGCGCGGCGCGCCCTCACCCCAACCTCTCCCGCGTGCGGGAGAGGGAGTTAAGCGGAGAGGGAGTTTGGCGCCGCTGCGCGGCGCGCCCTCACCCGGCCCTCTCACCCTTGGACACCCTTCGGGCGCCGCGAGCGGGAGAGGGAGTTAAGCGGAGAGGGAGAGGGAGGTGGCGCCACCGATGTTGCCTGCTTCACGGCTGGGGCCGGAGGCACATTCGCACTATCCGTTCACAACTCGTCCGTTCTCCCACCCACGTGCAGCACGTACTCGAAGTTCTGCACCATGCGGCCGTAGCCGGTTTCGTCGGCGGCGTAGTTGGCACCGATGGTGAGGATGTGGCGGCCGAGCGGCAGCGGCTTGATCAGCAGCCAGTAGCCGTCGGAGGCGGTGCTCGGGGACTCCTTGTCGCCCTCCACCAGCGGGAAGCAGCCGTTGCTGCGGATGCGGTAACGGCTCACGTCGCTCACCGGCGTGCCGTCGATCATGACGATGGCGCTGCCCAGGCGGTCGTTGTTCACCGCGGCGCCTTCCTGCAACACCTTGCACGGCAGCGCCAGCGTCTTGCCGTTGTGCTGCTGCGTATCGCTGTAGCGCATGTTGATGATGGGTACCAGGATGTGGCGCTTGGCGGGGACCACGCAGGTGCGGTTGGCGCTGAAGGTGCCATCGGTGCCGGCGAGGAACCACACGTCACCGCCCTGGTCGTAGCCGCACAGGCGGCCATCGGGATCCAGGTAAGGCGGGAGTGGCATGCGATCGGCCCACTGCCACCAGCGTGCGGTGAGGTCGCCGAAGGTTTCATCACCGACCTTGGCATCGGGCGGAAGCAGCCACTGGTCCGCGGCCGTGGGCTTGGCGGTCCGTGGCGCGGCGGCGATGGCGCCGGTGAGCAGGAGCCCCGCGGCCAGCGCGATCGGGAGGGTGGTTACACGCATCGAGTCTTCCTTGGGTTCTTGCGCCGGGCGGCCGTGATTACGGTCGCCCGCGGTGTGATGGTCGAACGGGTTACTTCCTGCCCTGCGCGGCGTTGCCGGCCGCGTCGCGCTTTGCACGCAACCGATCGAGGTCGGGCGTCCAGTCGTTGCGGATCTTCTCGAGCGAATCCCGGTTGATCTGCGTGTCATCGGCGTACCGGGTGAACTGTTCCACGGCTTCCAGCACGGCGGGATCGTCCATGAGGCGCAGCGTCCAGGCGCGCAGGCGCCTGCCCTCGCCGCTCGTTGGGAATTCGGTGATGAGGTCGCGGGTGCACGCGTCCGCCTTCGGCTGGAACGTGGGCAGCAGGTAGGTCTGGCAATACTTCTCCATGGCGGCCTGGCGCAGTTCCCCCTTCATGGCCTGCTCGAAGTAGGGACGCGCGGCGACGTAATCGCCCTGCGCCTGCGTGATCCGGCCCAGTTGGAACAGGGAGCGGCTGTCGTTCGGCTTCTCCTGCAATGCCATCTTGAGGTCCGAGCGCGCCCATTCCGCATCGCCGAGTTCGTCGAACAGCAGTGATGCGCGCCTTTCCCAGTTCGCCGCTTCGTTCGGACGGAAGCGCACGGCCTGGGACAGATACAGCAGCGCCTGCCAAGGGTCGCCCTTGGAGCGGTAGCCCCGCCCCGCGTTGCTCGATTGCGTGGCGCTCGGCCCCATGCGGGCCGCGGCAGCCAGTTCGTCGGCCACGGTGCCCAGGTCATCCGCGAGCGAGGGCTCGTATCCCACCGCTTCGCCCAGCAGCGCGCCCAGCATCGGATTGCGATCGGTGCGGGCGGCGGCGTACGCCACGGCGAGGCGCAGCTGCTCATCGGAGCCGCCCCAGCGCGGCTCGGCCGACACCTTGCGTTCCAGCGCTACGTAGTAGGAATCCGGATCGACCTTCGTGCAATGCGCAGACGCATACGCCTGCAGCGCATCCGAACTCATGCGGCCGATGCCGCTGAGCCCCATGCAGGCGACACTCAGGCGCGGCTGCAGTTCCAGTGCGCGCAGGTACAGCGGCACGGCCTTGGAAAACAATTCGCTCATGCGGCGAAGCTGGTCCTCCGAGGTCTCGCGCGCCCAGCGGGTGCCGCGCGCCTCCCAGCCGGCCGTGTCGTAGTGGTTGCCCGCGGCCGTGTTGGCGAAGGGGCTCTTGGGAGCCAGTGCGAGCCAGCGCCGCGCCACTTCCCGGGCCCGGTCACTGCCATCGAACGCTGCGAGGGCGACGAAGATCTGGTCGCGCTGGGACTGGTCGCGGTAGTGCGCATCCAGCAGTGCGGCAAACCCCCGCTCCAGTTCGGCCACGCCCTCGGGCGTGCCCAGCAGGCGGTCGATGTCGTCCAGCGACCACTTCGGTTTGCGCAGGATGGAACAGCGCCCCTGCGCGGCGCCGGCGCGCCATTCGTTGCCGGGCAAATCGGGATAGGCGTTGCAGCGCGCCTCGTCGTCTGCAATGGCGTCGGCCTTGCGGACCTGCTCGAAGTATTGCGCCCATTGCGCAGGCGGCGTCGGCCGCTGCCTTTCACCCGCGTGTGCCTGCAGCACCAGCAACACACTCCCCAGTGCGATGCCGGCGACGGCATTCCGAATCCTTGTCATCGTTGCCCCCTTGGCGTGCGCACTAGGCTAGCGCAGTCGGGCGACGATGGCGCGCGATGACGTCCCCAGGTGGGCTGCTGCTTTGCAATACCGGGCCGTTGGCGCCGCTGCGCGGCGCGCCCTCACCCCAACCCTCTCCCGCAAGCGGGAGAGGGAGCCAAGCGGGAGCGGGAGTTGAGCAGGAGAGCGAGGTTGGCGGTCAGCCGTCCTTGTCGGACGAGGTCACGTACAACTCGACGCCATCGGTTTCTGGTGAAGTGACGCTCCAGCTGCCATGGACCGGACGACGTCGGCGCTCGAAGAAGCCACGGGACGTCCACCCGGCATGACAACGGGCTGGCGCGCCGATCTCGACGGATACGGCGGAATGTCCGGTCGCGCGGGCGGCCTGCAGCAAGGCGTCGATGCAGGATCGGCCGACGCCCTCGATCGCATCGACGGACCAGAAGTCCCGCACTCGCAGGATGTCGGACTCGCTGCGGGTGGCGAACCAGGCACGCAACCCGCCCGCTTTGTTGCTGACGAACAGGTATCGCGTTGCGCCAAACGGGGCGCGGTCGAAGCGCCAGCGCGCGTAGGCGGCGTCACGGATCATCACCAGGGCATTGCCATGGTCGGATTCCCGCCACAGGACATCCATGCGCTCATCGGCACGCTCGGTCCACTCCACGCGTAAAGGGCGTGAGCCCAGGCGACGGAACCCGTCGCGTGCGCCGACCACAAGATCGATCAATGCACCGAGGATGCCGGCGAGTGGCGCCGGCAGGTAGCGGCCCAGATACCGGCCATGCCGCAGCACGCGGACATAGCCGACGATCTCCGCAAGTTGCGCGAGACCGGCGCGCTTGACCACCGCGACTGCCTTGGGATTGGGGAAGCCGTAGAGCAGGTCCAGTTCGCGCGCGCCCGCGTTGATCAGTCCCTGTTGGAGCGTGAGCGCCGGACCCAGGGAACGATGTTCCGGAAGCACGGCGAAGTCGACGATCGCACCCGCACGGATTTCACGTCCACGCCACAGCATCCGGCGTTGGCCGGCTGCGCATACGCCCACCCAGTCACCGCTGGGTTCGTGCCGCAACAGTTGCAGCAGCGGGGGTGGGCCTTCGCTGCCCACATAGAACCATTCGTACTTGGCTTCGTGCCCGCATCGTTCATGGCCCAGGTTGCCGCGCCAGATCGAAATCACCGTGTCACGGACCTGCCCCGGGTCGGCATCGTGAACGGTGTATAGCAGCGGCGGGCGCGCGGCTGTCATGGCTCGTGCCCGACCTCCGCCACGGCGGTGACCAGCACCGGCGCAAGATGCAGGTAGCGCGTGGTTCGACGCTTGTTGTCGATGTCCTCGTATACGGCTTCCGCGTGGGCCTGGCTGATGTTCAACATCGAGGCGACCCACGAGGCCGGCTTGCTGTTGTTGTGCGCCCACAGGGCGAGGTCCATCTGCTGGTAGGGCAAGCCGTAGTAGAACTCGTCCTGGCCCTGGCTGAGGCTATAGGTATCGGTGGTCGGGACCGCCGCGCAGATGCGTTCGGGCAGGCCCAGGTGGCGAGCCATGCCGTACACCTGGGTCTTGTAGAGGTGCGCGATGGGCTTCACATCGGCCGAGCCATCGCCATTCTTCACGAAGAAGCCCTGGTCGTATTCAACGCGGTTGGGCGTGCCGACCACGGCGTAGTTCAGCCGGTCGGCGTGGAAGTACTCCAGGGTCTTGCGGATGCGCTGTTTGAAGTTGGTGGCGGCAACGATGGTGAGGTACTGATCGAGTCCAAGGTCGCACGCATGCGGCGAGCCATCCGGGGATTGCGCGACCAGTCGAAACCGGTTGATGCGGCCCTCGGTACCGCCGTCGATCACGATCTTGAACTTCCAGCCTTCACCGTAATCCGGGAGCAGGCTGCGCACGGCCGCATCGCGGGCCTGGTAGCAGCCGATGGCGGCGAGCACCGGCGCAATGTCGACGCTTTCGATGCGAACGCCGAGGTGCTGTGCCAGCAGGCGCGCCCGCACCGCGCTGTCGTCCGACGAATCGCGTTCCGGCAGGATCAGGGTGAGCACTCGTTCGGGGCCGAGCGCGCGCACCGCCAGCGCAGCGCTGACGGAGCTGTCGATGCCACCGGAGATGGCAACGACGAGACCGCGTCGATGCAGCTGGCGTGCGGTGATGTCGCGCAGGCGCGCGGCGATGAGGTCTGCTTCCGCTTCGTAATCGATCGCCAGCGTGTTCCAGTCGAGTGATGTCCGGTCGAGTGATGTCATGAGGCAACGTGGGTAGCCAGCAGGTGGACACGGCGAACCTTCCCCGATGCGGTGCGGGGCAAGGCAGCCACGAATTCGATGTACTTCGGAATCTTGTAGGGAGGCAGGCGCTCACGGCAGTGCGCCTTGATCTGGTCGGCACCCCGCTCCGTCGCCGCTTCGACCACCACGAAGGCTTTGATGGCCTGGCCCATCACTTCGTCATCCACGCCCACGACCGCGGCCTCGATCACGCCTGGAAATTCCGCGATCGCCTCTTCGATGTCGCCGGGGTGCACGCGGTGGGCACCTGTCTTGATCACGTCGCTGCGGCGGCCTGCGAGGAACAGGTAGCCGTCGCCATCGAGATGACCCAGGTCGCCGGTTCGCAGCCAACCGTCCCGCAGCACGTCGCGCGTGGCCTCTACGTTGTTCCAGTAACCCAGCATGACGTTGGGGCCCTTGGCCCAGACTTCGCCGATCTCGCCCGTGGTGGCGGCCGTTCCGTCGTCGCGAACTATCTTCAGGGTCACGCCGTTCACGGGAATGCCCACCGAGCCCAGCTTGTCGTCCAGCCGCTCCGGCGGGAGCCAGGTCAGGCGTGAGGTGGCCTCGGTTTGCCCGTACATCACGAACAAGCGCGGGTGCGGCAACGCCGCGCGCAACTTCCTGGTCAGCGCCGGCGTCATCGGGCCACCCGCCTGCGTGAGGGAACGCAGGCACGACAGGTCGTGATTGCCCAGTTCCGCATGGTTGAGGAGCAACGCGAACGTCGAGGGCACGCCAGAGAAGCAGGTGATCCGATGTGCAGCAAGCGCTTCGACGATCAGGTTGGGAAAGACGAGGTTCTTTTCCAGGTGGATGCGCGCGCCACTGATGAGGTGCGTGTGCAGCACGGACGCGCCGTACGCGTAATAGAACGGAAGGATGCTCAGGACGCTGTCGTTGCAGTCCAGCCCAAGGTAGGCGATCACCGACTCGGCATTCGCCAGCAGGTTGGCATGGCTCAACATCACGCCCTTGGGTGCGCCCGTCGTGCCCGAGGTATAGAGGATCAGCGCCAGGTCGTTGGCCCGGGCGACATCGTCCTGGGTGTCGCCCGGCGACGGCTTGCCCGACAGTTTGGAGGCGCAGAGCGGCTTCTGCTCCGCGAGCGCGACCGAAAGGCGTATGGAAGGCAGTTCGGCGATGGCCAAGGTGGCGTCGCGATGACCTTGTTCATGCACTACATAGCGTGCATCGCAGTGACGGAGCCACGGCGACAGATCGCGAACGCGTGCCTGCACGTCCAGTGGCACCACGACACCACCCGCCAGCCAGGTGCCGTAACAAGCGGTCGCTGCCTCGATGCGGTTGGGGAGCACGATGGCGACCCGATCGCCGCGTTGCAGTCCGTTTCCGCGGAGCATCTCGGAGAACGCTTGTGCCTGGGCCCAGAATTCCCCGTAGCTCGCCCGGCGCTCGCCATCGGTGATCGCGGTCCGCTCAGGTGCAGCGCTGGCGATGCATGCGACCCTGGATGCCAGCGTGCTCACAGCCCAGAGCCTCAGGCTTCGAGTTTGCGCGTGACGAATTCATCGACCGACCGGATCGAGTCGAAGATCGCCGGCGTCATTTCTTCCGGCGACACGGAAATCTTGAAGTTGCGTTCCAGGAACACGATCAGCTCGTGGATTCCAATCGAGTCGACCACGCCGCCCCGGATGAGCGGATCTTCGTCGCCGATGGCGGCGTCGTTGTCTGAGAAAAGGAAGTTCTGCAGTACGAACTGCTTGATCTGTCCGCGCCGTTCCATTCGATGCTCGCTGTTTTTTGTGCACGGATGCGTGCCCGTGGACGCCAGGGCCAGTCCCGACTGCTCCGTGTCCTCTAGGCTTAATAACGCTTACCGGTACGCGTAGCGGTCAGGTCCGGTGGGCTGGGCTCGCACGACAGAGCGCCATTGCGCGCATTCATGGTGGACCAGCATGGTCGACAGGACGCCGACGAACGCCTGATTGTCGGCAAAGCTGGTGGCACCACCGGTCCGGCACTTTTCGAACAGACGGCCCACCGCCGTCGGGTCGAAATAGCCTGCCGAGCGGATCCGGTCGGCGCTCATGAGGTCGGCCACGTAGTCGAGCGGCTTTCCATCGAAGAAGAAGCTCTGGCTGTCGGGGGCACGATAGGGCTGTTTGGTCCGCCGCAGGATGTCGTCTGGCAACAACCCCGACAGCGCCCGCCGCAGCAGGTACTTCTCGGTCATGCCGCGGACCTTGAAGCTCGGGGGTAGGCGGCTGGCGAACTCGATGAGGCGATGATCCAGGTACGGGTAACGGCCTTCGACCGAATGCGCCATCGAGACCCGATCGCCCTGTGCCGACAGCAGGTAGCCCGCCAGCAAGGACTTCGCCTCGACGTACTGGTCGCGCGCCAGTGGGCTCCAATCCATGATGTCGGCGGGCAGGGTCTGCTCGTAGGCGGACAGGGGATCCCACGGGCCGACGCAGGCGCGCAGTTCCGGCGACAGCATCGCCATTGCGCGCATCGACGTGCTCCAGCGCGGCACGTGGGCGAAGATCGGGCGCCCGAGATGCTCCATCCCCTGGCCGAAGAAGGACTGGGCGAAGCCGGATTGGCTGACCGGCGAGTTGTTCAGGTAGCCGTAGAGGCGGCCGAGCAGCAAGGGGCGCGCCTTTGAGTGCGGTTGGCGCGCCCAGAAGCGCCGTACCTTGGCCTCCTTGAACAGATCGTAGCCGCCGAACACCTCGTCCGCGCCTTCGCCGGTCAGTACGACCTTGTACCCATGCCGATGCACGCTTTCGGCGAGCAGCATCAAGGGCGCCGGCGCGGTGCGCAGGATCGGCGTTTCGACGTGCCTGAGCAGACGGGGGAAGGCCTCGCCGATGTCGCGGCGGCTGCAGCGGAGCGTGGTGTGGTCGGTGCCCAGGTGCCTGACCATGGCGGCCTGGTGGACGCTCTCGTCGAACTCGCCGTCCTCGAAGGCAACCGAAAACGTGCGCACCGGGGTATCGGTGAAGCCGCGGATCAAGGCGACGATGCCGGAGGAATCCAGGCCGCCGCTGAGGTAGGCGCCCACCGGCACGTCGGCGCGGAGCTGCAGGCGCACCGCGTCGACCAGGAGTTCGCGCAGGTCCGCGGCGGCCTGGTCGACATCGCGATAGACCCTGGCCGGAGATGTTTCCTCGGCCGGGGGAAACGTCCAGTCCCAGAAGCGGGTCAGGTTTTCGCGACCGTCGCGCTCGATGCTGAGCACGCAGCCCGGCGGCAGACTGCGCACCCGCTCGTAGACCGTGTCCGGATCGGGAATCGACCAGTAGGTGAGCGCCTGCACCAACCCCAATGGAGAAAGCGTGGCGGTGTCCGGCAACACCGCGTGCAAGGCCTTCACTTCGGACGCGAACCAGACGCGGCCGCCGCTCCGTGCATGGAACAGCGGGCGGATGCCTGTCCGGTCACGCGCCAGGACCAGGCGCTGGCGTTCGCGATCCCACAAGGCGATCGCGAACTGGCCATTGAGATGATCGACGAAGCGATCGCCGTAGCGATCGTAGAGATGAACGATGACTTCGGTGTCCGAGCGCGTGTAGAAGCGGTGGCCAGCCGCCTCCAAGGCTTCGCGTAGTTCGACGTAATTGAAGATCTCGCCGTTGAACACCGTCCAGACGGTCTGCCGTTCGTTGTGGATGGGCTGGTCGCCGGTCGCCAGGTCGATGATCGACAGGCGCGCGTGCGCCAACCCCACGCCTGGTTCGGCGTGGAAGCCATAGCCGTCCGGACCGCGGTGCTCGAGGGTATGGATCATGCGTTCCAGGACCGGCCGGGCCTGGTCGGGCATGGCCCCGGGACCGCTGAAACCTGCAATGCCGCACACGGGAGCTGCGCTCGTTATGTCGTGGGTACTTATGGTCCTACGCGTGGCGCTTGGCGATCCGGCCAAGTGCCGCCCCCTCCCCGACCCTCCCCCGCTGCGCGGAGGAGGGAGTTGGAATTGGGAGGCGGGCTATCCCTGGAAACAACGAAGCCCGCGTGTGCGGGCTTCGTAGGGATGCGGCAACCGCTTGGACCTTACATGTTGCGGCGGTACTCGCCGCCCACGTCGTACAGCGCGTGGCTGATCTGGCCGAGCGAATGCGTCTTCACCGCCTCCATCAGGCTGGCAAACACATTCCTGCGTTCACGCGCCGTGGCCTGGAGCCCCTTGAGCCCCTCGCCTGCATAACCGTTGCGGTTGCGCTGGTAACCGGCGACGTTCTCGATCTGCTGGCCCTTCTCGCCTTCGGTCGAGCGGATCAGCTCGATCTCGGTGACGATGTCGCCGCCGTGGTCCTTGGGCAGGAAGGTGTTGACGCCGATCAGCGGCAGCGAGCCGTCGTGCTTCTTGTGCTCGTAGTACAGGCTCTCTTCCTGGATCTTGCCGCGCTGGTACATGGTGTCCATGGCGCCGAGTACGCCGCCGCGCTCGCTGATGGCCTCGAACTCCTTGTAGACCGCTTCCTCGACGATGTCGGTGAGCTTGTCGACGATGAAGCTGCCCTGCCAGGGGTTCTCGTTGAAGTTGAGGCCCAGTTCCTTGTTGATGATCATCTGGATCGCCACGGCGCGGCGCACGCTTTCTTCGGTCGGCGTGGTGATCGCTTCGTCGTAGGCGTTGGTGTGCAGGCTGTTGCAGTTGTCGAACAGGGCGTACAGGGCCTGCAGCGTGGTGCGGATGTCGTTGAACTGGATCTCCTGCGCGTGCAGGGAGCGGCCGCTGGTCTGGATGTGGTACTTCATCATCTGGCTGCGGGCGCTGGCGCCGTAGCGCTCGCGCATCGCGCGGGCCCAGATGCGGCGGGCGACGCGGCCGATGACGGTGTACTCGGGGTCCATGCCGTTGCTGAAGAAGAACGACAGGTTGGGCGCGAAGTCGTCGATCTTCATCCCGCGCGCGAGGTAGTACTCGACGATGGTGAAGCCGTTGCTCAGGGTGAAGGCGAGCTGGCTGATCGGGTTCGCGCCGGCTTCGGCGATGTGGTAGCCCGAGATCGACACCGAGTAGAAGTTGCGGACGTTGCGGTCGACGAAGTACTGCTGGATGTCGCCCATCATGCGCAGGGCGAACTCGGTGCTGAAGATGCAGGTGTTCTGGGCCTGGTCTTCCTTGAGGATGTCGGCCTGCACGGTGCCACGCACGGTGGCGAGGGTGTGGGCGCGGATCTTCTCGTAGACCTCCGGCTCGACGATCTGGTCGCCGGTGACGCCAAGCAAGCCCAGGCCGAGGCCGTCGTTGGTCTCGGGCAGCATGCCGCTGTACTGCGGACGCTGGCGACCTTCGAACATCTTCTCGATCTTGTCGTGCGCCGCGTCCCAGCGCGCGTTGTCCTCGCGCAGGTACTTCTCGACCTGCTGGTCGATGGCGGTGTTCATGAACATCGCCAGGATGATCGGTGCCGGGCCGTTGATGGTCATCGACACCGAGGTGCTGGGCGCGCACAGGTCGAAGCCGGAGTACAGCTTCTTCATGTCGTCCAGGGTGGCGATGTTGACGCCGGAGTTGCCGATCTTGCCGTAGATGTCCGGGCGCACGGCCGGGTCTTCGCCGTACAGGGTGACGCTGTCGAAGGCGGTGGACAGGCGCGCGGCCGGCTGGCCGACGGACAGGTAATGGAAGCGGCGGTTGGTGCGCTCGGGCGTGCCCTCGCCCGCGAACATGCGGATCGGGTCTTCGCCGGTGCGGCGGTACGGATACACGCCGCCGGTGTACGGGTAGTAGCCCGGCAGGTTTTCCTTCTGCAGGAACACCAGCAGCTCGCCCCAGCTCTTGTAGGTGGGCGCGGCGATCTTCGGGATCTTCTGGTGGCTCAGCGACTCGCGGTAGTTCTCGACCCGGATGGTCTTGTCGCGGACCTTGTACTCGGTGAATTCGTCGGTGATCGACTTGAGGCGCGCCGGCCAGTCGCGCAGGAGCTTGAGGGCTTCGGAGGTCAGCGACTGCACCGCGTCGTTGTAGCGCTGGCGCAGCGTCAGCAAGGTACGGTCCGGCGGATCCCCATGCACCATTGCAAGGTCTTCGCTGGTCACCGGAACCGCAGGCGACGGGCTGTCCACTTCGACGGCGTCCGGCGACACGGCATGGTGCGACGACGGCGCGACATCGGCGGCGGCGTAGAGATCGAGCGCCTTGGGCAGCCTGGCGTCGCCCAGGTCATGCAGCGACTGCCAGTACGACTGCGCGCGGTCGGCGACTTCGGCCTGCGATTCGATCTTGCTGTTGATGCCGCGGCCCTGCTCGGCGATCTCGGCGAGGTAACGCACGCGGGCGCCGGGAATCAGCACGGTGGCGCGCGGTTCTTTCAGCGAGGTGTCGAGGTCCGGCGTCCACTTGGCTTCCGGCAGCGCGAGCTTGGTGCGCAGCAGGCGGCACAGGTTGGCGAACATCCAGCTGATGCCGGGGTCGTTGAACTGGGACGCGATGGTCGGATAGACCGGGACGTCCTCGTCCTTGGTCTGGAAGGCGACGCGATTGCGCTTCCACTGCTTGCGCACGTCGCGCAGGGCGTCTTCGGCGCCGCGCTTGTCGAACTTGTTGAGGACGACGAGCTCGGCGTAGTCGAGCATGTCGATCTTCTCGAGCTGGCTGGGCGCGCCGAAATCGGAGGTCATCACATACATCGGGAAGTCGACGAGATCGACGATCTCCGAATCGCTCTGGCCGATGCCGGCGGTCTCGACGATGACCAGGTCGTAGCCCAGCGACTTGAGGAAGCTGATGCAGTCCTTGAGCACGATATTGGTCGCCATGTGCTGGCGGCGGGTGGCCATCGAACGCATGAAGACGCGGTTGGAGCGCAGCGAGTTCATGCGGATGCGGTCGCCGAGCAGCGCGCCTCCGGTGCGGCGACGGGTCGGGTCGACCGAGATCACCGCCATGCGCATGTCGGGGAAGCTGGCGAGGAAGCGGTTGAGCAGTTCGTCGGTGACCGAGGACTTGCCGGCGCCGCCGGTGCCGGTGATGCCGATCACCGGCGTCTTGCCGCCGGCGAGCTGCCATTCCTTGCGCAGGTGGGCGAGCTCGGCTTCGTCCAGCGCGCTCTCCTCGATGGCCGAGAGCATGCGGCCGATCTCGATCTCGTTGTCGAAGGCGACCTTGTGCGGCTTGTCGACCGGCAGGCGCGCGGCTTCGGCGCGGCGCACCACGTCTTCGATCATCGCCACCAGGCCCATGTGCATGCCGTCGTTGGGGTGGTAGATGCGCTCGACGCCGTAGGCCTGCAGCTCGCGGATTTCTTCCGGGGTGATGGTGCCGCCGCCGCCGCCGAACACGCGGATGTGGCTGGCGCCGCGTTCCTTGAGCATGTCGACCATGTACTTGAAGTACTCGACGTGGCCGCCCTGGTAGCTGGACAGCGCGATGCCGTCGGCGTCTTCCTGCAGCGCGGCGCGGACCACGTCCTCGACGCTGCGGTTGTGGCCCAGGTGCACCACTTCGGCGCCCTGCCCCTGGATCAGCCTGCGCATGATGTTGATCGCGGCGTCGTGGCCGTCGAACAGGCTGGCGGCGGTGACGAAGCGCAGCGGAGTGGTCTCGGTGGCGGCTTCGGGGAGGTTGCTGGCGGGGGTGCTCATGTGACGCGCTCAGTACGGAAACGATCGAATCCGCATTGTACCGCGCCGACGCGGGGCGGCCTTTACCCCGATTGGAACGCGGCCTTGCACGGAGATCCGTGATTGCGCGGCAGGTGTGCCGCGCATCGACCTCCACGCTTCGACCTCCGCGCATCCACAATCTGGCGCCCGGGCTACACTCCGTGCCTACTTCCCGGCACCGCCGATTCGAATGAGAAACGACACAGACCCGGCACTCGCGGAGTTGCGGCGCGAGGCCGAAGGCGGAGCGCCGCAGGCGCTGTACCAGCTGGCCAATGCCCTGGTCATGCAGCACGAACTCGAAGAGGCACAGGCCCTGCATCGGCGCGCCGCCGAGGCGGGGCTGGGCAATTCGCAGGTCGAATACGCGCGGATGCTGATGTACGGCGTCGCCTCCGACCCCGACCCCGTGCAAGCCCGCGAATGGCTGTTGCGGGCGGAGGCCGCGGGCAACGTGGTCGCCGGCTACCTGCTGGTGCTGATGCAGTTCGGCCAGGGCCGCCACGGCGAGGGTGCGTTCAACGACCGCTTGCTGGCGGCCATCCGCGCCGAATACCCGCCCGCCCTGCGCGCGGCGGCCATCCATTTCGGACGCAGGGCGAACGCCGCCGACCAGACCCGCTGCCTGCAATTGCTGGAACGCGCGGCGGTTCGCGGCGATGCCGTTGCCGCGCGCCTGCTGGCCGAGCGGCTGATGCGGGGAGAAGGCTGTCCGCCGCAACCGCAGGCCGCCCGCGACATCGCCGAGCAACTCGCGCGCATTGGCATCGGCCCGCTCCCGGCCATCGACGTTGCGCCCATGGACCACAGCCTGCCCGCGGCCGCGCTCGCGCTGGACGAAGTGCTACGGCCGGTACCCGCGCAGGAACAGTCGTCACGCCCTCGTGTCCTGACTGTCGATCACCTGCTGTCGGCGGACGAGTGTCGCCTGCTGATGGCCAGCGCGGAGCCCCGCCTGCAGCGGTCGCAGACCGTGGATCCGGAAACCGGCCTGCCCCTGAAGATGGAACTGCGTACCAGCGAGGACGCCGCCTTCGATCCCATCCTCGAAGACCTGTCACTGCGCCTGGTGCAGGCACGCATGGCGACGGCGGCCGGCCTGCCCCTGGCCCATGCGGAACACCTGACGATCCTGCGTTACCGCCCCGGCCAGGAATACCGGCCGCATCGCGACTATCGACCGCCCGGATCGATCGAGCGCGACCACCCGGAGGCTGGAAATCGCCTGCGCACGATCTGCGTGTACCTCAACGAGGTGGACGCCGGCGGCGAAACCGAATTCCCGGTTTCCGGCGTGAAGGTGGCGCCGCAGGCGGGTCGCGCGGTGATCTTCGACAACCTGCACGCCGATGGCCGCCCGGACGTGGATTCCCTGCACGCCGGACTGCCCGTGCTGCAGGGCGAAAAGTGGCTGGCGACGCTGTGGATCCGGCAGGGTCAGTACCGCGCCTATTGAGTCGCCACGCTGGTCCGCCGCCCCCGGGCGTACGCCTGCGTATCGATTTCCTCGGTACTTCCGCCGTTTCCGGTACGGGCCCGTTTACGGCGATTGGATTAGACTACGCCGCCTGCGGAGACGGCTTCGACCGAACTCAGACCGCAGTTTCCCGCCCATTCAATGACTTACATCACCTTGTTGACGTCATGTGCCACGCGCATATCGATGTTCGACCGGAGCATCCGATGATTTTTGAAACCCTCGACACCTTCGGCCACGAGCAGGTCGTGTTCTGCCACAACAAGGATGCGGGCCTGAAGGCCATCATCGCCATCCATAACACCGTGCTGGGCCCCGCACTGGGCGGCACGCGCATGTGGCCGTACAAGACCGAAGCCGACGCGCTCAACGACGTGCTGCGCCTATCGCGCGGCATGACCTACAAGAACGCGGTCGCGGGCCTGAACATCGGCGGTGGCAAGGCGGTGATCATCGGCGACCCGGCCACGGACAAGTCGGAAGCGCTGTTCCGCGCGTTCGGCCAGTTCGTTGAAGCACTGGGCGGCCGTTACATCACCGCCGAAGACGTCGGCATCGACGTCAACGACATGGAATACGTGTACCGCGAGACCGAGTACGTCACCGGCGTGCACCAGGTCCACGGCGGTTCGGGCGACCCCTCGCCGTTCACCGCCTACGGCACCCTGCAGGGCCTGATGGCCACCCTCAACAAGCGCTTCGGCGATGAGGAAGTCGGCAAGTACTCGTATTCGGTCCAGGGCCTCGGCCACGTCGGCATGGAATACGTGAAGCTGCTGAAGGAACGCGGCGCCAAGATCTTCGTCACCGACATCAACAAGGGCCTGGTCGACAAGGCCGTGTCCGAGTACGGCGCGGAAGCCGTCAGCCTGGACGAGATCTACGACGTGCCGGCCGATGTCTACTCGCCGTGCGCGCTGGGTGGCACCGTCAACGAGCAGACCCTGCCCCGCCTGAAGGCCAAGATCATCTGCGGCGCGGCCAACAACCAGCTGGCCAACAACGCCATCGGCGACGAAGTGGCCAAGCGCGGCATCCTCTATGCACCGGACTACGCGGTGAACGCGGGCGGCGTGATGAACGTGGCGCTGGAACTCGACGGCTACAACCGCGAGCGCGCCATGCGCATGATGCGCACGATCTACCACAACCTCGCGCGCATCTATGAAATCGCCGAACGCGATGCGATCCCGACCTACCGCGCGGCCGACCGCCTCGCCGAAGAGCGCATCAGCGCGATCGGCAAGCTGAAGCTGCCGCTGGGCCGTGCGCAGCCGCGCTTCCAGGGGCGAATCCGCGGCGGGCATTGATTTCCAGTCTGCGACTGGAAATCCCCAAAGTTTGCTTTGCAAACTTCGGGCCCCAGCCATCGCTGCCAAATCCCCGCCGCTGTCGCGGCGCCCCCTTTACTAAAGGGGGCTTGGGCTCCGGTTGGATTGCGGGTGCTGGCGGAAATTGTTTGAACAAAACGCCCGGCTTGGCCGGGCGTTTTGCGTTCTGGCGCAACTCCATCGCGATCGGACTGCCAGCCTGCCCGCCGCCGCATACAATATTGGGCTTCGAGTCACAGGTTGCGCGCTCCGGCGCTGCACCTCCCACCTTCCAAGGACTGCCATGCGCCCGTTCCCCCTCGGTGAAGAAATCGACGCCCTGCGCGATGCCGTTCGCCGCTTCGCCGACGCCGAGATCGCACCGCGCGCGGCGCAGATCGACCACGACAACTGGTTCCCGCAGGACCTGTGGCCGAAGCTGGGCGAGATGGGCCTGCTCGGCATGACCGTGCCGGGCGAGTACGGCGGCAGCGACCTGGGTTACCTCGCCCACCTGGTCGCGATGGAAGAGATCTCGCGCGCGTCGGGCTCGGTCGGCCTGTCGTATGGCGCGCACTCCAACCTGTGCGTCAGCAACCTCTGCGCCAATGGCAACAGGGCGCAGCTCGCCAAATACCTGCCCAAGCTGTGCAGCGGCGAGTGGAAGGGCGCGCTGGCGATGAGCGAGCCGGGTGCGGGTTCGGACGTGGTCGGTTCGATGTCCTGCCGCGCCGAGCTGCGCGACGGCGTGTGGGTCGCCAGCGGCAACAAGATGTGGATCACCAACGGCCCCGAGGCCGACGTGCTGATCGTCTACATGCGCACCGCCGGCAAGGAATCGGGCAGCAAGTGCATGACTGCCTTCATCGTCGAGAAGGACATGCCGGGTTTCTCCACCGCGCAGAAGCTCGACAAGCTCGGCATGCGTGGTTCCAACACCTGCGAGCTGGTGTTCGAGAATTGCGAGATCCCGCAGGAGAACGTGCTCGGCGAAGTCCACAACGGCGTCAAGGTGCTGATGTCGGGCCTCAACACCGAACGCCTCGTGCTGACCGGTGGTCCGCTCGGCCTGATGCAGGCCGCGCTCGACCTCGCCCTGCCCTATGTGCGTGAGCGCAGGCAGTTCGACCGTGCCATCGGTACCTTCGGCCTGATGCAGGGCAAGATCGCCGACATGTACACATCGCTGCAGTCCTCGCGCGCGTTCGCCTACCAGGTCGCCCGCGACTACGACGCCGGCCACAAGAGCCGCATCGATGCCGCTTCCTGCCTGCTGCATGCGTCCGAAGCCGCGGTGCAGGTCGCGCTGGAAGGCATCCAGGCGCTGGGCGGCAACGGCTACATCAACGAGTTCGCCACCGGCCGCATCCTGCGCGATGCCAAGCTCTATGCGATCGGCGCGGGCACCAACGAGATCCGGCGCATGCTGATCGGACGCGAGTTGTTCGACGGGCGGAGCTGAGTCGCTCCCCTCGAGAAAGAAGCCGCCGGGAACGGCGGCTTTTTCTTTTGCCGATACCGGCGGAACGCGCCATTCCACGCCGATACCCACTGCACCCGCGCCAGCGCGCCCGAAGCACCCGCAATGGGTTTGCGGCAGTGCAACAAATCGCCGCATAATCGGGACCATACCGGCCCCGGCGCCGGCCCCCAATCCGGAGTTCCCATGAGCGACGTCGTCATCGTCGGTGCCAAGCGCACCGCCATCGGTTCCTTCCTTGGTCAATTCACGGGCGTACCCACGCCGACACTCGGTACCGCCGCGATTGTCGGGGCGCTGCAACACGCCGGCCTTGCGCCGGACCAGGTGGACGAAGTGATCATGGGCTGCGTGCTGCCGGCCGGCCTCGGCCAGGCTCCGGCTCGCCAGGCTTCGCTCGCCGCGGGCCTCCCCGCTTCGGCTGGGTGCACCACCATCAACAAGGTCTGCGGCTCGGGCATGAAGGCGATCATGCAGGCGCATGACGCGATCAAGGCAGGCTCTTCGAACATCGTTGTCGCCGGTGGCATGGAGTCGATGACCAACGCTCCGCACCTGCTCAACAACTCCCGCACCGGCACCCGCTACGGCAGCGCCGAGATGCTCGACCACATGGCGTGGGACGGCCTCACCAGCCCCTATGACAAGCAGGCGATGGGCGTGTTCGGCGATATGGCGTGCAACAAGTACGGCTTCGATCGCGCCTCGCTGGACGCGTATTCCGAAGCGAGCGTGAAGCGTGCCCAGGCCGCCATCGCCAATGGCGCCTTCAAGGACGAGATCGTCCCGGTCACGGTAAAGGGCCGCAAGGGCGAGGTCGTCATCGATACCGATGAAGAGCCGGGCAAGATCGACCCGTCCAAGATCCCGTCGCTGCGTGCTGCCTTCGGCAAGGACGGCCTGTTGACCGCCGCCTCTTCCTCGAAGATTTCCGACGGTGCCGCCGCCACGGTCCTGATGTCCGCGGACGAAGCTGCCAAGCGCGGCCTCAAGCCGCTGGCCCGCGTCGTCGCCCACGCCACCCATTCGCAGGCCCCGGAATGGTTCACCACCGCCCCGGTCACCGCGATCGCCAACGTCCTGAAGAAGGCCGGCTGGGACGTTGCCGACGTGGACCTGTTCGAGATCAACGAGGCCTTCGCCTGCGTGCCCATGGCTCCGATGAAGGACCTCGGCATCGCCCACGAAAAGCTCAACGTCAACGGCGGCGCCTGCGCACTGGGCCACCCGATCGGTTCCAGCGGCGCCCGCCTGGTGGTGACGCTGATCAATGCGCTGCGTCAGCGCGGCGGCAAGCGGGGAGTGGCTTCGCTTTGCATCGGCGGTGGCGAGGCCACGGCCGTGGCCATCGAAATCATCTGACCTTGAGGGCCTTTCTGGTTGGCTGGGCGGGCTGCATTTCGATGCAGCCGCGTAGACGTACCGTGAAAAACGCAGCCAGATGGGGACGATGTCCTGAACCCTTGGTAGCCTAACAACGTAATAACGAAATAAAGACGGCCACCCCGCTTGACACGCGTAATGGCCTTGTCATCATGTTATAGACGCGCTCCCTGCGCGTTGACCCATCCACGACGAGGAAACGAACATGACTTTCAATAAGGCGCTGATCGCCCTGGCTCTGGGCTTCGCTCTGGCCGCGTGCTCGAACCAGAAGCAGGCCGAAGACGCTGCTGCCGACGCCTCCGCTGACGCCGCTGCGGCCCAGCAGGCTGCCGATACCGCCGCTGCCACCACCGACCAGGCTGCCGGCGACGCCGCTCAGCAGGCTGCTGACGCTGCCGCCCAGGCTGCCGACGCTGCTGCCACCTCGGCCGACGCCGCTGCCACCGCAGCTACCCCGGCTGCTGCCGACGCTGCTGCCGACACCGCTGCCCAGGCTGCCAACGCCGCCGAGCAGGCGAAGGACGCTGCCAAGGACGCGACCAAGGACGCGACGGAAGAAAAGAAGTAACAGTACTTCCTTAACAGGCTGAATCTGTTACAGTGAACAGGGTAAGGGCCGCCGGCAAGCCGACGGCCCTTTCCATGTGGGTCAGTGAACGATAGGAAGCCGGCACTCTGCCGGATCGCTGCGCGCACTGGCGTTGCCTGACGGTAAAAACAGTTTTTTTCAGACAACTCCTCGGAGACATTCATGAACACCAAGCTTTACGTCCTCCTCGCCGCTGCGGTCCTCGCCCTGTCGGCCTGCAACAAGTCCAACGACGCCGCTGCTGACGCTGCCCAGGCTGAAGCCTCGGCCACCGACGCCGCTGCTTCGGCCACCGACGCTGCTGCCGCCGCTGGCGACGCCGCTACCGCCGCTACCGACGCTGCCGCGACCGCCACCACCGACGCTGCTGCCCAGGCCACCGACGCTGCCGCTGCCGCCACCACCGACGCCGCTGCCGCCACCGCCGGCGCTGCTGCTGACGCTGCCCAGGCCACGGCCGACGCTGCTCAGAACGTCGCTGACAAGGCCGACGCTGCTAAGGAAGAAGTCAAGAAGTAATCCACTTCTTGCACTTGCAATACCCGGAAGGCCCGCGCAAGCGGGCCTTCTTTTTTGCGCGCGCCGGCCGCCCTTCCCGCGGAGCTTATGGGCCGAGCGTGACTCCCCTCGCCTGCTTGTGGTTTGATTCCGCGTCTTTCGCCTTCTTTCTACGATGCCCGCGCTCACCTCCCAGCTCGATCCCCGCTCGCAGGACTTCCAGGACAACGCCGCGTATCACCGCGCCCTCGTGGAGGAACTCGACGCCCGACTGGCGCGGGTGTCCGGCGGTGGCGGCGAGAAGGCGCGGTCCCGGCACACCGAGCGCGGCAAACTGCTCGCACGCGATCGCATCGCTGCGCTGCTCGACCCGGGCTCGCCCTTCCTCGAAATCGCCCCGCTGGCCGCCGAAGGCATGTACGACGATGCTGCGCCCGGCGCCGGCATGGTCTGCGGCATCGGCCGGGTGATGGGACAGGAAGTGGTGATCGTCGCCAACGACGCAACCGTCAAGGGCGGCACCTACTTCCCGATGACGGTGAAGAAGCACCTCCGTGCACAGGAAATAGCGCGGGAGAACAGGCTGCCCTGCGTGTACCTGGTCGACTCCGGCGGCGCCTTCCTGCCACTGCAGGACGAGGTCTTCCCGGACAGGGAGCACTTCGGCCGGATCTTCTACAACCAGGCGCGGCTGAGCGCGGAGAACATCCCGCAGATCGCCGTGGTCATGGGATCGTGCACCGCGGGTGGCGCCTACGTGCCGGCGATGTGCGACGAATCGATCATCGTGAAGGAACAGGGCACGATCTTCCTTGGCGGGCCGCCGCTGGTGAAGGCCGCGACGGGTGAAGTCGTCGACGCGGAGGCACTGGGCGGTGCCGACGTCCACACTTCGATATCGGGCGTGGCCGATCATTTCGCCGAGGACGACCGCCACGCGCTGCAGATCGCGCGCGATATTGTCGGCACGCTCAACCGCTCGAAGGCCCTGCCCGTTGCCGTGCAGCCCGCGCGCGAGCCGCTGTATGCCGCCGAGGAGCTGTACGGCATCGTGCCCAGGGACACGCGTCGTCCCTTCGACATCCGCGAGGTCATTGCCCGCGTGGTCGACGGCAGCGAATTCCAGGAATTCAAGGCGCGCTACGGCAAGACGCTGGTAACCGGATTCGCCCACCTGCACGGCTACCCCGTTGGCATCGTCGCGAACAACGGCATCCTGTTCGCGGAATCGGCGCTCAAGGGCGCGCACTTCATCGAACTGTGCAACCAGCGCGGCATCCCGCTGGTGTTCCTGCAGAACATCACCGGCTTCATGGTCGGCCGCAAGTACGAGAACGCCGGAATCGCGAAGGACGGCGCCAAGATGGTGACGGCGGTGGCGTGCTCGCACGTGCCCAAGTTCACCGTGGTGATCGGCGGCAGCTTCGGCGCCGGCAACTATGCGATGTGCGGCCGGGCCTATGGCGCGCGCTTCCTGTGGATGTGGCCGAATGCCCGCATCAGCGTGATGGGGGGCGAGCAGGCGGCATCGGTGCTCGCGACCGTTAAGCGCGACGGCATCGAAGCCGCCGGCAAGGTGTGGACGCCCGAAGAAGAGGAAATCTTCAAGGCGCCCATTCGCGATCAATACGAGTCGCAGGGCAATCCCTACTACGCGACGGCTCGCCTCTGGGATGACGGCATCATCGATCCCGCCGACACGCGCCGGGTGCTCGGGCTGGCGATTTCGGCAAGCCTCAACGCGCCCATCGAAGAACGCACCCGGTTTGGCGTCTTCCGCATGTAGGCATGCCTGCTTCGGGTGCGCGGTTTTGCGCGTCGCGCAAAGTCGATGCGCTGGTGTCGTTAATCATCATGACCTAACTGAACCTTGCGTTGCGCGCAGCCGCGGACGTCGCGCTTTGTTGCGACGTGTCACAACGTGGCCCATGGGGGCGCGTGTAGTCTCGAAAAACGAACTACCCCTCCTGCCCCCAACAGCGGAACCCATATTCAATGGCGATTTTCAACCAGCAATCCGCGTCCAAGCGCGACATTCCCGCCCCGGTGGAAGCCTCCAAGCCCATCGAAACCGCGCTCAAGCGTGAGCCGGATCCGAACGAATTCAGCCCGGTTGCCTCCGTGGCGCGTGCCGTCCCCGTCGAACGCAGCGAAGGCAAGGAATCGCTGATCGCCTCCGACCTCACCATCGAAGGCAAGATCGAAGGCGCCGGCCACATCCGCATTGCGGGACGCTTCAAGGGCGACGTGCATGTACAGGGCGATCTCACGATCGAACTCGGCGCGAAGCTCAATGGCGGCGTTCGCGCGCGCAAGGTGACGATCGCCGGCGAGCTCGAAGGCAACATCGAATCGGCGCAGCGCGTCGAACTGCTCACCAGCGGCGTGATGGTCGGCGACATCAAGGCCGAGACCGTTACCGTGGCGGCTGGTTCGCGCATGAAGGGCCAGGTCGAGTTCGGCAGCAGCGACAAGAGCTCGGCCAAGCCCGAGGCATGAGTACGCCGCGCGCGGGCACGCCCGGGGCGACCCGCACTTGCCCGCACTGCAAAACCACGATCCTGGAAAGCGCCAGTGTCTGCCCGTCGTGCCGGCACCACCTGCGCTTCGATGAGGCCGCGATCGCAGGGACGAGAACGACAATCTCGCCCCTGAACGTGGAGGGCACGATTTCACCACCGCCGGGCGATGCCGCCTGGGAGTATTCGATGGTGCTGTCGATCAAGAACGAGCGTGGCGAGGAAGTAACGCGGCAGGTGATCGGTGTGGGCGCGCTCTTCACGGACGAGCAACGGACCTTCACGCTTGCGGTGGAGATGACCGAAGCCACCGGCTCCAGGGCGCGACGCAGGCACTGATACGGCGGGCAATCAATGCCCGCCCGTTGCCGGGGAACGACGGACTGCGTCTGGTTACGGATCGCAGTTGTTGCAGCCACCGCATCCATTTGCGGTGGCTTTCGGCGCAGGCGCAAGCCAGCGACCCACGCGCTGCAGCCACTGCGACCGGCCTTCGCGCAACAGCGGCACGGCACAGAGGATGCGCAGGCGACGCACGCCCGCGGGAAATTGCTTCCGCGCAACGAAGGCGATGCTGAGCAGCACTGCAATGGCGATCACGGCGTACTGCGCGAGCAGGCCGGCGCCCATCATCCCGCCCCCAACGCCACGGCCACCTGGTACGTGATCAGCGACGCCAGGTAGGCCATGCCGAACAGGTAACCGGCACTGATGCCGACCTGCTTCCACGACTGCGTCTCGCGCTTGATCGTCGCCAGCGTCGAAATGCACTGCGGCGCATAGATGTACCAGACCAGCAGCGACAGTGCGGTCGCCAGCGACCAGCCATGCGCGATCAGCGGCGACAGCGCCTGCGCGGCGGCGGCATCATCGGTAGCCGACAGTGCATAGACCGTGGCCAGCGATGAAACGGCCACTTCGCGCGCCGCCAGTCCCGGGATCAGCGCGATGCAGATCTGCCAGTTGAAGCCGATCGGCGCGAAAAACGCGGTCATCGCATGACCGATGCGGCCGGCGAAGCTGTAGTCGATTGCAGGTCCCGCATGGCCTGCAGGCGCACCGGGGAACGTGAGCAGGACCCACAACAGGATGGTCAGGGCGAGGATGATGCCGCCCACGCGCTTGAGGAAGATCGCCGCGCGCTCCGACAGGCCCAGCGCCAGGTCGCGCGGATGCGGCAGGCGATACGAGGGGAGCTCCAGCAGAAGCGCGTGTTCGCTCTTGTCGCGGCGCCACCGCTTCATCACCCATGCCACCAGCAAGGCGCTGAGGATGCCCACCGCATACAGCGCGAACAGCACCAGTCCCTGCAGGTTGAACAGGCCCACCTTCTGCTGCGGGATGAAGGCACTGATCAGCAGCGTATATACCGGCAGGCGCGCCGAACAGGTCATCAACGGCGCAACAATTATCGTGGCGAGCCGGTCACGCGGATCCTGGATCGAGCGGGTGGCCATGATCCCGGGGATCGCGCAGGCAAAACTCGACAACAGCGGGATGAACGACCGGCCGGAAAGCCCCGCCGATGCCATCAGCTTGTCCAGCAGGAAGGCGGCACGCGGCAGATAGCCGGACTCCTCCAGTGCGAGGATGAAGGCAAACAGGATCAGGATCTGTGGCAGGAACACGATCACGCCGCCGACGCCGGCGATGATGCCTTTGACGACCAGGCTGTTGAGTGGCCCGGCTGGCAGGACCGCACCGGCCCAGTTACCCAATCCGGCGGTACCGGCGTCGATCAGGTCCATGAGCGGCGTCGCCCACGCATACACCGCCTGGAAGATCAGGAACATCACCACGGCCAGCGACAGCAGCCCGACGACCGGATGCAACAGCCAGCGATCGAGTGCGTCGTCGATTTCAGCGGTGCGACGCGGCATGGTCACCGCGAGCGAGAGCAGGCGCCGGGTCTCCGCGTGCAAGGCATCCGGATCATGCGCGGCGGCGGCGCCCAACTGCGTACGCGGCTCGTGCAACGAGCCGGCGATGGCATCGAGCTTCGCCACGAGTTCGCGGGCACCGTCGCGGCGCACGGCAACCGTCGGTACGACCGGGACGCCGATTTCGCGTTCAAGTGCCGCCAGGTCGACGTCGATGCCACGACGACGCGCCGCATCCATCATGTTGACCGCGAGCACCATCGGCTTGCCCAGTGCGCGCACTTCCAGCGCAAACCGCAGGTGCAGGCGCAGGTTGGTGGCATCCACCACGCACACGATCACGTCCGGCGCGGGCTCGCCCGGATAGAACCCGCGACACAGGTCGCGCGTGATCGCTTCATCCAGGCTCGCCGCCTGCAGGCTGTAGGCACCGGGCAGGTCGAGCAGCGCGTAGTGACGGCCGGAGGGTGCGTGGAAACGGCCCTCTTTGCGCTCGACGGTCACGCCAGCGTAGTTCGCAACCTTCTGTCGGCTGCCGGTCAACAGGTTGAACAGCGCGGTCTTGCCGCAGTTCGGGTTGCCGACGAGCGCGAGGCGGATGGCTGCGGCGTTGCTCACGCGGTCACCCCGCTCGCACCTTGCAACATCACCACGCGAATGCGCGCGGCCTCGCTGCGACGCAGGGCGAAACGGGTGAAACCGATCTGCACCAGCAAGGGCTCGGCGGCGATTGGACCTGCGGCCATGACTTCAACGCGCTCGCCGCTCACGAATCCCAGTTCGCGCAGGCGACGCGCGATGGCGTCGTTGGGCATCTGGTCTTCGACCCGCTCCACCGTGGCGGCGATGCGGCGTGGTAGTTCAGACAGCTTCAAGTCGTTCGCCCGGAGGCCGGTCGGCCACAAATGGGAATTGTTCTCATTCTAACAGGGCGTGCAGCCAGCGGTAGAGGCCCCGGGGCCGGCTGTGTAAGGCGAACGTTTACAAACCGTCCTTGGGAGGGGCACAAGACGTAGCAGATGATTGCTAGGTGGGCCGCTTCAACGACCGGCACCTTCCACAACGGGAGGTCGCACTCCTCGCGGGTCTTGGACGTGTAGCTGTCGAGGATCGCTTTGCTGGTTTCAGGATGGCGCAGTCCTGCAAAGAGGTCGCCTGTGGCAGCGCCCCTGTCTCGCGGCCATCAGGCGACCTCCTCACAGCTCGCGCAGGCGGTATTCACACACCGCCCTTTCAGACAGCCGCCGCGACGTCGCAGACTTATGTCCGCGCACGTACCAGCGGGTGATAGCCTTCACCGGTGGTTGACCGCACCTGGGTGTGCGGCCGATTGTGCGATTTGATTTGCCGGAGTCGTCGTAACGGCTCGGCCACCTACCTGCGAGATCCACTTCGGCGTAAGCCGGCGAGGATTACTTACGGAGGCTGGCCTTGCGTGCGACACCACGAGGGTGCTGCCTTCATTGGCGCAGCCCTCGGCGATGGCGACCTGTCGCAGCCCCAGGCCGCGCTCTGGCCAGGGCCGTCAGTACGCCAGCCCAGTGCCAGTCCTTCGGGGCTGGCTTTTTTGGCATCGCCGGAACTGTCATCAGGGGACCCGAACAGGTGGTTGGCATGGGACGCAATAATAGGTACGAACGTGCAGTGTGTCAAGCACGTTTGAGCGGCAATATTTCGAGCAGCGAGCCCAAACGTGCCTCGCGCCGTTTCTGTTCGCAAAATCAATCAATTACTGAGAGTGCGACGCGGGCAGAGCTCGTCGCTTCTCCTGTCGCGCTTTCGGGGGCTTAAGTGCGACAGCCCGATCTGCGAGGGTTAGGTACCCGGCTTGCGCACATTCGCGCGGCGGCGTCCCAGAAGGAGCACGCGGAGGCGCTGGGTGTGCCGCTGCGGACCTACCAGAATTACGAGCGCGGCGAGCGGGAGCCCGACGCCCGCACGCTTCTGGCCGTCCACGACAAGGGCTGGAGTCTCGATTGGCTGCTGACCGGCGAAGGCCCGGAAAAAACCGGTGGTCGGGTGGCTGAGTCAACTGGCGGGTATGCGCAGGATTTGAGCGAGGACGCCCTCACCATCGCCTACGATTTCGCGAACAAAGCGATCAGGGCGCGGAACGTGGACCTCGAGTGGGTACCGTCGGCGCTGTTCGCCAAGTTGCAGAAGCTGCTGTACGAAGGCCTCACAAGGGGCCTGCCCATGGCCGAAGTGCGGAAGATCGCGGAAGACGGTGCATTGGCGATCGAAAGGGGGATGCACGGCCCGGGTACCGAATGACATCGAGCAGGCAGCGGTCAGGGTGAAGCTGACCGGCTTTTGACCGCTGCTTGAAGGACGGCCGCCGCTCGCGGCCGTTTTGCATTTCAGGTGTCGAACCGGCCCGCCATGCGGTCACTTTGCAAACCGCTGCGGTGTGGCGCCAGTCAATCCAGGTGCCGGGCACCAGCGAAAGCGCGGCGCTCGCTATTATTCAGGCTTCACGACACGGACCGCCCATGAGCCATCCCCTGCTGAGCCTGCGCGAAGGCCCCGTCTGCCGCCTCCGCATGAACCGTCCGGACCTGCATAACGCCTTCGACGCGATGCTGATCGCGGCGCTGACCGGCGCATTGGAAGCCGCGAGTCGCGATGACCTCGTCCGCGTCGTCGTCCTTGAAGGCGAAGGGGCTTCCTTCTCCGCCGGCGCCGACCTCAACTGGATGCGCGGCATGGCCGCCGCCAGCGAGGAAGCCAACCGCGACGATGCCCTCGCCCTCGCCCGCTTGATGCGCACGCTGGACGAATTGCCCAAGCCGACCATCGCCCGTGTCCACGGCGCGGCCTTTGGCGGCGGCGTTGGACTGGTGGCCTGCTGCGACATCGCCATCGGGACGCCGGAAGCCAGGTTCGGCCTGACCGAAAGCAAGCTCGGCCTCCTCCCGGCGGTCATCTCTCCCTACGTGATCGAGGCGATCGGCGCCCGCCAGGCCCGTCGCTGGTTCGCCACCGCTGAAATGTTCGATGCCGCCGAAGCCAGGCGCATCGGCCTGCTCCACGACGTGGTCGATGCCGCCTCGCTGGACGCGGCGGTACAACGCCAGGTCGACTTCCTGCTCAAGGCCGGCCCGGTCGCAGCGGCGTCGGCCAAGCGTCTGGTCCGCCGCGTCGCCCATGAAACCAACCGGGACCAGCTCGACGCCGACAACGCGACCCTGATCGCACGGTTGCGCGTGTCGCCCGAAGGACAGGAGGGTTTGACGGCCTTCCTCGACAAGCGCAAACCCGCCTGGATCCAATCCTGATGTTCTCCAAGATCCTGATCGCCAACCGCGGCGAAATCGCCTGCCGCGTCATCCGCACCGCCCGCCGCCTCGGCATCCGCACCGTCGCCGTGTACTCGGACGCCGACGCCGACGCGCAGCACGTGCGCCAGGCCGATGAGGCTTACTGGATCGGCGGCCCCCGCCCGCAGGATTCGTATCTGCGTGCCGACGCCATCATCGAAGTCGCCAGGCAAAGCGGCGCGCAGGCGATCCATCCCGGTTACGGCTTCCTCAGCGAGAACGCCGACTTCGCCGACGCCGTGGAAGCCGCAGGCATTGCCTTCATCGGCCCGAAGGCGGCGTCGATGCGCAAGATGGGCAGCAAGGCGGGCGCCAAGGACCTGATGCGGGCGGCCGGGGTACCGGTCGTGCCCGGCTACACCGGCGAGGACCAGGCACCGGACACGCTGCAGCGCGAGGCCGATGCCATCGGCTACCCGCTGATGATCAAGGCCGCGCACGGCGGCGGCGGCAAGGGCATGCGCATCGTGCGCGCCAGTGGCGAGTTCGCCGCTCACCTCGAAAGCTGCCAGCGCGAAGCGCGCAACGCGTTCGGCCGCGATCGCGTGCTGCTGGAGCGCTACGTCGAGAAGCCGCGCCATATCGAAATCCAGGTGTTCGCCGATGCGCATGGCCACACCCTGCACCTCAACGAGCGCGAGTGCTCGGCGCAGCGCCGCTACCAGAAGGTGCTGGAGGAATCGCCCTCCTCCTTCCTCACCCAGGAGCTGCGTTCCGCCATGGGCCATGCCGCGGTGATGGCCGCGCAGGCCATCGATTACGTCAATGCCGGCACCGTGGAATTCATCGTGGGCCAGGACGGCGGCTTCTATTTCATGGAGATCAATACCCGCCTGCAGGTGGAGCATCCCGTCACCGAATGGGTGACCGGCCTCGATCTCGTCGAATGGCAGTTGCGTGTCGCCGCGGGTGAAGCCCTGCCGCTGCAACAGGATGAGATCCGCCAGGACGGTCACGCCATCGAAGTGCGCCTGTATGCCGAAGATCCGGAAGCCGGCTTCCTCCCCGGCTCCGGCACACTCGAGCGCCTGCGCCTGCCGTCCGCGGATGCGCATGTGCGCATCGATTCGGGCGTGGTCGAAGGCGACACCGTGACGATCTTCTACGACCCCATGATCGCCAAGCTGATCGTGTGGGACCGCGACCGCCCGCGCGCCCTCGCCCGCCTGCGCGATGCGCTCGCACGGTGCGACATCGCCGGCCCCAAGTCGAACATCGAATTCCTCGAACGCCTCGCCCGCCATCCCGCTGTCGTCGAAGGCACGATCGATACCGGCTATCTCGACCGTCACCTCGACGAGTTCGTACCGCAGCCGCAGGACGATGCGGCGCCGGATTCCAACCTGCTGCGCGCTGACCCGCTGCTCGCCGACCTGCTGCTCGCCGCCACCGCATCGCAGCTGCTGGCACAGGAGCGCCAGACCCGCGACGACGCCAGCGCATCGAACGACCCGACTTCGCCCTGGGCGATCGCCGACGGCTGGCGCCTGGGCCACGGCGGCCATCGCAGCCTGGCCTTCCTGCACCGCGGGCGGCGGATCGAACTACGCACCCATGGCAGCAACGGTGAGTACGGCGTCGAAGGCATCGAAAGCCCGCAGGACGCGCACCAGCTATCCGGGGCACGCCTGGAGGGCGATGTGTTGAGCCTGCGCATCGACGGTCGCGCGCGCCGCTTCACGGTGCTGGACGCCACGTTGCAGGGACGCAGCAAGCGCCTGGTCATGCACGACGGCGCGCAGCGGCTGGGACTGGAACCGGTGCCCATGTATCGTCATGAACAGGCCTCGGCCAGCGGCGGCGCGGACCGCGTCACCGCACCGATGCCGGGCCGCGTGGTGGTGGTGCGCGCGAGCGTCGGCGACAAGGTCGAAGCCGGCCAGGAGGTCATGGTGATCGAAGCGATGAAGATGGAGCTCAGCCTGAAGGCGCCGCGCGCCGGAACCATTGCGGACGTGCGGGCGGCCGGTGGCGACTTCGTCGAGGCCGATGCCGTGCTGGTGGCGTTGGAGCCCTGACCATGACCATGCCCCCACAAGTCCGCATCGTTGAAGTCGGTCCACGCGACGGCCTGCAGAACGAAAAGACCATCATCGCAACGGCGGACAAGATCGCGCTGATCGACCGCCTCTCCGCGACGGGACTTCGCAGCATCGAGGCGACCAGCTTCGTCAGCCCGAAATGGGTGCCGCAGCTTGCCGACGCCGCCGAGGTGTATGCGGGCATCACCCGGCAACCCGGAATCAGCTATCCGGTGCTGGTCCCGAACGAACAGGGCTACGAACGCGCGCGCTCGGTGGGCGTCAGCGAAATCGCCGTATTCACCGCTGCTTCCGAAGAATTCAACCGCAGGAACATCAACGCCGGCATCGACGAATCCCTCGCCCGCTTCGCGCCGGTGATGGAGCGCGCGAAGGCCGACGGGGTGAAGGTCCGCGGCTACGTCTCGACCGTGCTGGGTTGCCCCTACCAGGGCGAAGTCCCCGTCGCCGACGTTGTCCGCGTCGCCCGGGCGCTGCATGGGATGGGCTGCTACGAGGTCTCGCTGGGCGACACCATCGGCGTCGGCACGCCGGCCAAGGCGCGCGCGATGCTGCGGGCCGTGGCAGGCGAAGTGCCGATCTCCGCTCTCGCCATCCACTTCCACGACACCTACGGACAGGCCCTGTCCAACATCCTCGCCTGCCTCGAGGAGGGCGTCGCGGTGATCGACGCCGCGGTATCCGGCGCCGGTGGCTGCCCCTATGCGAAGGGCGCCAGCGGAAATGTCGCAAGCGAGGATGTTGTGTATATGCTGCACGGACTTGGCATCGGGACCGGTATCGATCTCGACGCCCTGGCCGAAACCGGACGCTGGCTCGCCGCCCTCCTGGGTCGCGAAACCGGCAGCAAGGCAGGGAAGGCACTCGGATCGAAATGACCAGCAAGGGGCCGCTGCGAGCCGTCGAAACGACATCGGATGCCGATGCCGCCACGACGCTCGCCGCGCTCGAACAGGCTTGCAACGATCCCTCGCTTCCCAAACACCTGCTTCCGCTGCTGGAACAGGCCCGCGACGCGCTGCGCGACGCCGACCTTGCCGCCGACATCGAGCGCAACCGCTACCGCGCCGTCTTCGACGCCGTCCCCGATCCGGTCAGCATCATCGACTGGGACGGCACCGTGCTGGATGTCAACAAGGCCGGCATGACGGCCTACCAGCGCTCGCGCGACGAGATCATTGGCAAGCCGATCGAATTCCTCAATCCCGACCTGCCGCGGGACCACATGCGGCCGGTCTGGGAAACGCTGAACCGCGGCGAGACCTTCGTCATCGAAGTCACCAACATGCGCGCCGACGGCACGCGCTTTCCGGTGGAGGTGCATTCGGCCGGCTTCATCGACGATGGCAAGACCCGCATCGTCGCGGTCGCCCGCGACCTGTCCAGTCGCCACGCCGCGGAACTGCGCTACCGCGAACTGATGGAGACCATCGACAAGGGCATCATCGTCCGCGACGCGCAGGGCAGCATCATCCACGTCAATCCGGCGGCGATGCGCATCCTCGAACTCGCCGACGGCGACATGCTGGAAGACGACCTGCGCGCCGACAACTGGCAGACCTTCGACGAACACGGCCGCCTGGTCTCGGAAGACGAACAGCCCTCGGTGTACGCGCTTCGCACCGGCAAGATCGTGGAGAGCACGGTACTCGGCTTCTACAACAAGCGCGTGCGGCAGCTGAAATGGTTGTCGGTGACCTGCGTGCCGCAGTTCGCCGCGGGCGAGCAACGCCCGGAGACCGTGCTGTCGCTCTTTTCCGACGTGACGGCGCTCAAGCGCGACAGCACGCTGTTCGATCATGCCCAGGCACTGGCGCATATCGGCGGCTGGGAATGGGACACGGGGCGCAACTCCCTGTACCTCACCGAGGAAGCGCAACGCATCCTGGGCCAGCATCCGCTGCTGGCGACCATGGACGACCTGCTCGCATGCCTGCGCGAACCGGATCGCAGGCGCATGCGCACCGCGCTCGACCACGCGATCGCGCATGGCCGCAGCCTGAACCTGGACCTGCAGGGCTGGCAGGCGAACGGCCACCTGTTCTGGATCCGCGTCATCGGCGAAGCCGAGACCGGCAGCCCGCTCAGCGCGCACATCACCGGCACGCTGCAGGACATCACGGAACGCAAGCAGGCCGAGGAAACGCTGCGCGTGCAGGCGCGCACCGACCCGCTCACCGGGTTGCTCAACCGCGACGCCGTCCTGGAGGAACTCGAGACACGTCTGTCCGATCCGACCCTGTCCCGCGCCGCGGTGCTGTACATCGACCTGGACCGCTTCAAGATCGTCAACGACGTGCTCGGGCACGCGGCGGGCGACCGCCTGCTGTCGGCGGCATCGCGCCGCATCCAGCGCGCGGTGGGCAGCGAGGGACTCATCGCCCGCTTCGGTGGCGACGAGTTCCTGGTGATCTGCTCCACCGGCGACGAACCCACCCGCCCCGAACGCCTCGCCGATTCGATCCTGGAAGCCTTCTCCGAGAGCTTCCGCATGGATGGCGAGGAATTCAGCATCACCGCCAGCATCGGCATCGCGCAGGCGCCGATCGACGGCCGGCGTGCGCAGCAGCTGATCCAGAACGCCGACGTCGCGATGTACGACAGCAAGCGTCGCGGCCGCAACGACTGGCAGACGTTCACGGCCGAACTGGCCGAGCAGCAGTTGCAGCGCCTGCAACTGGAAACCCATCTGCGCCGCGCGGTGATCAACGACGAATTCAACCTGGTGTACCAGCCGCTGGTGGAGATCGATACGGGCAACGTGGTCGGTGCCGAGGCGCTGATCCGCTGGAACAACCGCATGCTTGGCGAAATGCGTCCCGACCACTTCATCAGCCACGCGGAAACCACCGGCGACATCGTCGGCATCGGCGGCTGGGTGCTGCGCGAATCCTGCAAGCAGATGCGGCGCTGGCGCGATCGCGGACTGGCGCTGGAACGCATCGCCGTCAATGTGTCGTACCGCCAGTTCCTCGGCGAGGACCTGGCCGAACACGTGCGCGCGGCGCTCGCCGAGTCCGGCCTGCCCGGCAGCGCCCTGGAGCTGGAATTCACCGAGCGGGTGCTGATCGAGGATGCGCCGGACACCGTGCACACCTTCACCGCACTGCGCGACATGGGCGTGGTGCTGACGATCGATGATTTCGGCGAGGGCTACAGCGCCCTCAACTACCTGCGCAGGCTACCCATCCACGGCCTCAAGCTCAGCCAGTTGTTCGTGCAGGGCGTGCCGGATCGCACGTCCGATGTCGCCGTCTGCCAGGCCGTCACCGGCATCGCGCGCAGCCTCGGATTGAGCCTGGTCGCCGAGGGCATCGAAACCGAACGCCAGCGCACATTCCTCCTCAACCTGGGCATCACCGTGGGACAGGGCTTCCTGTTCTCCGCCGGCCTCGCGCCGGAGGAATTGCAGGCCAGCTATCCACCCAACAAGGAACGCACCTGATGGCCCTGGCATGGCGGATCCGTCCGATCGAGGCGCGCGACGACGCCAATGTCGCCGCGATCATCCGCACCGTGATGCCGGAGTTCGGCGCGACCGGCGATGGTTTCGCGATCAACGATCCCGAGGTCGACTGGATGCAGCGCGCCTACTCGGTCCCGAGAAGCGCCTATTTCGTGGTCGAGCTTGAAGACAAGATCGTCGGCGGTGGCGGCGTGGCGCCGCTGGAGGGTGGCGACGCGGATACCTGTGAGCTGCGCAAGATGTACTTCCTCAAACAGGTCCGTGGCCACGGCATCGGCAGCGAGATGCTACGGCGTTGCCTCGATGCGGCCCGTTCGTTCGGCTTCCGCTACTGCTACCTGGAAACGCTCAGCGGCATGAACGATGCAATCCGCCTGTACGAGCGCCACGGCTTCAAGCGCATCGGCGCGCCGCGCGGGCAGACGGGGCACGGCGGCTGCAACACCTTCTACCTGCGCGAGTTATGACCCCGCGCCTGCTTGTCGCACTGTGCATCCTGATCGCGTCGATCTCCGCACCGTCGCGGGTCGATGCGGCGGAGACCACGTACCTGTTGCGGCCCGACAAGGTCTGGACAGGCGACGGCGAAGCCGCCCATCCCGGCTGGGCCGTACTGGTGCGCGGCGGGATGATCGTGGCCGCTGGCATCGAAGGCAGCCTGGACGTCCCCGCCGATGCGAAACGCATCGACCTGCCCGGTGCGACGCTGACGCCCGGGCTGATCGACCTGCACTCACATCTGTTCCTGCATCCCTACAACGAGACTCCCTGGGACGACCAGGTGCTCAAGGAGCCCGAGGCCTATCGCACCTTGAAGGCCGGGCTGCACGCGCGCGATACGCTGCTGGCCGGATTCACCACACTGCGCGACCTGGGTACCGAAGGCGCGGGCTACGACGACGTGGCGGTCAAGCGCGCCATCGACGAGGGCCTGATTCCCGGCCCACGCCTGTTCGTCACCACGCGCGCGATCGTCGCCAGCAGCAGTTATGGACCGGGCCCGCACGGCTTCCGTCCCGACATGGAGTTGCATGGCGGCGCCCAGGAAGTGAGCGGCCGCGACGAGGCCACCCGTGCCGTGCGCGAACAGGCCGGCCGTGGCGCGGATTGGATCAAGCTCTATGCCGATTACCGCATCGGCGTGGATGGCAGCGCGCAACCCACGTTCAAGCCCGACGAGTTGCAGGCCATCGTCGAGACTGCGCACCTGTCCGGTCGCCCGGTCGCCGCCCACGCGGCCAGCGACAAGGGCATGCGCATGGCGATCGAAGCCGGCGTCGACACCATCGAGCACGGTTACGGCGGCACCGCCGACACCTTCCGCCTCATGCGCCAGCGCGGGGTCGCCTACATGCCCACGCTGACGGCCGTGGAATCCACCGAGCAATACTTCAACCACTACCAGCCCGGCCAGCCCTCGACGCCGAAAATGCAGGAGGCCGAGCGGGCGTTCCGCTCCGCGCTCGCCGCGGGCGTCACCATCGGTTGTGGCAGCGATGTCGGCGTATTCCGCCACGGCGACAACTGGCGCGAGCCGGCATGGATGGTGAGACTGGGCATGTCGCCCGCGCAGGCCCTGCATGCCTGCACGAACGTGGCGGCCAGGATCCTGCGCCAGCAGGACCGGATCGGGCGGATCGCGCCCGGAATGCGCGCCGACCTCGCCGGGTTCATGGGCGATCCGAGCGTGCGGATCGAGGACCTGCGCCAACCCGTGTTCGTGATGAAGGACGGCGCGGTCTACCGCAGCCCTGCGGCCCCGTAGGGAGCAGGCTCCGCTCGACAAGGCGGCGCGGCAGCCACATCCGCGCTGCCCGCGCACGGCGGCGCGTTGGCTGGACTCGGCAGCGGGCCTCCTCGCAGCGCGGTAAAATTGCCGCTTTCCGCCTTCAGGACCCTCCCATGCAGCTCAATACCGTCCGCGCCATCGTCACCGGCGGCGTCTCTGGCCTCGGCCTGGCCGTCGCGAAGCACCTGGTCGCCAACGGCGGCAAGGTCGCGCTGTTCGATGTGAACGACGACAAGGGCGCGGCCGCCGTCGCCGAGCTGGGCGCGGCCAACGCGCGCTACTTCAAGACGGACGTGAGCAACGAAGCCGGCGTCACCGCCAACGTCGACGCGGCCCGGGAATTCCTCGGCGGCCTCAATGCCGCGATCAACTGCGCCGGCATCCTCGGCGCCGGTCGCATGCTCGGCAAGGACGGCCCGATGCCGCTGTCGACGTTCCAGGCCACGGTGATGGTCAACCTGGTCGGCAGCTTCAACGTCGCCAAGGCCGCCGCGGCGGTCATGCAGAACAATGAAGCGGGCGAGGACGGCGAGCGTGGCGTGATCGTCAACACCGCTTCCGTGGCGGCGTATGAAGGCCAGATCGGCCAGGCCGCGTATTCGGCCAGCAAGGGCGGCGTCGTGGGCATGACCCTGCCGATGGCGCGTGAACTGTCCCGCTTCGGCATCCGCGTGATGACGGTCGCGCCGGGCGTGTTCTGGACGCCGATGGTCGACGGCATGCCCGAATCGGTGCAGCAGTCGCTGGCCGCGACCATTCCGTTCCCGTCGCGCCTGGGCCGTCCCGAGGAATTCGCCGACCTGGTCGCCTACATCATCGGCAACCGCTACCTCAACGGCGAAACCATCCGCCTGGACGGCGCGACGCGGTTGCAGCCGAAGTAAGGCGTTCCATGCGGGTCGTCCCGGCCTGCCCTGACGAATATCCGAATCACCAATCCGAACTACAAGAAGACATGAAAGCCTACGACGTCAAGAAAGGTAACGTGGTCGAGCACAACAACGGTGTCTACCAGGTGCGCGACATCGAACGCAGCTCGCCCCAGGGCCGCGGCGGCAACGTGAAGTATCGATTCACGATGTACAGCGTGCCGGGCGGCACGAAGCTCGACGTGAGCATGGGCGCCGAAGACGAACTCAAGGAAGTCGAACTGAGCCGCCGCCAGGCGACGTTCTCGTACAAGGACGGCGATGCCTTCGTGTTCCTCGATGACGAGGACTACACGCCCTACACGCTCGACGCGGACGTGATCGGCGACGGCGCGGGCTACATCGTCGACGACCTGGCCGGCTGCTACGTGCAGATCATCGACGACCAGCCGGTCGCGCTGCAGCTGCCGCAGAACGTGGCGATCGAAGTCATGGAAACGCCGCCGGAACTCAAGGGCGGCACGGCCACCAAGCGCCCCAAGCCGGCGAAGCTCTCCACCGGCATCGAGATCATGGTTCCCGAATACATCGGCACAGGCGAAAAGGTCCTGGTGAACACCACGACCGGCGAGTTCGCTGGTCGCGCCGACTGATCATCCGCATCGTCGCGGAAGCGGCAGGGGCCAGGCGGAAACGCCTGGCCCTTCTCGTTTCCGGCTCCGGCTTCAGCTCCGGCCGGTTCGGTCCAGTCAGCTCCGCGACAACCACTTCTCCGCCATGCGCCGCATCGACGCGTCCGCGCCTGCGTCGTCCACGATCGCTGCGATATCGCGCCACGCCAGGTCGTGTGATTCGTCGCTGACCACGTAGTCCTCGTTCGCGCCGGCGCGCACCACGTAACGCACGTCGTAATGCCAATGCCCGGGCACGTCGCTCCGTTCGGGGATCCAGTGGCGATCGAGATCGAAAATCGCGTCCTCGACGGACAGGCCAGTCAGACCCGATTCCTCCTCGGCCTCACGCAGCGCCACGCGCGCAAGCTCGCGGTCGCCATCTGCGTGCCCACCCAACTGCAGCCAGCGATCGAGCTTGCGGTGGTGGGTCAGCAGCACGCGCCTGCCAGAGCCGTCGACCAGCCACGAGGAGGCGGTGAAGTGGCCCGCCAGCCGGTCACGGGTAAACGGGTCGGCATGACCCGGTCCAGCATGGCCCAGTTCATCGAGCAAACCGCCAAACAAATCCACGACCGCGGCCTCCGCCGGCCATCGCCGCGCGTAATCCCGCAGCGCATGATGCAATGCGTCAATTGCGCAAGGGACGGCGGCGGCGGCGGAAACCGTGGATTCGTTCATGGGTTTTTCGGTCGTGGGAGCCCCGATTATCGCCCCTGACGATCCTGCCTTGTGCCCCTGCACCGCAGCAGGGTATGTTGCGGCCGGCTCACGTACCGCCCCATGCGGGAAACCGTGTGTCTGGTCAATCCGCTCTTGGGGGAGAAAGTAATGCTGTTTCAACGCAGGAAACCGCTGGACCTGATTCTGGAAACAGCCGGCAAGCGCGCGCTGACGCGCCAGCTCGGCGCATTCGACCTGACGATGCTCGGCATCGGTGCGGTCATCGGCACGGGCATCTTCGTGCTGACCGCCGTGGCGGCCAACAAGGCCGGTCCCGGCATGATGTACTCGTTCATCATCGCGGGCATCGTCTGCGCGCTGACGGCCCTGATCTACTCCGAGATCGCGGCGATGGTGCCGGTCTCCGGCTCCGCCTACACCTATTCCTATGCCGTGCTGGGCGAACTGATCGCCTGGATGGTCGGCTGGGCCCTGATCCTCGAATACGCGGTTGCGGCCGGCGCGGTTTCCGTCGGGTGGTCGGGCTACGCCAACGGCTTCCTGCAGGTCCATCACATGGGCTTGCCCGTGGCGCTGACCGCCGGTCCTTTCGACACGATCACCCTGCCCGACGGCACCACCACCACGGGCAGCTTCAACCTGATCGCCTTCCTGCTGGCACTGCTGGTGACCTGGCTGCTGGCGATCGGCACGTCGAAGTCGGCCAAGGTCACGGCCGTGCTGGTGATGATCAAGATCGCCGCCCTGACCGCCTTCGTCATGCTGGCCTTCCCCTCGGTCGAGGCCGTCAACTTCAAGCCGATGCTGCCCAACGGCTGGGGCACGCCACTGTCCGGCGTGGGCGTACTGGGTGCCGCCGCTTCGATCTTCTTCGCCTATGTCGGTTTCGACGCCGTCTCCACCGCCGCTGAAGAGACGAAGAACCCGAACCGCAACATCCCCATCGGCCTGATCGGCTCGCTGGCGATCTGCACCGTGTTCTATCTGCTGGTCGCCTACACCGCGGTCGGCTCGATGGGCGCGCAGCCGGGCGGTCCGCTGTCGATGAGCAAGGAGCCGCTGGCCTTCGTGCTTCGCAACATCGGCTGGCCGAAGGTCGGCGACCTGGTCGCCGGCGCGGCGATCATCGCGCTGCCCTCGGTGGTGCTGATGATGATGTTCGGCCAGACCCGCATCCTGTTCACCATGTCGCGTGACGGCCTGATGCCCGAAGCGCTGTCGCGCGTGCACCCGAAGTTCCACACCCCGTACGTGGTGACCTGGATCACCGGCATCTTCGTCGCCTTCTTCGCCGCACTGTTCCCGGTCGGCGCGCTGGCTGACATCTCCAACGCCGGCACGCTGTTCGCGTTCTTCATGGTCGCCGCCGGCGTCATGGTCCTGCGCATCACCGAACCGGGCCGTGCCCGTCCGTTCCGCACTCCGTTCGTCTGGGTGGTTGGCCCGCTGGCCATGGCCGGCTGCGTCCTGCTGTTCTTCAGCCTGGGCTGGAACCCGACCATCAAGTTCTTCTGCTTCTGGGCGGTGGTAGGCCTGCTCGTGTACTTCCTGTTCGCCCGCCGCCGCAGCCATCTGGCGCCGGGTAACGAACACCTGCTGCACGGCATCACCGAAAAGCTGCCGCCCGATCCGCTGGTGCACGAAGGCCCCAGCACGGGCCCGTAACACCCGACGCACCGCTCCAGGAAAAGCCCGGCTACCGCCGGGCTTTTCCGTTATGGGAGCGTGGGCCGGGAGCAGGAGTCGGATTGGTACAATTTGCGCATGACTTCCCCCCTGCCCTACGACCCCGACCGCCTGGCACGTTGCGCCGCCGAGATCATCGTCAACGTGCGCGAACTGTCCGCACGCGGCTGGACCCCGGCCACCAGCAGCAACTTCTCGCGGCGGCTCGACGCACAGCACGTGGCGATCACCGTCTCCGGCCGCGACAAGGGCAAGCTGACGGAAGCCGACATCATGGTCGTCGACCTCGATGGCCGACCCGTGGCCACCGACCAGAAGTCCTCGGCCGAAACCCTGCTGCACACGCAGTTGTACAAGCGATTCCCGGACATCGGCTGCGTGCTGCACACGCACTCCCATAACCAGACCGTCGCCTCGCGCCTGTACGCGGGTGCGGGACACGTCCACCTGGCGGGCTACGAACTGCTCAAGGCTTTCACCGGCAACACCACGCACGACGTGGAAATCGACGTGCCCGTGTTCCCCAACACCCAGGACATGCACACGCTGGCCGCCCAGGTCGATGCCCTCCTCGACCGCCAACCGCTATGGGGCTATCTGATCGATGGCCATGGCCTGTATGCCTGGGGCCGCGACATGGACGAGGCGCGCCGGCACCTGGAAGCCTTCGAATTCCTGCTGGGCTGCGTGCTGGACCTGCGCCGCCTGCGCTCCTGAGGCGTTTTGCCAGCGCCTGGGCGCTACCACCTACAGCCGCTCGATACCCGCCACGGAACCCGCACATGAGCCGCCTGCGAATTTTTGCCGAAGACAATCCCCGCGACCCGCAGCTGACGACCCGCGATCAGGCCGAGATGGCGCGCGAACTGGCGCGGATCGATGTCGGGTTCGAACAATGGACGGCCGGCGCGCCCATCGCGCCGGGCGACGCCCCGGACGTCATCCTCGACGCCTATCGCAGCGACATCGACCGCCTCATCGCCGAGCGCGGGTTCAAGACCGTGGACGTGGTGAGCATCGCGCCGGACAACCCGCAGAAGGACGCGATGCGCGCGAAATTCCTCGACGAGCATTTCCACAAGGAAGACGAGGTACGTTTCTTCGTCGCCGGCTCGGGCCTGTTCACCCTGCACGTGGGCGACAAGGTCTACGAGATCACCTGCGAACAGGGCGACCTGATCTCCGTGCCCGACAGCGCCCTGCACTGGTTCGACATGGGGCCGGAACCGAGCTTCGTCGCGATCCGCTTCTTCACCGAACCGGATGGCTGGGTCGGTCACTTCACCGGGACGGATATTGCGCAGCGATTTCCGCGCTACGAGCGGGGCGCCGCCGGGTAACCGTCATTCCGGCGAACGCTGCAGCCACTGACTTCCGCGGCGACAGCAGCCGCAAACTGGATCCCGGCTTACGCCGGGATGACGAGCAAGAGCAAAGAGCAACAACCCATGCCCATCCGCGCCATCCTCACCGACATCGAAGGCACCACCAGCAGCATCTCCTTCGTCAAGGACGTGCTGTTTCCTTACGCGCGCCGCGCACTGCCGGCGTTCGTCGCCGCGCGCGGCAAGGAGCCCGGCGTGCGCCGCTGGCTCGACATGGTGGCCACCGAGAACGGCGGCATGTGCGACGACCGCATGATCGTCGAGGTGCTGCAGGGCTGGATCGACGAGGACCGCAAGCACACCGCACTGAAGGCGTTGCAGGGCATGGTATGGGCCGATGGCTACCGCGGTGCCGACTTCACCGCGCATATCTATCCTGATGCGGCACCGGCATTGAACGCATGGAAGGAAGCCGGCCTGCCGTTGTACGTGTACTCGTCCGGCAGCGTGCCTGCGCAGCGCCTGTTCTTTGGCCACAGCGACGCGGGCGACCTGACGCCGCTGTTCTCCGGCTGGTTCGATACCGAAGTCGGCGGCAAGCGCGAAGCCGCCAGCTACCGCCACATCGCCGGATCGATCGGCATGCCACCAGCGGACATCCTGTTCCTGTCCGATGTCGTGGAAGAACTCGACGCGGCCCGCGAAGCCGGCTTGGCCACCGTGCTGATCGATCGTCGCCAGGACTACCCGCAGCCGCGTACGGGCGACGCCACGCACGGCCATGCCCGCGTGGAATCCTTCGCCGACGTGGCGCTGTCTCCCTGACTTCGCCGCTGCCGCGCCGTCAGGCGTGGATCTTTTCCCCGCGCTCCATCATCGCGACGAATTTCTCCGCCCTCGCCAAGCGCGTCGCGGGCTTCTTCGCGGTCTGTACGCGCCAGCAGAACGAATAGCGGTTGGTGCGGTCCAGTTGCTCGAAGAACCGGCGGGCCTTGGCGCTCGTCGCCAGTGCATCGGCCAGCTCCTTCGGCACATCCATGCGACTGGAGCCTTCGTAGGCCGCATCCCAGCGGCCATCGGCCCTCGCGGCCTCGACTTCGCGCAATCCCGCCGCCTGCATGCGTCCGGATGCGATCAGCTGCTCGGCCTTGGCGATATTGATCTTCGACCAGACGCTGCGCGGCCGGCGCGGGGTGAAACGGAGCATGAAGAACTTCGCGTCCAGGGCGCGTTTCTGGCCGTCGATCCAGCCGTGGCACAGCGCGCCTTCGATCGCATCGTTCTGGCTGACACTGGTTTCGCCGCTGTCCTTCTTCGCGATCTGCACCCAGACACCGGGCGCGTCGCCGTGGGCCGCCAGCCATTTCTCCCATGCGGCCGATGTCGGGAACCGTCTGATCGGCAATTCCGCTGCCTGCTTCACGGCCATCTCATTCCACTCCATCGACCAGCCGGTATGACCCCTCGGCTTCGTCGGTTTCATGCCCCGGAGAAACGCCGAAGGCGCGAACCCGGACACGATGGATGCCGGTTTGCAGATGCGTGGGCAGTGCGGCACGCCAGAGATGCATGGAGGCGGACGCTTCCGGAAGGCGATCGTATCCACGCAGCTCCGTGGCATCGTCGTCGCGCATGTTTTCCTCGACAACGCGCGGATCCGGCTGCTCGACGCGCTGCATCGGCTTCCATTCGCCGTCGTCGATGCGGAATTCCACCCGCGTGTCGTCGCGGCCCATGAATACGTTCGCGTAGACGCCGGTGCCTGGCCAGGCGCCGTGGCGCAGCACCTTCGGAGTGTGCAACGCGATCTGCGCATCCACGTTCCGCGCCGGATGCCAGGCCAGCTGGTAGGAGCGGTCCGCCGCGATCCGCAGCGTCGCAAACCCGTTGGGCGTGCCATCGGCCATGGTGGTGTCGGGAATGCCCTGCGCATCCTTCACCCCCGACCAGAACGCACCGCAGGCGGCGCCGACGTTGTACTCATGCAACGGCGCCGGCCCGTGCCAACCGGTGGACGCGCCATGGAAGACATGGTGCTGGGCATGGCTGTGGCCACTGAGCAGCAACACGTGCGGGAAGTCCTTCAGCAATGCGAACAGGCGCTCGCGATCCGCATGGCGAAACGTCTCCTTACCCGCGACCGCATCGAAGAAAGGGATGTGCACCCCGATCACCACCAGCCTGTCCCTGGGAACGGTCGCCAGGTAACTGGCAAGGAACGCGAACTGCTCCCCGCGCAGCCCGCCGATGTAGTTGCCCGCCGGCTTAGGCCGGTAGACGACGTCGTCGAGCCCGATGAACACCGCCTGTGGCTCCTCCCACGCGAACGTATCCGGCCCGTAGGTATTGCGGAATGTCAGCAGCGAGTCCTCGTCGCGAGGCGCATCGAAGTCGAGGTCATGGTTTCCCGCCACGTGCAGCCACGGCACGCCCAGCTTCGCGGTGGCGCGATTGAGCGCCGGATACAGGGCGAGATCGTCGTGGGCGATGTCGCCCAGGCTGATGCCGACATCGGCCGACGCATGCGCCTGCCCGCCAAGCACGGAAGCGATCACGTCTTTCTCGTAGTAACCCACGTCGACCAGCGACTTGGTCTGCGGATCGGAAAAGACCAGCACGTCCAGGGCCTCGTCCTTGTCGCGCGCCTGGGGTACCAGAGCGAAGTCATGGCATGCCGCCGGTTGCGGGGGAATGCCGCCGTATTTGAGCGATGGACCTGCGTGCGTGCGCAGGTGGCGCCAGAAGTCCGGCATGCCGTCGGCGCGGGACGGAAAACGGTAGCCGGCCGGCTTGATGACGAACACCGTGCGCCCCTCGACCGCGGGCAACGAGTAACGGCCATCACCGGCGGTGACGGCTATCTGCACGCCATCGGACACCTTGATGTCCTTCAAGCCTGGCTCACCGGCATCGCGGTTCCCGTTCCCGTTGCTGTCCGCGAAGACGACACCGGCGTTGCAAACAACGGGATCGGCCCAGGCCGGAACGGCGACAAGCGAGAAGAGCAGGAAGAAAACGGATCGCATGCGGCCCTCCAAGGTCGCTGCGATTATCCGAGCCGGGCGGTATTGCGCAAGTTGGTTGGTTAGGACACTCGCGGCCTGAGGGGCATGCCCCTCAGGCCTTGGGGTTGTCAGCCGCGTGCCGCGGCCAGCACCACGCCTTCCTTGACCAGTCGCACGGCGATGGCGACTTCACCGTCGAGTGCGCGATCGCGCGCCAGGAACGGAATGCGCTCGCGGATCGCCGCATGCGCGCGGGCAACCGCATTGCCCGGGTGGAAGGGTTCGGACTCCGCCAGTTCGACGCGCAGCGCTTCGACTTCGTCCAGGAAATCGGTGCGCTCGCTGGTACCGGCGGGAGGACCGCCCTGGATCTTGGCGGCCAGCCCTTCGGCATTTGCCCGCGACGCCAGCGAACGGGCCGCGTTGATCATGTCGCGGCGCAGGTCCAGCGCCTGCGCGGCCGTGTAAAGCTCGAGCGCAAGCACCTTGCCGAGGTCGTCCGCCATCGCCAGCACATGGCGCGCCTCGTTGGCGCCCATCGACACGTGGTCCTCGGCATTCGCGCTGGTCGGAATCGAGTAGACCGATGCCGGCATCGCGCGGCTGGCGAGATCGTTGACGATCGCCGCGGCCGTGTATTGCACGATCATGAAGCCGGACTCGGTGCCGTCCTCGTTACCGATCAGGAAGCCCGGCAAGCCGTCGTTGGTGGCGCTGTCGACGAGCTTGTTGAGGCGGCGCTCGGAAATGCTCGCCAGCACCGGAATCGCGGCCTTCACGTAGCTCATCGACAGTGCCAACGGCATGCCATGGAAATGGCCGGCGGAGATCACCTGCTGCTCGACGTGTTCGGCCTTGGCGTCGGGGAACACGATGGGATTGTCGGTGAGCGCGTTGAGCTCGATGTCGAGCACGCGCGCGGCCTGCGCCAACGCATCGCGCACCGCGCCATGCACCTGGGGGATGCAGCGCAGCGAGTAGCTGTCCTGCGGCTGGTGTTTCTTGCCGCCGCGGAACGGACGGAAGCGCTGGTAGAACTTCTCGCGGCCGTGGCGCTGGGAGAACGGCACCCAATCCCAGCCGATGTCGAAACGCAGCTGCTGCGCCGTTGGCGTATCCCAGCTTTCCGGCTGCCACTGACGGAACCGTGGCACCAGGTGGTAGGCGATATCGCTGAGCGTCGAACCTTCCAGCAGGCGGCGCAGGTTGGTGGCGGTTTCGACCTGGCCCGGATGCGGACGCAGCGCGTGCACTTCTTCGGCAAACGCACCGAGGCGACCGGCGAAGGCGTCGATCGTCATCGCCGCGGCGAGATCCGCGGTTTCGACCAGTGCCTCCAGTTGGGCCAGCGCGAGCACGCCGGTCGCGAGCATCTGCGCCGTACCGTTGTTGAGCGCGAGGCCTTCCTTGTAGGACAGCTTCACCGGCTGCAATCCGGCGCGCACCAGCGCTTCGCCACCGGGTAGCCGTTCGCCCTGGAAGAACGCCTCGCCACCGCCGAGGAGCACGATCGCCAGGTGCGACAGCGGCGCGAGGTCGCCACTGGCGCCCACCGAACCCAACTGCGGCACCACCGGCACCACGCCGGCATTGAGCAACGCGGTCAGCGCCTGCAGGATTTCCACGCGGATGCCCGAGTGCCCGCGCATCAGGGTGTTGATGCGGATGCACAACATCGCCCGCACCACTTCCGGCGCGAATGGCTCGCCCACGCATACGGCATGGGTGACGATCAGGTTGCGCTGCAGTTCCTCGTGCAGCGTCTCCGCTTCCGGCTGCGCCCCCGGCAGCTGGTCGCGCAGGCGATGCGCCCCCAGCAGCTTGTCGGCATTGCTGCCGAAGCCGGTGTTCACGCCGTAGATCGGTTCTTCGCGGCGGGCCTGTTCGGCAAGGAAGTCGGCCGCACGCTGTACGGCGGGCAGTTGATCAACAGCCAGCTCCACGGCCGCGCCATGCGCGACCGCAACCAGTTGCGCACGCGTGAGCGAGCGTCCATCGAGGCGGATCGGTTTCATGCGTGCGTCCCCTGCAATACCTCGGCCTGCGCGAGTTCCACGCGCAAGGCGCTCACGAGTTCGTGGCGGGTGATGGTGAACTGGTCTTCGCGGCGCAGGTCCTTCACCGTCACCGTGCCGTTGGCGATTTCATCCTCGCCCAGCACGATCACGAAGCGGATGCCGGCGCGGTCGGCGTACTTGAACTGTTTGGCCAGCTTGCCCGGCTCCATGACCACTTCGGTGTTGAAACCGGCGCGGCGCAGGTCGTTGGCGACCGCCAGGCAATGCGGCAGGTGCTTGGGGTCCATCTGGGTCACCAGCGCCTGCACGGTGCTGTCGGTGGCACTACCCAGCAGGCCCGCTTCGCGCAACTGCCAGAACAGGCGCGTCAGGCCGATCGAAATGCCGACGCCCGGCAACTTCGACTTTGTGTAGTGGCTGGCGAGATTCTCGTAACGTCCACCCGAGCAGATCGAACCGATCTGCGGATAGTCGTCCAGCGTGGTTTCGTAAACCGTGCCCGTGTAGTAGTCGAGGCCACGCGCGATGGAGAAATTGAGCGCGTAGTTCGATTCCGGCACGCCCATGGCGCGCACCAGCTCCAGCACCTCGCGCAGTTCGGTGACGCCTTCGCGCAGCGCGTCGTTGCCATCGCCCAGCGCATCCAGCTGCGCCAGCGCGTCGGCGTGCGAGGCGGAACGCACCTTCACGAAGGCCATGATGCGGTCGATGGCCTCGGCCGGGAGGTTGAATCCTTCGCCCGCCAACGTCGCGCGCACGTGCTCCTCGCCGCGCTTGTCGAGCTTGTCGACCTCGCGCAGCACCAGCGCCTGCAGTTCGCCATCGGCGACGCCCTGCGCCTCGAAGAAACCGCGCATCAGCTTGCGGTTGTTCATCTGGATAGTGAAGGCGCCGATGTCCAGTTCGGAAAACACCGAATGGATGACGGCGGGGATCTCGGCATCGAAACGCACGCTCAGCGAATCCTTGCCGATCACGTCGATGTCGCACTGGTAGAACTCGCGGAAGCGGCCACGCTGGGCGCGCTCGCCGCGGTACACGCGCTGCATCTGGTAGCGGCGGAACGGGAACGCGAGATCGTGCTCGTGTTCGGCGACATAGCGCGCCAGCGGTACGGTCAGGTCGAAGCGCATCGCCAGCTCCGGCATGGCGCGTTCAGGCAGGCCTTCGCCCTGCCCGCCTTCCGTCGCCTTGCCCAGCGCGCCCGTGGACTGCACGAAATACACCTGCCGCTCGGTCTCGCCACCGGTCTTGGTCAGGAGGACATCGGAAAGCTCCATCACCGGCGTTTCCACCGGCAGGAAGCCGAAACGTTCGTAGTTGCGGCGGATCACGTCCAGCATGCGCTGGAAGGCGATCTGGTCAGGAGGCAGCAGCTCCATGACCCCGGGCGGGGTACGCGGCTTGATCAAACGGTGCTCCAGTATCTGTGGTCCCGGAAATCGGGGCTCGACAAGGCAGGTCCGGCGCTGAAGCGCGGCGTCACAGTTTAACTGGCGGTGGGCCGCAGGGCCCTGTTTCCCGCTTCATGGCATCTGACCTCTTGCCCGAAGTGAGAGCCGCCTTTAGAATGCCGGGCTCTGCCGTCGGGGTGTAGCTCAGCCTGGTAGAGCGCTACGTTCGGGACGTAGAAGTCGCAGGTTCAAATCCTGTCTCCCCGACCAATAAAACAAAGGTTTTACGACGAAACCGCCTCAGGGCGGTTTTTTCGTGCCAGCAATATGCCAGCAGCGGCAGGACTACGGTCGCAACCTGCTAGACGGGCGCGGCGTATCCCTATGAGCCCTCTATTGTTCAGCCGCTTAGTGGCGGCTAGGCTGGTTCCTCATGGCAAAGCAACGGAAGCTTCTGTTCTCTGTGTCCGACCGGGCCGAAGGTCATAACGTGACCCCGGAGACGGTGCCCCTTGGGCTGCTGAAAGAATTTGTCAAGGATGTCGCTACCTTCATCCGTGGCGACGACAAAGAAGTTGACACATCGGACTTGCTGGTCTCGGTAGTCGAGGGTTCGTTTGCCCTCCAATCGCACGAGCCACTACCCGAAGGACTAGCCATCTGGGGCGACATTGAGAAACTGTCCAAGGGCCGTCTAGACGGCGTTGACGCAAAACGTGCATCGGTCGCCGAAAAGTGGCGTATCGATGCCTTGAAGCGCCCCACCCGCACCTTTCGCATCGCAGACTCCACCAACGTCAACGTTGTAGCGATCAACGCTAATACCTTTTTTACCCGAGAAATTGAATCAAACTGGGTGCATGTAGAACGGTACTTGGTTGGCATCGTTGAAGACTTTGGCGGCGCAACTGCAGCCAACATCCACTTGCGGTTGGAAGACGGGTCCGCACTGAAGATCGACGCGACGCGCGAACAAGTGCGCGAACAAGAGCTAAACCCGGTCTATCACGCCGTGGTGATGCGCGTCGAACTTGAAGAAGACCTGGTGACCGGCGAAATGCGGAACGCCCGGTTCATTAGCTTTGCAAGCTACGATCCGCGCATCGATGAAGACGAGTACCAAAAGCTCATTGAAGCCGGCCAGGCCGCATGGAAAGACGTTGGGGATGCGGCTGATTGGGTCAGGAAGATTCGAGGGGGTAAGGAGTGACGGCACGCCCTGTAATGCTCGATACGAGTTTCCTTATCGCCTATGCCGATCCAAAGCGAGCGCATCACGAAACCGCTAAGGCATATTTTCGCGAAGCAATCCGGTTGCAAATCCCGATGCTCCTATCGTCGCTTGTCGTGGCCGAGTTCGAGCGCAAGATGCCAGTGAGTCCCCTTGGGCTCCACAACTTCCGCGTCGTGCCTTTCAACTTCGATGACGGACAGGAAGCGGCCCGCTTGGGTGAAGTGCTGTCTCCGAGAGCCAACGGCGACGACCGGCTATGCCTGGCGGCTGACGTAAAGCTCATGGCACAAGCAAAGCGGACTCGAACGGTCACGATCCTGACGGAAGACGGAAGCACTCTGGGAAAGTACTTGGATCGCCTGAGGAACGGCGGCCATATTGACTGCTATCCCGTATTGACCAAGGACGGGTTTGATGCTGGAAGGCTCGTCAGCCCGGGAGCGCCTGGGCTGTTCTCGTCCGTCGCTAGTTAAGTCCACCAAGGAGGCAGCGTGTTCATCGTCCAAAACAAGCAATTCAACCTTGCGCAGATCGCGACCGTGGAATGGGTTGAAGGAACGGTTCAAGCCACCGACCCGAGAGACGGCAAGACAAGGGATTGGCACTCATTCAAGATCTACATGTCTTACGGTCACATTGAGCACATGCTGCATGAGACCGCCGAAGAATGTAAGCGCAAATGGGAAGAGCTAATCGACTCCATGGAAGCGGCCGGACATTAACAAGGAAAACGAATGATTCCGCCAAGCACTAGCGATCAAGAGAACTACAACGGTTATTTGATCGTGTCCAACTCACGTTATCTCGGCCCTCATGCGTGGACATATACGGTTGAAATTCAAACCCCTAATGGCAAGTGGCTTCCCACCATCAAGGATCATGACAACACCTTTGACACGTCGGAGGCTGCAGTTGCAGAGGGAATGCGCGCGGGCCGTTCCGTAGTAGGTCGCTAGCACCCAATCGCCGTCGCGAGCCCTACCGGGCTTGGGATTTGATCTTTGCTCAGAGATTTGATTCGCTCGCCCGCGAAGCGCGGGGCGGGTGCCCGACGATGACTAAAGCTGTTCATTTATCGTGCTCCTCCAGCGCGCGCTAATCGGGCTTGAATTGCGCGAAAGGACCTCCGGGCTTCTTTCCGTCGCCGTCAGGCAGTTGGATGCGAGAGCGTGACGCCGGGGTAAAACCCAGCTCGCTCGCCGCCTTCAGCATCACCGGAACCTGCCGGTTCATCACCGCCATGTAAGGGTTTTGCGCGCGCTCGCCATTGCGTGTGGTGATGATGGCGCCATTGGCATTGATCGCCTCGGACGCCTCGCGGTGTAGGTCTTCGGCAACGACCCATATGGTTAGCAGCGCGCGATCGATCCGCTTCAGTAAGGCGGCGGGCGCGCTCGCAATGGCATACGCCCAGCCGGCCCTCTGCGAATCGGACAGCCACTCCGGCGCTTCGTGTAGGTCGCCCTTGGGCAAGGGCTCAGCGCGGTTGATTGGCCGGCGGCCGGGGTTGCCGTTGAGCAGTTTCAGGTGCGTGGGCTTGGGTTTGCGGCCTCGCATGGTGATTTCCTCCTAAGTGATGGGTTAACGCGCCGCTGCGCGCTTAAATGGACGCTGGGCGTTCGACTCGGAACACCCCCTTTTTCCAATTTCGCGACTGCGATAAATCGGCTAGGGGCGCGTGTCGTGGTGACTCCTGCATGAACTTTTCGCCCGCCCCCTCCCAGGCGCTCACAGGAAGCGCCCTGCTCGCGTCCGGTGATGCGGAAGCCCAAGCACCGAAAGCCCGCCCTGCTTGGTAGATATCTAGAAGGGTGTGCACATAGCGACCAATTGAGGCGCGGAAAACAGCCCGACTGCTACGCATAGCGACTACCGTGGTCGCCATGCGTAGCAATTCATTGACCAATTGCTCCGCATAGCGACTACATTGCTCCGCATAGCGACTAGCGATTGGGTTTTTTCCATAGATCGGGCGCGGTCGTTGTCGCCGGCTCCATGTGCTTGCCGCTTTCGTCGACCGGATACCACGAGATTGCGTACAGGCTGCAGAGGTGCTTCCCGCCCTTCCGGGTTTCGATGATCCAGCCGGCGTCCAGAAGTTCGCGCTTCGCGCCTGCAACCGTACCTTGGCTGCGCCACCCGCGTGGCGTTCCCGGACAGCCGGCCGAATTCATCAGAGTCCGTGACCCGGTGATACATCGACAGGAACGGTGGCCCCTTGCCGCGGCCCGTGAAGCGCGCGCGTTTTTTCTCGGAAATGCGATTGCCGGGCTCATTGCCCATGGCCTCGCTCCGCGGAAATGGCCTCAGCAAGCCTCAGGACGTGCCGGCGCACGCCCTCAAGCTGGATTGTCATGACCTCGCACCGGAAGGGCTCAGGATCTCGCGCGAGGTCACTCAGGGCCGCGGAGAGCCAGTCGCCGATGTCGGTCAGCTGCGCCCGCAGGTGGTGGGAGTCAGGCGCGTTCATCTTGGGCACCTCCCCTGCCAACTTCGCCACTACGGGGCCGGTAGACCACAGGACGGCCGGCCTTGCTCTGGGCCTCCAGATGGTCAACCCATGCCCGCACGGCAGCGGGACGTGCAAAGCGACGGCGACCAACAAGGAACGTTTCCAAGTGGCCGGCCGCGATTGCTGCGTAGGATGGTCGGGATGCTCTCGCCGGTCGATTCGGCGATGTGCTGAAGACTAAGCTTCAGCGGTTCTATTGATCGTGCCATTGCTACACCCTTGCGTTATGCCGCATCGTGGCGCGGCGGGTGTACCGGCAATGGATGTGCCCAAACAATTCCCGTCAACTACCCGGCGGAATCTTTTTGCGTCCACCGAGATTGATCGCCCAGACCGACCCAGGGTGATCATCTGACCGCCACTGATCAGTGGCCCAATTTCAAGATCTTCAGGACACTCCTAGACCTGGACGGCCGTCAACTTGTCTCTCGAAGAGTTCTGGCGAGTACGGAGCGGTGCGTGGGTTGGGCCGACAGGTGAAGCTTGCGGCCCTTGTCGGTGAGGACGGCGAGGACGCCGCGGCGGTCGGATCCGCACATGACGCGCTCGACGAGGCCGTCGCGTTCCATTCGGGCGATCAGCCGGCTTGCGGCGCTCTGGCTGAGGTGCACGACGTTGGTGAGGTCCTGGGCGCGGCACTGGACGTTCTCACGGGAGGCAAGGGCTTCGAGAACTTCGAACTCGCTGACGCCGATGCCGTGCCGGACCTGCAAGTCGCGCTCCAAGGTCTGGTGCACCACAGCATGCCGGGCCACGAGATCGTGCCACTCCTTGATCAGTTGCCCCTCGTCGCCTGCATCCATGCTGGCGAGCATAGCATGCAACGACATTTAATGCGCAAGAATTATATGTGAAAACATTTTATGCCTTTGCATTTAATGCGCGTGCATGCCAGCCTGTATCGGCATGAATCCTCCCGCACCATCGCCCCAGCCCACCTCCGCGCCCAAATGGAACGCACGCCTGTGGGCGATCCTGCTCACCGTCTCGATCGTCGGGTTCCTCGACGCGCTGGACGTGAACATGGTGGGTGTCGCCCTGCCGTCAATCCAGGCCAACCTCGGACTGTCCACAAGCGCACTGCAATGGATCGTCAGCGGTTATGTCCTCGGCTACGGCGGCTTTCTGCTGCTGGGCGGACGCGCCGCCGATATCCTCGGCCGCCGCCGTGTCTTCTTGGTGGCGGTCGCCGTCTTCGCCCTGACCTCACTGGTCGGCGGCCTGGTCGATGACGGGAACCTTCTGATCGTCGCCCGTTTCCTGAAGGGCGTGTCCGCAGCGTTCACCCTACCCGCGGCGCTGTCCATCATCACGACTACGTTCGCCGAGGGACCGGCCCGCAACAAGGCGATCGGGATCTATACGCTCATGGGTGCCAGCGGCTTCTCAAGCGGCCTGGTGCTGTCCGGTGTACTGACTGAGCTCGGCTGGCGCTGGACATTCCTCCTGCCGGTGCCCGTGGCGCTGATCGCCCTGGCAGCGGCCATCCGCGTCCTGCCCAAGGACGGCCCGCGCACCGTCGGCAGCTACGACCTGCCCGGCGCACTCACCCTGGTCTCCGGAATGCTGCTGCTCGTCTACGTCGTGGTCGAAGCGCCGCAGAAGGGGTGGACCACGGCGAGCACGCTGGTGCAGTTCGGGCTCGCAGCCGCACTGCTGGCCGCTTTCGTGGCCATCGAACTCCGCGGCGCGCAGCCGCTGATCCGTCTGGGCATCCTGCGCTCCGGCTCCCTGGTGCGTGCCAACGTGGGCCTGTCGGTGTTCTTCGGCGCCTACGTCGGCTACCAGTTCGTGGTGACGCTGTACTTCCAGCAAGTGCTGGGGTGGTCGGCGCTGCAGAGCGCGCTCGGCTTCCTTCCCGCTGCCGCCATTGTCACTCTCGCCGCGCCGCGCATTCCGCACCTGATCGCACGATTCGGCACCTCGCGCAGCATCATCGCCGGCGTCAGCACACACGTGGCCGCCTACGCGCTCTTCTTGGCCATCGGCCGGGACCACCCCTACGCCGTGGGTGTGCTGCCCAGCATGCTCCTGCTCAGCATCGGCATGACACTGGCGTTCGCGTCCTTCCAGATCGACGGCACCTCTGGAATCCCTGACCACGAACAAGGCCTGGCCGGCGGCCTGCTGAACACCTCCATGCAGATCGGTGGCGCGATCGGCCTCGCCATCGTCACCGCGGTCCTCACCGCGGGAAACGAAGGCAAGAGCGGGCCCGACGCCCTGCTCGCCAGTTTCACCCCCGCCATGACCACCGTCACCGTGCTTGCGGCCATCGGCCTGCTCGCCGCCCTGTCCGGAACGCTGGGGCGCGGCCGGGCAACTGCGCAGACGGACAAGAGCGCAGACCAACAGGAGCTCGACAAGGTGCCCGAAATCACCTTGTGACGGCCGACCGCTGGGCTGTCGCTTCCTTCCACAGACTTGAAAGGCAAGACCACTCATATGAGCAAGATCGTCCGATTTCACGCCACCGGCGGCCCCGAGGTCCTGACCCTGGACGACATCGAGGTCCGCGAACCCGGACAGGGCGAGATCCGCGTCCGCACCAGGGCTCTCGGGCTGAACCGAGGGGATGCCATGCTCCGCAACAACCGCAGCGTGGCGCTTCCTTCCGGTATCGGATGGGAGGCCTCCGGTGAGGTCGACGCCATCGGCCCGGACGTCGAAGGTTTCACCGTCGGCGATGCCGTCAGCATGATCCCCTGCTTCAGTCCCACCGCTTACCCCATCCACGGCGAGCTGGCCATCGCGCCCGCCACCGCGGTGACCAGGCACCCCGACTCACTGTCCTGGGAGCAAGCTGCGGCCCTGTGGGGGCAGTACCTGACCGCCTACGGCGCCCTCATCGAGACCGCGGGCCTGAAGGCCGGTGACGCGGTGCTCATCCCGGCCGCCTCCAGCAGCGTCGGGCTGGCCGCGATCCAGGTGGCCCGCAGCGTGGGGGCCCGGCCCGTAGCGCTGACCCGCACCAGCGCCAAGCGCCAGCGGTTGCTGGACGAAGGCGCCGAGGCAGTGGTCGTCATGGGCGAGGAAGACGTGGCCACTCGCGTGAACGAGCTCACCGGCGGTCGCGGCGCGCGAGTCATCTTCGACCCCGTGGGCGGACCTGCTCTGGCGGGCTTGATTGGCGCCGCCGCGCCCGGCGCGATCGTGATCCTCTACGGTGTGCTGAGCAGCGAAGCCACGACGGTGCCGGTGATGGGGCTGATCAACAAGAGCCTGACCATCCGCGGCTACAAGCTCTGGGATCTCACCACCGACATGGAACGCCGCAAGGTCGCCGTCGACTGGGTCATTGATGGCCTTGCCCGCAAGACCCTGCGACCGGTTATCGACTCCGTCTTCCTGTTGGAGGACATCGTCGGGGCCCACCGTCGTCTCGAGTCCGGATCCCAGGTCGGCAAGATCGTCGTGACCGTCCCCCGCTGACCCGACACACCTTCCCGCACGGCCAGTTTGACCAGTGCCGCCGTGGTTACTTCCTCGGCGGCGCCAAGAACTGGCGTCCACGTTGTCGCAATGCAAATTGCTCCTCTACTCGACCCAGGAAATCTCCACCCATGCGATACACCACCTTCGGGCGCAACAACGGCCTGCGCGTATCCGAGTACGGCCTCGGCACCGCCAACTTCGGCACTGGCTGGCGCGCCGGTGGCGGCTGGGGCCCCGGCTCCGAGCCCGCCGAGGCCCGCAAGATCTTCGACCGGTTCGCCGAAGCCGGCGGCACGCTCATCGACACCGCCGAGAACTATCAGGCCGGCGAATCCGAGCAGCTGCTCGGCTCGTTCTTGGGTGCCGACCGGGACCACTTTGTGCTTGCGGGCAAATACAGCATGAACGGCGTCGGACCGCAGACCGTCACCAACACCGGCAACAGCCGCCGGTACATGGTGCAGGCCCTCGAGGCCAGCCTGCGCCGCCTGAACACCGATTACCTGGACATGTACTGGGTGCACGCCCCCGACGACCTGACCCCGATGGAGGAGATCCTGCGCGGCCTGAACGACCTGGTCAGCGCCGGAAAGATCCGCTATTTCGGGCTGTCGAACTTCCCCGCCTGGCGGGTGTCGCGCGCGGCCGCCGTCGCGGAGCTGCGCGGCTGGTCCCCGGTCATCGGTATCCAGGTCGAATACAGCCTGGTCGAGCGCACCGCCGAGCGGGAGCTGCTGCCAATGGCGCAGGCGCTTGGCCTGGGCGCGGCGCTGTGGGGCCCGCTCGGCGGCGGTCTGCTGACCGGCAAGTACCGCCAGGGCGGCACCGGCCGGATCAGCGACCTCAAGGCCATCGGGTTCTTCGAGGAAACCGCGCAGAAGTCCGCGATCGTCGACGCCGTCCTCGAAGTCGCGGCCGAGCTCGGTGTGCCGGCCTCCCATGTCGCCATCGCCTGGATGCGGCAGCAGGGCGCGCGGGCGGCCACGGCGTACGTGCCGATCATCGGCCCGCGCAGCGTCGAGCAGCTTGACGACTACCTGGGCGCGCTGGACGTGACGCTGACCCCGGCGCAATTCGCCCGACTCGACCAGGTGAGCGCGATCAGGCTCGGCATTCCACACGAGCTGAATGCATGGGCCATTGGCCCCATCCGGGGCGGTGACGCAAGCCTGATCGACGAGCCTACGATCCCGGTAGCGTGATCTCAGGCGGCGGACCAGTTTCGAGGACATAGAGTGGTGCGATCGAGTCGCAGCTTCGCCCCGAACATGCTGACCGCCGCCTAAGTCCCTGGTAGAGACGCCGGCACGCTGTAGAGCCGGCGCTACCAAAACCCGGCCGCCGCGCTGCGGTACGTCCTCATGATGGCCGGGCGCAACCTGCGCCAGATGGCCAAACTTGGCCTGCGCAAGATCCACCGTTACAGCGACGAGTTCAAAGCCACTGAGCGAAGCAGTCTGGTGACGGTCAGGGTCGTCCCCGATGCGTGTTGCGAACGAAATTCCCGAGGAGCAAGGAATCCAGCCCCCCAACAGATGCAGTTGACTGCGCCGCATTGAAACCATCGCCCCAGTTCTCCGAAGGCGACAGTCTCCTCATCCTTACCTTAGGCCATAAGACGTGAATACATAATCGCGATTCTTCGCCGCCGTATGGCATGCCACACCACATTTCGCATCATTTCCCTGTGGTGGGTTGTCTGCCGTGGTTGCTGGCTTGAAGGTTTTTGACGCTGGATCGTACTTGAACGCAGCGTAGCCCCATCCATTTCCGTCCGCGAATCGCTTGCTGTCCTTCACCATGAAGTCGACGTCATGCAGGGATCCGCCCACAAAAGGTTGATTAGGGGCCGCCTCGTTCTTTATGGCGTTGTAATGAATCTTCGCCATTCTGGCGCCGTCAGGGAATGGCTTCCCATTCCCGGGAATGCCCGCCCTGTATGCATCAATCATCGCCTTGTTTCCGAGGATCACAGCCATGAGCGATCCATTGTGACTGATGTTGATCGCCTCCCATGACTCGTACCCTTTGAACTCCGAAATGGCGAGTCCGTCTTTGACTTTAACCGTGTACTTGTCCTGCACGGATATGGCTGCGCTGGTTGCGAGAGCAACCAGAATCAGTCCCGCCAGGGCAATTGTCGTCGCAATTGCGCCTTTCATGTTCTCAGCTCCTTCCTGCAATGGAGCAAAAAGGCAACGGATTACGTGTCGATTGAGACACGACCCAATTCCGTCGCCGAGTATCAGAAAACCTCAGCGCACGTTGCCGGGCTCATCGAGCCCTGGCCACCCCCGCCGGGGAGCCCTGTTCTGTGCGACTACGAAAAGGGCGGCACCAATATCGCTGACATGCTAATCCTGTCACTGCCGCAGCGATCTGAATGCCGCGCGAACATCTTCCGTGTAGAGCTCGGGCTGCTCCCACGCCGCAAAGTGGCCGCCTTTGTCATGCTTTTTATAGTAGACAAGCTTGGGATAGGCTTTCTCCGCCCAGTTCCGAGGAGCCTGGATAACTTCGTCCGGAAATGCGCTGAAGGCGACCGGGATCATCACGTGCTTTGCGGCGAAGAAAGCGGACTTGTTCTCCCAATAGATGCGAGCTGACGAGACAGCCGTGTTTGTCAACCAGTACAGGGTGATGTTGTCGAGGATATCGTCTCGTGTGAGCCCTTCGGACCCACCTGCGAACACCCGCGAGATCAGAGCATAGCTGCGGTCATCGTGGTCGATTATCCATGCGGCCAGGCCAACAGGAGAATCGGCGATCGCATACATCGTCTGCGGACGAGTCGACATCTCTTGGGCATAGCCCAAGCCATGCTGGTACAAGGCACCCAGTCGCTCGCATGCCAGCCGCTCTTCCGCCGACAGACCCGCCGGCAGCGGACCACCGCTTTGGACGGCCTTGTCGATCTCCGGAGGCACCATGAAAGGCCACGTGAGATGGACGCCGACCAACTCAGGAGGTGCCTGCGCGGCCATCACATCGGTGACCATTGCGCCCCAATCGCCGCCTGAGGCCGCGAACCGGGAGTACCCAAGACGTTTCATGAGCGTAACCCACGCTTTCGCGATGCGATCTGGCCCCCAACCCGGGTCGGTCGGCTTGCCGGAGAACCCGTAGCCCGGCAGGGACGGAATGACCACATGGAAAGCGTCTGATGCCTTTCCGCCATGCGCGGTTGGATTGATCAGCGGGTCAATGATCTTCATTTGCTCGATGATCGACCCTGGCCAGCCGTGGGTGACGATGAGCGGCATGGCATTTTCATGCTTCGACCGAGCGTGGATGAAGTGAATGTCGAGTCCGTCGATCTCCGTAACAAAATTCGGTAGCGCGTTGATCTTGGCCTCGGCCTTGCGCCAATCGTAATCGGTCGCCCAGTAACGGGCGAGATTCTGAACTGTCGCGAGCTGCACGCCCTGAGATGGATCTTTTACGGTTTCCTTTTCAGGCAAGCGCGGGGCGGAAACGCGCCGGCGGAGCTCATCCAGCTCCTCTTGTGGCGCATGGAAGGTGAACCGACGGATGGCTCCGTCGTCAGCCGCCTGGCGCGTGGCGAGCCCCTCGGCGGCACGGGTTTCGGTGTCGAACGTGTTCATGGTATTGGCGTAGAGAAAAGGAAGTGCAAGGGGGCCGGCAGAGAGCACGGCAGCAGTACGAAGGAAGTGGCGCCGAGCCGGCGACGGTGGAACTGCACCGCATGATCGATCAGGCGGAATGCAGCGCTCGTCCCCCGTGGGTGGTGGCAGCGAAGTCTTGAATGTCATAGGTTTGTCCTTTGCGTGAGTAACGGAAGCCCACGCCCGCGATTCGCGCCGAGCACGAGATGCGGATGCAGATGCGCCCGCACAGGTCGTCGGGCGCGGCATTGCTCGCAATTCCATTTGCACCACGTGCGCATCCATCAGACGCGCATCATCGCGGCAAGTCGATTGCACATTGGTATAGGTCGCGTCGGGTGCGTAGCATGAGCCGTGCCAACGCGTGGCTAAGGTCGACACCAAAGTACTGTGGACGGACGAAGCTTGGGGCAGGCATCCTGCGCTCGATGGGGGCCCGACTTTACAGAAGGTCAACTACGGACAGATCATGTTAGTCACGGTGGTCGATGACGATCAGTCTATCCGTGAGTCCTTGCCTGAGCTGGTGAGGGAATGCGGGTACGCGGTCAGCGTGTTCCCTTCCGCCGAGACATTTCTGGCATCCGATTTCGTCAACGAGACCCGTTGCCTGATCCTCGACGCTTTCATGCCAGGAATGGGAGGCTTCGAATTGTTGATCGAGCTGCGAGCGCGCGGGAACAACACGCCCATCGTCTTCATCACCGGACGAAGGGACGAAGCCCTTCGTGCGAAGTTGCTGGCACACGGTGCACGGGCATGCCTGTTCAAGCCGTTCAGTGATGCGGAGTTGCTATCTGCCCTGAAGGTCGCGACGGACGCACCAGCGGGGTGAGCGATGTCGGGTTCTAGGCGCGTCGAGGCAGAACTGCGATCGCCGACTCTCCAAGCAGAGCCGATCGTTTACGTCGTCGACGACGATGTCTCGGTGCGCGAGTCGCTCAAATCGTTTCTCGAGACTGCTGGACTGTGTGTGCAGCCGTTCACATCGGCCTGGGACTTCCTCGCCACGCCGCACGCCCAGGTGCCTGGCTGCCTCGTGCTCGATGTGTCGCTGCCGGACCTCAATGGCCTCGAACTCCAGCAGCGGATAGCAGACGATCGCGCCGAACTTCCGATCGTATTCATAACCGGATGTGGTGACGTTCCGATGACGGTGAGGGCCATGAAGGCAGGGGCAATCGAGTTTCTGACCAAGCCGCTGGACACCGATGCACTGCTGCGAGCCGTGACGGACGCCATCGAACTGAGTCGGCAGGTGCTTGCGGATGCGGCGGAAGCCTCGAGTATCCACCGGGCCTATGCAACCCTCAGTCGCCGCGAACGACAGGTAATGACCCTCGTGCTATCGGGTCTGTTGAACAAGCAGGTCGCCAGCGAGCTCGGTATCAGCGAGATCACCGTGAAAGCCCATCGGGGAAAGGTGATGCACAAGATGGGTGCGCGTTCGCTGGCCGACTTGTTCAGCATGGCGCTGGCACTTAGGCTGCGCCAGTCACCCGCGCCACCGGATGCCCCCGCTTGTTAGCGCATTCATTTTCGCTCGGTGCTAGGTCCGTGCCGACGCCTCCGTTGGCAAGAAACATGCCTGAGATATTGCTGTCCTCCGTTGCCTGCGGCCGACGAAAAATGGGAAAATTGCAGAGTCGCCGGAGGATTCGGCGTCCCGCGCCACTGCATCGGGCGGTGAGTTCACGTAGACCTTTCGTGGATCACTCCAATGCTGCAAGACGTTCTTTTGCTGGCAACGGCGAGCGATATTGTCGGTTTGTTGGATTTTTTGCCGACGATGGCATGGACCGCGCTTCCCGATGGCCGCATCGATTTCGTTAATCGGTGCTGGATCGACTACACCGGGTTGGCATTCTGTGCTCCCGGTACATGGGGGACGCAAACTGCTGTCGACTCGGCTGACATCCCGAAGATTCGCGAGCGCTGGCGATCGATACTCGCGTCTGGCGCTCCCGGCGATATGGAAGCGCGACTGCGGCGCGCCGATGGGCGACTGCGCAGGTTTCGGATCGAGGCGTCGCCGGTGCGCGATGACGCCTGTCATATCACCATGTGGTGCGGCGTAGCCAACGAAGTCAAAGGCCCACGGGTCACGGATCGGCCTGCCGAAAACCCTGATAGAAGGAGCGCGGTTGGAAATTCCGCCGCTCGAGAGCGGAATCTCGAAGAGTTCATCAACAGCATTCCTGCGATGGCATGGTCGGCAGGGCCCGATGGATCGCCCGACTTCTTCAATCGACACTACCTAGACTACGTGGGCCGCCCGTTTGAAGCGATGACGGGCCGAGGCTGGCAGGACTCCGTGCATCCGGATGACCGGGTGGAGTTGGCTGCTACCTGGAAAGGAATGCGGGAGTCCGAGCAGGCCGGTGAAGCCGAAGCGCGGCTGCGTCGTCATGATGGCCATTACCGCTGGTTCCTGTTTCGCGCGAGTCCTCTACGGGATAACTGCGGACGAATCGTCAAATGGTGCGGCATCAATACCGACATCGATGATCGCAAGAATGCGGAGGCCGAACTCCGACGAAGCGAAGCCTTCCTCGCGGAAGTCCAGCACCTTGCCAGGATGGGCAACTTCTCCTGGTGCGTCGCCACGGGCGAGATTGCCTGGTCGGAGCCGCTGTACCGGATCTTCGGATTTGAGCCGGGTACACCCATCACGGTCGAGAACTCCACGGCACGTGTTCACCCGGACGACATCCAGTTGTTGGAGCGACTGATTGAAGCCGCGCGCAGCGGTGCGACTAGCTTCGAGTACCAGCACCGGTTGTTGATGCCGGACCGGTCCATCAAGCACGTGCACGTAATCGCACATCGGGCCGACTATTCGGGGCAGATCGAGTACATCGGCGCGGTCCTCGACATCACGCAGCGCCGGCTCGCTGAAGCAGCGCTCAATGAGGCCCGTTCCGAACTAGCGCACGTCGCCAGGATCTTGAGTCTGGGCGCCCTGACGGCGTCGATCGCGCACGAAATCAATCAGCCGCTGTCGGGAATCGTCACGAACGCCGCAACTTGCCTGCGCATGCTGGCCTCGGATCCGCCCAAAGTATCAGGTGCCCGCGAATCCGCGCAGAGGATCATCCGAGATGGAAATCGTGCGGCCGAAGTAGTTGCGAGGCTCCGGTCGCTGTTCAGCAGAAGTCCTCCCATGATCAAAGCGATTGACCTCAACGCGGCGGCGGCGGAGGTCATCGCCATGCTCAAGGACGATCTCGACAAGATGCGCGTGAGCGTGCGAACCGATTTCGATAACTCGGCGCCGCGAGTCGGCGGCGATCGCGTCCAGCTCCAGCAGGTTGTCATGAACCTCCTGCGCAATGGAGCGGAGGCCATGAGTGACGTTCACGACCGTCCGAGGTTGCTCACAGTCACAACCGAGTGCGATGGGGATGCGACCGTTCGCCTGACGGTGAGAGACGTCGGTACTGGGTTGGATCGGGACGTTTCAGAGCGGCTCTTCGATGCCTTCTACACCACGAAGCGCGAGGGCATGGGCGTCGGCTTGGCGGTAAGCCGATCCATCGTGGATAGCCACGGAGGGCGAATTTGGGCCCAATGCAACGACGACTGCGGTGCTTCTTTTGCCTTTACGATTCCCATATATGTCGAGAGCGCATGTCAGACTGCGCCGCCTTGAGTTGTCCATCCAAAATTACGTGTAGCCGACGGCGACCTAGCTGATGATCACCCTCCCGGGTGATGCAACGATGCCCGAACCCTCCATCCATCCTGGAATCCCGGAGTTGGGTCGCCGAACAGGTCGATGCGTTCGTATTGATACTAAGGTCCAATCGCCCAGACGATTTGGGTCTGGTGAGATCGGAGGGGCTCCCAGGAGGGGCCCGTCATGAATACGAACCATCATTTCGGAATTCTTGCCTTGGCGGCCCTTTCGGGGCTTGCGGCGTGCACGAGGGCGCCGGCCCCGGCCGAGCCAGCCAAAGCCCAGGAGCCCATGAAACAGGAGTCCACTGCGGACGAGCCGGGCGCGCCCGGGCACGTGCCGTACGCGAACATGCCGAAGATCGCGCCGATCGGCGTCCGAATCGGGAAGCATTTTGACGTACCGGCCAGCGCACGCGGGCCAGAGGTCGATCCTGCGAAGGGCTATCGTCTGCAGGATCTTGGGAACGGGCTGTACATGGTGACGGACAACATCTACCAGTCGATGTTCCTGGTCTACGACAAGGGCGTTGTCGTTGTCGACACTCCGCCCAACTACGCCGCCAACCTGCCCAAGGCCATCGCAGAGGTTACCGACAAGCCGATCACCCACCTGATCTACAGCCATGCGCACAAGGACCACATCGGCGGGACCAAGGCCCTTGGCGGAAAGCCGATCATCATCGCTCAGGAGGAGACGGCTCGGCTGCTCAAGCGCGACAACGATCCGGACCGTCCGCTGCCAACGGTTACCTTCAAGGACAAGTACACGCTGGAGGTCGGCGGCAAGCGTTTGGACCTGTCCTATCACGGCAACGCGCACCTTCCTGGCAACATTTTCATCAGTGCGCCGGAGCAGAAGGTGCTGATGGTGGTCGACGTGGCGTTTCCGGGGTGGATGCCCTGGCGTCGATTTGCCGTCGCCCAGGACGTGCTCGGGTCAATCGCGCAGCTCGACGAAATCGCCAAGCTGCCTTGGGAGACGCTGGTGGGCGGGCACGTCGCCCGCACGGGAACCCACGCCGACGTGGACATGCAGGTCGAGTTCTACAAGGACTTGAAGCAGGCGGCTGGGCAGGCGCTGTCGTCAACAAAGCCGGGCGAGGGCGTCAATCCGGAGGACATGAACAATCCGTGGGCGGTGTACGACGACTACATCGACCGGGTGGTGGTGCAATGCATGAACACACTCGCGCCCAAGTGGTCGACCAAGCTGGCCGCGTACGACGTGTGGATCTGGGACCAGTGCTATTCGATGGAGCAGACCTTGCGGATCGAATGATCCGCAATCGTTGAACAAAGCCGCCACACGATGGACGAAGTCGCCACCGAGACCCTCGACGACACCGAACGGATGCGACGCCCTTCCTTAGAGCCTTCGGGCAGCCACCTCAGGTTCTGCGACGTAATGCGCGCATGGCTGAAGCGCAGGCGTGAAGCGGTCGACGCTTCCGACCAAAAGCGGACAGTGGACAGAAGGCCGAGCCTCCGTCGAACCTGCGAGCGCGAAGCGCGTATGCGGTCTGAATCGACACGCCAGTGTCTATGTCTGCTGCGAAACTGCAGCTATGTCTTCCGCACCCAGGGCGCGGCCCGCGATGCCCCAGCCGCCCTCTGCCGCTTCTGTCAGCAGCACCCACACGCGGTCTTGAGGAACAGCGCTGGAAGCAGCTACAAGTGTCGTCAGGCGAGCGACCGCATCCCTCTGCTTGTCGCGATCAAGCGCGCCGTGGGGCGTCAAAACTTGCACGCGGACGCAGGCGCCATCTCCGTTGACGTCTGCGACGAAAAGCACCTCGTGCACAAAGGCGGCGGTGTTCGCCCGAAATATCGGGAGGTCGGGCAACCGCTCCGCCGCCATGAGTTCACTGGCGGCTTCGCGAGCCAGGCGCGCGGGATCGGCAAAGGTGCCGGGCGAAGCGTAGATGTCGATCATAGGCATGACAGGCAGCTCCATAGGCGGCGGGTGAAGGCTGGTCGGCAAAGGCCGGCGCTCATCCTCGCCAGTTCGAACGGAGATTGCTGGGCAGACTGGTCAACTTTCGGTCTGGAAGAAGGCGTCGACCTGAGTTTTATCGCCTGCCTAGGCGAACGTCCGCTTCTGGCCGGAAGCGGTCACTTGACGGTTCTAGGACGACCGGCTCGCCTCAATGGCCGCTACCGGCGAGGAGCGGACATTCGCCAACGCCTGAATGGGTGCATTTATCCCGGGCCCGAACCTGAAATAGTTCTCGCCCAAAAGGCATTGGGCTCATGGAGAGCTTCTGAGCCTCCTGATCGATCGCAGTTCACGCGAGGCTGATGACGACGTGTGACACCGACTTCCTGCAGAACCAGGCCACGTCGAAAAACTGAGGACCATGACATGAAAGCAAACATCATCGGCGCCGCTGCCCTCCTGTCGATCGCGAGCACACTCGCACCCCACGCGACACAGGCCCAGAACCTTGCCGGCACGTCCCGCAAGGAGCTGTCAAGGCATGATCTCAGCATCCCAGGCTGGGAGGAGTATCAACTGCGGGTGGACATCGAGCCGGGAAAGACGGCACCGAACCACAGGCACCCTGGCGAAGAGATCATCTACGTCGTCGAAGGGACGCTGGAGTATCGGCTCGAAGGCCAGGCGCCTGTCACGCTCAAAGCGGGCGAGGTGTTGTTCGTTCCGGCGGGTGTCATCCATAGCGCCAAGAACGTCGGCCAGACCAACGGCGCTGAAATCGGGACATACGTCGTTCCGAAAGGAAAGCCGTTGACCGAATGGGTCAAATGAACCCGAGCCCTTCAACCAGCACGCACGATACGAACGCAACTGGCCACATCCCCTGTCAGCCGTACTTATCCTGCTTTGAATCATGAAGTTCACCGAAACCACCCTACCCTGCCCCGCCCGTCGGCCCGCCGCCGTGGCTCGGGAAGATCGCGCAGAACGCAACCCTCAAAGGCGCGGTCCTCAAACGTCCCGTTCACGGCAAGGACAACATCCTTACCCTCCTTTCGCATGCACGCACCTTGTACGAATTCCAGGACTACACCCATTACGGCGACTGGGGCAGCGGGTTCTTCATGGAGTCGTATCGGTCGAGCATCAACGGAGTGCCTGTGGAGTGCTCCATCATCGTGCACATGAACGAAGCGGGTGAAGCGGATTCCCTGCCGATCCACCACTACCCGCTCGACGCCACGTTGGAGTTCTCTCGACTGATGGGGGAGAAGTTCGGCGATCAGTTCAGCGATCTGTACCTCAGCGCCTCACAGGCCGATGCCCTGACCAAGGCCTCGCGCAAATAGCCAGCGCCGTCGGAGGTGCAGACGCCGGGCGCATGAGCCTGCGCGGTGGCGAGGCCGCTCTGAGTCAATTCTTGCGCGGCTAGCCTTGTCACCTGGGTTTCCGAACTAATTACGAGAAGAACCCATATGACGCGTACACCCTCAACAACATCACTGCAAAGAAGGATGGCGATGGTGGCGTGACGATTCGTTTCGGTGGCTGCGATGGCAACCTGCCGAACTGCCTGCCAATCACAAGTGGATGGAACTATATGGGTTCGCCTATATCGCCCTGGACCGGAAATCGTATGAGGGAAATCGGCGTTTCCTGAAGCCACAACCGCGAACTGAGTCGCTTCGATCACCCTTGTCGCCGCTTTGACGCTTCGATGGGATGTCCGCTTTGGGTCGAAAGCGGCCGCTGCCGCGAATCGAGGCCAAGCCTTGCCTTGTCTGCTTCCGGCCACAAGCAGCCATTCGCAACGCCTGAATTAAGCCGAGCCGCGAAGCGGCTTCGGCTTGAATGAATTGTTAGGCTGCAGTTGCCGGCACATGAGCCACTCGACGAATTGCATACAGGCCAGCGACATCCATTGCGGCATGGATAATCATTGCGGCGACAAGACCAACGTACTGTGCGACGTAACCAAAGCACACGCTTATCGCGAAGATGCTTATAGCCTGGATCAGAACGCCCTTGCTGAGGGCATTGAACCGATATGCCTTTACATGAGCAAGCACGAACAGCCCGGATGTGGCCCAAATGCCAAGGACGGGCTGTAGGGCGCCGCGGAAAAGAAGCTCTTCACCAAAGCCCGCGGCCAGCGCGATCCAGAGAGGGTTCCAGCCACTCAAGTCCAAGCGACTATAGCCCTCGATGATGGTCTTGGCGGCTTTTCGGCCAGTAACATATTTGTGCCCAAGGACAGCGGATAAGCAGTACAGGCCGCCGAGGGTAACGCCCACGATTGCTTGTTGCAGCAGGGGTAGGCCGGAAAGCAATCTGGGCAAGTACGGTCGGTGGTGAAACAGCAGTATTACAACGACGGCGAGCGCGCACATGATTGCGCAGGTAAGAAGCTGTTTGCCGAAGCCGATGCTTGCTTTTGGACCACTATGCATGATGTTTGGTCTGCAGCCTAACGCCTGAATTAAGCCGAGCCGCGAAGCGGCTTCGGCCCCGCGCCGAGATCTTTCTTGAAGCGGTAGCTGGTAGCTTCATACCCGACAGACTCGTAGAAGTCGTGGGCCTGCTCCAAGCGGAAGTTGCTGGTGACCTCAACCAAGCCACAGCCGCGCGATGCCAGAAGCGCCTCGGCAGCGGTTACGAGGGCACGACCGATACCTAAGCCACGAATGTCCTGTGCCACGACAAGTGCGGAAATTCTGCCGACGGGCATCGGTCGGTGCAGTACCGGCATGACATTAGTTGTAATGACTCCCACGATGCGACCCTCAAGGGTGGCAACCAGCGCCATATCCTCTGCCGCGTCGAAGCGATCCAAGACCTCATGCGGCGAGCACGGGAAGCCTAACTCGCCAAAGAGTTCAGACAGCGCAACTGAGTCCCCCGTCTCGGCGGGCCTTACTTTTGGCGGCGAATCAGGTTCCATAGGGGCCTAACGCCTGAATTAAGCCGAGCCGCGAAGCGGCTTCGGCTTGAATGAATTGTTAGGCCTCGCCTCCGCAGGGCTAAAGCAGCTTGCGGTAAACGATAAAGCCGGAGCGCTCGGCCACCTTGTTATAGAGCTGCATGGCAGTACTGTTGGTTTCATGCGTTTGCCAGTAAACCCTAGGCGAATCTGCAGCCAGAGCCCGATCGTACACTGCCAAAATCAACTTGCGACCGACGCCCGTGCCTCGCGACTCTTCTGAGGTATACAAATCCTGCAAATAGCACGAGGGCTGGATTTGGATTGTGCTGCGATGGAACAGATAGTGCGCGAGACCGACGAGCTTGCCATCACGTTCTGCTACAAGCGCATGCACCGGCTCGGTCGGCTCAAAGAAGCGCCGCCAAGTAGTTTCCACGACTGTAGCTGGTAGGGCACTGGGGCCAGACCGGCCATAGAAGGCGTTGTATCCCGCCCAAAGCTGCTCCCACTGAGCGTTGTCGTTCTCTTGGATGTCACGAATAGAGATGTCGCTCATGCGAGGCCTAACGCCTGAATTAAGCCGAGCCGCGAAGCGGCTTCGGCTTGAATGAATTGTTAGGGCGCATTCTGCCGCAACTGGAACACGTTGCCCTCAGGGTCGCGACCGTCACATGCCCGAAAGCCCCTCGCTTGCCACTCCTTCTCAGGCGGCCAAAGCTCACCGCCAAAACTTGCGGCTACGGAACGTGCCTGAGCGATGTCCGCGACGGGGAAGCACAGCTTGATGCAACTGTCCTCGCGTGTTGGATAGGAGGAAGTATCAGCACTGCGCCTGAAAGATGGAATGGCATGAACGGTTAATTGGAAACCAACAGTCTCAAGAACAACATGATCATTGTCAGTGTTGACAACAACCATTGCTGCGACAGCCTGATAGAAGGCGGAAATTTGGGCAACGCTATCTACGAATATCACGCCGGCCACAGATGGATTGCTCATCAATTACCTCGCTGATAACTCGCTAATGCGCCCTAACGCCTGAATTAAGCCGAGCCGCGAAGCGGCTTCGGCTTGAATGAATTGTTAGCCGCCGCTTACTGAAGCATACGGTGACTATGAAAGAACTTTACGACACGGTAGAACTCGGGCGCAGACCTGGCCTTGCCGCCGAGCGGCAAGTAGATGGTGGAGATAGCAAAGGATGCCATGGCCGCTATCAGAAGCGCCGGGAACACGAACACCGCAGAGAGCAGCGACCAGCCAGTCATCATTGACGCAGTAACAAACAGCAGGCCTTCCCGGTATGAGACTGATTGGCTGGAGCACTGGCGATTCGAGAGCCACAGAAGCAAAACGGTCAGAAGCGCTCCCGAAGCGGATGCGCCCCAGGCCAAGGAACTTCCGGAGCGCCACGGGGCCAGCAACAGGAATGGCGCAGCCAGAAGCAGCCCGACGAACACGCCGAGATAGAGGTTGGGGAAGAGCCCGAACTGAGGACGATCGCTCATGCGGTGGCTAACGCCTGAATTAAGCCGAGCCGCGAAGCGGCTTCGGCTTGAATGAGTTGTTAGCGCCCGTGTCGGCCAACCGCGCCAAGCGACGCTTTGCGAAAAGATGAGTGGCCACAGAAACACATGCGCCAAACAAAATGACGAATACGGCCATGCTTGGCTCGAACGGTAGTACCAGGAATCCAGGGATGAGGCCAATGGAAAGAGTCGTCAGTGCATTGGCCACATTGTGCTTGGACAGAAGAGCATAGAGAGGCGCGCCATAAAGGAAGCTGGGCAGGATGCCAATGAACGCAGCGACCATTGCCACAAAGAGTCCGAAGGTGAACGCTCCGGGAAACTGACCTAAATCGCCGGTCTCGGCGAGTAGCCCGTAGCAGCCAATCAACAGTCCACCAACGAAGCATCCCACGGGCAAACCCGCCAAAGTGGCTAGCAGTGAATACGTCAAGTATTGGCCGTACTTTTCCATGGGCGCTAACGCCTGAATTAAGCCGAGCCGCGAAGCGGCTTCGGCTTGAATGAATTGTTAGGCCTACAGGCTACGCAACTGAACACAGTAGTCATAGACCGTCCAATACGTGATGGTTGTCATGCCAGCATCGGCACCCTCAGCCTCGCTGCTCTGCTGCTCAGGGTTGGCAACACAGAAGATGTTGTCTGGCTTGAGTAGACCAACATAAGTGCGGTCTTTTTGCCATTGCGGATCTAAAGAAAAATAGCCGCTATCCGAGTAGTTGTATGTGCCAGATTGCTTGCGGTAGGCGAAAGAACCGGATGCGTCACTCTGTTGGGTTTTGCAGAGCCAGCCAGTGGGTAGTTGGGTCGATGGATGGCGGAGTTGGGCGGATAAGCGTGTCCCGTCCTGCCCAGACCAAGGAGTACCCATCAGGGCGGGCGCTCTGACGCTAACGCAGCCGATCAAGCTGAGTAGCAATAGGGCAACAATTGGCTTGAGGACTGTCACTGTAGGCCTAACTACTGATTAGACGGACCGCGAGACCCGGTTATACATCTGTGGCAGCGCACTGACCGACCCGGCAACCCCTTGATCAGGCGGCAGATTAGCGACGCGACATCCGGCTAACAAGCTGGTGTATAGCCGGACCAAGCGGGACGTGCCAAGCGTCCGCTTTGGGTCGATAGCGGACATTAAGTCGTGTACTACGTGTCACAACAGTCCCGTCCCAAATTGGCGTGCGCTCAACAGCCCCCGCGTTTCGAAAGCGGGCAGGATCTCCGTTTCCTCGTCGACCGGAAAGCAAGACTCGGCATGCCATAAGCGACCGCCGTGCACGGTCACTATCCGGGCACGGCGGCCAAGCTTTGGCGAGGCTAAGACTCTTTGATCAATCTGGCACCCAGATTGTCGCCAAGGTGATCGCTCAGTCCATTCCCAACACCGACAGATCGGTGAAGGCCGTTTCACCGACGACGAGCAGGTAGTAATTGCCTGCCGCCGGCTTGGTCACGAACACCGCTTCGTTATTGCCGGGCTTGACCGACTTGAGGTCGTAGTCGGAGGTCGTCGGGATGCGAGCGCGCGCCATGTAGATCGACACGTCACCCGTGCCGCCGTACGTGCGCAGGTTCAGGCTGGTCTTGCCGGCCGGCACCACGAACTTGTACAGGATGCTCTCGCCTGCCGTACCCGTCTGGCCGGTTTCCGCAATGCGGTTGGCGAGCAGGATGCCCTGTGTCGGCGGAATGGCCTGGGTAGCGGCATACACGGCGGCAGCCGCGTTGATGATGCCCGGTCCCTGCGGCTTGCTGACAGGCGGCAGGACCGTCCACGGCGTGGCAGTGGCGCGCAGCACGTTCTTCACCTGCACCATCGTGAGCGGCGGATGGCCCGAGGCGACGGCCGCGCTCTGCATCTGCGCGACCACGCCGGCGACGTGCGGGCTGGCCATCGACGTACCGATCATGCCGACGATGGCATCGCCGCCCGGACTGGCCACAGGCTGTTGGCTACCGGTATTGCCGAGCGACCAGATCCAGCGATCGTCCGGGTCCGAGCCGCTGGTGGCATTGCCGCCCGGCGCCGACACCGTCACACCCCCGCCGAAGTTGGAGAAGTACGAGCGGGCACCGTCGATACCGCTGGCGCCTACCGCCACCACTCCCTTGCAGCCGGCGGGAGAATAGTTCTGCACATCATCATCGGAGTTGCCCGCGGCAACCACCACGATCGTGCCTCGGCTGTTGGCACTGTCGATCGCACCCTGCATCACCGGATCGGTCGAGCACACCCATCCGCCGCCGAGGCTCATGTTGATCACCTCGGCCGGAGTGGTGTTCGCAGGCACGCCATTCACGCTGCCACCGGAGGCCCAGATGATCCCGTCGGCGATGTCAGAGGTGTACCCGCCGCCGTGACCGAGCACGCGCACCGGCTGCACCTTCGCGTTGAAGGCGATGCCCGCCACGCCCTTGGCGTTGTTCGTCACAGCCGCGACGGTGCCGGCCACATGGGTGCCGTGGAACGAGCTGTCGGAGTAATCCGTCCAGTCGCCGGGATCGTGCGCATCGGCATCGCGCCCGTCGCCATCTCCGGCGACAGCGAGGTCATCGATGAAGTCGTAGCCAGGCAGGATGTTCGCATTGAGATCGGCATGGTCGAGATAGCCGGTATCGATCACCGCGACCACCACGCCGGCGCCGGTGGAAATGTCCCACGCGTCGGGCGCCTGGATGCCGGCGGTGGGGTCGCTGTAGTGCCACTGCAGCCCGTAGTAGGTGTCATTGGGCATGAATGACAGGGCCTGCATGACGTAGTCCGGCTGCGCATATTCGACCGAGGGATCGGCGCGCAGTTGGGCCAGCAGGGCGTCCGCCTCAGCCTGGTTCAGGTTGCGCGAGAGGCGGACCAGGTCCGCGCCGACGCTCAGCTTGCGCAGGTACTTCAGGCTGAGCGCCGTACGCTTGCCATCGTTCTGCAGCGCCATGCCGGCGACGCCAGCACGCATCGCTGCGGCATTCACCGCGTTCAACACGTTGTCGCTGCTGCGCGTCGCAGCGGATCCGGTCTTGTACTTGACGATGAAGCGGTTGTAGCTGCTCTGCTTTGCCAGGGGCGGGAGCGAGACCGTGCGGCCTGGCTTGGCCGATGACGCTGTCGCCATGGCAGTGGTCATGCTGGAAGCGGCCACGCGCGAGGTCGCAACAGTCCCGATCGCCGTCATCGGTATCGAAGCAGGATGGGTGTAAGTCGCGGCGAACGCGGACAGCGCGGTGACGATGGCAGCGGCCAGTACGCCGGTGCCGAGAACGCGGGTGCTGAGTTTCATTTTTCTCTCCACGAAATTTGGGAACGGCCAAGGGGCTGGGCAGCACCAAGGTTTCCTGCCCAGGCCCCTTCGCCATGACGCTCGTGTCGTCGGCAAGGGATCGATCGATCAGGGTTGCCGGTACGCGCGGGCAAAACCACGCGCACCAGCGATGAAGAGCCCCTGCCCCGACGTTGCTTCAAGCGGTTACAGGTCGTAGCCGAAGCCGATACCTGCGGATTGATCGTCGCGACCGAAGGCGCCGCCCAGGCTGAAGGACGCGCGCTCGCCGATCTGCTTCGAATAGCCGACCGACAACGCGCTCTCGCCGTTCTGCCAGCCAGCGCCCACCGCGACACGACCGCGTGGCGTACGGCTGCCGGCCGCGTTGATCGCCATGTTCATCATCGCGGCGTTCATCGCGCCCTCCCGATCGATGCGCTTGTCCTGCTCGCCAAGACGGTTCCACACGTCCTGGTTGAGCTGGGCCAACTGGTCGTCCCACGCTTTGAATCGGCTGTCGGTGTAGGCGTTCGCACTCTGCAGCGTCTGGGTGGCCGTGGTGTCGGTGTAGGTCTTGGCGCTGGCAACCGCGGCAACATCGCCCGCCTGCATCTGGCTGAGGTTGACCGCATCAGTGGCCTGGGTGCCTGCAGCGACGTTGACGATCTGGCGCCCCTGGCCCGCGCTGCCGACCGAGACTGTATTGGCCCGATCCGCCACCGAACCCTGACCGATCGCCACCGCGCCATCGGCGGTAACGCTGGCCCCCTGTCCGATCGCCGTGCCGTTGTTCGCGGTCACGCTGGAATCGGCACCCACCGCCACCGAATTGCTGGCGCCGGCGCCGATCGAGCTGTTGTTGCCCACGGCCGTGCTGTTGGCGCTGCCGACGGCCGAACCGTTGCCCACTGCGGTGTCGTCGATGTCGTTGGCATGGCTGCCGTTGCCGATGGCCAAGCCGTTGCCCGTGCCGACCGGCAGACTCGCGCCGCCACCCGGCTGCAGCTGCGACAGCTGGGTCTGGAGGCCGGTCAGTGCGTTGTCGATGGCACCGAACGCCGCACCGAAATTGCCGTAGCCGACACCCTGGATGGTGTAGCTCGGCGCAGTCAGCATGCCGTTGGCATCGAACGTCGTGCCGCCGCCGAAGATCGAAGCCACCTTCGACAGCTGGCTGAAGTTGACGGCATCCGTCGCGTTCGTGCCGGCGCTGAGGTTGCTCAGCTTCGTGCCGGTGGCGCCGGCCAGGGTCAGCTGGCCCTTGCCGGCATCGTCGTAGACGGCCGCGTTGGTCACCGCGCCGGCCACGTTGCCCAGCTGCGTTTCCAGTCCGTCGACCCGCGTGCTCACCGTATCGAGCTGCGACTTGTTCACCGCATCGTTGGCCTGCGTGCCGTCGGCCACGCCCGTGATCTGCCGGGTGGTGCCGAACCACTCATTTCCCACCGACACGGTGTTGTCGCGCAGGGCCAGCGAGTCGGAGCCCAGGGCGACCGAGTTGTTGCCCTGCACCCACGAATTGGCGCCGATGGAGACCGAATTGTCGGTCCAAGCGCGGGCGAACGAGCCGATGGCAACCGAGCCATTGCCCACTCCCTGCGCGATTCCACCAAGGGCCACCGAGTCGATGCCGATCCCGTTCGCGCCGGAGCCAATCGCGGTGGCATTGGCGCCGCCAGCGGAGGTGTTCTGCTCGATGCACAACCACCCTTGGCAGTCGTAGGTGCCACCGATCGCTACCGCGCCGTTGCCGTTACTCAGGCTCCACGCGCCAATGGCGATGCTCTCGACACCAAATGAAATAGCATTGCCGCCCATTGCGATGCCGCCAGTGGCAGCGGAACCGACATAGCCGCGGCCGATAGCGATACCGTTAGAGCTCAGGGAGGTCGCCATGGTGCCAAGCGCCACGCCATAGGTACCGTCAGCCACCGCGTAGGCACCGTATGCGCTGGAAGCCTGCCCGCTCGCCTGGCTGAAAGTGCCGGTGGAGGTGGCGTAATCGGCGGCAAGGCTGCCGGCGCCAATGCTCACCGCTTCGGGGCCGCTGGCATAGCTTTCCGCGCCCAGGGCGGTCGCCAGGTTGCCAAGCGCCTGTGCGCCTTCGCCCTGCGCGACCGTGTAGTCGCCCGCAGCGACACTGCCGTAGCCGCCGGCCGTACTGTACTCGCCAGCCGCGACGGCGCCCTCGCCTACGGCGGTCGCAGCCGTACCCAATGCCAGGCTGCTGCCGCCGAGGGCGGTGGAATAGGCGCCATCGGCGTAGCTGTTGGCGCCGTAGGCGCTGCTGTCGAGACCGTTGGCGATGCTGCTGAAGCCACCCGCTGTGCTCGTATCGCCCACGGCCATGCTGTACGCACCGAATGCACTCGCACCCAGGCCGGTGGCGGCGCTGTCGGAGCCGACCGCGGTGGTGCCATCGGCAGTGGCCGCGCTGTTGCGGCCGGCAGCCAGCGCACCGTTGCCAGAAGCGGTCGGCACGTCGCTGCCGTCACCGGCACCGTCGGCGGCGAGGTAGCCGCTGGTCGTTACCGCGGCGACGCCGACATTGGCTTGATCGAACACGTGGCAATCGATCGGCGCGCCAGCTTCACCGCTGGAGCTGCGAACGGTACAGGTGTCGCCATTGCGCTCGATGGTGAGCGCCTGTGCATGCGCGGATGGCGGCAGTGCAGCAACCAATCCGCACGCCAGTGCAGTCGCACCGATCGCGGTGCGGCGTGTCTGCGACCTTCCCGCCTTCTTGCCTTGCCCGGTGGCAAGTTCCGAAGTCACCACCACGGTCTGTTTCGCGTGGCTCCATACCCGACAAAAAAGCTTGTTCATCAACCCCTCTTGCTTCATGAGGCAAAACAATTCCCTGCCATCGGCCTTGGGCCGGTAGCTGCCGTCATCGTCTATGCCAAAGATGTGAAGACCCGCCCGATCCTGGGCAACTGTCGGCCAACGGTGGGATCGGCGTGGGGGGCCGCGCTACCAACTGGCCACCCAAAGCTAAGCGGCGGTTGCATAGCCTGTCACGCACGCTTCGCTCACCGATTGCTCAGCAGCATTCAGATCAACCCCTGCCACCAGGCGTGCGTCTTTTCCTTGACCCCGCGTTCGACGTGCACTGGAACCCCCCTGTTCGCAATTGCACTTTCGGCACGACTTTTCCGCATCCCCTTGGTTGCGTGGCCGCAGTCGTCCAGTGCGCTTTCTGTCAGGGTGTCACTGCGCTATCGGACGTTATCCCGATGTGCGTCGTCCAAGATATAGCCCTTGCCGTTCACCGCTATGAGCGGCAGGATTTCTCCGCACTTGATAGTAATTTTTCGACGCAGCCGATGGATGAGCGATTCGATTCTGTGGAGGTCGTAGTCGCGCGCATCTTCGGCTAGTACTGAGACCAGTTGCTCGCGGGTCACCAATTGACCGAGCGCGGACACCAAGCAGTCCATCACCCGTTGCTCGGTTTTGCTCAAAGACACAATTCGCCCGTTTGGCGAGGTCACGTACCACTCGTCGACATCGAAGCGCCAACGCCGTGCCGGCACAACCTGGACGTGGGCTCGCACTCGGCGCGCGAGGCTGCGCAGGTTCGCGGCCAGAATTTCGAGGTGAACTGGCCTTACTAGATACACATCGGCGCCTTGGCTTGGTCCTCGCAACTGATCTGCGATCTCCATGCGGCCGGTCAATATGATGATGCCGGCGTACGGCAACAGTGCACGCACAGTCTGGCTAACGCCGAAGCCGTCGATGCCTCGCATGTTGAAATCCAGCACGACTGCATCAGGCGCTTCCATCCTCCTCAGGCATTCGTACAACGCGACCTCCGTACCGACCCCCGTGATTGCGAAGCCGTACTCGCCCAGCCCAGGCAGCAGGATTTGATCGCGCAACCAGGCATCGTCTGAAAGCAAAACGATGCGCTCCGCGCCGCCGATCGGTGATGTCATGACGCCGATTTCCCTCTGCATACTCAGGCGCCGCGCACTCTACGCAGGGATGCAACTTATTAGGAGGACGATATCGAGGCTCGAGATGGGATTGTCTCGAAAGGTGGTCTTTATGACCTGTCTGCTGCCGATGACCAAAATACGATACAACCATCGTTCTCAGCCACGAATATCAGTCCTATGCTCACGATCGGTTTTGCCTTGCCGCCTGGCTTCCAGATCATGGGATTGGCGACGGCAGCCGCATTTGAAATGGCCAATGTCGTTGCAAAGGAGCAGCTCTACGGCATCCAGCCGCTCTCCGAACACGGAGGCGGCGTGTCGAGTTCGTTTGAGATGTCGGTCAACACGCGCCGGCTCGCCAGGAGCAAGGTCGACACCCTGATAGTCACTTCCCGCATGTATCCGACACCGACCAGCCCTGGGCTGATCAAGCACGTGCGTAACGCGTCCGACTCCAGCAGACGAATCGCCTCTGTCTGCGCGGGGGCCTTCGTCTTGGGTGAAGCAGGATTGCTGGACGGCCGACGCGTCACTACTCACTGGTCCCACGCCCGTACTCTGCAAAAGCAGTTTCCGATGACGCGCGTCGAGGAAGATCGGATATTCATCGTTGATGGCCCGATCTGGACCTCGGCTGGCATGAGCGCTGGCATCGACCTGGCCCTCGGCATGATCGAGATGGACTTTGGATCCGATCTGACTCGCGTGGTCGCGCAGAAGCTGGTCGTCTATCACCGCAGATCTGGCGGCCAGTCGCAGCATTCGACACTGCTGGAAATGAACGCGACGTCAGACCGCATCCAGCGTGCGCTCGCTTATGCTCGGCACAATCTGCGATCACCGCTGACAGTAGAGCAACTGGCCAAAGTAGCGCACTTGAGTCCGCGCCAATTCAGCCGCGCTTTTCTCAGCGAAACCGGGCTATCGCCAGCTAAGGCCGTCGAGCGCCTGCGCATAGAGGCGGCACGGGTGATGATCGACCAGAGCCGGCACACTTTCGACGAAGTGGCGGCGAAAACCGGCTTCGGTGACAAAGAACGAATGCGCCGTGCTTTCCTGCGTGTCTTTGGACAGCCGCCGCAAGTGATGCGGCGCAATGCTCGAATGGCAGCCACTTGAAAGCAAGGGGTACCTGGTCTATTCGCGCGGCCTGCGCCATTGCTCGAACGGAACCTGCCCTACGAGCACGCCGCCATTCCAGTCCACATCGTGGCCACGGAGTGTTGCTGAGCGGCCATGAGGTCATCCTCTCTTCCGGCCCGGCTGTCGAAGTGGCATTGGCGAGCACCGCCATTCCCGGAGTCTTCCCGCCGGTGAAGATTGGCTCCCACACGCTGTGTCCGCAATCGGGCCAGAAGCGGACTTAGGCAACCGCCAGTTCCACTTCCACATGGCCTCGCGTCATGCGCGAGTACGGGCAGGTCTGGTGCGCGGCTTCCACGAGCTCGCGCTTAAGCGCCTCGTCAAGGCCCGGCAGGTTGACGTTCAACTTCACGGCCAGTTGGTATTCGCCGGCCGCGGTCTTGCCCAGGGTCACTTCCGTATCGATGGATGCGTCCTTGGGCATCTGGACCTTGCGCGCGGTGGCGGCGAGTTGGATAGCGCCGATGAAGCAAGCCGAATAAGCGATGCCGAACAGTTGCTCAGGGTTGGTGCCAGGTTCACCAGAGCCAGGCCTGCTGAGCGTGACGTCGAGCTCGCCATCGCTGGATCGGCCAAGGCCGTTGCGGCCGCCGGTGACGTGAGTGTGTGCAGTGTAGATAGCGGTTTCGAGTGAGGTATTCATGATCGTGACTCCATTGCGTAATGGGATGGGTTAGTGGGGAAATCCACCGCGCCATCCTTCATGGTCAGCAATCGCGGCCGCGGTCCACCGTGTAGGCCAAAGGGCGGAGGTGGGGGAGCTGTGGCGCGGATCGGCTGTGCTCGGTAGAAAGGGCGCGCCCCGTGAAAATACAGGGGCGCGGATGGCCACAGACAGTGGCTTACTTCGGGATCGCAGCGAACAGGCCGGTCGGCATCTTCTTGCCGTTGGCGGCGTAGGTACGCTTCAGGTAGTCGTAGGCTTCCTTCTCCGAGATCTTGCGATCGCCATTGGCGTCGAACTGCGTGAACAGGGTTTCATGGTTCGGCGCAGCGACTTCGAACTCGGCGCGATCGATGAAGTTGTCGCGGTTCTTGTCGTTCTTGGCGAACGAGGCGTCGCCACACTTGCCTTCGCCGCACTTGCCTTCGGCAGTCTTCTTCGTGGCGGCCGGCTTGGCGGCATTCTTGGCGACGGTGGTGCCCTTGCCTGCGGTGTCGCTGGCGGCCAGCATGTAACCCTGCGACAGCGGCTGCATGGCGAACGCGGAGCTGCTGAGAACCAGACCGGCGAGAGCGACGCCGAGGGCGCCAATGGTGGTGTTACGGGTGTTGATACGGGACATTGCTTTTACTCCAGGTGGGGGGGGGGTAGTGCGTTGCACGGCACCGCCGTGCAGGTTTACGCCGCGGATGTGGCGCAAATTCGGGTTGGAAGGTGGAATGAGCGACGCCGAGACGGTCAGGCCGACGCGAGCAGTCCCGCGTTAAAGGTGCGGCGCCGCGGCCATGCCATCAGGACGATGCCTGCGATGGCCGTCGCTCCGCCCGCCCACGGCAACAGCAGCGACACGGTCAGGCCAATGGCGAACAGCACCAGGCCCCAAGCCCTGCTATCGGCGGTGGCAGTAGCGACCCGCGGGCGGCGTGCGCCGATCAGATGATCGAGGCTGAAACGGCCGCCGCCATTGAGCATCAGTGGCAGCAGCATCACGAGGTAGATCAGTGGCAGCTTGTAGTTGCCGTAGCCTTCGTTGCTGATGGCGTAGCCCTGCCACAGCTCGGACAGGCTCGACCAGTCGGACGGCCAATGCACCGCGTAGATCGCCACGATGGTCAGCACCCACAGGGCGGCGGCGGTGTAGCGCGTGCCCAGACCCACCAGCAGCGCGATGCTGCCGACGAGTTCCATCCAGGTGGCCAGCGTCCAGTTGACGTTGGGACCGAGCAGCGAGAACGGCAGCGGAAACTTGTCGCCCAGGTCGGCGAACCAGTTCTCACCGTGCAGCTTTTCGCGGCCGGCTTCGAAGAACTCCCAGGCCAACAGGATGCGCAGGCCAAGCGGGGCGAGCCAATGGCCCACACCGTCGACGCGGGACAACAGGGGCTGGGCAGGTTTTTGGGTGGTGATGGACATAGGGTTTTCTGGGTAGGTGGCCGGTGTTGCCGGCGGTGAAATTTGCGTTTTCGAAGGTTCTATTTGTGGGCTTCCCGGGTATCGCGCGCATGTCGCGAAACGCAGGTTCTTGTCTGGAAGTTTGGCCGTCGCCGCGGTGGATACATCCCGATACAAAGCGCTGACGGGAGTGGCCCTATCGGTTTCGACGGCGAATCAGCCTGCGCGGCCCGCCGCACGCGAAAGGAGTTTCACGTAGCCCTGGATGTCCTGCGAACCGGCGAACAGCAGCTCGCCATCCATGAGGTAGCTGGGCACGCTGTTCAGGCCACGCGCCTTGATTTCCGCGTCGAACGTGCGGATCTCGTCCTCTATCGACAGCGATCGGCGCAGGGCACCCGGCTGCATCCCGGCCTCTTCGGCGATGCGCTCAAGTACTGCGTTTTCACCGATGTCCTTGCCCTGGGTGAAGTAGGCGGTGAACAGTGCATCGACAACTTGATCCTGCAGGGCCGCGCCGCCTTCGGCATAGGCCAGGCGTGCGAGGGCGTGAGCCGCCACCGTGTTGGGCGTGCGCGTCTGGATCTGGTAATTGAAATCCGCGCCAAAACGACGGCCCGCCTCGATGGCGCGTGCGTCCATGGCCAGCGAGTTCTCCCAGCCGAAGCGCATCGTGCGGAACTGCTTGCGGTCCATGCCTTCCGCCGGGATGGTCGGATTGAGCTGGTAGGGGAGCCATTCGATTTCGATGTCCACGCCCTGCGCGGCGAGTTGATCCAGCGCCAGATCAAGGCTGCGCTTGCCGATGTAGCACCACGGGCAGATCACATCGGCGACCACTTGCAGGCGCAGCGAGGTGCGGTTGGGTAACTTGGTGTCGTGCATGATGTTCAAAGTGTTTCCTTCATTGCTTGCAGATGATGGGTGGCGGGCACCATGCGAGCTCTAGTGCGTCGCGATGGAACCCAGGTAATTCGTTGAGAACATTGTCTGTGCCCGCGTGCTGGCACTGAATCCCCGTCGTTCGGCAGCTACTCTTCCGCGGAATGCAATGAAGGTTCTGTCCAGTGCATTGCATCGCGTCGTCGACGCAGGCGTCGTGCCGACGCTCATCGGCCGCGACCGTCCAGGCGGGCTGCTTGCTCGTGATTCGTGTTTTCGCGTATGCCAGACGCCGCGTGGCTGCGGTAGCGCCGGCGATGCCTGGCGTTGTGAGACGTGAACGAATCGATGATGAGCCGATCAAGACGGTGGACCCGGGGCGCGGTACGCCCCGGGAACACACTTGGCCAGCGCTTAGTGACCGGCGCTCTGGCCGCCGTCGACGTGCAGGATCTCGCCGGTGACGAAGCCAGCGGAGTCGAGATAGAGCACGGCATCGACGATGTCGTTGATCTCGCCCATGCGGGCCACCGGGTGCAGTGCGGCCAGGAAACCGTGGGTCTCCGGCGGGTGCATCGGCGTCTTGATGACGCCCGGCGACACCGCGTTCGCGCGGATGCCGCGCTTGGCGTACTCGATGGCCAGCGACTTGGTGGCGGCATTCAGGCCACCCTTGGTCAGCGACGCCAGCACCGACGGCACGCCGTCGACGGGATGGTCGACCAGGCTGGTGGTGATGCTGACGACGTGGCCGCTGCCCTGCTTCTCCATTTCCGCCACGGCGGCCTGGGTGATGTTGAAGAAACCGGTCAGGTTGACGCCGATGTTGGCAGCGTAGTCTTCGGCGGTGAAAGCGGTGAACGGCTTGGCAGTGAAGACGCCGGCGTTGTTCACCAGGGTGTCGATGCGGCCGAACTTGGCCACGCCCTCGCGGACGATGCGCTCGGCCACGGCACGATCGGCGATGTCGCCGGCAACAGTCAGGATGTCGGGGTCGTTGGACGGCTTGATCGAACGCGAGTTGGCGATGACGCGGTAACCGCGATCGCGGAACGCCTTGACGAGGCCGGCGCCGATACCCTGGGATGCGCCGGTGACGATGGCGACTTTGTTTGAAACGCTCATTTAGTTTTACTCAAAGATTGTGGGGGGGGGAAAGCCGGTGGGGCGCCGATACGGTCGGCGCTTCCGACAGCCACTAATCTAGGAGTGCAACAGGGGTTTGCGAATCCACGTCGTTCGGCAGACATTCTTCCACCCAGCGGTGCAATCGCTGGGCGCGCCTGGCGCCTACGTATTCAGCTTGGCGAAGATCGCACGCAAGCGCGGCGTGGCGAAATCGACGAACGCACGCACTTTCGGCACCGACAGGCGCCCGTAGGGCGAGACCAGGTGCACCGGATACTGCGCCGGCTCGGCATCGGCTAGGACGATGCGCAGTGCATCCTGTTCGAGTTCGGAAGCGACGTGGTAGGACAGCAGTCGGGTCACGCCGTGCCCCTCCACCGCAGATGCCTTCGCCGCGTGCACGTTATTGACCACCAGCCGTGGCGTGAATGAGACCGCGCGAGGAACCGAAGATCCTTCCTGAGGCGGAAAGCTCCACGAGTCCATGCCCAGGTGCGCCATCGTGATGATCTGGTGAGTAGCCAGGTCGGATGGCTCCTTGATGGGTGGGTGCGTCGCCAGATAGCCCGGCGATGCCACGATCACGCGCCGTGCCTCGCCGATACGATGTGCGACCAGCGTCGAGTCGGCCAGCGGGCCGACGCGCAGCGCCAGGTCCATGCCTTCGTCGATCAGGTTGACCGGCCGTTCCAGCAGGTATATCCGCATGCTGACCGCCTGATACTCATCCATGAATGCGTCAACGATCGGGCGCAGCAACTCTGTGCCCACGAATACGGTGGAGGTGATGGTCAGAGTGCCGCGTGGCACCGACCGCTCGCCAGCGGCCTGCCGGTCCGCCTCTTCCAGATCCGTGAGTACCCTTCTGCATGCGGCGGCATAACGTTCGCCGGCCTCGCTCAGCTTGATGGAGCGTGTGGTCCGGTGCAGCAGCGGCACGCCGACGTGCGCCTCGATGTAGGCGATGGCCCGGCTCACCGCGGCCGCCGAGCGGCCGGTCCTGCGGCTGGCGCCAGCAAGACTGCCTTCGTCCAGCGCGGCGATGAAGATCTTCATGGCCTCGATGCGATCCATATGCGCCACCATGCTCTAGCGGGGCCGAACCGGCGGGTTCGGTGGGGATTTGACCACTGCGCGGGCAACCGCGTCGAGGACCGCCGCAACGCGCCGCCCGGCATCTGGCGCGCGCGGGCTACCCATCTCCACCGGCTGACCGCCGATGTCACGCGGCCTTGACCTGTACTCCGAGATCGATCAAGGACTGCTTGGCATCTCCAAAGAGCATTGAGGTCTTTTGCTCGTAGAACAGTGCGTTTTCCACGCCGGAGAAACCAGCGCCCTGCCCTCGCTTGAGCACGATGACGCTTCGCGCCTCTGCCACTTTCAGTATTGGCATTCCATAGATGGGTGACTGCGGGTCACTGTTGGCCGCAGGGTTTACCACATCGTTCGCGCCGACCACCAGGGCGACATCGGTATCGGCAAAGCGCTCGTTGATATCCTCCATGTCCACCAGCTTGTCATATGGCACGCCTGCTTCGGCCAGCAGAACGTTCATGTGCCCGGGCATGCGTCCGGCGACAGGATGGATGGCAAAGCGCACATCGCCCCCTCGCTTCTCGATCATGTCACCCAGTTCGCGAGCCTGGTGTTGAGCTTGCGCGACCGCCAGCCCGTAGCCAGGCACCACAACCACCCGTTCGGCGTAAGCCATCCGCAGAGCGGCATCCTCCGCATTGATCGGAGACATCTCACCGCCTTCGGTGCTCGCCGCCTGGCCGCCTTCCGGTTGGGCACCGAAAGCCCCGAACAGCACGTTCCGGAACGGGCGATTCATTGCCTTGCTCATCGCCACCGACAGAATGAAGCCACTGGTGCCATCGAGCGCGCCGACCACGATCAGGATGTTGTTGTCCAAGGCGAAGCCCGTCGCGACGGCTGCCAGGCCTGCGTAGGAATTCAGCAGCGACACGACCACAGGCATGTCGGCTCCACCGATTGGCAGCACTACCGCTACACCGATGGCCAGGCTGAGCACCAGCATCGTCACGAACAGCGGTACCGAAAACGGCGCTACCACCAACGCAACCAGGCAGGCTGTGGCGGCGATGAACAGCGCCGCAGTGACCATGTTCTGCAGCGGGAATGTTACCGGGCGGCCCGGCAACAGCCCCTGCAGTTTGCCGAAGGCCATCAGACTGCCGGTAACGGTCAGCGCGCCGAGCAGCACCTCGAAACCCAGCGCCAGCATGTGGCCGTGGCCAAGTTCGCCGGCGCCCAGGCCGTGCCGATAGGTGCCAATGCCGACCAACGTCGCTGCAAGCGCTCCCAGCGCATGGCTCATGGCGATACGCTGCGGCATCGCCGTCATCGGGACCCACATGCCAAGGGGGTATCCCGCCAGTGCGCCCACCGCCAGCCCGACACCGATCCAGCCATAGCTGACGATACCGGCATGCAACAGAGTCGCGGCCACCGCAACCAGCATTCCCAGCGCCGCAACCTGCATGCCGCGGCGTGCAGTGTCCGGACGCCCGAGCGCCCGTAGCGCCGCAATGAACAGGAAGGCGGCCAACAGATAAGCGATTTGGATAGCGGTTTCGTTCATACATCCGCGGCGCTGGCGCCGCCCTCTTCTTCGTCTTTGGAAGGTGCGCGCCGGAACATGGCGAGCATGCGGTCGGTGATCAGGAATCCACCGACGATGTTGGCGGTGGCACAGGCTACCGCCACTGCACCGAGAATGGCCGCGATGAGGCCATCGCCGCTCCCGGCGAGTACCAGCGAGGCCACCAGCGATATGCCACTAATCGCATTGGTTGCCGCCATCAGCGGTGTGTGCAGTAGAGGTGGGATTCGACTGATGGTCTGCAGGCCGACATACCCGGCAAGCAGGAAGACAAATAGTTGGATCAAGGTCGTTTCGGACATGTTGGGAGCCTCATCAAGCGGCAAGGGGGAAAGTTGGCGTTGCCGCCTGCCCCGCGACCAGGGCACTGGTGATGTTGTCGGCGGGATCGAGGTGAAGCCGGCCCTCGGCGTCGACCAGGTGCTCCAGCAACGCGCGGACGTTCGCACTGAACAGCCGGCTGGCGTCGGTCGCCATGAGGCTGGGCAGATTTGTCGGTCCGTAGATGCGCACGCCGTTCTCTTCGACGATTTCGTCTGCGCGTGTCAGGGAGCTGTTACCTCCGCTTTCCGCCGCCAGGTCGACGATCACCGAGCCCGGTGCCATGCCATGTACGGTTTGTTTGTCGATCAGGATCGGAGCGCGCTTTCCGGGGATCTGCGCGCTGCTGATTACCAGCTGCATCTGGGCAATCTGCGCGGCGAGCGCGCGGCGCAGTTGCTCCTGCTGCGCGTCCGACTGCGCTGCGGCGTATCCGCCATTGCCTTCGGCGGAGACCCCCACTTCTGGAAACACGAAGCGAGCGCCCAGGCTTTCGACCTGCTCGCGTGCTGCCTCGCGCACATCGAAGCCGTGCACCACCGCGCCCAGGCGTCGCGCCGTGGCGATGGCCTGGAGCCCA
>NZ_BAAGXO010000004.1:0-30173 GCF_054779795.1 Lysobacter rhizosphaerae
GTCATTGCTGAGCATTTATCCGAAGCCCCGGTCCAAAAGACCGGGGCTTCTTCTTTGTGCGTGGGAAAAACCTTGAGACTAATCGCCAGACTTAATCACTTAAGCCATGGGGATTAGTCTTGGTTAATGCCGGCGCGCCGGACTGGCTAACTGGCAGCAAGGATCCATTGCGGCAGGGAGCTGGGGCGCATCGTCCGGCAATCGCACTCCAGGCCGCAGTCATCGCTGCCCACGGATTGGCACCCTTAGTTGATCAGTGCCGAGGGCTTCTGACCCGTGAGCAGACGCGCGTTGGTGGAATCGCCGGGTGTTCGGCCGCCAGGTTTGCCTTAGGCGACCTGCAACGCCGCCTGCACGTACAGAAGCACGACACAGGCGAAGGCGACGAACCACGCCAGGCTGCGCAGGCTGTGCTTCCAGCCTGCCACGTAAACGAGGCCATGCAGGATGCGGAATACGACGAACAGCACTGCCAACAAGGCGATCCGGTCGGCCGCCACGCCGGCGAGTTGCGCCAGCACGACGCCTGCCGCGAATGGCGCGAAAGCCTCGTAGCCATTGAGCTGCGCCGCATTGGCGCGATGCACGCGCGGATTGGTCTGGCGCGCGGTCCAGCCCCGCGGGTCGCGGTTGTCGTAGCGTTCGCCACTGGCCTTGGCGACGGACACCCAAATGTAAGGCAGCAGTGCGGCGATCAGCACGCACCAGTAGGCGATGGCCAGGTTCATTGCGCTTCCTCCCCGAGATAGACCGCCGCAGCCTACCCCACAAGCGGCACTCCGCCGAGGTGCGGACCCCGAGGAATCGAGCCGCTACCGGGCGTCGCCCGCCCGCAACTTCTGCTGCGCCGACAGGAAGGCGTTGCCCTCGTACCATTCGGGCCACTGGTCGCTGCCAGCGAGCACACGCCCCACGCCATACAGCGCTTCCAGATCCTGCATCACGCCATCGAGCTGCCATGACGGATCGTATTGGTCGGAAGGCTTGTGATAGCGATGATCGCGGTAGTCGATCTGTGCCTGTCGACCTGCCACGGTGCCGCCTGCGAGCAGGTCGTCGCCGCCCTTGGCATACAGCGCTGGCACGCCCGCGCGGGCGAAGTTGAAGTGGTCGGAGCGGAAGTAGAAGCCATCCTCCGGCGTCGCCTCGGCATGCAGGGTACGCCCCTGCTCGCGCGCGATCGGCCGCAGGATGTCCTCCAGTTGCGAGCTGCCGAACCCCACGACGGTCATGTCGCGGGCCTTGCCGATCACCGGCATGGCATCCAGGTTGATGACCGCCACGGTCTTCGCCAGCGGTACGACGGGGTGGGCGACGTAATAGCGCGAACCGAGCAGCCCGGATTCCTCCAGGGTCACCGACAGGAACACCAGCGAGCGATCCGGTCGCGGTTGCTGGTGGACGAACGCCTCGGCGATCTCGAGGATGCCCGCCACACCCGTCGCGTTGTCGACCGCGCCGTTATAGATGGTGTCGTCGGTCCCCGCAGCGGGCAGCGCGCCGCCATGCTCGTCGGCTTCGTGCGCGTGATTGCCCAGATGATCCCAGTGCGCCATGTAGACGACGGCCTCATCGGGCCGCTTGGCTCCGTCCAGCCGGGCGATCACATTGCGCGAGGACTTTTCGCTGATCCGGCTTTTCAGGTCGAGAGAGACTTTGGCATCGAGTGGAATCGCCCTGAAGCCGCGTTTGCCCGCCGCGGCATACAGCGCGTCGAGATCCTGGCCGAGGGATGCAAACAGCGAGCGCGCCGCCTCGCCGTTGAGCCAGCCCTGCACCTGCAGCCGCGGCGCCGGATCGTCGGCCGCGCGCAGATCGAACTGCGCGCCGCTCCATGAATTCTTCACCACTTCCCAGCCGTAAGCCGCGCCTTCGGTGTCGTGGATGATCAATGCGGCGGCCGCGCCTTGCCGCGCGGCTTCCTCGAACTTGTACGTCCAGCGCCCGTAATAGGTCATCCGTTTGCCCTCGAACAGGGACGGATCCTGCTGGTGGAAGCCGGGGTCGTTGACCAGCATCACCACCGTCTTGCCCTTGACGTCTACGCCGGCGTAGTCGTTCCAGTGCTGCTCGGGTGCATTGACGCCATATCCGACGAAGACAAGGTCGCTGCCATCCAGCTGCACCTGCGGCCGCGCGGTGCGCGTACCCACGACCATGTCGGTGCCGAATTTCAGTTCGCGCGGCTTGCCGGCGACATCCAGCTTCATCACCACGTTCTCGTCCGCGCTGGTTTCCACCATCGGCACGGTCTGGAAATAGCTGTCGCCGTTGCCGGGCTTGAGGCCCAGGCGCCGGAACTGCGCCTCGATATAGGCCACGGACTTCTCCTCGCCCACGCTGCCCGGGCCGCGACCCGCGAATTCGTCCGAGGCCAGGGTGCGCACGTGCCGGGCGAAATCGTCCGCGGTAATGGCGGGGTTGAACGAGGCGCCCTGGTCGGCACTACCGGCGGTCGTGGCGCCAGTGTCCGTGGCAGGCGCCGGCGGCTTGCACGCGGCCACCAGCACCGCGCCCAGCAGGCAGGGAAGAAGGGGACGCTTCATGGGATCTCCGGTGCCCGGTCGAGATCCCATTCTAGGCACGGCCCGCCGGGGTCGGCCGTGCCGACATTGCCGGTATTGCCGGTATAGGGCGCTGCCGCGGGTGCCAGGCGGGACCGACCCGCATGGACACCCCCCGCCCTTACTGTTCCGGCGGCTGCGGCGTGTCGAAGCGAATCGCAGTGGCGCCGGTGATCGCGCCGATCCGGGCGCTGGAGTGGACGTAGAGCACCACTTCGCGCTCAAACCGCAGCGGCCCGTCGACCTGTGCATCCGGGCCGATGACAACGCGCGGGACGCGGGGCTTGCCCATGCTGAAGAACGGCTTGCTCTGCTTGCCGTAGTGCAGCCCGCCGTGCACGTGCGAGCCCACGCCGACGGTGACATCGCCGTTGACGGTGTCGATGCCGCCGCTGACCTCGGTGCCGACCAGGCCGATCGCGCCGTTCACCGTTTCGACGGTGCCGCCGACCTTGCCGCCGCGGCCGACGAAGATGCCGCCGTTGACCGTGCTGACGCCGCCGGTGATGGTCACGTGTTCGTCGACCTGGATGCCGCCGTTGACGGTTTCCAAGTCACCGGTCTGAGTGCTCGCGCCGACTTCGATGCCGCCATTCACGGTCTCGGCGCTGGCGACGCGCGCGTTGGCGCCGATGTGGATGCCGCCGTTGACGGTGTCCAGCGAGCCATAACGCTCACCGTCTTCGACATGGATGCCGCCATTGACCTTGGACACGTCGCGATCGGCGGCGTGGGCGGAGACGACGGCGCAGGCGAGCACCAGGGCGAGGGCGAGGCGGGTGCGTTTCATGGCGGACTCCATTGGGATTGCGAGGTTGGATGCGGGCGCAGGGGAGCAGGTTTAACCGGCTCCGCTACAATTTGCCCCTGCCCGAAGTCACCGGAAGCCCCTCGTGCCGCCGAATCCGCGTCCCAAGCCCGTCGTACTGCTCATCCTCGACGGCTGGGGCCACCGCGAAGACCCGGCCGACAATGCCCTCGCGCAGGCGACCCTGCCCAACTGGCACGCCTTGCTGGCGGGCAACCCGCATACGCTGATCCACACCGAGGGCCGCTTCGTCGGCCTGCCGGACGGGCAGATGGGCAACTCCGAAGTCGGGCACATGAATCTCGGCGCCGGCCGGATCGTCTACCAGGACCTCACCCGCATCGATGCGGCCATCGAGGACGGCAGTTTCTTCACTAATACCGAACTGCGCGCCGCTTGCGCCGCCGCGAAGGCGGGCAACGGCACGCTCCATCTCATGGGCCTGCTCTCCCCCGGTGGCGTGCACAGCCACGAGAACCACATCTTCGCGATGCTCGAACTGGCCCGGCGCGAAGGCGTGCCCCAGGTCGCCGTGCATGCTTTCCTCGATGGCCGCGACATGCCGCCCCGGTCGGCGCAGCCGAGCCTGGAGTTGCTCGAAGCCGCGTGCGCGCGGGCCGGCAATGCCCGCATCGCCACGGTCAGCGGCCGCTACTACGCGATGGATCGCGACAAGCGCTGGGACCGGCAACGGCGGGCATGGGATGCCATCGTCGAAGCCTCGGCGGAGCACGTCGCTGGCGATGCGCTCACCGCGCTGCGCGACGCCTACGCGCGCGGCGAGAACGACGAATTCGTTGTCCCGACCGTGATCGGCACTGGTGCCCCCGTGCGCGACGGCGATGCGATGGTGTTCATGAACTTCCGCGCCGACCGCGCCCGCCAGCTCACCGCGGCGTTCGTGTCGCCGGTGTTCGACGGTTTCGCGGCGCGCCGGCCCGCGCTGTCGCGGTTCGTCTGCCTCACCGAATACGACGCCAGGTTGCCCGCCCCGGTTGCCTTCGCGCCGGACGACCTGCGCAACACGCTGGGCGAAGTGCTGGCCGCCCACGGCATGAAGCAGCTGCGCATCGCCGAAACCGAGAAGTACGCGCACGTGACCTTCTTCTTCAGCGGCGGCCGCGAGGATCCGTACGACGGTGAGACGCGCGTGCTGGTGCCGAGCCCGAAGGTCGCGACCTACGACCTGCAGCCGGAGATGAGCTGCCCGGAAGTCACCGCCAGGCTCGTGGCGGCGATCCGCTCCGGCGAGATCGACGTCGCCATCTGCAACATCGCCAACCCCGACATGGTCGGCCACAGCGGCATCCTCGCCGCGGCGATCCAGGCCGCCGAAGCGGTGGATATCGCCATCGGCGCGATAGCCGAGGCCGTGCACGAAGTCGGTGGCGCCTTGTTGCTGACCGCCGACCATGGCAACGTCGAGATGATGCGCGACCCGGAGACCGGCCAACCACACACCTCGCACACGGTGGGGCCGGTGCCGTTCGTGTACGCGGGACCGCGCATGGCGACACTGCGCAGCGGCGGTGCGCTGCGCGATGTCGCGCCGACCATCCTCGACCTGCTGGATTTGCCCAGGCCCGCCGAGATGACTGGCGCGAGCCTGCTGATCGAGGACACTTTCGCGAGCGCGGCGCAGGCCGAGAGCACGCTGGCCGGATGAGCGCACGCGTTTCCGCCATCGCCTTCGCGTTGCTGCTGGCGGCGCTCGCCGTGCCCGCCGTCGCGCAGGACGCACCGGTGAAGGGCGAGACCGAACGCAAGCTGGAAACCGTCAAGCGCGAACTCAAGCAGGTCGCCGCCGAACGCCGCCAGATCGAAGGCCAGCGCGGTGACGTGAGCCGGCAGCTGCGCACCGCCGATGAAAAGGTCGGTCACTCCAACCGAGTGCTGCGCGAAACCGAAACCCGCCTGATGCGCGACCAGCAATCACTGGCCCAGTTGCAGCAGCAGCGCGCAACCCTGCAGGCCACGCTGGGCTCGCGACGCGAGGATCTGGCACGGCTGCTGCGCGCCACCTACGCGCAGGGCGAGGCCGCGCCGCTGCAGGCGCTGCTGTCTCAGGATCGTGTCGCCGATGCCAGTCGGGTGTTGACCTATCAGCGTTACGTGCAGAGCGATCGCGCCCGCCGCATTGCCGAACTGGGTTCGCAGCTGCAGGAAATCGACGCCCTTGAAGCGGCCATCGTCGCCCGCCAGGACGAACTCGACCGTACGCGCAAACAGCAACGCCAACAGCTCGGCCAACTCGAACTGGACCGCAAGTCGCGGGCCGCGCTGCTCGTGCAACTGGAGGAGAAGTACCAGGACCGGCGCGAGCGCGAGCAGGCCCTGGGGCGCGACGCGAAGGGCCTCGAGCAACTGCTCGCGCAACTGCGCGCCGCCGCAGCGCGCGCCGAATCCGAGCGCCGCGCCGCGGCCGCGAAGGCCGCGCGCGACGCCAGGCGCAACCCCGGCAACACCAACCACGTCGCGCCGCGTCCGGCGGTGGTTGCGATGGCGCCGAAACTGCAGGTCGGCGGACTGGGATGGCCGTTGTCGGGATCGCTGCTGGCTGGCTTCGGCGGCACCATGCCCGATGGCCGCGGCAGCCAGGGACTGCTGATCGCCGCGAATGCGGGCGCACCGGTCAAGGCCGTCGCCGACGGCACCGTCGTGTACGCCGAATGGATGACGGGGTATGGCCTGTTGCTGATCATCGACCACGGTGGCGGCTACATGAGTCTGTACGCGCACAACGACGCCCTGCTCAAGGACGCGGGTACGGCGGTGAAGCGCGGCGATGCGGTGGCCACGGTGGGCAGTTCAGGCGGCCATGGCCGGCCGGCGCTCTATTTCGAGCTGCGTCGCAACGGCCAACCGGTCAACCCCAGTACCTGGCTGCGCTGAACCGGGCGCGAAGCGGCGCCGCCCACTTAATGATTCCTTTGCCGCGGACCGGCGCGTTGCGCCCATAATCGAAGCGGACCGGCGAGTGAACCCGTTTCGCGCGCCGCGGTCCAACGCAACGTCGTTCCCCGGAGTCGCACCATGCACCTGCGCCTAGTTCCGCTCGCGCTCGCCCTGCTTGCCACGCCCGTTTTCGCGCAGGACCAGGATCCTGCTTCGATCGAGGCGCCCGATGCCGAGGAGACCAGTGCCGCCAAGGTGCCGCTGGCCGAGATCCGTCGCTACGTCGCGGTCTACAACGCGGTGAAAGAAGCCTACGTCGAGCCGGTCGACGACAAGACGCTGATGCAGTCGGCGATCCGCGGGCTGCTGTTCGACCTCGATCCGCACAGTGTCTACATGGAACACGACGCGGCCGAGGAATTCGACGAGGCCTCGCGCGGTTCCTACGGCGGCGTCGGCGTGGAGCTGCAGCGCCAGTCCGATGGCACCCTGCGCGTGATCTCCCCGATCGACGACACACCGGCCGCACGCGCCGGCATCAAGGCCGGCGACATCATCACCGCCATCGATGGCAAGCCCTTCAAGCCCGACGAAGGCGACACCTCCGGGCCGTTGCGTGGCGAACCGGGCAGCAAGGTCACGCTCACCCTGGTGCGCGAGGACAAGCCCAAGGCCTTCGACGTCACCCTCACGCGCGAGACGATCCGCATCGTCAGCGTGAAGAGCCGCATGCTCGAACCCGGTTACGGCTACCTGCGCATCGCCTCGTTCCAGGCCGATACCGCCGCCGATTTCGATCGCCAGCTCGACAAGCTGCGCGAACAGGCGGGCGGCAAGCTGCGTGGCCTGGTCATCGACCTGCGCAGCAACCCCGGCGGACTGTTGACCTCCGCGGTACAGATCGCGGACAGCCTGCTGGAGAAGGGCAAGATCGTCAGTACGCGCGGCCGCGTGCCGATCAGCGACGCCGAATTCAGCGCGACCCCGGGTGACCGCAGCGGCGCCGCGCCGGTGGTGGTGCTGGTGGACGCGGGTTCGGCGAGCGCGTCGGAAGTCCTCGCCGGTGCGCTGCACGACAACAAGCGTGCGCGCATCGTCGGCAGTCGCACCTTCGGCAAGGGCTCGGTGCAGACCGTGTTGCCGCTGGACAACGGCGATTCGGTCAAGCTCACCACCGCGCGATATTTCACCCCGAGTGGCAAGTCGATCCAGGCGCTGGGCATCGTGCCCGACGTGGAATTGCACCCGGCCAAGGACGCGCAGAACGGCGGCAAGCCCGACTACACCGAAGCCAGCCTGCGCGGCCACCTGCGTGGCGACGAGGACGACGCCCCCGGCACCAACGCCGGCGAGGTGCTGGAAGGCGACGGACCGATCACCGCGGCCCTGAACGAGTTGAAGAAGCCGCCGGTGGCGGCGAAGCCGGCGCCGCCGAAGGGTTGAAGCCCGGCGTGGCGCGGCATGCAGGCGCGCGTTCGCGCGGCGTCCCCGCGCGTGTTGCGGGGACGGCTATCGCGGTCGCGTTGTCAGCGCGGCTTCACCGGCAGCGGGAACGGTGTGACCACCTTCTCGCCCGTGGCGGCGTCACGGATCGCGGACTGGCCTTTCTTCTCGACTTCCTCGATGCGGACGATGCACTGCATGGGCAGGTGCAGCACGCGCGTGTCGCCGAATTCGTCGCGCAGGCGCTCTTCGGTCGGATCGATCACCAGGCCGTCGTGCACGTCGAAGACGAGTTCGGATACTTCGGTGAAGCCCCACAAGGTGCCCGCGCCGACCTTGCGCGCATACAGCTCGTAGATCTTGCCGGCGTTGAGGAAGGTGATCTTGTAGAGCGTCTTGGCCATCGCTGCGCCTCGGGAGTGCTCGCAGTTAGATGAGGCCAGCCGGTGGCGTCCGCAAGGTGCCGCTCAGTACCCGCGCTTGCGCCGCATCCGCCGAGCGATGCCGGCCTTGGCGATCAGTGCGAACACGCCGCCGAACGCAAAGCCCGCCAGGTGCGCCGACCACGCCACCGCACCGAACGCCGGGCCGATGAAGGTGAACACCAACTGCAGCAGCGCCCATACCCCGATCAGCAGCGCCGCCGGCACCTTCACGAATTGCAGGAACAGTCCCAGCGGCACCACCACTCCCAGCTTGGCGCCGGGGAACAAGGCCAGGTAGGCGCCGATCAGGGCCGACACCGCGCCGCTGGCACCGATGATCAGGCGGTCCGGCGTGCCGATGGCGATGGCCGCGGCGAGGTTGGCGACGGCGCCGCCGAGCAGGAACAACGCCAGCAGGCGCCACGGCCCCATCGCGCGCTCCGCCGACAGTCCGAAGATCAGCAGGAACACCAGGTTGCCGAGCAGGTGGGCCCAGTCCGCATGCAGGAACAGCGCGGTGAACAGACGCAGGATGCGGCCATCGCGCAGCGACGCCATCCATTCCGAGGGCGCCGCCAATCCGCCCGACAACGCGCCCCAGTCCAGCATCAGCCGTTGCTGCTGGGGGTCGGGCAGGACGGTGAGGGCGAGGAAACAGGCCCACAGCAGCACGAACAACAACGGCACCGCCCAGCGCCGTGGCGCCTTCTGCCGGGAGGGCAGCGAAACGAACACGCTCATGCCCGGGCGGGGGCTCCGGGACCCCTTTGCAGCCGGTTTCGGATACCACCTTGGATTGTTAGCATCCGGTTAATGCCCACGCTATAGTGCATACGGTGTCGTACGTCGGGAGGGGTCTCGGCGCGTGACGGCAACGGCCTCGCCGGCGCCGCGCAGACGACCAAGAAGAAGACTTAAAACACGAAGTCCATCGGAGAGAGTACACACATGAATCATGTAAATCGCACCACTTTCAGCGCGTTGGCGCTTGGCATTGCCGGCGTGCTGGCGATGGGCCAGGCCCAGGCGAGCGGCTTCCAGCTGCGCGAGACCAGCGTCAAGAACCTCGGCCGTGGCCAGGCCGGCGTGACCACCGCCCGCGACGACGCCTCGGTGGTCAGCAACAACCCGGCGGCGATGGTGAATCTGGACAAGAACACCGTGCAGGCCGACGTCACTGTAATCGACGTGTCTTTCGGCTTCGATGGCGGCGGCACCTCCGGCGCCGGTACCCCGCTCACGGGCGGTGATGGCGGCGACCCGGGCGAACCGACTGCCGTGCCGAACCTGGCGGCGGTGTTCCCGATGCACGGTGCGCTGGAAGGCCTGACCTTCGGCGCCAGCGTCGGTGCGCCGTTCGGCCTGAAGACCGAATACGACCGTGACTGGGTTGGCCGCTACAACGCCGTCAAGTCGGACCTCAAGACCGTCGACTTCACCCTGTCGGCCGCGCTCAAGGTGCACGACCGCTTCTCGGTCGGCCTGGGCTTCATCTACGAACGCGCCGACGTGACCCTGTCGAACGCGGTCGACTTCGGCACCATCATGGCCGGCACCGGCCTTCCGCCGGCAGCGGGCGGCGTGCCGCAGGGCTTCGACGGTTTTGCCGAGGTCTCGGGCGACGACACCGGCTTCGGCTGGGTGGCCGGCCTGCAGTGGCAGCCCACCGACCAGCTGTCGATCGGCTACGCGCACCGTTCGGAAATCGACACCGACCTCGAAGGCGACGTCGAGTTCACCACGCCGGCGCAGTTCCAGGCCGCGCAGTCCGTCTACCGCGCCACGGCGGCCGCGTACGCGCGCCTGCCGGCCACCGATCCGCGCCGCGCGCTGATCCCGCAGCTGCTCGTCCTGGGCAATGGCTTCGTCAACAGCAAGATCAGCGCCCCGCTGACGACCCCGAGCGAGGACACCATCAGCGTCCAGTACGATTTCAGCGACAGCATCCGCGTGATGGCCGATGCGCAGTTCACCGACTGGAGCTCGCTGCGCAACATCAACATCGACTACGTCAATCCGTTCCAGCCGAACACGGTCGAGGACTTCTCCTGGAAGGACACCGAGATGTACGCGCTCGGCGCCGAATGGGACCTCAGTGACGCATTCACCCTGCGCGGTGGCGTGACCATGGACGAAACCCCGACCCACATCGAGACGCGCACCCCGCGCCTGCCCGACAACGATCGCATGCTGTATTCGATCGGCTTCACCTGGCACGTGTCGGACGCGTTCAGCGTGGATGCGGCGTACCAGCGCATCGAGATCGACAGTTCGGACGTCGATATCCGTTCGTCGAGCAACTCGCACCTGGTTGGCTCGTTCGACGGCTACGCGAACCTGTTCGGCGTTTCGGCGCAGTACCAGTTCTAAGCGCCACGGCACCACGTTCAACAGCATCACGTTCATTGCGACAAGAAAAAGCCCCGCTTCGGCGGGGCTTTTTTGTTGCCGGCGGGGCGGATGGATCAGTCGGCGAGCGTCAGCAGCGAGGCATTGCCACCGGCCGCCGTGGTGTTGATGGTGATGGTCTTCTCGGTGGTGAAGCGCGGCAGGTAATGCGGGCCACCGGCCTTGGGGCCGGTGCCGGACAGGTTCTGGCCGCCGAACGGCTGCACGCCGACCACGGCACCGATCTGGTTGCGGTTGACGTAGCAGTTGCCGACCTTGATGCGCGAGGCGATCTTCTCGACGGTCTCGTCGATGCGCGAATGGATGCCGAGCGTCAGGCCATAACCGGTGGCGTTGATCGCATCGATCACGGCATCGAGCTGGTCCGACTTCCAGCGCACCACGTGCAGTACCGGCCCGAAGATCTCCTTGTGCAGGACGTCGATCGAGTTGATCGCGTACGCGCGCGGGGCGAAGAAGCTGCCATGCGCGGCGTCGTCATCGAGCGCGACTTCACCGATCTTCTTCGCTTCGGTATCCATGCGCGCGGCGTGGTCCTTGAGCATTTTCAAGGCGTCCTCGTCGATCACCGGGCCGACGTCGGTCGACAGCAGGCCGGGATTGCCGATCTTCAGCTCGTTCATCGCCCCGGCCAGCATCGTGCTGACCTTGTCTGCGATGTCTTCCTGCACGAACAGCACGCGCGCGGCGGAGCAGCGCTGGCCGGCGGAAGTGAAGGCGGAGGAGATCGCGTCCTTCACCACCTGTTCCGGCAGCGACGACGAATCGGCGATCAGCGCGTTCTGGCCGCCGGTCTCGGCGATCAGCACGCCGATCGCGGCGTCGCGCCCGGCCAGTGCGCGGTTGATCGCGCGGGCGGTGTCGGTCGAGCCGGTGAAGGCGACACCGGCCACGCGTGGATCACGGGTCAGTGCCGCGCCGACGGTGGCGCCGTCGCCGGGCAGGAACTGCACGACCGCTTCGGGCACGCCGGCTTCGTGCAGCAGCTTTACCGCGTAGTAGCCGATCAGGTTGGTCTGCTCGGCCGGCTTGGCGAGCACGCTGTTGCCGGCGGCGAGCGCGGCGGACACCTGTCCGAGGAAGATCGCCAGTGGGAAGTTCCACGGCGAGATGCACACGAACACGCCACGGCCCGACAGCTGCAGGGTGTTGGATTCGCCGGTCGGGCCGGGCAGTGCCTCGGGCTTGAACAGCGCGCGCGCCTGCGCCGCGTAGTAGCGCAGGAAGTCGACCGCTTCGCGCACTTCGGCGACGCCGTCGGGAATGGTCTTGCCGGCTTCCTTGGTGCACAGCGCGATGTACTGCGGCATGCGCTGCTCGAGCAGGTTGGCGGCGTGCTCGAGGATCGCGGCGCGCGAGGCGGCCGGCGTGGTGTTCCACGCCTCGTGCGCGGCCACCGCGTTCTTCAGCGCCAGCTCGACGGTCGCGCTGTCGGCGGCCTGCCACTGGCCGACGGTCTCGCGGCGGTCGGCGGGGTTGGTGACGGCGATGTTCGGGCCGATGACCGATGCGCCCGGCACCAGCGGCGAGGCGCGCCAGTTGTCCCTGGCGGCGGCATTGACCTGCTCGGCGAGCGTGCGCAGCTGGTCGTCGTTGGCGAGGTTCACGCCCATGGAATTGCTCCTGTCAATGCCGTAGCTGCGGTACAGGTCGACCGGCTGCGGGATGCGCGGGTGCGCGATGGATTCGAATGCGGACACGGTGGCGACCGGATCGTGGATGAGGTCATCGATGGCGATGTCCTCGTCGGTGATGCGGTTGACGAAGCTGGAATTGGCGCCGTTCTCGAGCAGGCGGCGCACCAGGTACGGCAGCAGGTCCTCGTGCGAGCCCACCGGCGCGTACACGCGGCAGGGCACGTCGAGGCGATCGGCGGGAATGACCTCGGCATAGAGGTCGTCGCCCATGCCGTGCAGCTTCTGGAACTCGAAGCGATTCGCGCGGCCCATCGCCTTGGCGCGCTGGTGGATCGTGGCGATCGTCTGCGCGTTGTGGGTGGCGAACATCGGATAGATCGCATCCGTCGCTTCCAGCATCCTGCGAGCGTTGGCGAGGTAGGAAACGTCGGTGTTCGGCTTGCGCGTGAACACCGGATAGCCGAGCTGGCCGTCGACCTGCGCGCGCTTCACTTCGCTGTCCCAGTACGCGCCCTTGACCAGGCGCACCGGAATGCGGCGACCGTGCCTGCGCGCGAGGTCGGCAATGAAGTCGATCACTTGCGGCGCGCGCTTCTGGTAGGCCTGGATGGCCAGACCGTAACCTTCCCAGTCCGCGAGCGATTCGTCCGCGTAGACCGCGGCGATCACGTCGAGGGAGAGTTCGAGGCGGTCCGCTTCCTCTGCATCGATGGTGAAGCCGATGCCGTAGGACCTGGCCAGCTGCGCCAGCTCCAGCACGCGCGGGTTGAGTTCCTTGAAGACACGTTCGCGCTTGGCGTGCTCGTAGCGCGGATGCAGCGCGGACAGCTTCACCGAGATCGACGGCACGCCGAAGACTTCGCGGCCTTTGTAATTACCGCTCTTGCCGATGGCATGGATCGCGTCGCGATAGGCCTGCAGGTAGCGCAGTGCGTCCTTGGTCGTCAGCGCGCCTTCGCCCAGCATGTCGAAGGAATAACGGTAGTTGGCGTTGTCGCCCTTGAGCGAACGCGCCAGCGCTTCGCCGATGGTGCGGCCCATGACGAACTGGTGGCCCATGATCTTCATCGCCTGGCGTACGGCGAGGCGGATGACGGGTTCGCCGACGCGGCCGAGCAGGCGCTTGAAGGCGCCGTGCACGTCGCGCTTGGTTTCGTCGGCAAGGTCGACCAGGTGGCCGGTCAGCATCAGGCCCCACGTCGAGGCGTTGACCAGCACCGAGTCGGACTGGCCCATGTGCTTCTTCCAGTCCGCGTCGCCGAGCTTGTCGCGGATCAGCTTGTCGGCAGTGTCCTGGTCCGGGATGCGCAGCAGCGCCTCGGCCACGCACATCAGCAGCACGCCTTCCTCGCTGCCGAGGTCGTACTGGCGCATGAAGGCCTCGATCGCGCCCTGGTCCTGGGCCCGCGTGCGGACGCGGCGGACCAGGTCGGCGGCGGTGGCCTGCGCGGCGATCCGGTCGGCGTCGGGCAGGCGGGCCAGTTCGAGCAGATGGCGGACGTGGGCGGCCTCGTCGCGCACCCAACCAGCGGTGATCGCGGCACGCGGGCCGGGCGGCGGGGCGGGGAGCTCGGGGCGGATCATGGCGTCCTGCACGGGCGAAGCGGCGCCCGCCGGGACAGCGGCGGTGGTGGGTGGGTTCATCGGGTCCGCGGCAGCGGTGGGGAGCCCCATAGTTTAGGGCTTCGGCACCGTCGCGCGCTGGGCCCGGCCAGTAAACACCGGCACGTGAACAGGTTGGTTTTGTGCCGGATTTGCCGTTTTTCCCGCGCATTGCCATGGATCGCGACGGCCGCGGCGGTTGCCCCGCAGCGGTCCGGCCGCTACCATTTCGCAGTTATTCCGTAGCGTCCGCGAAGCCGCCGCCCACGTTTGGGCAGGCCTCCGGCGTGATGGGTTCCGGCCCGAGCCGATCCGACGATCCCGGTCCGAACCCGCCAGCCACCTTGTTCCGCGCGGCTCCCCGCCGGAGCCGGCGCTGCTTCGCCAGCCGAAGCAGGGCCGACCAGGCAGCCCGCGGAGCGACACATGAATCAACTGATCTTTTCGGGGCTCGAACTGATGAAAGCCGGTCGTAGCAAGCTTGGGACCGTGGGGAAGTGGGCAATGGGCGCCGCCGCGATGGCCGCACCGCTGCTCGCCTTCGCACAGGCCGCCAGCGACAAATGGTCCAACGCACCGCACCGTTGGCAGCTCAACATGGGCGAGGGTGCCAGTCCGCTGGCGCACAACGCCTATGAGGCGCACATGCTGTCGCTGTGGATCTGCGTGGCGATCGGCATCCTGGTGTTCGGTGCCATGTTCGTCGCCATGTTCAAGTTCCGCCATTCCAAGGGCGCGGTGCCGGACAAGGACTTCACCCACAGCACCAAGCTGGAAATCATCTGGACGGTGATCCCGATCGTGCTGCTGGTGCTGATGGCGTTCCCGGCCACCAGCAAGCTGATCAACATGTACGACACCCGCGAATCGCAGATGACCATCAAGGTCACCGGCTTCCAGTGGATGTGGAAGTACGAGTACCTCGGCGAAGGCGTCAGCTTCACCAGCCGCCTCGACCGCAAGAGCGACGAGATCCGCCAGAGCAAGGTGGATGCGCGTACCGCCAATCATCCGAACTACCTGCTCGACGTCGACAACGCCCTGGTGCTGCCGGCCGGGACCAAGGTCCGCTTCGTGATCACCGCCGACGACGTCATCCACGCCTGGTGGGTGCCGGCGCTGGGTTGGAAGCAGGACGCCATCCCGGGCATCGTCAACGAAGCCTGGGCCGAAGTAGCCGAGCCGGGCGTGTATCGCGGCCAGTGCGCCGAGCTGTGCGGCAAGGACCACGGCTTCATGCCGATCGTCGTGCGCGTGCTGCCGAAGGCCGAATACACCGCGTGGCTGGCCGAACAGAAGGCGAAGAACGCTCCCGCGGCGGCTCCCGCCCCGGCCGCGCCGGCGCCGGCTGAGCCGGCTCCGGCCGCCCCTGCTGAAGCCGCACCTGCCGAAGCTGCGCCCGCCACCGACGCCCCCGCCGCTGCCGCGGTTGCCGGCTGATCCGATCGAGTTACCGAGGCACGACCATGTCGACGCATTACGAAGCCGCGCACCCGCAAGTGCACCACGATGACCACGCCCACGAGCACAAGCAGGGCTTCATCGAGCGCTGGTTCTTCTCGACCAACCATAAAGACATCGGCACGCTGTACCTGATCTTCAGCTTTGTCATGTTCCTCATCGGCGCTGCGATGTCGGTGGTGATCCGTGCCGAGCTGATGAAACCGGGCCTGCAGTTCGTCAATCCCGAGTTCTTCAACCAGATGACCACCATGCATGCGCTGGTGATGATCTTCGGCGGCGTGATGCCGGCCTTCGTCGGCCTGGCCAACTGGATGGTGCCGCTGCAGATCGGCGCGCCGGACATGGCGCTGCCGCGCATGAACAACTGGTCGTTCTGGATCCTGCCGTTCGCCTTCTCCCTGCTGCTGATGACGCTGATCCTGCCGGGTGGCGCGCCCGCCGGTGGCTGGACGCTGTATCCGCCGCTGTCGTTGCAGGGCAACAACGTCTCCTTCGCGATCTTCGCCATCCACATGATGGGCATCAGCTCGATCATGGGCGCGATCAACATCATCGCCACCATCCTCAACATGCGCGCCCCGGGCGTGGACCTGCTGAAGATGCCGATCTTCTGCTGGACCTGGTTGATCACCGCGTTCCTGCTGATCGCGGTGATGCCGGTGCTCGCCGGCGCGGTGACGATGCTGCTGACCGACAAGTACGCCGGCACTTCGTTCTTCAACGCCGCCGGTGGCGGTGACCCGGTGATGTTCCAGCACATCTTCTGGTTCTTCGGGCACCCCGAGGTCTACATCATGATCCTGCCCGCCTTCGGCGTGGCTTCCGAGATCATCCCGACCTTCAGCCGCAAGCCGCTGTTCGGCTACCAGGCCATGGTGTACGCCACCGCCTCGATCGCCTTCCTCTCGTTCATCGTGTGGGCGCACCACATGTTCACCGTCGGCATGCCGCTCGGTGGCGAGATCTACTTCATGTTCGCGACGATGCTGATCGCGGTGCCGACCGGCGTGAAGGTGTTCAACTGGGTCACCACGATGTGGCGCGGCTCGATCTCGTTCGAATCGCCGATGCTGTGGGCGATCGCCTTCGTGATCCTGTTCACCATCGGCGGCTTCTCCGGCCTGATGCTCGCCATCGTGCCGGCGGACTTCCAGTACCACGACACCTACTTCGTCGTCGCCCACTTCCATTACGTGCTGGTGACCGGCGCGCTGTTCGGCATCATCGCCGGCGTGTACTACTGGTGGCCGAAGTGGACCGGCCGCATGGTCAACGAGACGCTGGCCAAGGTGCATTTCTGGTGGACGATGGTGTTCGTCAACCTGCTGTTCTTCCCGCAGCACTTCCTCGGCCTGGCCGGCATGCCGCGCCGCATCCCGGACTACAACGTCGTGTTCGCGGACTGGAACATGGTCAGCTCGATCGGTGCGTTCGGCATGTTCCTGACGCCGTTCATGATGGCCTTCATCCTGTGGCGCTCGAAGGTTGCCGGTGTCAAGGCGGAAGCCCGCGCCTGGCCGTCGGCCCGTGGCCTGGAGTGGACCGTCGCCAGCCCGGCGCCGCACCACACCTTCAGCGTGCCGCCGGTGATCCGCGACGGCGACCTCGCCCACGGCGACATCACGCACTAAGCGCAGCCGAAGCATTGCCATGACCGCGCCGCAACTTTCCCAGAACGACGTCGACGCGCGCCGCAAGCGCGCGCGTCGCATGGCGCTGTGGATCGCGGTGATCGCGGTCGTGGTGTACGCGGGCTTCATCGCCCTGGTGGGGCTGTCGAAGTGAACGCCGGACCGGACAACGCCGCCGCGCGCAAGCCGACCAGCGGCATCACCCGGATGGTGCTGGTCGCGATCGCGGCTTTCGCTTTCAGCTTCAGCCTGATTCCGCTGTACCGCATCGCGTGCGAGAAGGTGCTGGGCATCCGCCTGGAGCGCACGGCCGCCACGGGCGTGGCCAACGCGAAGCAGGCGAACGCGCGCATCGTCACCGTGCAGTTCGACGGTGGCGTGAACTCCAAGCTGCCGTGGCAGTTCGCGCCCAACCAGCTGACCATGACGGTGCACCCGGGCGAGCAGTACAAGGCGACCTACAAGGCCACCAACACCAGCACGCGGGCCATCGTCGGCAGCGCGGTGCCTTCGGTGGCGCCGGCGCGCGCGTCGGGCTATTTCGCCAAGACCGAATGCTTCTGCTTCACCGCACAGACGCTGCAGGCCGGCGAAACGCGCGACATGCCCGTGCGCTTCATCGTCGACCCGAACCTGCCGTCCGACGTAACGACGATCACGCTGTCCTACACCTTCTTCAAGAACGACACGTTGACCGCGAAGCTGGCCGGTACCGCCGCCGGTTCGCGCGCAGCGCCCTGACTTTCGCAACAGTACCCAACGGAACACCGCCATGGCCCAGCCACACGCGACGGACACCCACCACTACTTCGTGCCGCACAGCAGCCGCTGGCCGTTCATCGCCTCGATCGCGCTGTTTACCGCCATGGTCGGCCTGGCCAGCTGGTTCAATGAACTCAGCTTCGGCAAGCCGACGTTCTTCTTCGGCCTCGCCATGGTCGCCGCGGTGTTGTTCTGCTGGTTCCGCGACGTGATCCACGAGTCGATCAAGGGCAGCTACAACAAGCAGGTGGACACCTCGTTCCGCATGGGCATGGTGTGGTTCATCTTCTCCGAGGTGATGTTCTTCGCCGCGTTCTTCGGTGCGCTGTTCTACGCGCGCCAGTACGCGTTGCCGTGGCTCTCGGGCGAAGGCGACGGCGTGATGACCAATGCGCTGCTGTGGAACGGCTACACCGCCGGCTGGCCGACCAATGGTCCGGGTGGCGTGGGTGGTTCGTTCGAGACCGTGCCGGCCTGGGGCCTGCCGCTGCTCAACACCCTGATCCTGCTGTCCTCGGGCGTGACCGTCACCATCGCGCACCACGCGCTGAAGGCCGGCCACCGCGGCACGCTGCTGCTGTTCCTCGGTGCGACCGTGGTTCTGGGTGCGATGTTCCTGTACTTCCAGGGCACCGAATACATCGAGGCCTACAAGCACTTCAACCTGACCCTGGGCTCGGGCATCTACGGCTCGACGTTCTTCATGCTCACCGGCTTCCACGGCGCGCACGTGACGCTCGGCACGATCATGCTGGCGATCATCTGGTTCCGTTGCGCCAAGGGACACTTCACCAAGGAACACCACTTCGCCTTCGAGGCGGTGGCCTGGTACTGGCACTTCGTCGACGTGGTGTGGCTGGGCCTGTTCCTGTTCGTCTACGTGCTGTAAGGCGACACAAGAAGGCCCGGGCTGAGGCTGAAGAGCCGCGGTCCCGGGCCTTTTGCTTTTTGGCGGAAGTGGTGCGCCGGCCGCGATGACGCGACGGCAAACGACGCGGGATTACGGTTTCCGGCCGATGTCGTGGAACTCGATCCAGCCCATCTTGGCGGCGATGACGACGCCGATGATCAGCGCGATGGACAGCGCGATGCGGCGGGTCAGCGCGTTCACCGTGCGCTTGCCCTCGCCCTTGTCGACCAGCATGTAATAGAGGCCGGCACCGAGGTTCCAGAGAATGAGGATCAGGACGGCGATGATCAGCAGGGTCTTCACGACGGTGCTCCGGCGCGATGCATGCGCGCCCATGGCCGCATTATCGCAGCCGCTGGGGAATCGCGCGTGAGCCGCCGGCGCAACCTCGTGGTCGGATGGACGCTGGCGCTGCTGGCGATCGCGCTGTTCGTGCGGCTCGGGCTGTGGCAGGCGCAGCGTGCGGTCGAGAAGCAGGCCATGCTCGACGCGGTGGCGCAGGTGCTGGCGCGACGCGAACCGGTGCCGCTGGCGCGGGCTACAAGCGCGGAGCGTCGCCACGACTATGACTGGACGGCGGGCACGGGCCGCTTCGACAGCCATGGTCCGCTCTGGCTCGACAACCAGCAGCGCGAGGGCCGCAGCGGCGTGCATGCGTACCAGGTGTTCCTGCCCGATGGAGCGTCGCCGCTGCTGGTCGACCTGGGCTGGTTGCCGTTGCCGGGCAACCGCGCCATGCCGGCGATCACGGTGCCGCAGGGGCACATCGATGTGCGCGGCCTGCTGGTGCCGCCGCCGTCGTCCGGATTGGCGCTGGGCAGCGGCATTGCCCGGCAAGGCGACGGTTGGGTGCTGACCCGCATCGATACCGGCGTGGTGTCGCGCACCCTGGAACTGCCGGCGCCGCTGGCGCCACGCGTGCTGCGCCTGGATCCGGCGCTGCCATGGGGCTACACGCGCGACCTGCAGCTGCTCGCCAACACCCTGCCGCCGGAACGCCACCGCGGCTATTCCGTGCAGTGGTTCGCACTGGCCATCGCCGTGCTGGCTACGGCGCTCATCCTGACCTTCCGCAAGGCCCGCAATGAACAATCCTGATCCTTCCACCGCGACGCCGGACCGCAACCTCCGGAACCGCAACCGGACGATGCTGCTGGCGATCTTCGCGTTGTTCTTCGGCAGCCTGATCTTCGCCGGCGTGCTGCGTTTTTCCGGCTGGCGTCCGGCCGGGATGAAGAACAAGGGCGAACTGCTGCAGCCGCCCGCCGACCTGCGCGCAGTCAAGCCCGTACTGCTCGATGGCGGCACCTATGCATGGAATCCGATCGACCGCACGTGGCGCATCGCGATCGCGCCGCCGGCCGATTGCGGCATCGAATGCGCGAAGACGGTGCGTGACGTCCATGTCGTGTGGGAACTGCTCGGAGGTGAAGCCACGCGTGTCGATGTGCTGTGGTTGTGCGCCTCGACGCCGTGCGCCTTGCCTGCAGGCGCACCGGCGCTCACGAACCTGCACCTGCTGCAGCCGGACCCCGGCCTGCGCGCGCAATTGCCGCGCGTCGATGCGGTGGCCTTCAAGGGCGGCCGCGGCGTGCCGGTGTACGTGATCGACCCGAACGGTTTCGTGATTCTGCGCTACGCTGCCGGTTCCGATCCGGGCGACCTGCGCTCCGACCTGGCCAAGCTGCTGAAGCTGAAGTAAGGCAAGACCGCGCATGAGTGCACCGACCAAACTCCGGACCGCCGTCCACAAACCTGCCGTTTACAGGCCTGCCGTTCACAGGCATTTCCACCGCCTGGCCTGGCTCGCCGTCGCGCTCGCGCTCGGCGTGATCGTGTTCGGCGCGTTCGTGCGGCTGTCGAACGCGGGCCTGAGCTGCCCCGACTGGCCGACCTGCTATGGCCGCGCGACCTGGCCGGCCGTCGCGCAGGACGTGAGCGAACACGCCGCCAGCGCGATCCGTCCCTTCGAAACCCACAAGGCATGGCGCGAGCAGGTGCACCGCATGATCGCGGGCCTGCTCGGCGTGCTGGTGCTGACGCTGGCGCTGCTCGCGGCCCGCCGGCGCACGCGCGGCGTCTGGCAGGTGGCCTTCGCAGCGGTGCTGGTGGCGGTCGCGGTGGCGCTCTACATCCAGGGCCAGCACACGTCGGCGTCACTGCTGGCGGTCACCGGCGAGGCGATCCTGCTGGTCGCGGCGTGGCGCTGGAGCAACACCGACCTGAGCCGCGTAGCGGTGCTCACGCTGGCGGTGATCATCTTCCAGGCCCTGCTGGGCATGTGGACGGTGACATGGCTGCTCAAGCCCATCGTGGTCATGGGCCACCTGCTGGGCGGACTGACCACGTTCTCGCTGCTCGCCTGGATGGCGTGGCGCGCAACCGGCCAGCCGATCCAGCTTGCCGAAGCCGTGGCGATGCGGCGCTGGGTGATCCTCGGCCTGGTGCTGCTGGCGCTGCAGATCGCGCTCGGCGGCTGGACCAGCGCCAACTACGCCGCGCTCGCCTGCGGCAACGACTTCCCGCAGTGCGTGGGCCAGTGGTGGCCGGCGCACGACTTCCGCGAGGGCTTCGTGCTCTGGCGCGGCATCGGCGTGGACTACGAAGGCGGCATCCTCGATGGCCAGTCGCGCATCGCGATCCAGCTTGCGCACCGGACGATGGCGCTGGTCGTGCTCGTCTACCTGCTGTGGCTGGCGCTGAAACTGCTGCGCACGCCGGGCATGCGCGGCTGGGGCGGGCTGCTGGCGACGCTGGCGCTGGCGCAGGTCGCGCTCGGCATCGCCAACGTCAAGCTCGGCCTGCCGCTGAAGGTGGCCGTCATGCACAACGCGGGCGCCGCACTGCTGCTGTTCGTGCTGGTGTCGCTGCTCGCGCGCCTGCGCGCGCCGGAGCATTGAACGCATGAGCGGCACGCTGCGACAGTACTTCGATCTGACCAAGCCGCGCGTCGTCGCGCTGATCGTGTTCACCGCGCTGGTCGGCATGCTGCTGGCCATCGACGGCCTGCCGACGCTGGAGGAAACCCGGCACGGCTTGCTCGGCTTCCTCGGCATCTGGCTGGCGGCGTCCAGCGCCGCGGCGATCAACCAGCTGCTCGATGCGCGCATCGACGCGAAGATGGCGCGCACCTCCTGGCGTCCGATCGTCGCGGGCCAGATCACCCCGCGCCAGGCCCTGGCGTTCGCGCTGATCCTGGGCGCGTTGTCGATGCTGGTGCTGGTGCTGTGGGTCAACCTCGTGACCGCGCTGCTCACCTTTGCATCATTGATCGGGTATGCGGTGATCTACACCGTGTTCCTCAAGCGCGCCACGCCGCAGAACATCGTGATCGGCGGCATCGCCGGCGCGGCGCCGCCGCTGCTGGGCTGGGCCTCGATCACCGGCATGCGCGGCGAATGGGACTGGCCGCACGCCTTGCTGCTGGTGCTGATCATCTTCGTGTGGACGCCACCGCATTTCTGGGCGCTGGCGATCTTCCGCCGCGAGGACTACCGCAAGGCGATGGTGCCGATGCTGCCGGTGACGCACGGGGTCGAATACACGCGTTGGCAGATCCTGTTCTACACCGTGCTGCTCGTCGTGGTGACGGTGCTGCCGTTCGCCGCCGGCATGAGCGGCTGGTTCTATCTCGGCGGGGCGCTGGTGCTGGGCGCGATGTTCATCTGGCACGCGTGGAAGCTGATGGACCCGCCCGACGAGCTGTATGCGATGAAGGTGTTCAGCTATTCCATCGTCTACCTGATGGCCCTGTTCGCCTTCCTGCTCGTCGACCACTGGCTGCTGCCATGGCTGCAGCCGATGGCGCCGTTCGAACTGCAGCGGGTCGGCTGACGCCGGGCCGCGTTCCACCACCCAGGGGAAATCCAACATGTCATCCATTCGCGTCCTTACGCTGTCGCTGCTGTGCCTGCTGCCACTCGGCGCCGCGCAGGCAGCCGACAAGGGCAGTGCCATCGTGTCGGCCGCGCACATGCTCGACGTGCGCAGTGGCCGCATGCTCGACAACGTCGTGGTCGTGGTCGAGGACGGTCGCATCAAGCAGGTCGCGCATGGCCCGGGCGCCGCCATCATCGGCCTGGACATGCCGCGCTATGACCTCGGCGAGATGACCCTGCTGCCGGGCCTGATCGACATGCACGTGCACCTCGACAGCGACCCCACCTACGGCGGCTACACCAGCCTGCAGTTCGGCGATCGTTTCTGGTCGGTGCTGACCGTGCCGCACGCGCAGAAGACGCTGTTCGCCGGCTTCACCACCGTGCGCAACGTCGGCGCCAGCAACTGGAACGACGTGGGCCTGCGCCAGGCCATCGAGGAGGGCAAGGTGGTCGGGCCGCGCGTGGTGACGGCCACCTACGCCATCGGTGCCACCGGCGGGCATTGCGATTCGACCTTCTTCCCGCCGTCGATGGACGAAAAAGGCGCCTACAACATCGACAGCCCCGAGGAGGCGCGCAAGGTCGTGCGCACGCTGCACAAATACGGCGCGCAGGTGATCAAGATCTGCGCCACAGGCGGTGTGTTCTCGCACGGCGACGAGCCGGGCGCGCAGCAGCTCACGCTGGAGGAAATGGAGGCGGTCGTCGACGAGGCGCACATGGCCGACATGAAGGTGGCCGCGCACGCGCACGGCGCCGCCGGCATCAAGGCCGCGATCCGCGCCGGCGTCGACACCATCGAGCACGCCAGCCTGATCGACGACGAAGGCATCAAGCTGGCGAAGCAGCGCGGCGCCTGGCTGTCGATGGACATCTACAACACCGAGTACACGCAGTCCGAAGGCAAGAAGAACGGCGTGCTCGAGGACAACCTGCGCAAGGACCGCGAGATCGCCGACGTGCAGCGCGAGAACTTCCGCAAGGCGCACGCCGCCGGCGCGAAGATGATCTTCGGCACCGACGCCGGCGTCTATCCGCATGGCGACAACGCCAGGCAGTTCCGCTGGATGGTGAAGTACGGCATGACGCCGACGCAGGCGATCCAGGCGGCGACGGTGAATGCCGCCGAAGCCCTGGGCCGCAACGATCGCGGCGTGATCGAAGCAGGCCGCCTTGCCGACCTGATCGCCGTGCCCGGCGATCCGACCGCGGACGTGACGCTGCTGGAGTCGGTGCCTTTCGTGATGAAGGGCGGCGACGTGGTGAAGGACGCGCGCAAGTAACGCGGCGCGGCCGCCGCGCCTCAGGCGGGAAAAGTCAGCGTCGTCGTCGTCCCGCTGCCGTGGTCCGAGGCGATGCTCAGGCGCCAGCCCAGGTGTTCGCACAGGCGCGAGATCAGGTCCATGCCGATGCCGTCGCTGCGCTCGCCGCCGCCCCGGGCGATGCGCGCGTAGATCGCGCTGATCTCCTCCGGCGTCATGCCGTGGCCGGGATCGTCGATCACCACGGTCGCCGGCGCTTGCAGCCGCACCGTGATCTCGCCGCGGTCGCTGTGCTCGATCGCGTTGCGCAGCAGGTTGCCGATCGCCGCCTGCACGATCGGCAGAGGCGCCAGGACCTCGTGCGTGGGCGCGGGGACGAACGCGATGTCGAGGGCCTTGTCGCGGGTGAGATGACGATGGTCCTCGATGATTTCCGGCAGCAACCGCTCGAGCGCGACGCGATCGCTGGACTGCGACAGGCGCGCGGGATCCTTCGCCAGCACCAGCAGCAGTGAGATCAATTCCTCGACATCGCGCGCCGTGCGGCGGATGCGGGCGAGCTGGTGGCGCGCGCCCGCCGGCAGGTCGTGCGGTTGCAGCGCCAGTTCGGCAGCGCCGGAAATCACCGCGATAGGAGTTCGCAGCTCATGGCTGGCGGTGTCGATGAACGCCCGTTCGCGCTCGACGAAGCGATGGTTGCGCTGCAGGTAGTCGTTGAGCGCATCGGCGATGACGCGCAGTTCGGAGCTGGCGGAGTCGTGCACTTCGACCCGCTGTGCGGGCAGGCCCGGGCGCAGGTGGCTGATCTGTTCGGCCATCCGGCTGATCGGGCGCACCATCCGGCTGGTCGCCCAACCCACGAGCAGTCCCAGCACTACGATCAGGAGCAGCGAGGCGCCCACCACGCCCACCGCGGTGTGCGCTTCGCGCCGCTCGAAGTCGGTGATGTCGAGCGCGAGGATCAGTGCGCGGCCATCGACTTCGCGCACGAGCACGACATAGGTGTCGGTGCCGATGATGACTCCGTCATGCAGGCCCGGTCCGATGCCGCGCAGCGAAGGCGGCAGCGCCGCCGTGTCGCGGCTGTCGTAGAGCGCCATGTTGTTGGTGTTGTTCCAGCGATAGCCGGGGTCGTCGTGCATGCGCTCGACGGTGTGGTCGAGTTCGGACGAGAGCATGGTGCGCCAGACCAGGCGTTCGGCGCGCTCGTGCACGAGGTTGCCCTGGGCGATGACCACGAGCGACAGCAGCACTACGTAGCCGAGCAGGGCCAGCAGGATGCGGCGGCGCAGGCTGTTGCGCTTGGGGGCGGCGGCTGCGGCGTCAGTACTCATCTTCGGCGGTGTCCGCTGTGTCCCTGTCGGACGCTTCAAGGACCGCGAGCCGGTAGCCCATGCGCGGCAGGGTGTGGATCAGTTTCGTCGCGAAGGGGCCATCGACGGCGCGCCGCAACTCGTACACGTGCGAGCGCAGCATGTCGCCATCCGGCGGACTGTCGCCCCACAACCCGCGCTCGAGGCGTTCGCGTGGCACGGCCGCCGGACTCGCCTGCATCAGCATTTCGAGCAGCTTGCGGCCCGCGGGGTACAGGTGCAGCGAGCGTCCACCGCGGGTGGCTTCCAGGGTGGTGAGGTCGAGCCTGAGGTCGGCGACCTGGAGGGCGCGACGGCCGGGGCCGCCGCGCGCGCGCGCGGCCAGCGCCTCGATCCGCACCTCCAGCTCGGGCAGGTCGAATGGCTTGGTGAGGTAGTCGTCGGCGCCGCCACGGAAGCTGCCGACCTTGTCTTCGAGTTCGGCGCGCGCGGTGAGCATCAACACCGGCACCTGCCGACCCGCATCGCGCAGGCGCGTGAGCAGTTCGCGGCCGTCCATGCGCGGCAGCACCCAGTCGAGGATGATCGCGTCGTAGTCCTGGGACAGCGCGAGATGCAGGCCGGTGGGACCGTCGGGCGCGGCATCGAGCGTGTAGCCGCGGCCTTCGAAGTACTCGAACAGGTTCGCCACCAGGTTCCGGTTGTCCTCCACCACCAGTACGCGCATGCGTCGCTCTTCCCTCGTAATGGCAGGCGCGGGTTCGCGCCGGGCACTCCGCGGGCGCGGGAACGCCAGCGAAGCGTGGCGACGATAGCACCCGCGCACGCAGCGCCAATGCTGGCTGCCACCAAGGACTGAATGTCGGGAAACGTGAACGGTGCACGGCGTTTAACGGATTGCGAATGCGGCTCCCACCGTTCTCCGACGACTCCGGCCCGACCATCTGCGGTCGCTTTGAAAGAACTCCCGATCCGCCGCATGCCGCTTCCTGTTTCCGACCTTTCCCCGCCGGTGCTCGTGCCGCCCGTGGCCGCACCCGCGCGGGCGGCGGTTCAGGCCTGGCGAGCCCCCGGCTTCTACTGGAAGCACGGCCTGCTGCCGCTGCTGGTGCTGGCCGCCTTCTTCGCCGTCTGGTCCCTGGCGCACGGCGACCTGTGGCTGGCGGACCGGCTGTATGCGTGGGAAGGCCATGCGTGGGCGCTGCGCCATGCCTGGCTCAACGAGAAGCTGATCCACGTCGCCGGCCGCGAGCTGAGCACGGCGGCCTGGCTGGCGGTGCTGGCCGCCTGGCTGGTGGCCCGCTTCCGGCCATCCTGGGCGCACCTGCGCCGGCCGCTGCTGTACCTGCTGGCCGCGACCGCGCTGTCGACGCTGCTGGTGGCCTGGATCAAGTCGTGGTCGAACGTCGACTGCCCGTGGGACCTGGTCCGCTACGGCGGCGCGCGGCCCTACATCGGCCTGTTCGAACTGCGCCCGGCCGGGCTCGGCCGCGGGGTGTGCTTTCCTGCCGGCCACGCCGGTGGCGGTTACACCTGGCTGGCCCTGTACTTCTTCCTGCTGGCCGTGAATCCGCGGCTGCGCTGGCTCGGCTTGGGCGTCGGCCTCGGCGCTGGGCTGCTGTTCGGCATCTCCCAGCAACTGCGCGGCGCCCACTTCCTCTCCCATGACATCGCCGCCGTGGCGATCTGCTGGATCTGCGCGGTTGTGCTCCAGCGCGCGTTCTGGAGAGGGGCGGATCGACTACAGTCCCCGGTCGCGGCGACCGAGCCCGCGCCGCCCGTTCCTTCGGCAGTACCCTACCCATGAGTTTCGTTCCCAGCCTTCCGGTCGGGCGCCTGTCGCGCTTGGCGTCGTGGGGCGCGCGCGCCGCCCGTTTCCGTCCCGAGCTGAGCATCGAGGCGCTGGCGCTGATCGCCAGCCTCTTCTTCACGCTGACCAGCAACCAGACCTTCTTCCGTGCCGTCGCCGCCACCGGCGCGCTGCAGGGTGGCGCTGGCGCGCTCACGATGGCGAGCCTGTTCGTCGCCATCACCGCGTTGCACACGATCCTGCTGTGCGTGCTGCTCAACCGCTGGGCCGCGAAACCGCTGCTGAGCGTGCTGCTGGTCGCCAGCGCCGCTGCCGCGTATTTCATGGCGGCGTACACCGTGTATTTCGACGCCGACATGCTGCGCAACATCCTGCATACCGATGGCAAGGAATCGCACGAACTGGTGTCGTTCGCGGCCCTGCCGTCGCTGCTGCTCAACGGCGTGCTCCCCGCGGTGCTGCTGTGGCGCGTGCGCTTGAAGCGGCGTCCGCTGCTGCGCGCGCTGGGCGTGCGCCTGGCCTGCATCGTGCTGGCGTTGGTGGTGGCGGCGGTCGCGTTGCTGGCGTCGTTCCAGAGCACCTCCGCGCTGATGCGCAACCACAAGGAACTGCGCTACCTGGTCACGCCGGGCAACTACCTGGTCTCGCTGGTGCAGGTCGCGCAGGATGCCCATGCCGATCGCAACCGCCCGCGCGAGCCGGTGGGAACGCAGGCCAAGGTCGTCGGCCGTCCGCTCGGCGCGAAGCCGCGCCTGCTCGTGCTGGTCGTCGGCGAGACCGTGCGTGCGCAGAACTGGGGCATGAACGGCTACATCCGCCAGACCACGCCGCAGCTGGCGGCGATGCGGCAGTCGCCGTCGGGTCCGGTCAACTTCTCGCAGGTCCAGGCCTGTGGCTCGAGCACCGAGATCTCGCTGCCGTGCATGTTCTCGCCGTATGGCCGCGCCCACTACGACAAGGACCGCATCAAGCATTCCGAATCGTTGCTGCACGTGCTCGAGCACGCCGGCATCAAGACCCTCTGGCGCGACAACCAGACCGGTTGCAAGGGCGTGTGCGAAGGCCTGGCCTTCGAATCCTTCGAGCACGGCGACGTGGCCGGTGCCTGCACCAAGGACGGCTGCCTGGACGAAGCGATGCTGCACGGCCTGTCCGAGCGCGTGGCCGCGCAACCCGGTGACCAGGTCGTGGTGCTGCACCAGCTCGGCAACCACGGGCCTGCGTACTACACGCGCTATCCCGCACGCCTGAACCGCTTCACCCCGGTGTGCGCGACCTCCGACCTCAACCAGTGCAGCCGCGAGCAGATCGTCAACGCGTACGACAACGCCGTGCTCTACACCGACGACTTCCTCGCGCGCACGATCCGCCTGCTCGGTGAGCAGAGCGGCCGCGACACCGCGCTGATCTACCTGTCCGACCACGGTGAGTCGCTGGGCGAAAACGGCTTGTTCCTGCATGGCGTGCCCTATGCGATCGCGCCGGACACCCAGACCCGCGTGCCGATGGTGATGTGGCTGTCGCCCGGTTTCGCGGCGTCGCGCGGCATCGACACGGCATGCCTGAAGGCACACAGCGCCGACCCCGTCAGCCAGGACAACCTGTTCCATTCCGTGCTCGGCGCGATGCAGGTGAGCACGAAGGAATACGACGCCAAGCTCGACCTGTTCGCGCGTTGCGAAGGCAGCGGAGCGGGCAAGGTGCTGGCCGCGCCTTGATCGAACGCGCTTAATCGAAGCGGTAGCTCAGTTGCAGCCGGAAGCTGGTCAAGGGATCGTTTTCGCGTGAGGACTCGGGGTTGCGTTGCACGGTGAGGGGAACGTAGAGAATCTCCGCGCCCCAGTGCCAATGCCTGGCCAGGTCACGATTCGCTCCGATCGCAAGATAAGGAACCACGTCCTGCGTCGTCAGGCGCGAGCGATCCCTGACGTCGTAAGTCAGTGCATCCACTTGCACTTCCAGCTCGGTGCGTATCAGCCCCAGGCTTGCATGCCAACGCCAGGGAGCCTGGTCCAGGCTCGAGGTCAGTTCGAAACCGTAATAGTTCAATTGCGCGTGATCGTCCGACGCCGCCTGGCATCCAGCGGGGTTGCGTTCGATGTCGGAAATGCCGGCGAGCTCACCCGGACAGGTGATATCGCCTGACACTGCGCCATGTTGCCCAAGGACGCGGGCCGACAGGGCGTAGCGTCCCCGCTCGATCACCCTTCGGCCGATGGCGGCCGCAACAAGGTTGCGAGACCGGGTGTTGTTGATCGAAACCGGCGGTGTGTAGCCCAGCTCGGCGACCCAGCCCGCCGGCAGCCCGGCCATTACCCTGATTCGCCCGAGCACTGGAGTGCGATTCAAGTCTTCGGACTTGAAGCCGTTGAAGCCGACTCTCTGCTGTTCCTCGCTCAAATGCGGGATATGCCCCAGCTCCACGCCAACCTGCCACTGTCCGGGTGCCAGCGCCGGTGTTTCGCCAAATCCGGTCATGAAAGTCGTCGCGGCGAAGTAGTTCATCGCCCAGGCCTCCGGACGGTCGGGGGCCAGTCTCTCGTCGTTGCGGATTACGGTCTGGGCGCGCGCGTCGGCGCACGCCACCAAGAGGGTCGACAGGAAGATGGATCGCGCGCCCATGCTCGTCGCCTCACCGCCATACCGTTGCAGGGGTTAGGCTGGCTTCGGGGCCAGCCGAACCCGTCGCATGATAGTCGAACCGATTGCCGGTCCACGGGTATTTACGCGTGTCACCCTTCGCGAGGAATGAACGCGCGGGGATGCATTGTCAGCGCGCGGCAGAACGAGCTTCGCCCTCAGGAAGTGGGTCGAACCGGCCGGCCAGAACACCAAGAGCGTGGGGTGTGCCATGCAATCACGTCGAACGTCTGCCCGGATGCTCCAGTTGCCGCGGATCGGCGGTGGCGCTTTCCGATCCGACGAAAGACATGGCCCCATGTCCCGGCGCGGCAGCCATCGCCTCATGGAAGTCCGATGGTCGACCGTTTTTTTTGGTGTGTTGCTTTCGGCCAGTGCGTCCGCTGCGGACCACGTCGTGACCGCGCTTTCCAACCTTACCTTCTCGCCGAAAAACCTCACTATTGCCGCCGGCGACACGGTGACGTTCCGAAATGGCGGCGGCTTGCACAACGTGACCTCGGCTCCGGGGGCGGCGACGGCTTTTCGTTGTGCCAACGGTTGCGATGGTGCCGGCGGAAGCGGCAACCCAAGCAGCGCGTCCTGGTCGGCGACCGTCACCTTTCCGGTTGCGGGAATGGTTGGCTTCTACTGCGAGATACACGGCTCTCCCGGTGTAGGCATGGCGGGCACGATCACCGTCACTGGCGCGCCGCCGCCGCCGCCGCCGCCGCCGCC
>NZ_BAAGXO010000004.1:30178-395524 GCF_054779795.1 Lysobacter rhizosphaerae
CGGCACGGGCCAGAATGCAATCTGGCTGTCGGCAAACTTCACCACGCAGCCTGCAGTGACCACGGTTGGCGATCAAAACTGGAAGGCCGTCGGTTTTGGCGACTTTGACGGCGACGGCAAGGCGGATGTGTTCTGGCGCAACATCGGGACTGGCCAGAATGCGATCTGGTTGTCGGGCAATGCCGCCACGCAGCAAAGCACTGCAACGGTCCCCGATCAGAACTGGAAAGTAGTCGGTATCGGCGACCTCAATGGCGACAACAAGGCGGATGTCTTCTGGCGCAACATCGCGACTGGCCAGAATGCGATCTGGTTGTCGGGCAATGGCGCCACGCAGCAGAGCGCCGCAACGGTCCCCGATCAGAACTGGAAAGTGGTCGGTATCGGCGACCTCAATGGCGACAACAAGGCGGATGTGTTCTGGCGCAATATCGGGACTGGCCAGAATGCGATCTGGTTGTCGGGCAATGCCGCCACTGAGCAGGGCGCGGCAGCGGTCCCCGATCTGAACTGGAAAGTAGTCGGCATCGGCGACCTCAATGGCGACAGCAAGGCGGATGTGTTCTGGCGCAACATCGACACCGGCGAGAACTCCGTCTGGCTGTCGGGCAACTCCGCCACGCAATCGGTGGCGGGAACGGTTACCGATCAGAACTGGAAGGTCGTCGCCGTGGGGGATTACGACGGCGACGGCAAGTCGGATGTGTTCTGGCGGAATATTGCCGATGGGCGCAATGCGATCTGGCTGCAGGGCAATGCCGCATTGCAGCCGGCCGTGACCGGAGTTACGGACCTGACGTGGGTGATTGTTCCGTTTGACGCCACCTCGCGTCGCAGCAGCGACTTCAGCGGCGACGGCAAAGCGGACGTGTTCTGGCGCAATGCAAGCACTGGCCAGAACGCCATCTGGCTGTCGGGCAACGCCGCGCTGCAACCGTCAGTGGCGGCTGTCCCCGACACAAATTGGAAGGTCGTGGGCGTGGGTGATTTCGGCGGAGACGGCAGGTCGGATGTGTTCTGGCGCAACATCGGCACCGGCCAGAACGCGATCTGGTTGTCGGGCAATGGCGCCACGCAGCAGGGCGCGGCAACGGTCCCCGACCAGAACTGGAAGGTCGCCGGCGTTGGCGACTTCGACGGCGACAACAGGTCGGATGTGTTCTGGCGCAACATCGGCACTGGCCAGGACTCCATCTGGTTGGCAGGTAATGCCGCCACGCAAGCGGGGGCGCCAACGGTTCCCGACCAGAATTGGAGGGTCGTCGGTGTAGGTGACTTCGACGGCGATGGCAAGTCGGACGTGTTCTGGCGCAACGGCGGCAGCGGCCAGAACGCGATCTGGTTGTCGGGCAACGCCGCCACACAACCGCCAGTGGCAACGGTTCCCGACCAGAACTGGAAAGTAGTCGGCGTGGGCGACTTCGACGGCGACAGCAAGTCGGATGTGTTCTGGCGCAACATCGGCACCGGCCAGGATTCCATCTGGCAGTCGGGCAGCGCCAACACGCAATCGGTGGCGGGAACGGTTACCGACCAGAACTGGACGGTCGTCGCCGTGGGCGATTACAACGGCGACGGCAAGTCGGATGTGTTCTGGCGCAACATCGGCGATGGGCGTGATGCGATCTGGCTATCGGGTAATGCTGCGCTGCAGCCGGCTGTGATTGGCGTTACTGACTTGAACTGGTCGATTGTCCCGTAAGGCAGTGGAACCGTTCCTGGTGCGCATTGCTTCACCCACCAATGAAAAAACGGCCCGCATCGCTGCGGGCCGCCGAGTGCAATCGCAGCGATGGCCTACTTTGCGAGCAGGTGTTGCTGCCAGAACAGGATCGTGGCCGCGCCGTAGTAGTCGTTGTTGGCCTTCTTCTTGAAGCCGTGGCCTTCGTCGTTGAACAGCAGGTACCACACCGGCTGGCCGTTGCCGCGCACCGCCTTCACGATCTGCTCGGCCTCGCTGTACGGCACGCGTGGATCGTTCTTGCCCTGGGCGACGAACAGGCGCGATCTGATGCGCTGCGGATGCCGTGCCGGCGATATCTCCGCGAACACCTGCTGCATCTCGGGCGTGCGCTCGTCGCCGTACTCGGCGCGGCGCAGGTCGCGGCGGTAGCTCTCGGTGTTGGTGAGGAAGGTGCTGAAGTCGGAGATGCCGACGATATCGACGCCGGCACGGATGCGGTCGCTGTAGTGCATCAGCGAGGCCAGCACCATGTAGCCGCCGTAGCTGCCGCCCTGCACTGCGATGCGCGAGGAATCGAGTTCGGGCTGCTGCGCGATCCAGTCGAGCAGGGCGCCGATGTCCTTGACCGAATCCTCGCGTTTGGCGGCGTTGTCGAGGGCGAGGTAGGTCTTGCCGTAGCCGGATGATCCGCGCACGTTCGGCACCAGCGTCGCCACGCCGAGTTCGTTGGCGAGGAACTGCGCGGTGGGAGTGAAGACCGGCTGCGCCTGGCTCTCGGGGCCGCCGTGGATGCTGATCACCACCGGCACCTTCGTGCCGGCCGGGATGTTGGCGGGGCGGTAGTAGAACGCCGGGATCGTCCGTGGCTTGCCGTTGACCTTGTCGAAGGTCGGGTAGCGGATCAGCGTCGGCGCTACGAACCGGCCGGCGTCGAGGCCGCCGACTTCGCTCTGCGTCCAGCGCGTGAGCTTCGCGCCGGCCAAGTCGACGACGTACACGTCGCTCGGCGACGTGGCGCTGTTGAGCGCCAGGGCGAGGCGTTGGCCATCGGGCGCGAAGCTGAAGCCACCGATCACGCCGATCGGCAGCGCCGGCAGCTTCACTTCCCGGTGCGATGGCAGCGCCAGCACATGCAGTCGGCTGATGCCGTCCTCGTTGGTGACGTAGGCGAGGTGCCTGCCGTCCTCGGCGACGGTGAAGCCGTCGACGTCCCATGGGATGTCTCGGGTGAGCACCTCGAATTTGCCCGAGGCCGGATCGTGGTAACGCAGGGTCTGGAATTCCTGTGCCTTGCCCGCCAGGGGCTCATCCGAAACGAAATAGACCGCGCGGCCATCAGGTGCGAACGCGAAGCCACCGAACGCCGCCTTGCCGCCGTCGACCGGGAACAGTTCCAGCTTGCCGGTCGCGACATCGACCACGCCCGGATACGACTCCGCCGCGGACACGTACTTCGTCACCAGCAGGCGCCGGCCGTCGGGTGAGAAGTCCTGCGCGCTCCAGCTGCCGCCTGCGGTTACCAGCGCGCGCGCCTGCCCGGTCGCGACGTCGCGCACCCAGATGTCGGTATCGGTGCCATTGCGCGCGGTGCTGCTGTAGGCCATGCGGCTGCCGTCGCGTGAGAACAGCGCGCCACCGTTCTGGGTGCGCTTGCCGTCGGTGAGCAGCGAGGTGTTGCGCGAGGCGAAGTCGAACCAGTACAGCTGCGAGAATTCGTCGCCGCCCTTGTCCTTGCCGAACACGAAGCCGTCCAGCTTCGACGTCGAGGGCGCGACGGTCACGCCGCCGAGCGGTTCGGGATAGAACGTGAGCTGCTCGCGCATGCCCATCGGCTGGCACACGCGGTGCGCCTGCGCGGTCTCGGCGAAGCGCGTGCTGATCAGCAGGCAGCCGTCCCTGGTCCAGCCGGCGAGACCGGCACCACGCGTGTTCTGGTAGCGGTTGAGCCGTTCGACCAGTTCGGTGGGGATGGCGGGAATGTTTTCGCTGACGCGATTGCCCAGCTCCTCACGGACAACTTCTTCGCGTACGACATTGTTCGGCGTGGCCGTTGCGCTCTGTGCGAACGCCGGCAGGCATGCGAGTACAAGCGCGGCAACGGGCAGGGTGCGGCGGATGGACATGGTTGTTTTCCCCGGGTGTTTCCCGGAGCTTAGCGTCGAACCGCTTTGCCAAGCTCGGCCGGAAGTCATGCCGCCGGGCCGGGCGCGCGGCAACGGCCGCCCTACATGGGCGCCGCGTACTTGCTGATCATCGCCCGCAACGAGCGGGCCTCGGTCAACAGCTGGGTTACTTCGGCGCGTTCGTGGCCGTCGATGCCCGAAGGGCCGAGTTCGCGCAGCTTCGCGCCCAGCTCGGAATTGCGCTGTTCCACCGCCTGCAACTCGAGCTGGTACATGGTGCCGAGGAACGAATGGCCCAGCGTCTGTTCATCGCCGATGAAACTGCTGGCCGCCAGTTTCTGCAAAGCCTTCGACTCGTCGCGGTCCGCGAAATGTTCGATCACGGCGCCGGTGGTGATGTCCGGACGCGACTCCACCAGGTCGATGATTTCCGCAAGCAGCTCCACCCCAGCCTGGTTGAGGCTCGGAAAGCGATGCGGTCGCGGAAGGCTGAGCGCGAGGGACGGTTGATGCAGTAGCAGCTCGATGGCCGCGCGCACCAGCGAGCGCTTCGGCGCTTGTGTGTTGAGTCGTGGCGCGCGCGCTGCGGATGCCTGTGGGTCCGCCGCGCTCGCACGCGCACCCACGCCGGTGAGTTCGGTCAGGCGCTGCTTCATCAGGTCGCCGAAGGCGCCGTCGGGAATCTGGGCGAGGAACGGCTTGGCGCGTTCGGCCAGGCGGCCCTTGCCTTCCAGCGTCGACAGGTTCACGTCCACGCCGAGCGAGTCGAAGAAGAACTGCGACAGCGGCGTCGCCGCGCGCAGGCGCGCATCGAAGCCGTCGCGGCCTTCCTTGCGTACCAACGAATCGGGATCCTCGCCGTCCGGCAGGAACAGGAAGAACGCCTGGCGGCCATCCTTCATGCGCGGCAGCACCGATTCCACCGCCTTCCATGCGGCGCCGCGGCCGGCGCGGTCGCCGTCGAAGCAGAAGTAAACGTCCGGCGCGTTGCGGAACAGCAGCTCGGCATGGTCCGGCGTGGTTGCGGTGCCGAGCGTCGCCACCGCGCAGTCGACGCCGTGCTGGAACAGCGCGACCACGTCCATGTAGCCCTCCACCACGATCAGGCGCTCGATCTTGTTGTGCGCCTGCCGCACCTGCCACAGGCCGTAGAGTTCGCGGCCCTTGTGGAACAGCGGCGTCTCCGGTGAGTTGAGGTACTTGGGGCTGTCGTCCTTCTCGAGCACACGGCCGCCGAACGCGATCACCCGGCCACGACGGTCGTGGATCGGGAACATCACCCGGTCGCGGAACTTGTCGTAGACGTGGCCGCGCTCGTTCTTCGAGAACAGGCCGGCGCGTTCCAGCAGCGACATACGGCGCGGATCGGTGCCCAGCGCATCGCGCAGCGCGTTGAAGCCGTCGGGCGCGTAGCCGATGGAGAACTGCTCGCGGATCGCTTCGCTGACGTCGCGCCCGTCCAGGTAGGCCTGCGCCTTCGCGCTCACGGCGAGTTGCTTGCGGAAGAACTTCGCCGCCGCATCGACCGCGTTGAACAGGTCGTTGCTGTCCGGATTGGCGTTGCGCTGCTGCGTGTCGCGCGGCACTTCCATGCCGATGCGCTTGGCCAGTTCCTCGACCGCATCGAGGAATTCGAGGCGGTCGTAGTTGATCAGGAACGAGATCGCGGTGCCGTGCGCGCCGCAGCCGAAGCAGTGATAGAACTGCTTGGTCGGCGACACCGTGAATGATGGCGAGCGTTCGTCGTGGAACGGGCAGCGCGCCGAATATTCCTTGCCCTGGCGCTTGAGCGGCACGCGCGTGCCGATGATCTCGACGATGTCGGATCGCGCGAGCAGGTCATCGATGAACGCGTCGGGGATGCGGGCCATTAGGCGACTATCGTCCCACGGAAATCACACGACTACCCACCTGCGTGCTTCGCCCTCAGCCGCGCGCTTCGAAACTGGCCGCCAGTGCCTGCAACGCATCGCCGGTGACGCGCTGCACGGTCCATTCGTCCATGCCGGTGGCGCCGAGGCGGCGATAGAAGTCGATCGCGGGCGTGTTCCAGTCCAGCACCGACCATTCGAAGCGGCCGCAGCCGCGTTCGAGCGCCAGTTTCGCCAGGTACGCCATCAGCACCTGGCCGACGCCGCGGCCGCGGTATTCGGGGCGCACGAACAGGTCCTCGAGGTAAAGGCCGCGACGGCCAAGCCAGGTCGAGAAGTTGTGGAAGAACAGGGCGAAGCCGGCGGGCTGCCCGTCGGCCTCGGCGATCACCACTTCCGCGCCGGGCTGCGCGCCGAACAGGTTGGCGGCGAGCATGGCTTCATCGGTCTGCACCGCATCGGGTTCGCGTTCGTATTCGGCGAGCTCGCGGATGAGGGCGAGGATGAGCGCCACGTCGTCGCGGGTAGCGAGGCGCAGGGTGACGCCGGGGCGGTTCGTTGCGATCTTCGCGGCGATTGTCGGGATAGTCATCGCATCAGGGGCGTTGGGCGCGTTCGATCGCGCAGGCTCGCGGCGCTGGGCTGGCGCTGGTGTCGGCCCAGCCCCGGGGGGCTGCGCTGGAACCAGCGGCGCGACAGCCCGCATGGGCGCGGGCTCAGCCGGCGAGGCGCTGCTTCACCAGGGCCGAGACCTGGCCCATGTCGGCCTGGCCGGCCAGCTTCGGCTTGAGCACGGCCATCAGCTTGCCCATGTCGGCGGCGCTGGCGGCGCCGGTCTCGGTGACCGCCGCGTCGATGGCGGCGCGGATCTCGGCTTCGCCCATCTTCGCCGGCAGGTAGCGCTCGATCACCGCCATCTCGGCGCGTTCGATCGCGGCGAGGTCCTCGCGGTTGGCGGCTTCGTACTGGCTGATCGAATCCTTGCGCTGCTTGACGCCCTTCTCCAGCACGGCGATCACGGCGGCATCGTCGAGTTCGATGCGCTCGTCGACTTCGCGCTGCTTGATCGCGGCGTTGATCAGGCGGATCACGCCAAGGGTGTCCTTGTCGCCGGCCTTCATGGCGGCCTTCATGTCTTCGGTGAGGCGTTGCTTGAGGGACATGGAATGCTCCGGGTGAGGGGAGGGCAGGATCGCTACAGGCGGCCTCGGGAGGGTCGGGCGGGAGGCGATCCGGGAAGTCCAGAAATGCAAAAAGCCGGCAGCGCGATGCGCGGCCGGCTTCTGCCGTGATTGTCGGGCGGGCTCAGGCCCGCCGGTCAATCAATACAGACGCTGACGCTTGGTGACGTCGCGCGAGCTGCGGCGCGCCTGGCGCTTGACCGCGGCAGCCGCCTTGCGCTTGCGTTCCTGCGTCGGCTTTTCGTAGAACTCGCGCTTGCGGGTCTCGGCCAGGACGCCGGCCTTTTCGCAGGTGCGCTTGAAGCGACGGAGCGCAAACTCGAAGGGCTCGTTTTCGCGGACTTTGACGCTGGGCATACGTAATCTCGTTGGTGGACCGACCCGGGCAGACCGGGGGAGCCGCGTATGATAGCCGCCCACTCCGGCCGCGTGCAACCGCCCGCGGACCTTGCCTCCAAATCGCGCGTCCAGACCCCATATTCGCCCGCATGAACGTCCTCGGCATCGAAACCAGCTGCGATGAAACCGGTGTCGCCGTGTATGCCCTCGATCGGGGCGGCCCGGATGGCGCGGCGGGGCTGCGCGCGCACGCCGTCTACAGCCAGATCGCCCTGCACGCCGAATATGGCGGGGTGGTGCCGGAACTGGCCAGCCGCGACCATGTGCGCAAGCTGCTGCCCCTGATCCGCCAGACCCTCGCCGAGGCCGGCCTGGCCATCGAGGATATCGACGGCGTTGCCTACACCGCCGGCCCCGGCCTGGTCGGCGCGTTGCTGGTCGGCGCGGGCGTGGCCCGGTCCCTGGCCTGGGCGCTGGACGTGCCGGCCGTGGGCGTCCACCACATGGAAGGCCACCTGCTGGCGCCCCTGATGGAGGACGCGGACACCAAGCCGCCCTTCGTGGCCCTGCTCGTCTCCGGTGGCCATACCCAGCTGGTCGCGGTCGACGCCATCGGCCGCTACCGCCTGCTCGGCGAGACCCTCGACGATGCCGCGGGCGAAGCCTTCGACAAGACCGCCAAGCTGATGGGCCTGCCCTATCCCGGTGGCCCCCAGCTGGCCGCGCTGGCCGAAGAGGGGCGGCCCGGCGTGTTCAAGTTCGCCCGGCCGATGACCGACCGGCCCGGACTCGACTTCAGTTTCAGTGGCCTCAAGACCCAGGTGCTGCTGGCCTGGCGCGACAGCGACCAGTCCGCGCAGACCCGCGCCGACATTGCCCGCGCCTTCGAGGATGCGGTGGTCGACACACTGGCGATCAAGTGCGGTCGCGCGCTCGATGCCACCGGCTTCGACACCCTGGTGATCGCCGGCGGCGTCGGTGCCAACCAGCGCCTGCGCGCGAAGCTGCAGGCGCTGGCGGAAAAACGCGGTGGCCGCGTCAGCTTCCCGCGCCCGATGTTCTGCACCGACAACGGCGCGATGATCGCTTTCGCCGGTGCGCTGCGCCTGCAGGCCGGTCAGCACAACGACGCCTCGGTGCGGGTGACGCCGCGCTGGGACATGGCGACGCTGCCGGCAGTCGCGTAGCGTCGCGCCGCACCAACGCACTCTTCACCTGCAACGCCATACGGATCCGCGCTGAATGGACAAGGTCTTCATCGAGGCGCTCGAAATCGAAGCGCTGATCGGCATTTACGACTGGGAACGGCGCATCCGCCAGCCACTGCTGTTCGACGTCGAGATGAGTTTCGACAACCGCATCCCGGCGGCGTCGGATGCGATCGAGGACACGCTCAACTACAAGGCCGTCAGCAAGCGCCTGGTCGAATACGTGTCGCAGTCCGACTTCGGTCTCGTCGAAACCCTGGCCGAGCGCGTCGCCGCGATCATCCTCGACGAATTCGGCGTGCAGCACGTGCGGCTCAAGTTGAGCAAGCCCGGCGCGGTGCGCGGCGCACGCGCGGTCGGCGTGATCATCGAGCGCAGCCGCGCCTGAGGTGGCGATTCCGATGGGCATGGTCTGATGGGCAAGGCCTACCTGAGCCTCGGCAGCAATCGCGAGCCCGAGCGGCACCTGCGCGAAGCCATTGCCGCGCTGCGCCGGCATTTCGGCGGACTCGTGCTGTCGCCGGTGTACCGCACCCGCGCGGTCGGCTTCGACGGTGGCGACTTCCTCAATGCCGCCGCGATCATCGACACCGCGCTCGATCCCTTCGCCTTGAACGAATGGCTGCACGCGCTCGAAGACACGCATGGCCGCGACCGCGGCGGGCCACGCTTCGGCGATCGCACGCTTGATATCGACATCGTGTTGTTCGATGACCTGATGCTCGAGGGCGAGGGCCACCTGCAGATCCCACGTGCGGAGTTGCAGCACGCCTTCGTGCTGCGGCCGCTGGCGGAGATCGCGCCCGACATCGTGGTGCCCGGCACGGGCCACACCCTGGTCGAACTCTGGGACCTGCACCCGGAGCGCAACGCCGTCATGGAGCAGGTCGCGCTCTGACGCGGCTCCGCGTGGGCCTTCGAACCGCGATGGCTTGCGTTGTCCGTGTCCGCGCCCGAGGATGCGCGCTGCCATGAGGCAACCACGGGAGACAGGACGATGTTCGACAGGTTTTCGCGCAGTTGGTCGCTGGTCCAGGCGAGTGCGGCGGTGCTGCGCTCGGACAAGGAGTTGATGGTGTTTCCGCTCATCTCCGGCGCGCTGACGCTGGTGGTGCTGGCGACGTTCCTGTTGCCGATCTGGTTGCTGCGTGTGTTCGACGGCGGCTTCAACGTGTTCGGTGCGGTGCTGGTGTTCGCTTTCTACTTCTGCCAGTACAGCGTGATCCTGTTCTGCAACTGCGCGCTGGTGGGCGCGGCGATGATCCGCCTCGACGGTGGCGATCCGACCCTCGCCGATGGCTTCAATGCCGCACGGGCGCGCCTGCCGGCGATCCTCGGCTATGCCGCGATCGCAGCGACGGTCGGCCTGGTGCTCAAGCGCATGAAGGATGACGACAGCCTGCTGGTGCGCCTGCTCGGCAGCGGCCTGGGCGCGGCGTGGACGCTGGCGACCTTCCTGGTGGTGCCGGTGCTGGTCAGCCAGAACGTGGGTCCGATCGATGCGCTGAAACACAGCGCCAGCCTGCTCAAGCGCACCTGGGGCGAAAATGCGATCGGCAGCGTCGGCATCGGCATGTTCTTCGGGCTCGTGAGCTTCTCGATCATCCTGGTCGGCGCGTTGCTGGCCTACCTGGCCGCGCAGGTCTCGTTGGCGCTCGCCATCGCCGTGGCTGTCGTGTTCGTGGTGGCGGTGTTGCTGGTGGGCGTGTACCAGGCGGCATTGAGCGGCATCTATTCCGCGGCGCTGTACCGGTACGCCACCAATGGCGAGGCGCCGGCGGCTTTCCAGGGCCTGCAGTTGCAACACGCGTTCCAGGCCAAGTAAGCCTATCGACCGGATCGGGGTTGCCCGGTCCCGTCGCCGCCTGCTCAGGCGTCGAGCAGGCGCCCGCCATCCAGGTGCAGCACCTGCCCGGTGCTGTAGTGCGCGTCCTGCAGCAACCAGCGCACGGCTTCGGCGACTTCCTCCGGCGTACCGGTGCGCGCGAGCGGCGTGCGCCGCAGCATCGCCTGCTGCCTGGCCGCGTCGCCCTCCTGTTCCGGCCACAGGATGGCGCCGGGCGACACCGCGTTGACCCGCACTGCCGGCCCCAGTTCCAGCGCCAGCGACTTCGTCATCATCAGCAGCGCGGCCTTGGCCATGCAGTACAGCGCGTGCTCGCGCAGCGGGCGTTCTCCGTAGATGTCGGCGAGGTTGACGATCGCGCCGCGCGTGGCCGCGAGGTGCGGTGCGGCCGCCTGCGCGAGGAAGAACGGTGCGCGGGCGTTGCTGGCGAAGAGCACATCCCACTGCGCCGGCGTAGCGGTCCCGAGTGGCGTGGGCTGGAACGACGAGGCGTTGTTGACCAGCGCATCCAGCCGCCCGTAGCGGCCGATGCCGTGTGCGACCAGTTCCGGCAGGCGATCGAACTCGGTGAGATCGGCCTGCTGCACGAAGGTGCTACCCGGACGCGCGGCTTCCAGCTCCGCCGCCAATGCCTCGAGTTCGCTGCGCGAATGCCGGCAATGCAGCACCAGGTCGTAACCGGACCGGTGCAGCGTGCGGGCGATCGCCGCGCCGATGCGGCGCGCGCTGCCGGTGACCAGGGCGACGGGGCGGGCGTTGTTCATGCCGGGCGGTTCCTTGTGGTCGCGGCATTGTGCACGCGGCGCAGGAGATAATGCCGCATGACTCAAGGCCCCCCGACCTCGCTCCCCGCACCCGATGCCGACGCGCTCGCCCACAGCGAGCGCCTGTCCGCCCTCATCAGTCACGAGATCGCCGCCAGCGACGGCGCGATTCCGTTCTCGCGCTTCATGGAGCTGGCCCTGTATGCGCCGGGCCTGGGCTACTACAGCGCCGGTGCGCGCAAGTTCGGCGAAGGCGGCGATTTCGTCACCGCGCCCGAGCTTGGGCCGATTTTCGCCGCGTGCATCGCCGAAAGCGTGGCGCCGGTGCTGCAGCAACTCGGAGCAAGCGCCGTGTTCCTCGAGCTGGGCGGCGGCAGCGGCGCCTTCGCCGAGGTCGCGCTCAAGCGTTTGCTCGAACTCGATGCGCTGCCCGACCGCTACCTGATCCTCGAACCCAGTGCCGACCTGCGCGAGCGCCAGCGCGAACGCCTGCAGCGCAGCCTGTCGCCGATGTTGTTCGAACTGGTGGAATGGCTCAACGGTCCGCTCCCGGACGATTGGAGCGGCGTGCTGTTCGCCAACGAGGTCATCGATGCGCTGCCGACGCCGCGCTTCGCGATCCGCGACGGTGAGGTGTTCGAGGAATACGTGACCGTCGACGGCGACCGCTTCGCGCGCACGCTGCGGCCGGCGGACGCCTTCCTCGGCAATGCCGTGCGCCATGTCGAGCGCAGCCTGGAACATCCTTTTGCCGAGGGCTACCGCTCCGAGGTGCTGCCGCAATTGCCGTACTGGATCCAGGCCGTGTCGGGCGGGATGCAGCGCGGCGCGATGCTGTTCGTCGACTACGGTCATCCGCGCGGCGAGTTCTACCAGCCTGACCGCACCGACGGCACGCTGCGCGCGTACTACCGTCACCGCATGCACGACGAACCGCTGCTGTGGCCGGGCCTGCAGGACCTCACCGCGTCCGTCGATTTCACCGCGCTGGCCGAAGCCGGCGTCGCTGCGGGCTTCGACTTCGCCGGCTACTGCTCGCAGGCCAGTTTCCTGCTGGGCAACGGCATGGCCAGCGTGTTCGAGCGCATCGAGCGCATGCACGATGCGACCGAACAGCAGCGCCGCCGCAACGAGGTGAAGAAGCTGACCCTGCCCAGCGAGATGGGCGAGCGTTTCCAGGTGATGGGCTTCGCCAAGGACGTCGAATTCGGCGTCGCCTTCATGGCGGGCGACCTGAGCTTCCGCCTGTGAGCGCGCGGGGCGGGTCGCCATTGCGGGATTTCCGCCGGCCGCGGCTGTGGCTGGCGCTGTGGTGGCTGGCGATAGTCACAGTCATCGTGTTTTCGCTGACGCCGCCGCCACCGATGCACGTGCCGCGCAACTTCGACAAGGTCGAACACCTGCTCAGCTATGGGTTCCTGGCCACGGGCGCGGTGCTGCTCTTCGCGCGCTGGCGTGCGCAGCTGTGCGCGGCCACCGGGCTGGTGGCGATGGGGATCGCCCTGGAATTCGCCCAGGGCATGCTGACGCAGACGCGCATGGCCGACCCGGCCGATGCGCTGGCCAATGCCACCGGCGTGCTGTTGGGGTTGCTGCTGGCATTCACCCCGGCGGCGCGGTGGCTGCAACGGCTGGACGCGCGCCTGCGCTAGGGCGGTCGCCGCCAGCTGCTGCGTCGCAACAAGGGACGGCTACGGGATTGCCCCTGCCGGCGGGGGGCTGGTGCGCGAGGGCACGTGAAATCGCCGTGTTCGCCGTTGGCCGATCGTTGCCGGCGTGAATAGCCGATCGGGCAAACAATCCGAGCAACTTGCGCAAACGTTAAAAATTTATGAAGCTCGGTTCAGGGCTTCAGGGGAGCCCTTTCCACTTCCAGAAAGGAACTTCCACCATGCCTCGTACCCATCGCAACCGCCTGGCGCTGGCCGTTGTCGCCGCGCTCGCCACGGGCGCCGCGCTGCCCGCTTTTGCACAGGAAACCACCCAGGCGCCGGCCCAACCGGCCCAGCCGGTCGAGCCGGCGGCCGCCAAGAAGCCGGTCGAACTCGACCAGCTCGTCGTTACCGGTACCCGCGTGCAGGGCCGATCGCCGACGCAGTCGCTTTCACCCATCGACGTGTTCAGCCCCGCGAAGCTGGAGAAGCAGGCATCGGCCGACCTGACCGACCAACTGGCCAACATCGCGCCCTCGTTCAACACCCAGCGCTTCCCGATCGCCGACGGCACGGCCTTCATCCGACCGGCCAGTCTGCGCAACCTGCCGCCCGACGAGACGCTGGTGCTGATCAATGGCAAACGCCGCCACCGCTCGGCGCTGGTCAACCTGCAGGCCGAACCGTTCGGCACCATCAACCAGGGCTCGCAGGCCGTCGACTTCGGACAGATTCCTGCCGCCGCGATCGCGAAAGTGGAAGTACTGCGCGATGGTTCCTCGGCGCAGTACGGTTCGGACGCCATCGCCGGCGTGATCAACATCATCCTCAACGACAACGCCAAGGGCGTGCGCATCGACGGGCAGTACGGCTCGACCTTCAAGGGCGACGGCGACAAGTGGCGCAGTTCGTTCAACCTGGGCCTGCCGCTCATGGAAGACGGCTTCTTCAACATGACCGCCGAGTACTACGAGAGCGACTTCACCTCGCGTGGCATTCCGCGTGCGGATGCGGCCGTGGTGGAAGCCGCGCGTCCCGGCCAGGTGCCGTTCGAAGGCCTGGGTCAGCGCTGGGGCGACCCCAATGGCAAGGGCCTGCGGTCGTTCTTCGATGCCGAACTGCCGTTGTCCGAAAACGCCAGCCTCTATGGTTTTGGCAGCTATGGCGACTCGAAGTACGACTCGAGCTTCTTCTACCGCACGCCCGTGGGCGTGGCGGGCATCGGCCCGCGCAGCACGCTCTGCGTGGGCTGCGGTACGGCCGGCGGCACCGCAGCCGACCCGGTGGACCAGTCCATCGTCGACTCCATCCTCGCGCAGGGACTGAATCCGGCCGACTTCCTGACCCCCTCTGCGACCAGCCCGTCCGGCTATATCGCACTCAACCCGATCTATACCCAGTTCCCAGGCGGCTACACGCCGACCTTCGCCGCCGACATCATGGATTACGAAGGCGTGTTCGGTGCCAAGGGCAAATTCGACAGCGGATTGCACTGGGATGCCAGCCTGCGCCAGGGCGAGAACCGGGTCTATTACAAGCTGATCAACTCGATCAATCCGAGCCTGGGCCTTTTGAGTCCCACCAGCTTCGAGCCCGGGATCCTGACCCAGCTCGAGCGCGGCGCCAACCTCGACTTCACCTACCCCTGGCAGAACGACGCGTTCGCATCGCCGATCAACGTCGCCTTCGGTGGCGAGTGGCGCGAGGAGACCTACAAGATCGGCACCGGTGATCCGGCGTCGTACCAGGTGGGCCCGACCGCTGCCCTGTTCGGCTTCGGCTCCGATGGCTTCCAGGGCGACTCGCCGGAAGGCGCGGGCAAATTCAGCCAGTACAGCCGCGCTGTCTACGTGGATCTCGAAGCCGACGTGACCCAGCGCTGGTCCGCGGGCGTGGCCGGTCGCTTCGAGGATTCCTCGGCGTTCGACAGCACCTTCGACTGGAAGCTGTCGTCGCGTTTCGCAGCGACCGACACGCTGGCCTTCCGCGCCACCGTCAATACCGGTTTCCGCGCGCCGACGCCGGGCCAGATCAATACGCTGGACATCACCACCACGGCCAACTCCAGTGGCGCGCTGATCCCGCAGGGCACCTTCCCGGTCAACAGCGCGGCCGCGATCGCGCTGGGTGCGGTACCGCTGACGGCGGAAGAGTCGTTCGCCTATTCGGCCGGCCTGGTCTACACCCCGACCGCTAACTTCAGCCTCACCGTCGACTACTACAACATCGAGATCGACGACCGCATCGCGCTGCGCAACTTCACCATTACCCCGGGCTCGCCGGAAGAGCAGGCACTGCTCGATGCCGGCATTCCGGCGTCGGCCATTCCCGGGCAGGTGTCGTACTTCACCAACGGTGTCGACACCACCGTGCAGGGCGTGGATCTCGTGGCGATCTACAAGGCGGATTTCGGCAACTGGGGCACCGGCACCTTCGACGTCCGCCACAGCTGGAACAAGCAGGAGGTCGACCACGTCGACACGCTTCCGGGCACGACCACGCCGATCCTCGATGCCGAACGAGTGGCCGACCTGGAAAACCAGCTGCCCAACAACCGTTCGGTGCTTACCTTCGACTGGCAGTCGCCGTGGAATTTCAGCGTCACCACCCGCGCGAACCGCTACGACGGCTGGGAGGACTTCACCTTCGGCGAGCAGAGCGAGTTCGGTTCGGAATGGCTGTTCGACCTGGCGGTGAGCTTCAACCTGTTCGACGACCGTGCCCACCTGACCGTGGGCGGCAACAACATCTTCGACAACTACCCGGACAAGGAGCAGAACAGCACGCTCAGGTTCCTGGGTGCCCAGTATCCGCTGTCCTCGCCGTTCGGCTTCAACGGTGGCGAGTGGTACGTGAAGTTGGGGGTCGAGTTCTGATCGAATCCTGAAACGGACGAATCATCGGGCGGCTTCGGCCGCCCGATTTTTTTGCGCGGACACTCGGGCTAAGGCTTCTTGCCCGTCGCCGCCGCAACCGCCGCGATCCGTGCCTTGCGCAGCGCCTCGCCCAGCTCCGGGCCCTGCAGTTCGCCAGGCAAGTCGGACGCGCGCACCGCCATGGCCGCGGCATGCGCATCGCGCAGCTGCTGCCCGGCCGGATAATCGATATCGGCAAACCCGGTGCGGCCACGCTTGTCGGCTTCGCACGCGACGGCGAGCTGGGCGATGCGGCCGGGCCGGCGAAACCCGTCGCAGCGAGTGATCAGCTCCACCACCGTCGAGGCCCTGAGCTCGCCGAAGCGATGCACGTTGAGGTGTTCGCGACACACGCACTCGGCAAGCTGGCGATGCTCCAGCGGCACCTTCAGGCGCTCGCACAATGCGCGCAGCGGGGCGAGGCCGGCGCTTTCGTGGCCGACATGCCGCGGCAACACATCTGCAGGCGTCAGCGCCTTGCCCAGATCGTGGGTGAGCGCGGCGAAGCCGATCAATTCGTCGCCAGGTGCCAGCCGCGCCGCCATGTCGCAGACCAGTTCGATGTGCACGCCGGTGTCGACTTCCGGATGGTGCTCCGCGCTCTGCGGAACGCCGTACAACGCAGCGATTTCCGGCAGTACTACCGCCAGCGCACCGCAGTCGTGCAGCGTGCGCAGGAACGCGGAAGGCGTGGCGCTCGCGATTGCGCGCCGCAGCTCCTGCCACACGCGTTCGGCCGTGAGTTCGGCGAGTTCGCCGCTGGCCACCATTGCCTGCATCAGCGCCATCGTTTCCGGAGCGACGGTGAAGCCCAGGCCGGCGAAGCGCGCCATGAAGCGCGCCGCGCGCAGCACGCGCAGCGGGTCCTCGCCGAAGGCGGGACTGACGTGGCGCAGCACTCGGGCTTCGATATCGCGCGCGCCACCGTAGGGATCGATCAGCTGGCCGTCGCCATCCTGCGCGATCGCATTGATGGTGAAGTCGCGGCGCTGCAGGTCTTCCTCCAGCGTCACCGCGGGGTCGGCATGGACGACGAAGCCGCGGTAGCCGCGGCCGGATTTGCGCTCGGTGCGTGCCAGCGCGTATTCCTCGCCGGTCTGCGGATGCAGGAACACCGGGAAGTCGCGGCCCACGGCCTTGTAGCCGGCCGCTTGCATCGAAGCCTGCGTTTCGCCGACGACGACGAAATCGCGATCACCGTGGCCAAGGCCGAGCAGACGATCGCGGACTGCGCCGCCGACGAGGTAGGTCTTCATGCAACGAGTCTAAAGGAAGCGGGTTTGATGGCCGGCGCAGGGAGTTCGGTGTCGGCCCGTGATTGCCATCGGCCGCGCGCGCGGCGCCAACCGTGCTGATGCGTTGCGCCAGCCGCGGGCGGCGGGCGTCAATGATGTTTCTTCTTCTTCGCAGGCTGGGCGGGCGAGGGCGCGACCGCCGGCTTGGGTGCGACCGCGACCGGGCACACGAACTTCTTGCGCGGCCCGTCGAGGCGGCCGTGCATGCGGTCCTCCATGCCCAGGGCCGTGCCGTCGAGGCGCCAGTCGTAGAGCACGCTGAAAGCGAGCACGCGGGCTACGTAGTCGCGTGTTTCCTTGTAGCTGATCGTCTCGATCCAGAAATCCGGATCCATGCCCGGCCGCTGCGACTGCCAGCGCGCCAATGGCGTCGGACCCGCGTTATAGCCGGCGATGGCCTGGTAGGGCTGGCCGCCGTATTTGTCGAGCAGCTGGCGCAGATAGGCCGTGCCCAGCGTGATGTTGGTGTCCGGTTCGTACAGCGACTCGGCGCCGCCCCAGGACAGGCCGAGGTCCCTGGCCACGGCGGCGCCGGTTTCGGGCAGCAACTGCATCAGCCCCATCGCGTTGGCGCCGGACCGCGCGCGGGGATCGAACACGCTCTCGGCGCGGATCTCGCCGGCGACCCAGGCCGGATCGAGCCGGTTGCGCACGGCTTCGCGGCGGATGGTGGCGTCGTGGTGCAGGGGAAAGCGCAGCTTGTACAGGCGCAGCTCGTCAGGGCGCACCTCGCCCTTGGGCGTCTTGCCCAGCGCGAAGACGGCGCGATCGAACCAGCCTTGCGATTGCGCCGTTTCCACGGCGAGGCGGCGCTGGGTGTCGTCGAAGCGGGACAATGCATCGTCCCATTCGCGCGTCGCCCAGCCGCGACGGTCGATGCGGTACAGCCCCAGCGCGCGCACGATTGCCGGGTCGCGCGCTATGGCATTACGTTCCGCAGCGGTGCTGGTGGGCTGCCACGGACACAGGGTGTAGGACGCCTTGATGCGATCGGCGGCCAGGAAGCCGTGGAACTCGGCCTTGTTGGCGGCTTCGCGGTAGAGGCGTTGTGCCGCGGCAGTGTCGCCGCTGCGTTCGGCCAGGCGCGCCTCGAAGTACTGCCAGCGCGCTTCGCTGCGCTGCTTGTCGCCCATCTTGCGGATGGCCGCGAGCGCGGCCGGCCAGTCGGAGCGCGCCATCGCCTCGCGCACGCGCCACTCGTGCAGGCGCTCGTCGTACGCGATCTCCGGCACGGCATCGAGGCGTTGCGCGGATTCGGGCTCGTAAGAGGCAGCGGTCCACAGCGCCGCCTGGTAGAGCACGCGGCCACGCTCCTCCTCGGTAAAGCCGAGGGCCTGCGCGTATTGCGGCAACTGGGTCTCGGCGATCATCGGCACCGACTTGGCGGCGCGTGCGAGGCCGTAGGAGGCCATGCGTCGGCTGCGTTCGGTCCTGGGCCAGTTCAGCGCGCGTGGGTGCAGTGACTCGATGAAGGCGGCGTAGTCGTTGGCGAGCGCGGCCTCCTCGACCGGCAGGCCGCGCGCGGCGACGCGCATCACCGAGGGCTGCCATTCGGCCGCGGCCTTGTCGATGCGCTCCCAGCGCAGGTCGGCGGCCAGACCGCCCTTCGCGGCCAGCGCTTCGAGGACGGCATCGCAGTTGGCCGGCAGCGGCTTGGCCGCATCGCGCCACAGTGCCTGGGCATCGCCGAGCCATTGCGCATCGTCGCGTCCCAGCGACTGCCGCGCCTGCAATTCGGCGCAGCGCAGTTCGCTGTTGCGGCCGACCGCGGGTTTCCACGCCGCCAGCAACGCGGCCCAGTCCTCGCGGCGTGCAGTCTGCGCGACCCAGATCTCTCGGAACGCTTCGGCGGCGGCCTGGCCGTCGTAACGCGCCAGGAACGCCTGCGCCTGCGCCGCGCTGACGGCATCGATATTGCGGCGCAGGGTGGCGTATTCGATCCAGGCGTAGAGCGGATGCGATGCGAGGTCGGCGTACTGGGATGCGTCGAAGCCGTCGCGTTCGGCGGCCTGGATAGCTGTCGCCACACGTTGCAGCTGGGGATCCGCGGCGACGATGCTGACCGCCATGGGCATGGGCGCCGCGCCGGTAGAGCGCAGCGTGGAAGGGCCGGACACCAGGGGCAGGGCTCCGGCCACGACTGCCGCGAGCGTGGTGAGGAGGATGCGGGGGGACATAGCGCCCGACTATAGCCGAGCAATGTGAATGCCCGGTCGCCATGCGCGCCGCATGCGCGGCGTGTGCGCGCGCGTTGCTGGACGGTGGCTGCGCGGCTCGCCGTGCACGTTACGATCGCGGCCTTGTCCGTCGCGGGTGTGGCCATGCTGGTGTCGTTGCTGTTGTTCCTCGCGCTCGGCGCCGTGGCCGGCGTGCTCGCAGGCCTGCTCGGCGTGGGCGGTGGCCTTGTGCTCGTAGCGGCGCTGGCGTGGTTGTTGCCGAACATGGGCGTGCCGCGCGAAGCGGCGATGCATGCGGCATTGGCGAGTTCGCTGGCCAGCATCGTGCTGACCGCCGCGGCATCGGCCCGTGCGCACAACCGGCGCGGTAGCGTGCTGTGGCCAACGGTGTGCTGGATGGTGCCGGGCCTGCTGGTCGGCGGCTGGCTCGGCAGCGATGTCGCCGTGCACATCGATGGCGACGCGTTGCGCTGGATCGTCGCGGTGTACTGCGTGCTCGCCGCGGCCCAGCTGATGTTCGGCGGCACACGCCCCGCGTCCGCGGCGGGCGACGTGGCCGCGCCCCGTGGGCTGCCGATGACCCTGGCCGGCGGCTGCATCGGCGCGGTCTCGGCCGTGGTCGGCATCGGCGGCGGCAGCATGACGGTGCCATTGCTGGTCTGGCGCGGTGTCTTCCCGGTCCGCGCGGTCGGCACCTCGTCGGCCTGCGGCGTTGCGATCGGCCTGGCCAGCGCGGTCGGCTATGCCCTGCACGCGCCCGATGGTGCGCTGCCGCAATTTGCCTGGGGCTATGTCTACCTGCCCGCCGCCGCCGGGGTGGCGGCGGCTTCCGTGCTGGCCGCCCCCTATGGGACGCGTCTCGCACACCGGCTGGATGGGCGCACGCTGAAGCGCGTTTTTGCGGGATTTCTCCTCGCCGTGGCGGCGAGTCTGGCACTCGGCGGCTGAGCAGCGCGGCAGGTTTGCCGCATCGGGCGTGACTTCTTTCCGCTTGTGGCCGCTTCACTAATTGTTTACAACTCAGGGACGCCGCCCCAGGGCCTCCCGGCGGCGCTGCTTGTCCGCTCTATCCCGCCACAGCAATTCATAAGAATTCCAGGAGAGAGAATCATGAAGTCGCTGCGCCCCCGAACCCTGGCGAAAGCCATCCAGCTGTCCCTGTTCCTGAGTCTTCCCGCGATTGCCGTAGCTCAGGATGCCCCCGCTCCCGCACCGGCGCCGCAGAAGAGCGCCACCACCCTCGATGCGGTCACCGTCACCGGTTCGCGCATCAAGCAATCCAACCTCGTGACCTCGCAGCCGGTGTTCGTGCTCGACCGGCAGAAGCTTGAACTGACCGGCCTGCAGTCGGTAGGCGACGTGCTGCAGGAACTGACCTCCAGCGGCAAGGCGCTGAACTCGAAGTTCAACTCTTCGGGCAACTTCGGCTATCCGCCGGATGGCGGCGGCATCGGCGCCGGTTCGGCGCAGGTCGACCTGCGCAACCTCGGCTCGCAGCGCGTGCTGGTCCTCGTCGACGGCATCCGCTGGGTCAACGAATCCTCGGCCTCGGGCGTCAGCGGCAGCGCCGACCTCAACACCATTCCGCTGTCGATCGTCGACCGCATCGAAGTGCTGGAAGACGGCGCCTCCGCGATCTACGGCTCCGACGCCATCGCCGGCGTGATCAACATCATCACCCGCCGCAAGTTCGATGGCGCGGAAGTCCACGCCTACTTCGGCAAGTACAACAAGGGCGGCGACACCACCGAGGCGTCGATGACCCTCGGCGGCAGCGGCGACCGTTGGAGCGCGGTGTTCGGCGCCAGCTACAACGAACAGAAAGACATCAGCTCGGGCGAGTGGGGCCAATCGGCATTCCCGGAACCGGGCGCCGGCCTCGATGCGGGTAGCTCGGGCACGCCGCAGGGCCGCTTCCGCTTCTGCGATCACGCCACGCCTTCGGGTTCGGTCGGCTCGTGCGCCGACGGCTCGTTCTACAGCGCGACCCTCAATGACGGCACCACCACGCCGGTGTGGGACCCGACCAACGAAAACGGCGGCACCTACCACCATTTCACCGGTGCCGATCGCTTCAACTTCGCGCCGTTCAACCTGCTGCTGACGCCGAACAAGCGCAAGGCGCTGTTCACCAGCCTCAGCTACGACATCACCGAGAACACCCGGTTGCACGTGAAGGCGCTGTACAACAACCGTACGTCGACCAACCAGGCCGCTCCGGAACCGATCTTCGTCGGCCCCGACGCCGGCACCGGCGGCCTCGCGGACACCATCTCGGTTTCGGCGCTAAATCCCTACAATCCGTTCGGCATCGACCTGATCGCAGGCGACAATTTCAGCTTCATCGGCCGCCGTCCGCTGGAAGTCGGCCCGCGCGTGTTCACTCAGGATGTCGATACCTGGTACTTCAATGCCGGCCTCGACGGCGTGTTCGACTTCGGTGATCGCAGCTACAACTGGGACGTCAACGCGGTCCACTCCGAGAACAAGGCGGACCAGGTCTTCACCAACGGCTACAACGTCGCCAAGATCCAGTTGGCGCTGGGCGATCCGGCCATCTGTGCGCTGGTGCCGGGTTGCGTGCCGCTGGATATCTTCGGCGGCCAGTCCCGTCCGATGACCCAGGACCAGATCGACTACATCCGTACCACCCAGATCGACTCGAGCAAGCAGGTGCTGGACCTGGTCCAGGCCAACATCACCGGCGACATGTTCAATATCGGCGACCGTACCGCAGGGTTCGCCGCCGGTGCGGAGCACCGCAGGTACCGTGGCGAGTTCCTCCCGGATCCGCTGCGCCAGAGCGGCGAATCGCAGGACTCGTTCGCGGCGGCGGTCAAGGCGCACTACTCGGTCGACGAGCTCTATGCCGAGGTCAACCTGCCGTTCCTGGAGAGCCTGGAGGTCTCCGCTGCGTTGCGCTATTCCGACTACTCGACGTTCGGTAGCAAGACCACAGGCAAGCTGGGTTTCCGCTGGCAGCCGATCGAGGACCTGGTGGTGCGCGGCACCTACTCGCAGGGCTTCCGTGCGCCGAACCTGGGCGAGTTGTACGGCCTGACCCAGTTCGGCGCCACCCTCACCGATCCCTGCGGCCCGACCGGTGCGCCGGTGGTTGATACCACCAACGGCATCTCGCCCGGGCTGGAACAGGCTTGCGTCAACGCGGGCGTGCCCAATGGCTTCGAGCAGGCCAATACCCAGATCATCACCTTCACCGGTGGTAATCCGGACCTGCAGCCGGAAGAGTCCGACAGCTACACCTTCGGCGGGGTCTACAGCCCGTCGTGGGGTGCGGACCAGTCGTGGTCGCGCAAGCTCGATTTCGAGGTCAGCTACTACAAGCACAAGATCGATGGCGCGATCCAGGCCGCCGATATCCAGTCGCTGCTCAACAAGTGCTACATCGAGCAGGGCGGTACCGGACCGGCGTGCGCACCGTTCGCCCGTAACAACACCAGCAACCTGTTCCCGCCGCAGAACCGCCTGGAGAACCTCGGCAGCATCAAGACCGACGGCGTCGACCTCAAGGGCAACTGGATCAGCCCGGACTGGAACTGGGGCCACTTGAGCGCTTCGGTGCAGTCGACCTGGATCAACGAGTACAAGGCCGTGGACGCCGATGGCAACGTCGCCACCCGCGCGGTCGGCATCGAGGTCAGCGACAGCGCCATCCCGGAATGGCAGACCAACATGCAGCTGGGCTGGGGCATGGGCGACTTCGACGTGAACTGGACGGTCCGCTACATCAGCTCGGTGAAGGAAGACTGCACCTCCGCGACCATTGCGGAAGTGCCGGGATGCCTCAACCCGGAGCAGGAAAACACCCTGGGCTCGACCACGTACCACGACCTGCAGGCCAACTGGAAGCACGCGTTCACGGTTGAGGGCCTCGACCTGACCCTCGGTGTGAACAACATCTTCGGCAAGGAACCGCCGGTGTGCGTGACCTGTTCGCTCAATGGTTACGACGCGGGTACCTACGACCTGCCGTGGGCGTTCTGGTACGTCAGCGCCAATTACCGGTTCTGATCGGACTTAGTTGAGCAAGGACAAGCGGCCGCTGGTTCACCAGCGGCCGCTTTCTTTTTGCGTATAGAAAATGCAGTGCGCACGTCGCGTCCCGCGGTGCGTGCGCTCAGCCGCGGATGGCTGCCATCGGGACATCCAGTTCCAGTGACAACGCCAGGTGATCCGACTGCGCGGCCGGCAGCGCGCGGGCGTGGTGATGCGTAAGGCCATCGCCCAGCAGGATGTGGTCGATGGCGCGCTGCGGGCTCCAGCTGGGGAACGTGGGCACCGCGTGTTGCGGCGGCTGCAGGCGGGTGCGGCGGAACAGGGCCGCCATCTCCGGCCTGTCGACGTCGCAGTTGAAGTCACCCATCAGCACGGCATGGGGATGGTCGTGCAGCAGTTCGGCGATGAAGGCGAGCTGCGAGGCGCGCGACTGCGCGCCCAGCGAAAGATGCGCGACCGCGATGGTGAGCGAGGCCTTGTCGTCGCCGAAGCGCGCCAGCAATACACCGCGGCCGGCGATGCGGCCGGGCAGGGCGTGGTCGATGACTTCGACCGGTTCCAGCTTGCTCAGCAGGCCATTGGCGCTGGAGGCGACGCCACCGACACGACGGTTGGGCTGATGGCTCCAGTAGTGGAAGCCGCCACGCTGGGCCAGGTAATGCGTCTGGTTGGTGAACCCCGAGCGCAGGCTGCCGGGGTCGCTCTCGTTGAGGCCGACGATGTCGTGTTTGCCGGCCAGTTGCGCGATGGTGTCCAGGCTGAGGCGCTTGCCCATCGGCAGCACGTGCGACCAGCTGCGGGTGGCGTAGTCGCTGTAGCGACGCGTGCTCGAGCCGGCCTGGATGTTGGCGCTCAGCAGTTTCAGGCGGCGATGGCCCGTGGGCTTGTCCATGGTCATCGCCGCGTGCGGGGCTCAGCCGCCGCGGGCCGCGCGCTCCTTCGCGAGCAGGTGCGTGGTGATGCGCAGCATGTCTTCCATGGTCTTGCCGGTCACGCGGTACTTGCCGTCGACGATGATGCTGGGGCTGCCCTCGACTCCTGTCTGTTCGACGAACTGGGCGGCATGTTTCAGCTGGGCATCGGTCCGGGCGCTCGTCATGGCGCTGGCGAACTGCGCCGGGTCGACACCGAACCGGCCATAGAAGGCGGCGATCGACGCGGGCGTGGCCTTGCCCGGATCGATCGTCTGATCGACATGGATGGCGCGGAACATCGCTTCGTGGGTTTTCACCCGCACACCCATCGCCTCGGCCGCATAGAAGGCCCGCGCGAACGGTTCGGGATTGGCGCCGAAGAAAGCGGCCACCGGCGTGAACTTCACGTCTGCGGGCTGGCGCGCGCGCCACTCGCGCACGAGCTCTTCGAAGTGCGCGCAGTGCGGGCAGGTGTAGCTGAAGGCCTCTGCCACTTCGATCCGGCCATTGCTGGCTTCAAAGGGTTTGCCGCCGGCTATCGCGACGTAATCGATGCCAGCCACCGGCGCCGGGCCGACCGGGACATCCGGCGTCGTGGCCGGCGCAGGCTCCGCGGCGGTTTCGACGACCGTCGCTGGCGCAGGCGCCGGGGTGGTCGCCACCGCGGGCGTGGCGGGCTCGACGGGTGCCTCGGGCTGTGGCTTGCAGGCGGCCAACGGCAGCAGGACGGACAACAACAGGGCCGGGCGCAGCATCATCGAAACATCTCCGGGGAACGGGTCAGGTCGGCATCGCCTGGAAGCGAGGCCGCAAGGATAGCGAGCGCCAACGGGCGGGGGTGTGTGGACGCGATCAGCCGCTTCCGGCCGCGATTCAGCGCCGCGACTTGGCCGCGGCGCGTTCCCGCGCCACCAGCTGGTCGACCACGCGCAGGACCTCGGCATGCGTCGGCGCGATCACCCGGTACTTGCCGGCGACGATCATCGTCGGCGTGCCCTCCACGCCGTTGCGCTGGACGAAGACTCCCGCCTGCTGCATTGCCGCTTCGACGGCCGGGCCGTTGAGGGTGGCGACGAAACGCGCCGCCGGCACGCCGAACTGGGCATAGAACGCCGCCAGCTCGTCATCGGTGGGATTGCGCGGCAAGGTGCCGTCCTCATGCACGGCGCGGAATACCGCCTCATGCGAGCGATCGGCGACCCCGAGCGTCTTGGCCGCGAAATAGGCGCGGGCAAAGGCCGTCCAATAACCGCCGAAGGGCGCGGGGACGGGGGTGAACTTCACGTCCTTGGGTTGTTTGGCCTTCCATGCCTGCACCTCCGGTTCGAAGTGGGCGCAGTGGGGGCAGGTGTAGCCGAAGACCTCGGCTACCTCGATGCGGCCGGCGACGGGTTCGAAAGCCACGCCGTCCGCGATCACTTCGTAATCGGTGCCCTCGACCGGTGCGGCGGGCGGGGCGGCAAGGACGCTGACCGGAAGCAGCAGCGCAAGCAGGAGGCTCAGACGGAAGGTCATGGGAGGCGGGCTTGGTATGCGAAGGGTGGAATGAAAATAGTGGAAATGAAAACGCCGACCGTGGCGGCACGGTCGGCGTATTGAACAACAGCGAAGTCGATTGTGACCGTGCGCCGGTAGCGAAGTTCAGTGCACGGTTCAGTGGGCGGCGGCAGGCGCCGCTTCCGCCATCGCCTCGGCGGCGCGCGGGTGCAGGCCCTGCACGTAGGTCGACAACGAGCCGATTTCCTCGTCGGTCAGCTTGCCGGCGACGGTGGCCATCACCTTGAACAGGTGCGCATCCTTCTGCGTGGTGGTGCCGGTGCGGTATTCCTCGAGGCGACGCTGCACGTAGGCGGCCTGCTGGCCGGCGACGGCCGGATAGGCCGGGCCCGGATTGCCGGCGCCGACCGGACCGTGGCAGGCCATGCACGCCGGGATGCCGCGGGCCTTGTCGCCGCTGCGGAACAGCTGCTCGCCGACTTCGTAGAACTTCTTGTCCTTGTTCGGACCGCTGGCGATCACGGTGTCGTCGGCGACGCCGGCTCCGGCCTTCTGGGTGGCGAAGTAGGCGCCCAGGTCGCGGGCGTCCTGCGCGGTCAGCTGGTCGGCGAAGGGCTTCATCACCGCGGCCATGCCGGTGTTGCGCTCGCCGCTCTTGAGCAGCGCGATCTGGTGGGCGATGTAACGCTCCGGCATGCCGGCCAGGCGCGGGTACTGCGGATCGGTCGGGTTGCCGTCGAGGCCGTGGCAGGCCGCGCAGGTGCCGGCCTTGGCGGCACCTGCCTTCACGTCGCCCCAGGTCGCCGGCTTCTCGACCAGCGGCGCGGTCTGCACGGGTGCGTTGTCCGGCACCGGGGTGACCGTGGCTTGGGCGAAGGCAACGGCGGCGGCTGCGAGTGCAGCGAAACCGACGAGGCCGAGGACGCGGGCGTGGCGCATGAGCTGGGCTCCGGAAATGCTTGAGGGACGCCCGGATGCGGGCGTCGAAACCGCGAAATTATCGTTGCCGGCCGCGGGACGGTCAAACCCGAAGAGCTCAGAGCACCCGCCCGCGCCAATCCAGTGGGTCGGCCGTACCGGTCCGGCCGGCCGATCAGAGCAGGAAGCGCCGACGCCTTGCCATCCTCGGCCGCGCGCGCGGCATCACCCATGCCGGCTCATCGGGCCACACGCGGGCGGCCCGTGCGATCCTGTACCGCATGGCCACCGTCCCCAACCATTTCGCCCGCGCCCGCTACCTGCTCGCGGCGCACAACCCACGCCAGTTGCCTGCCGACGGCGGCCTCGAGGTCGCCTTTGCCGGCCGTTCCAATGCCGGCAAGTCCAGCGCGCTCAATGCGATCTGCCAGCAGAACGCGCTCGCGCGGGTGTCCAAGACTCCGGGCCGGACCCAGCAGCTGGTGTTTTTCGATTTCACGCCGACCGCAAGCAATCCAGCCGTCGAGAAGTACCTGGTCGACCTGCCCGGCTACGGCTACGCCAAGGTCCCGCAGGAGCTGCAGGCGCACTGGCAGGCCTTCATCGAGAGCTATTTCGCGACCCGCCAGGCCCTGCGCGGGCTGGTCGTGGTGATGGATATCCGCCACCCGCTCAAGGACTACGACCGGCAGATGCTCGGTTACGCCGTGCGTCGCGACCTCCCCGCGCACGTGCTGCTGACCAAGGCCGACAAGCTCAGCCGTGGTGCGGCCGGCAACACCCTGCAGGCCGTGCGGATGGAACTGTCGCGCGCCTACGGCGACACGGTGAGCGTGCAGACGTTCTCGGGCGAATCGAAGCAGGGCGTGGACGAGGCGCGCGCCGTGGTCGCGCGCTGGCTGGAGCTGTAGCCGCGGCCATACGCTCACGCAACCGCGATCATTACTTCCAGCCTGGGAGCCTTCCACTTGAATCGTCCGAACCGACTTCTGCTGCCGGGTCTCCTGCTTGTGCCGACCCTAGTGGCGGCCACTCCGCTGGCCGCGCCTGAGCGTGCAGCCGGGACCGTTACCACCGCGCCGCCAACGGCGCCTGCCCAGGCCGAGAACGCCGCCCAGGCGCAGGCCGACGACGCTCTGTTGGTCGAACCAGTGCGCCTGCTGCAGGCTGGCAAGCCCGAAGCGGCGCTACCCCTGCTCGACGCCGCACTGGCACAGTTTCAGGTGCGCTACGGCAACGGCCCTACGCGCTGGTACGCCGCCCGCGACTCAGGAGAGCAACTCGCCTATCTGCTGCTTGCCGCCACTGACATGGATGCCGGTAGGGCAACCAAAGCCAACGCCAAGATCCTGCCATCCGATGCCTGGCCACTGGCTCATTACCTGAAGGGCTATGCCTTGGTCGAACGCGGCAGGCTGACTGAAGCCAAGGCCGAACTCGAGCAAGCCATTGCGATATCGCCTTACAACAGCGCGTACCTGTCGGAACTGGCGGCCGTGCAGAAAGGCCTTAAAGATTGGCCCGGCATGCTGGGCAGCGCGATCGCGGCGGAAGATGCCGTGGCGTTCTCGCCGGAAGCCGAGCGCAAGCTTTCGTTGGGCCGCGCGCGACGCATGCACGGGTTCGCACTGATCGAACTGGGTCGCCTCGATGATGCCGAGGCCAAATTCCACGCGTGCCTCGAGCTGGACCGCGACGACAAGCTGGCTCAGAACGAGCTCGCCTACATCGCACAACTTCGCCAGAAGGCGGCACCGGCAACAGGCGACGTACCGGCGAACAAATAGCCGGCAAGCCGCCTCATGCGCGCGACGACGTCAGTCGATTTGGATGATTGTCGCCGACTCGCCCGCCAACTGCAGCGCTGCACCCAGCACGATCGGCTTGCCGGTGAGGGCATCGTGCCCGCGGCTGCCGGCAGGGATGAAATCGGCGAAGCGATCCAGCGCCAATGACGTGGTGCCAGGATTCCTGTTCAGTGCCACCATCACGGTGTCCTGGCCGTCGTAGCGGAAATACACGTAGACGCCATCGGCGGGGGCGAAGTGCTGCAACTTGCCGTGCTGCACGGCCGGCGAGCGTTTGCGCCAGTTGAACAGCGCGCGCACGTATTGCTGCGCGTCGCGCTGCGCCGGCGACAGGCCCTTGCCGGTGAAGGCGTTGCCGGCATCGCCGGCCCAACCCCCGGGCATGTCGGCGCGCAGCTCGCCGTCGTTGCGTTCGCGCGGGCCCTGCAGCAGCACTTCCGAGCCGTAATAGAACTGCGGCGTGCCGCGCACCGTGGCGACGTAGGCCATCGCCAGCTTCCACAGCGCGACGTCGCCGCCGAGGTGGGCGAGCATGCGCGCGGAGTCGTGGTTCTCGGCGAACACCACCAGCCGGCCCGGATCCGGATACAGGAAATCGTTGGCCAGCATCTCGTACAAACCGATCCAGCCGCTGTCCCATCCCTCCGGTTGGGCCAGCGCCGTGCGCAGGGCGATCTGCAACGGGAAATCCATCATGCTCGGCATGTACGGCACGTGGCCGTCCGGATTGACCTTGCCGCGTTGCCAGTGCGCGACGATCGCCGGGTTCGCGCTCCATTCCTCGCCGACCATCGCGAAGTCCGGGTACTCGTCCATCACCGCGCGACCCCACGCACTGAGGAAGGCGGTATCGGCGTAGCCGAAGGTGTCCTCGCGGATGCCGGTCAGCCCCGCGTATTCGATCCACCACAGCGTGTTCTGGATCAGGTACGTGGCAAGGTGCGGGTTGCGCTGGTTGAGGTCGGGCATCGACTTGACGAACCAGCCTTCGACGAACAGCGCCTTGTCCTCCGGCGCCGCATGGGGATCCTGCACGGTGGTGCGGCGATTGTTGGTCCCGGCGTAGCCGGCGGTGCGGTTGAACCAGTCCGGCGCGGGCGGGTCGGCCATCCACCAATGGTGGTCGCCGACGTGATTGAGCACCACGTCCATGATCAGGCCCAGGCCATGCCGACGCGCCTCGCGCGACAGCGCGCGGTAGTCCTCGTTGCTGCCGAAGCGCGGATCGGTTCGGTACAGATCGGTGATCGCATAGCCGTGGTAGGAGTACCCGGGCTGGTTGTTCTCCAGCAGCGGCGTCGGCCACAACTGGGTGAAGCCCATGCCGGCGATGTAATCCAGATGTCGGCGGATGCCGGCGATGTCGCCGCCGTGGCGGCCGTTGGCATCGGCGCGATTGGCACGCTCCACCATGCCCGCGACGCTGTCGTTGCCCGGCTCGGCGTTGGCGAAGCGGTCCGGGGTGACGAGGTAGATCGCGTCGGCGGCATCGAAGCCATGGCGCTGCGCCGAACCGGCTTCGCGTGCGTCCAGTCGCCAGGGATGCCGCAGCGCGACCTTCGCGCCGTCAAGGAACTCGATCTCCAACGCACCGGGCTTCGCGTCGGCAGCAATGGCCAGGGTGACGAAGAGGTAATTGGGGTTCCCGGTCTTTTCCACGCCGGTGATGGACACGCCGGGATGCGCCAGTCGTGGGGTGAGCATCGCGATGCCGTCGCCGTGCACCATCAGCTCGACGCGGTCGTGCTTCATGCCGACCCACCAGCTGGCGGGTTCGAGGTGGTCGATGGCGAATTCGCGCGCATTGGCGGCGGTACTGAACAACAACGCCATGCACAGCGTGACCAGCAGCCTCATGCGCGATTCCCGAGGGGAAGCGCCGGATTGGCGCAAACCGATTCTAGGGGCGCGCGCCGCGTCCGCCCCGCGGGGTCGCGGCATTGCAAACGTAATCATCGGCCACATGCACGAGTCCCATCGGCATGCCTCAGTCCGCGGCGTCCAGGCGCGGATCGAGCCAGCCGCGCACGGCATCCACCAGCGTGTTGATCAGCACGATCAGCGCGCCCACCACCAGCACCACGCCCAGCACCAGGGTGTAGTCGCGATTGAGCGCGCCCTGCACGAAGTAGCGGCCCATGCCGGGGATGCCGAAGACCTGTTCGACCACGGCCGAGCCGGTGACCACATTGATCAGTGCCGGCGACAGCCACGCCACCACCGGCAGCAGCGCCGGCTTCAGCGCATGCGCGAACAACAGGCGTGCTTCGGACAGGCCGCGTGCGCGCGCGGCGCGCAGGTAGTCCGCGGACAGCGTTTCCAGCATCGACGCGCGGGTGAGCCGCGCGCAGTAGGCGAGGTTGGGCAGCGCCAGCGCGACCACCGGCAGCACGATGTTCTTCCATTCGCCCCAGCCGCCGGCCGGCAGCCAGTGCAGCGTCACCGCGAACAACAGCACCAGCAGCGGCGCGGCGACGAACTTCGGCACCGCCAGGCCGAGCCCGGCGACGAACATCAGCCCGCGATCGAGCCAGCGCCCCGCGTGCAGCGCCGACCATATGCCCAGTGGAATGCCCAATGCCAGCGCCAGCAGCAGGGCGAGCCCGCCGTTGAGCGCGGACACCGGCAACGCGCTCGCGACCAGCTGGTTGACGCTGTAGTCGGGATACTGGAACGACGGGCCGAGATCGCCACGCGCGACATCGCCCAGCCACGCGCCGTACTGCGCGAACAGTGGCCGATCGAGCCGGTACTGCGTGGCGAGTGCTGCCTGCACTTCCGGCGGCGCGGCCTTCTCGCTGTCGAACGGACCACCCGGCGCGGCGCGCAGCAGCACGAAGCACAGCGTTGCCAGCAGCCACAGGGTGATGAGCGCTTCCAGGCAGCGCGCGGCGAAGCGCTTCAAGGCGCCGCTCCCAGCGACAGCCAGCGGCTCGCGTGCCGGTCCAGCGCATTCGCCTCGAAGCCGCGTACCTGCGCGCTGACCAGATGCTTGGACGTGTAGAAGTACAGCGGCACCACGGCGTCGGCATTCAACAGCCGCTGCTCGGCCGCGCGCAGCCAGGCGTTGCGCGCGGCTTCGGTATTCGCGGCATCCGACTTCGCCAGCCGTTCGCGGAAACCCGCATCGTCATAGCCGGGCCAGTTCAGCGGCCCGTCGCTGCCGAACGCGGCGAGGAAGTTGCGCGCGTCCGGCACGTCCGCGATCCAGCCGCCGCGGAACACCTGGGTGATCACGCGCTGCTTGCGGTTGCCGACGAACACCTTCCATTCCTCGTTGCGTAGCCGCACCCGCGCGCCCAGCACGTCGCGCCACATCGCCGCGACGGCCAATGCCATGCGCCGGTGCGGCGTGGAGGTGTTGTAGCGCAGCTCGATCTCCAGCGGGTGCTGCGCCGAATAGCCCGCGGCGCGATACAGGGCGCGGGCCTGCGCTTCGCGTTGCGGTTGCGACAGCGTTGCCCACGTCGTCGACGCGGGCGTGTAGCCCGCGATGCGTGGCGGCACGACCCCGTACGCGGGTTGTTCGCCGAGGCCGGTGATGTAGCGGGTGAGCTTGTCTCGATCCACCGCCATGGCCAGTGCACGGCGCAGTGTCGGGTTGTCGCGCAGCGGTGGCCGGGTCAGATTCATGCCAAGCCAGAACGCGCCGATGTACGGGGAGATCCGCAGCTGCGGGCCGAAGCGCGTGCGCAATGCCTCCAGGGGTTGCGGCGGCACCACCTCGGTGACGTGCAGGTCGCCCGCGGCGAAGCGCTGCAGTTCCGCGGCGGCGTCCTCGGTGACATGGAAACGCACGCGCTCGATCGCCACGTCGCGCGCGCCATGGAAGTGAGTGTTGCGTTCAACCACCAGGTTTGCCTGCGGCGTCCACGCCGCCAGCCGGTACGCGCCGTTCGACACCAGCTGCCCCGGGCGCGTGTGCTGAGCGCCGTACTGCTCCACCGCGGGCAGGTACACCGGGAATGCGATCGGCAGGGTCAACAGCGCCGGCAGCGGTGCGCTGCGATCCAGGGTGAACACCACCGTGCGCGCGTCCGGCGCGGCGACGCCGAGCGACGCCGGCGGCACCTCGCCGGCCTGGACCGCGCGGGCGCCATGCAAGGCATCGAACAGTTCGCCGAACGGCGCCGCGGTCGCCGGGGCGAAGGCGCGGCGGAAGCTGGCCACGACCTGCGTTGCATCCAGGGCTTCGCCGTTGCTCCAGCGCAGGCCCGGGCGCAGGGCGAAGGTCCACACGCGGCCATCGCGAGATACCGTCCAGCGTTCCGCCATGCCGGGGATCAGCCGGCCCCGCGCATCCTCGGTCACCAGGCCTTCGTACAGATCCCGCAGCACGTTGCCGCAGGCGACTTCCTGGCAGCGATGCGCATCGAGCGTGGCGGGTTCGGGGCCGTTGCCCCTTTCCAGTTGCACGGGGGGCGAGGCGAACGCAGCGCTGGAACACAGCCACAGCAGCAGGGCGGGCAATCGCGTCATGGGGCCGGGCTATGCTTCATCGATTGCGATGTTAGGGCAGCGGCCCCATATCGTGTTCGTCGAAACACCCCACGTCTCCAGGAAGAGCGGCCCCATGTCGAGCCCCAGCAACGTCGCCGAATCACCGATCACGGACCACCGCGAACTGGTCGAGTACCTCGCCAGTGGCAGCCGGCCGCGTGAGGACTGGCGCATCGGCACCGAGCACGAGAAGTTCGGCTTCCGCCTCGACGACCTGCGGCCACCGACCTTCGATGGCGAGCGCGGCATCGAGGCGCTGCTCACCGGCCTGACCCGATTCGGCTGGGCGCCGGTGGACGAGCACGGCCGCACCATCGCGCTGCTCAAGGATGGCGCCTCGGTTACGCTCGAGCCGGCCGGCCAGCTCGAGCTCTCCGGTGCGCCGCTGGAAAACATCCACCAGACCTGCATGGAAGTCGGCAGCCACCTCAAGGAGGTGAAAGCCGTCGCCGACGAACTGCAGCTGGGCTTCCTCGGCATGGGCTTCCAGCCCAAGTGGCGCCGCGACGAGATGCCGTGGATGCCCAAGGGCCGCTACAAGATCATGCGCGAGTACATGCCCAAGCGCGGCGACCTCGGCCTGGACATGATGACGCGCACCTGCACGGTGCAGGTCAACCTCGACTTCAGCAGCGAAGCCGACATGGTGAAGAAGTTCCGCGTGTCGCTGGCGCTGCAGCCGATCGCCACCGCGCTGTTCGCCGATTCGCCGTTTACCGAAGGCAAGCCCAACGGCTACCTCTCGTACCGCTCGCACATCTGGACCGACACCGATCCCGACCGCACCGGCATGCTCGACTTCGTGTTCGAGGACGGCTTCGGCTTCGAGCGCTACGTCGACTACCTGCTCGACGTACCGATGTACTTCTCCTACCGCGACGGCGAGTACGTCGACGCCAGCGGCAAGTCGTTCCGCAAGTTCCTGCGCGGTGAACTCGACGTGCTGCCCGGCGTGCTGCCGACCCTGCGCGACTGGTCCGACCACATGACCACCGCGTTCCCGGAAGTGCGCCTGAAGAAGTACCTGGAGATGCGCGGCGCCGACGGTGGGCCGTGGAATCGCCTGTGCGCGCTGCCCGCCTTCTGGGTCGGCCTGCTCTACGACGATGCCGCGCTGGATGCCGCATGGGACCTGGTCAAGGACTTCAGCCTCGCCGAGCGCAATGCACTGCGCGATGGCGTGCCGAAGCACGCATTGAAACTGCCGTTCCGCGGTGGCAGCGTGCGCGACCTCGCGCTGGAGGCAGTGAAGATCGCGGTCGGCGGCCTGCAGCGCCGCGCGCGCCTGAACAGCCAGGGCACCGACGAAAGCCGCTTCCTCGAGCCGCTGATCGAGTTCGCCGAGGCCAACGAAACCCCGGCCGAGCGCAAGCTCGCGATGTTCCATGGCGAGTGGGGCGGCAACATCGACCACGTGTTCCGCGAGTTCGCCTACTAGAAATTCGCCGCCGCGGCGATCCCTCCCCCCGCCATGTATTTCCCCTCTCCCCGCGTGCGGGGAGAGAACGCCGAAGGCGAGAGAGGGGCGGCGAGCGCAGCGAGCCGTGCTCCTGCTGTTGCTTCCTCTCAAACCTAAAAGCAGCTCGCTGCGCTCGCTCCCCCTCATCTGCCCTGCGGGCAGCTTCTCCCCGCAGGCGGGGAGAAGAGAGAGGAAGATCGTAGCAACTGAAAATCATGCTGCCACGCAGCATGATCCGTCCTAGACTCGCGGGATGACCGAGCCTGTCGCCGCGATGACTCCGGAACCCCTGCGCACCGTCGAGTTCGCCGCCACCGATACGTTGCTGCGCGAGGACGTGAACATGCTCGGCGCGCTGGTGGGCGAGATCCTCGCCGAGCAGCGTTCGCCGGAGTTCCTCGGGGAAGTCGAGCGCCTGCGCCGCGCCGCGATCGGCCGCCGCGAGAGCAACGCGCCCGTCGCGGAAATCGCCGAGGTGCTGCAGGGCATCGAACTCGAGCATGCCAGCGACCTGGTCCGCGCCTTCGCCACCTACTTCCAGGCGGTGAACCTCGCCGAGCGCGTGCATCGCATCCGTCGCCGCCGCGACTACGAACGCCAGGCGGCAGCGCCGCAACCGGGCGGGCTGCGCGAGGTGCTACGCGGACTCGCGCGCCAGGGCGTCAGCCGCGAGGAGCTGCTCGCGCTGCTGCCGCGCCTGCGCGTCGAGCCGGTGTTCACCGCGCATCCCACCGAGGCCGTGCGCCGTGCGCTGCTGAAGAAGGAGCGCGAGATCGTCACCTGCCTGATCGGCGACATCGACCGCGGCCGCACTCCCGCCGAACGCCGCGCCGACCGCGAGCGCATCCGCCTGGCACTGACCACGAGCTGGCAGACCGCGGAGGCGCCGCCGGCCAAGCCCAGCGTCGCCGACGAGTTCCAGCACGTCGGCTACTACCTGTCGGACGTGCTGTACCGCGTGCTGCCGGTGTTCTACGAAGTGTTCGAGGATGCGTTGCACGACACCTATGGCGACGCGCCGATACCCGACGTGCTCGGCTTCGGCAGCTGGGTCGGCGGCGACATGGACGGCAATCCCAACGTCGGCGCCGAGACCATCACCGCCGCGCTCGCCGGCCAGCGCGCGCTGGTGCTCGCCGCGTACCGGCGCGACCTGCTCTCGCTGGGCGAAGCACTGAGCCAGTCGCTCACGCGCGTGGGCGTGTCGGACGCACTGCTCGCCCGCATCGGCTTCTATCTCGAGCACATGCCGCAGGCGGCGGCGAAGCTGCGTCCCAGGCATGCCGACATGCCGTATCGCAAGCTGCTCACCTTCATCTACGAACGCCTGTGGGCGACGCTGCACGATGAGCCCGAGGCCTACGCCGATGCCGCCGAGTTCCAGGCCGACATCGCGCTGATCGAGGACAGCCTGCGCGCGCACCGCGGCGAGCACGCCGGCGGCTTCGCCGTGCGGCGCCTGCGGCGACGCGTGGCCTGTTTCGGTTTCCATCTCGCCAGCCTCGACCTGCGCCAGGACTCGGCCACGCACGACGCGGCCATCGCGGCCCTGCTCGAAGACGCGGACTGGTCGGGGCGCAGCGTGGAGGCGCGCACGCAGCGCCTGCACCGCCTGCTGCGGGACGAGGGGGTTTCCTCGCAAGGCAATGCCACTTCGCAGTCCACCCTCGAGGTGTTCCGCGCCGTGGCGGCGTTGCGGCCGCGCTACGGCGAACGCGCCTTCGGTCCCTACATCATCAGCATGAGCCGCAACGCCACCGATGCGTTGTCGGTGCTGGCGCTCGCGCGCATCGCCGGCTGTGTGGAACATTCCAATGAAACCCCGGCCAATGAAAGGCGCGGCGCCGTCCCGCTCGACATCGCCCCGCTGTTCGAAACCGTGGACGACCTCGACGCCGCCGAGGACACACTGCGCGCGCTGTTCGCCGACCCGCTGTACCGCGAACACCTTGCCTCGCGCGGCCAGCGCCAGGTGGTGATGCTCGGCTATTCCGACAGCGCCAAGGATGGCGGCCTTCTCGCATCGCGCTGGGCGCTGCAGCGGACGCAGGTCGCGCTGACCAGGCTCGCAAGCGACAGCGGCGTGCAGATCGCGTTCTTCCATGGCCGCGGCGGTTCGATCAGCCGCGGTGGCGGCAAGACCGAACGCGCCGTGATCGCCGCGCCGCGCGGTTCGGTGGACGGCTACCTGCGCCTGACCGAGCAGGGCGAAGTCATCCACCGCAAGTACGGCATCCGCGCGATCGCGCTGCGCAATCTCGAACAGACCACCGGCGCGGTGCTGCGGGCGACGCTGCGGCCGCGCGTGCCCGAACCGCGCGAAGACGGCTGGCGCGCGCTGGCGACCGAACTCGCGCGCGACTCGCGCGCACATTACCGCGCCCTGGTGCACGACGATCCCGATTTCCCCGCGTACTTTCGCGCGGCGACCCCGATCGACGTGATCGAATGCCTGCGCATCGGCTCACGGCCGAGCAAGCGCGCCGGTGGCGTCGGCGTGGTGCGGCCACCGGGCATCGCCGCGCTGCGTGCGATCCCATGGGTGTTCGCGTGGGCACAGAACCGCTCCGGCCTCACCGCGTGGTACGGCGTCGGCACCGCGCTGCAACGCGCGCTGCAACGGCACGGCGTCGGGACGCTGGCGGAAATGGCCCGCGACTGGCCGTTCTTCAACACGCTGGTCGACGACGTCGAGATGGTGCTGGCGAAGTCGGACCCCGGCATCTTCGAGCGTTACTCGCTGCTCGCGAGCCAACTGCCGCAGGGCGACCTGCACGCGCAGTTCCATCCGCGCATCGCCGCCGAGTTCGAGCGCACGCGCGATGCGGTGTTCGCAATCAAGGGCAGCACCGAGCTGCTCGCCGACGACCCGCGCCTGGCTCGCTCGATCCGCCTGCGCAATCCCTACCTCGATCCGATCAGCGTGCTCCAGGTCGACCTGCTCGCGCGCTGGCGCGCGGGCGGCAGCGTGGACGATGCCATGCTGCAAACGCTGATCGCGACGGTGAACGGCATCGCGGCGGGCATCCAGAACACGGGCTAGATATTGCGCGGCGCCAGGACGTCGTGCCCCCACCCCAGCCCTCCCCCGCGTTGCGGGGGAGGGGGTAAGGCGAAGCGGGCTTACGCTTTCGCGAGCTGCGCGGACAACTGCTTGAGCCGATCCAGTTCCGGCTTGTTGAGGCGGCGCGCGTAGCCCGGCATGCGCCTGGCACGCGACAACACCTGTTCGCACAGGCCACGCGCCTTGTCGAGTTCGCCCCAGCCCTGCAAGACCTCGGCATAGCGCACGTGCGCCTGGAAACCGCTGGCGTAGCCGATCAGCGTCTCGAATTCGCTGCGCGCCCGGGTGCGATCGCCTTCGGCGGCCGCTGCGCATGCATAGGTGATATGGCCGTCCTGCGAGCGGAAGCCGGGACGCTTGTGAATCAGTTCGTCGAGCAACTCGCGGGCATGCGTGGCGTGGCCCGATTCCAGCAGCGCGCGTGCCAGCCGCACCTGGATGTCCGGATCGTCGCTGTGGATGCCGCGCAGCGCGGACTGGTACTGCGGCACCGCTTCCGACGCGCGACCCGAGGCCAGCAGCGCATCGGCCAGGCGCAGGCGGTTGTCGGTGGTGGCGGAATCCTCGAAGGCCTCCTGCGCACGACGCAGCTCGCGGGTCGGATCGAGCACCTGCTTCACGCCGCGCACCAGCGCGTGGCCATGGCGCGTGTAGCGCATGGACGGCAGCCAGACCGTCAGCGCGTACACCAGGCTGCCCAGCCCGGGGAATGCAAACAGGATCATCAGCCAATAGCGTTCCTGCCCGCTGCGCACGGCGTGCATGGCAAAGAAGATCGCGATGACCACGTGCAGGCCAAGGCCCAGGATCGGCATGCCGGTTCTCCCCCAAAATGACCACGCGGCGATGGCGCGCCGCGGGCGGAGGATTGTAGCGGTCCGGTCGTGGTGGATCAGGGGTTCGCGGCGGGGCGCGTGGCGTTCATGGGACGGCGGTCACTGCGCTCCATGCGGAGCATCGCGGGCCTAGAAGCGCGAGGCCGTGAGCGGCGTGTCCGCCCACTGCCAGGCGGCGCGATAGCGGCGCTCGCTGTCGGCCGCCGCCGCGGTGTCGCCAGTGGCGCGTTGTGCCTGCGCGAGTCCGAACAGCGACCAGCCGTTGTCCGGGTACGTCTCGAGGTCCTGGGCGTAGGCCTGCGCGGCTTCGCGCGCGTGCCCGGCCTGCAGCAATGCCGCGCCCAGGTAGGGACGCACCGGCAGCGGCCAGTCCGCGGGTTCGTTGTAGTCGAGGCGATCTTCGGCGGCCGCGGCCTCGCGCAGCGCGGCCATGCCCTGGCGCGTGTCGCCGCGCCGCAGCGCCAGTTCGCCACGCAACAAGGCTTCGGCAACCGGCAGCAGGCGGCTGGCCGCGTTGTTGCCGGGCTTCGGCTTCTCCATCGGTTGCCTGGCCACGGCCTGCAGCGCTTGCAACTCACTCGCAGCGGCGCGGAGCTCGTCCTTGCGCACCTGTGCCATGCCCCGCGCGAAGTGCCAGATCGCCGTCGGATAAGGCAGTGCCGCGGGGGGCTGCGCCTGCGCGAGGATCGCGTCCCACTGGCCAAAACGCACCTGGGTGAATAGCGGCATCACCACGTACTGCTGCATGAATTCCAGCTCTTCGAGCCGTCCCCGGTCGGCGCGTTGCGCGGTCTGCTCCGCGGCTTGCAGTGCCAGTGTGCGCGAACCGTGCAGGCCGGCGGTCATCGTCGCGAAGTGCCAGTTGTGCGGCACGTAGCCCAGCGGATAGAGGCCATTGCTGCCGCTGCACACGCTGAGGAACGCTTTGTCGGCGGTCGCGGCGGCGAAGTTGGAGAGCGTGGCGTCGTGATAGCGGCCGGTGCGGATGTAGATGTGCGCGGGCATGTGCACGAGATGGCCCGAGCCGGGCGCGAGCGATGCCAGCTGGTCGGCAAGGTGTTCGGCCCGCTGCGGCGTCTTCGATGCCTCGACCGCGTGGATGTAGTAGTGCACCGCGCCGATATGCGCGGGATTGCGGGCGAGCACGCGCTCGAGCGTGGTTGTGATCTCGCTGGTGTGTCCGGTCGGTGCGCCATCGCGGGTCCAATACGCCCACGGCGACAGGTCCATCAAGGCCTCGGCATAGAGCGTGGCGGCGTCATCGTCGTCGGGGAAACGCCGCACCACGTCCGCCATCGCCGTCGCATACGCCTGGTCGAGCGGCATGCGGTCGGACGGCGCGGGATCGGCATAGCGCAACTGCAGCGCCTCGATCAGGGCGCGGTCGCGCGGCTGTGCGTTCGCGGCCAGCTCCAATGCACGCCGCGCCAGGGTGGCGGCCGGTGCGGCCGCTTCGGGAGGCATCGGGAGATTGATGTTCGGCCCCAGCACCAGGGCCTGGCCCCAGACGCAGATCGCGCACGACGGGTCCAGGCGCGCGGCTTCGGCGAAGGCGCGTCCGGCGGCTTCGTGGTTGAAGCCGTAGGTCATGCGCAATCCCTGGTCGAAGTAGCGCTGTGCGGCGGGCACGCGCGTGCCGATGTCGCGATGCAGTTCGCCGAAATTCTCGAACAGGGCGACCTGGGAAGCCGGCGCGGCATCCCGCGGGGTGTTGCCTTCGCACGCGGCCAGCAGCGCCAGCAACAGCACCACGAACAGGGTCGCGATCAGGAATGGAGTCGCGATCACGAACGGAGTCGCGGGGAAAGCGGATGCACGGCGCATGGCGGGCTCCTGCGGGTGGCATGGGCATAAACGCGGGCCCGGCCGCTGGTCGGACAGCGGCGTGCCCGAACGCTATCCTGCGGCGTCGCCGGCCGGCGGCCAATACGGAGGGGAGTCCGATGAATCGCAATGCCTGCTGGATGCTGTTGACCCTGCTGATCGCCGCGCCGCTGTCGGCGCAGAACGTCGGTAACGTGAGACCGATGATGGCACCGGGGAACGTCAATGCCATCCAGATCGACTACAAGCAGCAGTGGGAAAAGGAACGCGACAAGAACCAGCAGTTGCGCAACGAGAATGCACAACTGCAATCGCAGCTGGCCGAATGGACCCGCAAGGGCGGTAGCCTGGTGCACGCCTACTGCGAGACACAGACATTGAGCGTGACCAGTGCCGGCGCGCGCAACGACTGCGCCGCCTCGGGTTACGGCTGTGAGCCGGTCAGCGGCCTGTGCCGCACGATGGTGCGCAGCAGCGACCAGTGCGCCCCCGGCTTCCTGATGGACGTCGACCACTGCGTGCCGCAACCGCGCTGAGGTTCAACCGCTTCGCCTACGCAGTCAGCTCCAGGTCGGTGTAGGCGAAGCGCGCTTCGCGTAGCACCCGCTCGCCGCCGCGCAGGGCGAGCGGGTGCGCGAACATCGGTCCGGCGTGCACGCAGGTATGGAATTCGCCGCGTTCGCCGCACGGGTCGACCGCCGCCGGCAACTCCGCCAGCAGGGCGGCATCGAATTCACGTCCGCTGTAGTCGCCCGCGAGTTGCGTCGTGTCGACGCAGCACAAGGTCGCGCGCAGCCCGCCGGCGATCATGTCCCGGGCCAGTGCGCTCGTGTCGGCACCGAACAGCGGCGTCTCGATGCGCCATCCCAGCCGCGCGCACAGCGCCTCGCGCCAGGCACGCACGTCGGCGAGGAAGAGGTCGCCGAAGGCGATGGTCTCCAGTCCGGGCCAGCGCACGCGCGCCTGCGCCAATGCGCCGGCGAAGGCGGCTTCATAGGTCGCGTTGTCGCACTGCTGCGGAATGCGCGCCTCGACCAGAGGTAGTCCGGTTGCTTCGGCCTGCGCCAACAGGATGTCGCGGCGGATGCCGTGCATGGCGATGCGTTCGAAGCCCTCGGTGACAGTGGTCAGCAGGCCGACCACCTCGACGTCGTCGCGGTTGCGTAGTGCGTGCAGGGTCCAGGCCGCGTCCTTGCCGCCGCTCCAGGACAGGAGGATGGGTCGCGTGGGCATGCCCTAGCTTATGCGGTCCGCCGCCGCCGGGTCCCGGCTTAAGGCCCTGAATCGGCCCTCCCCGTCGGCGGTGGCCGACCTCGCGTTCACGGTGCGTTGTGGCTTTTACGGGGCATGCGTGTCCGTGCCCGGGGAATGGGTTCAATGGCGGGTTTGCCAGTCCTCGCATTTGGTCGTGATCGCCGCTGGGCCGCGCACCTGCAGCGTGTGCTCGGGCCGCGGGGCGAACTGGACTGGTGCGGCGTATTCAGCGCCGAGACCCTGCCCCCGGTCTCGGTCAGCCGGCAGGCGATCTGGCTGCTGGACGGGGACGACCTGCGTACGGCGCGGTTACCCCAGGATGAAGGCGAGTCCCAGCGGATCTACTGCTTCCGGCATCCGGACGTGGCCAGCCTGCGCAGCTGCGCGCGCGTGGGGGCAAGCGGCTGCCTGGAGAAGCAGGCGCCCCCGGAAGTCCTGCTGCGCGCCCTCCGCGCCGTCGAATCGGGCCTGTTCGCGGTCGACAGCTCCCTGCTCATGCGCGCGCTGGCCGCGGAACGGCGTGCCCCGGCACCGGTGCACAACCTCGGCCACCTCACCGATCGCCAGCGTGAGATCGTCCATTGGGCGGCCATGGGCATGAGCAACAAACAGATCGGCCGCCGCCTGGGCATCAGCCCGGAGACCGTGAAGAGCCACCTGCACCAGGTGTTCGAACGCGAAGGCATCAGTGGCCGCGTGGCCCTGCTGGCGCTGCATCGGCCCGACCAGAAGGCCGCCGCCGACGCCTCGATGGTCTAGATGGGCGACGGCCAGCGGCCGTGGGCGGCCTTTCAGGCCGCGGTGACGTCGCGCAGTTCCCAGCCGCCGCCGGCAAGCAGCCGCAGGCGTTGCTTGAGTACGTTGCCGGGAATCGAGCTGGTGACGACCAGCACCACATGCAGGTCGTCCTGCCGGCCAACCACAGTGGCATCGGGATCCGTCGCGGCGAAGGACGGATCGACATCGTCGGGATCGTCCTGGCGGGCGCGCCAGCGATCGAACAGCGACGTGGTCCGCAATGCCTCCTGGAACTGCGCGGCGAATTCATCCGCTCCATGCGCACTGAACGCGAGTGCCGGATCGCTGCCGCGTGCGCGCGCCGGCTCGGGCAGGCTGATGTAGTAACGGGTCGCCATCCGGAAATCCCCTTCAGTGGGAACGCATTAGGGACGCATCAGTAGGAACGCATTCGAGCTTAGGGCCCGGTCTATTGCGCCGATGTGAATGGGCAATCGCCTCGATTGCCGGCGTTGCATCGACCGGCCGTGTGGCCCGGGCCAGCGAACACCGGCCTACAGTTCGACCTTCGCCGTTTCCGCCGCATAGCCCAACGCCAGGCCGCCCTTGCCGACATTGACCATGCCGCTCAGGCTCATCACCGACTCGAACAGTTCCACGTTGTGGGCGCTGCACGCCGCGCGCAGCGTTTCGAAGCCGGGCAGGGTGTGCAGCTCGTCGAGTTCGCCGCCGAAGCTGACGCACAGCGTCGGCGTCATCAGTTCGTTGCGCTCGATGCGACGCACGGCATGCTCGAACAGTTTCTGCGCGGCACTGTCGAAAGTCTTGACCTTGCCGACCGGGCCGGTTTCACCGCGGTTGCAATGCAGGATCGGCTTGATGTCGAAGGCGGTGCCGAGCTTGGCGGCGAGGAAGCCCACGCTGCGGTCGCCGCGGATGCGGGTGCGCTCGCGCATGTAGTTGAGGTCGCGCGGGATCAGGAATCCCTGGGTGTGCAGCGCCAGGTTCTCCAGGCGCGCGCGGATCTTGGGTGAGCCTTCGCCGGCGTCGCGCAGGCGCACGCTCTCGACCACGGCGATGCCCTGCGCCGCGAACACGTTCTGCGTGTCGATCACGCGCAGCGCGAACGGCGAATGGTTGCCGGCGGCGGCGCGCACTGCCTTGTATTCGTTGAGGATGGCGAAGCTCGCCTGTTGCGCGTTGTCGAAGATGAGGCTGCGCGTCTTCGTCATGGTCATGCAGAAGACGAAGTCGTAATCGATGACCAGCTTGCCCAGGAACAGGTCGCGGATCTGGTCGACCGAGAACGGGCTGCTTTCCGCTTCCCAGCCGCGCTCGGCCAGGTGGGTATGCAGGAACTGCAGGGTCGCCTCGGGATTGCGGTAGTCGTCGATGACGGCCGCGCCCATGCGGACGTTGGTGGGCAGGATCGAGATCCGATGCGCCGAGAGGTAGCTGTCCGGCAGGTCGCACGGTGAATCGACAACAAGACCAATACGCATCGAAGCCTCCCCTGTGGCGTCTTCGTATCAAGTAGAGGCAGCATACGCCGAGGAACGGGGTTGCGCCCGTGGCTGCCAATGCTAGTCGTGGCGCGTCCTCGTTGTGGCGCGTCAGCGCCGTTGCACGCCGACCGGCAATGCCGACACGCGCTGCATCTCGGGATCCGCGAGCAGGGCGGGATTGTCCAGCGCAGCAAGCGCGAAGGCGTGGGCGTCGTTGCCCCAGAACAACATGCCATCCAGGGGCCCGCCGTCGAAGGCCAGCGTCGGTACGCCATACACACCCGCTGCAACGGCGGCTTCGGTATTCGCGCGCAGTTGCGTCTTCACGGTCTCGGACTGCACGGCGGCGGCCTCGATGCCGAGCGCCGCCGCGACCGGCGCCAGCGCCTCGAGGCTGTCGCCGGCGTGGCCCTGCTTCCAGATCCAGTCGAACAGGGCATCCACTGCCTGGTGCGTGCTGCCCGCCGCCACGCACAAGCGCAGCGCGGCTAGGGGATTGAACGGGTGCGCGGGCGGAAAGCGCAGGGTCACGCCTTCCTGCCGCGCCTGCCACAGCACGTGGCGATAGGTGAATTCGCGCTTGCCGGGAATCTCCGCCGGCCCTTTCTGCCCGCATGCAGCGAGCACGGCGCCGAACACGATCGGCACCGGCGTCACCGCGCCGGGCAATGCCTTCACCTTCTGCCAGTGCAGGTAGGAGAACGGCGAGAGGAAGTCGAAGTACCAGCGGGCCGACATGCGCTTACCTCAATGCCACAGGCCGAGGATCACGCCGTACAGCACGAACTGCAGCAGGTGATAGCCGCCATCGATCAGCCACAGCTTCAGGCTGCGCCCGGCGAAGGCGTAGTTGATGCCGAAGCTGGTGGCGACGAAGGCGAAGCCCACCAGTGCGCCATGGTGGAGGCCCAGGTGCAGCGACGGGGCAGGGCCGAGCAGCATGGCGAACGCGATTGCCGCCACCAGTGCCAGCACGAAAGCGCTGCCGAAGACGCGGCCGGGATGGCCCGCCGGCTTGCTCGGATCCACCCCGGCTTCACGGCACCACGCGTTCTTGAACAGCGGTCCGTACCAGATGCCACCCAGCAGGAAGGCCGAAACAGCCGCCGCGACCACGGCCAGCCAGTTGATATCCATCGACATGCACGTCCCCAATCAGATTTCCCCATGAAGGCGGCAGCATACGGCCGTGCAGGCTTGCGGTGCCATGCGCCGAAGGGGACACTGGCCCGGCAGGGAGGGAGCGCATGAAGACAGCATGGCTGGCAGTGTTGCTCGTAGCTTGGCTTGCATTGGCGCCTGCCGGTGCGCAGACCCAGGCGGGCAATGGCGTGGCCCGCATCGAACGCCTGCAGTACGGCATCGCGCGGCCCGAGCAGGTGCGCCTGCAACCGGAAAGCGCCTGGACCTCCACCGGAGAGCCGCACCAGTTGGCCGGTGCGCAGCATGGCAGCGGCTGGTGGCGAGTGCATGCGCTGACGGCACGGGAAGCTCGGCTGCTGCTGGTCTACCACCCCTACAGCGCGCGCCTGACGGTGCTGGCGCCGCCCGACTACCGGCCGCAACGCAAGTCGATCTTCGACCGCGCGCTCGATGGCGGGCATTCGCGCCGCGCATTGGCCTTCGCCTGGCCCGATACCGCACAACCGGTCTATATCGGCGTGGAGGATGCGCGCTATCCGTTGCAGGTCGCGGTGCGTACCCCGCAGGACTTCAGCGTCGAGGACTACGGCCACGTCCGCGTGCTGTGGCTCAGCCTCGGCATCCTGATCGGCGTGTCGCTGGTGACGCTGCTGTTCTGGGTGCAGCTGCGCGAGCGCGTGTACCTGATGTTCGCCACGACCATGGCCCTGCAGATGCTGTACGTGCTGTTGGCGTATGGCGATGCCTATGCACTCACCGTGTTCGCGTGGCTGGCGCCGTTCGGCGTCGCCGGCATCTGGTTCATCGCCACTTGTTCGACGATCGTGACGGTGCTGTTCCTGCTCGACTTCGGCGAGTTGTGGCCGCGGGCGCCGCGCCTGAGCGCTGCCCTGTCCCTCGTCGGCGCGGTGCTGCCGGCGGCCCTGCTGGGTGCATTGATGGTGTCAGGGGTGTTGCCGGGCGCGGACCGCAGCTGGTTCCCGCCGATCGGCAATGCATTGCTGCTTGCGGCCAATGCCCTCGCGATCATCACCCTGGCCGTGGTGTGGTTGCGGGGCGGACGGCAGGCGGGTTTCGTGCTGATCGCCTGGGTACCGCTGGTGTTCGTCTCGACCGCGCGCACGCTGCAGCTCGCGTCCGGCCAGCCGTTGAATCGCTGGCTCGAATACGGGCTGCCGCTGATGCAGGCCTTCGCCGCGGTCGTACTGGTGCTGGGCCTGGCGCATCGCATGCGCATGTTCCAGCGCGAGCGCGATGCCGCCAAGCAGGATGCCGAACACGATGGCCTGACCGGCGTGCTCAATCGCGCCGGCATGATGCGCCGACTCGACCAGGCCATCGCCGACAGTCGCCAGCGCAGGCTGCCGCTGTCGGTGCTGTTCCTCGACCTCGACCATTTCAAGCGCATCAACGACACCCACGGCCACGCCATCGGCGATGCCTGCCTGTGCGCGGTCACCGAGACCATCGAGGAGGAAATGCAGCCCGAGCAAAAGCTGGGCCGCACCGGTGGCGAGGAGTTCCTGCTGCTGCTTCCGGGTTCGGCGCGTCGCCACGCGCGCGATCTCGCCGAGCGCATCCGCCGCGAAGTGGAAGCGCGTTGCGCCCGCGTGCGCGGCGCGCCGGTGGCCCTCACGCTGAGCATCGGCGTGGTCGAATGCCAGGCACAGGACGGCGCGACGTCGCTGTTGCAGCGCGCGGACGAGGCCATGTACCAGGCCAAACACGAAGGGCGCAATCGCGTGGTGGTGCTGGACGGCACGGGAGTCCGCGAGCTGGCGGAGCCGGTGACGTCATGAGCGCGTTGCGCTGAAGGGCTGCCACGAAAAAGCCCGCCACGAAAAAGCCCGCCGGATGGCGGGCTTTTTCGTGGGTCATGGCAACGGCTCAGTGCCCGCTGTTCGAATACGCCCGCGGCATGCCCCCGACTTCGGCCGGGGTGGCCGTGCGCAGGTAGCGATCGCGCAGTTCGGTCTGGCGGCTGCGCATAATGATGGCGCGACCGTCCAGCCACACCTGCATCGCCACCGTGCTCACTTCCAGCGGATCGCCGCTCCACAGCACCAGGTCGGCGCGCTTGCCCACCGCGATGCTGCCGAGCTTGTCGCCGACGCCGAAGGCTTCCGCCGGCACGCGCGTGAGCCCGGCCAGGCCGTCTTCCCAGGGCAGGCCGTTGGCGACCGCGTTGCCCGCGATCTGGCGGATCTTGCGTGCGTTGTGCGAGGCGTCGCCGTCCTGGGCGAAGCTCACCGCCACGCCCGCCGCACGCAGGCGCGCGGCGTTCTCCATGGTCGCGTTGATCTCGTCGAAGTTGGCGGGCAGGTTGGCCAGCGGGTTGACGAACACCGGCACCTTCGCCGCGGCGAGTTGCGGTGCGAGCTTCCATGCTTCCGAGCCGCCTTCGATCGCGATGCGCACGTTGTGGCGCGCCGACCAGCGCAGCAACTGGCGGATGTCGGCCGCGCGGTGCACGCTGACCATCACGCGGCCGCCGCCGTTGAGGTATTTCGCCAGCGTGGCGCGGCCCGCCGGTGTCAGCAGGGCCATGTTCGAATCCGGAGCGATGCGGCCGCGTGCTTCGTCGATCAGCTGGTCCAGCAGCATCCATTGCGCCGCACGCGAATTGCCGGTGAGGCCGGCGGCCTCGCTGCCGAGGTTGACGAACAGCACGCGCGGCCCGACCGGATCCGGGCTGCCGTCCAGGCGCACCACGCCGCCCTGGCCGCCGATGATCGAACCACCGTCGGTGGTGTTCGCGCCCAGCAGCGTCCAGCCGATGCCTTCGATGCGCTCGACCGGGATCAGCACCGAGTCCGGATTGAAGGCCAGGGTGACGTCGAACTCAGGCCGTACCGTCATCTCCTTGCGGCCGGCACCGAGGCCGACCGAGGCGTCGACCGTGCTCTTCTCGCCCGACACTTCCTCCAGGCCGATCTCGGTGACGCCGCCGAACAGGGTCGGCGTCAGCGGCCGCCCCTGCGCGTCGATCACCTGCGCGTCCGCCGTGGCGAGCAGGCCCTTGCCGACCGCGCGGATCACGCCATTGCTCACCAGCACGTCGGCGTTCTGCAGCGTGCCCTGCGCACTGGCGGTATGCACCGTGGCGTTGCGGATCAGCACGTCCTGGGCGTTCGCGCCGGCCGCCAATGCCAGCAGCAGGGCGGCGGACAGCGCCTTCAGGGTCTTGGACTTATTCATCGCACACCTCCCGTCGCGCCCTGTCCGAGCATGAAGTCCGACTCCGGCTGTCGCGTCGCATCGTTGCGGTCGTACACGCGCGCGCCGTCGATGTAGACCTGGTCGGCCTTCGCGTAAACGCTGAAGGGATTGCCGTTCCACAGCACGACGTCGGCCATCTTGCCGTTCTCCAGCGTGCCGGTCCTGTCGAGGATGCCCAGCGCCTTGGCCGGATTCTCGGTGACCCAGCGGATCGCACGTTCCGGCGCGATGTCCATGCCGGCAAGCTTGGCGTGCGCCATCACCTTGGCTGCTTCCTGGTTGAGGCGCTGGATGCCTTCCTCGGAATCCGAGTGCACGATCGCGCAGCTGTTCTGCGGGCGGTCGACCAGTGCGATGTTTTCCTGGACGCCGTCGAAGGCTTCCATCTTGAAGCCCCACCAGTCGGCCCACATCGCGCCGCACACGCCTTCCTGCGCCAGCCGGTCGCTGATCTTGTAGGCCTCCACGGCGTGGTGGAAGGCGGCGATCTTGAAGCCGAATTCCTTGGCGAGGTCGAGCATCGTCGCCATTTCGTCGGCGCGGTAGCAGTGGATGTGCACGCGGATGTCGCCGTTGATCGCACCGGCGAGGGTGTCGAGCTTGAGGTCGCGCTTGCCGCCGGTGTCCTTCTCGCTGTCGGCGCTACTGCCGTTGCTGGAACTCCACCAATGCTTCTTCTTCGGCGCGCTCTTGGGCGCGTTCTTGCGCAGATACTCGCTGGCGTCGATGAACGCGGCGCGATAGCCGGCCACGTTGGCCATGCGCGTCGACGGACCACCCTTCTGCCCGTACACGCGCTTCGGATTCTCGCCGCACGCCATCTTCAGGCCCCACGGCGCGCCGGGGAATTTCATCGCCTGGTAGGTGGTGGCCGGCACGTTCTTCAGGGTGACGCCGCGGCCACCGATCAGGTTGGCGCTGCCCGGCAACACCTGCAGCGAGGTGATGCCACCGGCGAGCGCGGTGAGGAAACCCGGATCCTGCGGCCAGATCGAATGCTCGGCCCACACGTTCGGCGTCACCGGCGATGTCGCCTCGTTGCCGTCGCTGTGCGCGCTCACGCCGGGGCTCGGATATACGCCCAGGTGCGAATGCACGTCGATGATGCCCGGCGTGACCCATTTGCCGGTGCCGTCGACGCGGGTGGCATCGGCGGGCGCTTCCAGCGCCGTGCCGACGGCGACGATCTTGCCGTCGCGCATCAGCACGTCGGCGTCATCGAGGCGCTGGCCGGTGCCGGTGAGCACGGTTGCGTGCTGGATCAGCACCGGACCCGCCGCGATCGCGCGGTAGGTGCTCGGGTACGGATCCTGGGTGAAGCGGGACTGCTTGGGCGCGGTGGCGGGCGTCGCCGCGTGCGCCGCGCCGAGCTGGAGCACGCCGACCAGCAGCGTCAGCGCGCTGCCGGCCCACATGGGTCGTAAGGACATGGTTTTTCCCCGGGGATGGAACTGGATAGCGGATGGACAACCGCTGCACCGTAGCTCCCGCGAGGCCCGGACGCCAAGCCCTGACGTTGGTCATGGCCCACGTGACAGAATCGCCTCGCGGCAAACCGCCAGATTCGGCACAAGCAGGGCCGCGGCCGACAGGGGTCAACGACGGGCTTCTGCCGCACTGCATGAAACAACATCCCGGGCCGTGCTCGGGATGACGATGAGGAGGACGGAATGAAGGACAAAGAACAGATCGTCGGCAACTGGCTGCCGCGTTACACCGGCGTGCCGCTGGAGCAGTTCGGCGAGCACATCCTGCTGACCAATTTCGGCGGCTACCTGCACACCTTCGCCCGCCTCACCGGCGCGCCGGTGGTCGGTCTCGACCGCCCGATGCCCAGCGCCACCGCCGATGGCATCACCATGATCAACTTCGGCATGGGCAGCCCCAATGCCGCGACGATGATGGACCTGCTCACCGCGATCATGCCCAAGGCGGTGCTGTTCCTGGGCAAGTGCGGCGGCCTCAAGAAGAAGAACCTGCTCGGCGACCTGATACTGCCGATCGCGGCGATCCGCGGCGAAGGCACTTCCAACGACTACCTGCCGGCGGAAGTGCCGGCGCTGCCCGCATTCGCCCTGCAACGCGCGGTGTCGACGATGATCCGCGACCTCGGCCACGACTACTGGACCGGCACCGTCTACACCACCAACCGCCGCGTCTGGGAGCACGACGAAGCATTCAAGGAATACCTGCGCAAGCTGCGCTGCATGGCGATCGACATGGAAACCGCGACGATCTTCGCCGCCGGCTTCGCCAACCACATTCCCTGCGGCGCGCTGCTGCTGGTGTCGGACCAGCCGATGATTCCCGAAGGCGTGAAGACCGAGGCCTCCGACGCCAAGGTCACCGGCGAATTCGTCGACAACCACATCCAGGTCGGGATCGAGGCGCTGCGCCTGATCCGCCGGAATGGCAAGTCGGTGAAGCATCTGCGCTTCGACGAGTAACGAGGCAGTCTCCCGGGCGCACGCGGCCGAGCGTGCGCCGTCCCACCCACGCAAGGAGCAGCGATATGTCCATGAAGACCTACCACGGAAGTTGCCATTGCGGCGCCGTCCGCTTCGAAGCCGACCTCGATCTCAGCCAGGGCTCCGGCAAGTGCAATTGCTCGATCTGCACCAAGACGCGCAACTGGGCCGTCATGACCAAGCCCGAGTCGTTCCGCCTGCTGACCGACGAGGCCGCGTTGTCGGACTACCAGTTCGGCACCAACAGCGCGCACTGGCTGTTCTGCAGGACCTGCGGCGTACGTCCCTTCGGCCGCGGCGACATCCCCGAAGCCGGCGGCCAGTACGTCTCCGTGCAGGTGACCTGCCTCGACGATGCCACCCCGGAAGAAATGCTGGCCGCGCCCATCCGTTATTGCGACGGCCGCAATAACAACTGGATGGAAGTTCCGGCCGAAACGCGACATTTGTAGGGTGGTCACGAGCCCCGCCGCGTGCGGATTTGCGCGGCGGTGGGAGGTGTGCCAAAAACGAGACACCGGCGCGGGGGCTTCGAATTGTTCGGGGCGCGTCGTTGCAAGGGGATGAATTTGATCAGGACGATGTTCGTAGCTGCGCTGCTGGCCTTCGGGTTCGCGGGATACGCCCAGGCGCAGGAAACGGCGAAGGCAGTGGTGGCGGTGGGCGACACGCCGCCGGACGTATTCGGCAAGGATGAGAACGACCAGCCGATCACCCTCGCCGGCCTGCGCGGCAAGGTGGTCATCGTGTCGTTCTGGGCATCCTGGTGCGGCTACTGTCGCAAGGAGTTGCCCGTTCTCGAGGGCATCCAGAAGGCCGCAGGGAAGTCGCGGATCGAAGTCATCGCGGTGAATTCCCGCGAAGACCGCCGGACCTATCGCGCGCTGCTGCGCCAGCTCAAGAAGTTCGAATTCACCATGACCGGCGACTGGAGCGGCGTGGTCAGCGATGCCTATGGCGTTTCGTCGATACCGCACATGTTTGTGATCGGCAAGGACGGAACCGTGGCGCGCGTGTATCGGGGCTACTCGGAGGAAGCCCTGCCGGGGATCGTCGCCGACCTCAACGACCTGATGGCAGAGCCGCAACCCGTCGCCGGTGGATAGGCCGTCCCCGATGATCGGCCACATCAAATGAGCGCCTGGTGCTGCGAGGGTGTCGCAACCCCTGCGACCCCCTACGCGCACACTATCTCCCCAAGACGGAGGGGTAATGGAAAAGATCGTCTATCTGCTGGTTGGCGCCGCAATCACCTGGGGCCTGTATTTCATCCAGCGCCGCCTGGAACGGCGCAAGACCACCGAGGTGATCGAGCGCAACCAGAAGCTGCTGAACCTGAAGCAGGGACTGGAGCAGGCCAGCACCAGCCTGGAGGAGCTGCGCCAGTTCGAGGGCCGCCTGATCGGCAAGGCCGAAGCCGCGGTGAAGATCGCCGGCCGCTACGTCAGCCAGGCCGGCGAAGTCGCGCGCCATGGCGAGGCGGTCACTGCGCACGACGACCTCAGCATCCAGGCCGTCGCCGCCTTCCAGCGCGTGGACGCGCGCCTCGACGGCGTGGTCGCGCACCTGCGCCGCCAGCTCGACGGAGACAACCTCGCCGCCTTCGAGCACGTCCACCTGGCGTGGCTGGCGTTCCGCGAACGTTACGCCCGCTTCATCGCGCAGTCTTATTCTGCCGGCGCGATCCAGCCGCTGATCCATGCGGTTACGTTGGAGAGCATCACCGCGGCCTGGAGCGCCGAGCTGGAAACCCAACTCGGCGACGACGAAACCGAAGCGATGGAGGAATTGGCATGACGACGGCCAGCGATATCGTCGGCTTCTGGCGCGACTCCGGCCCGGAGCGCTGGTTTGGCGGTGGCGACGCGTTCGACGGCGAATGCCGCACGCGCTTCCTCGAGGCGCACCTGCTCGCGGCACGGCGCGAATTCGAGCACTGGTTGGCCGATGCCGAAGGGGCGCTGGCGCTGGTGCTGCTGCTCGACCAGATCCCGCGCAACGTGTTCCGTCGCAGCGGTCATGCCTTCGCCACCGATGGTCTCGCGCGGCATTACGCCTCGCGCGCGCTGACCCTGGGTTTCGATGTGCAGGTCGATCTCAACCTGCGCAGCTTCTTCTACCTGCCGTTCGAGCATTCCGAAGCCATGGCCGACCAGGAGCGCGCCCTGGAACTGTTCTCGCGCTTGCCGACCGGCGGCGATCGCTGGGCGCGCCTTCACTACGACATCATCCGCCGCTTCGGCCGCTTCCCGCACCGCAATGCGGCGCTTGGACGCGAGACCACGAGCGAGGAACGCGCCTTTCTCGCCGAAGGCGGATTCCGCGGTTGATGCGCATGCGTGTCGCTGCATCGTAGAACGATGACCCGCGCCCTCGTCTGGTTCCGCAACGACCTGCGCCTCGCCGACCATCCCGCGCTGCAGGCGGCGCTGCGGGCGGGACTCGAGCCGGTGCCCGTGTGCGTCCATGCGCCGGAGGAAGAAGGCGAGTGGGCGCCCGGCGCCGCTTCGGACGCGTGGCGGCAGCGCTCGCTGCTCGCCCTCGACGCCGACCTGCGCGCCCGCGGTTCGCGCCTGCAGGTCCTGCGCGGACCCACGCTGTCCACGTTGCAGCGGCTCGCGGTGCAGGTGGGCGCGGAAGCCGTGTTCTGGAACCGCCGCTACGAACCGGTGATCGAGGCGCGCGATGCCGCGATCAAGCGCACGCTGCGCGCCGACGGAGTCCGCGCCGAGAGCCACAACGGCGCGTTGCTGTTCGAGCCATGGCAGCTGCAGACGAAGAACGGCGATCCCTACCGCGTGTTCACGCCGTTCTGGCGCACTGCGTTAGGTCAGTGGCGGCTGCCGGCCCTGGTGGACGCGCCGCCGCGGTTGCCCGCGCCACCGGCGATCGAAGGCGCGGTGTCCATCGACGCGTTGGGATTGCAGCCGGCATCACGCTGGGACGCGGGCTTCTGGTCCGAGTGGACACCGGGCGAACACGGTGCGCACGCCGCCGCGCAGCGCTTTATTAGCAGCGCGTGTGCGGACTACCAGGACCGTCGCGACCGCCCCGATCTTGCCGGAACCTCGCGGCTGTCGCCGCACCTGCACTTCGGCGAGATCGCGCCGTGGCGCATCGCACACCTGCTCGATGCCGCCCCCGCCGGGACCGATCGCGATGCCTTCGTGCGCGAACTGGGCTGGCGCGAATTCGCCCACCACCTGCTGCATCACTTCCCGCACACGCCCGGCGCCAACTTCAATCCGCGCTTCGACGGTTTTCCGTGGGCGCAGCCGTCGGTGCGCCAGTTGCAGGCATGGCAGCGCGGCCGCACCGGCATCCCCATCGTCGACGCCGGCATGCGCGAGCTGTGGCACACCGGTTGGATGCACAACCGCGTGCGCATGATCGTGGCGAGCTTCCTGAGCAAGAACCTGCGTGTGCACTGGCAGCACGGTGCGCGCTGGTTCTGGGACACGCTGGTCGATGCGGACCTGGCCAACAACACGCTGGGCTGGCAATGGGTGGCGGGCACCGGCGCGGATGCCGCGCCGTACTACCGCGTGTTCAACCCGGTGCTGCAGGCGCAGAAGTTCGACCCGCGCGGCGACTACATCGCGCGCTGGGTGCCCGAGTTGGCCGATCTGCCGCCGGCGCAGCGGCACCAGCCGTGGACTGGAGTGATTCCGAACGGCTATGCCACGCCGATCGTGGACCTGGCGCAGAGCCGCAAGGACGCGCTGGACGCGCTCGCGCGCAACGGCCGCTGACGCGCGCGGCTGCGGACAACGCTGCGATCCGCTGCTGTCACCGCCACGAAAAAGGCGGGCTTGTGCCCGCCTTCTCCAATAACCGCCGATTCAATAACTGCTGGTTCGCGCCTCAATACCGCGGCACGTGCGCGTCGGCTTCCAGCGCCCACGCCTCGATGCCGCCTTCGACGTTGTAGACATCGCGGAAGCCGAGCCCGCGGAAATGCTCCGCCGCCTGCGCGCTGCGGCCGCCGTGGTGGCACAGGAACGCCAGCGGCGTGTCCTTCGGCAGGCCTTCCAGGTGCGAGCGGGCATCGCCGTCAAACACCGAGAACGGCACGTTGACCGCCGCCAGCGCGCGCTCTTCCGGCGGGCGCACGTCGACCAGGGTGAGCGAACCCGCGGCGGCGCGCGCGTTGGCCTCGACCACGGTCATGATCTTCGTCTTCGGCGGCGCGTTCGGGTTGTCGATCACCAGGCCGCGGCCGCGTTCGTCGTCGACCCAGTCGATGCGCAGGCCCTGGGCGCGGCGCGCGCTGGTCATGTCGAACTGCGCGCGGATGCCCTCCTGCTCGACCGCGATCGCGTTGGTGTCGAGCGGGGCGAGCTGCAGCTTGGCGTTGAAACGAGCGTCGACTTCGACCTGCAACGCGTAACCGTCGCCGGCGTTGCCGAGCGCGTCGCGCAGCATCGCCGCCGCTTCGGGAGTGATGGTGATTACTGGCGGCGTGCGGTCCGGGGCGGGCAGGCCGAGCAGGGCATGCAGCTCCCCGGAGTTCACCATCTGCTCGACGATGTCGCTGCCGCCGACGAGGTCGCCGCCGACGTAGAGCTGCGGAATCGTCGGCCAGTCGCCGTACTGCTTGATGCCCTCGCGGATCTCGGGATCGGACAGCACGTCGACGTGGGCGTAGTCGACGTCGAGCGCCGACAGCGCCGCCACCGCCTTGGCCGAGAAGCCGCACTGCGGCGCCTGCGGGTTGCCCTTCATGAACAGCACGATGCGGTTCGCCTGCAACAGGGTTTCGATGCGCGAACGCAGCATGGGATCGAGGGACATGGGGGATTCCGGAACGGGGATGCGCAATTTTACGCGCCACGGCCGCCGCTTTCAGCTGAATTCGCCGCGGCGCCCGGCAACGGTGCGTTGCGTGGGGCAGTCGCGGACCGCATCATCGCGGCCATGCCCGAACCCCTGCATCGCCCGCCACGCCATCCGTATGCGTGGATCGTCTGGCTGCCGCTGTCGCAGCTGGCGGTGGTCCTGGTCTGGTGGCGCTGGGGCTGGCATTGGGGCCTGCCGGCGATGCTGTTGTCGCACGTGCCGGTGTGGTGGGGCACGCTGAAGCCGGATTCGCGCGTATTCAGCCCGGTGCTGCGGCGCCTGCCGACCGATGCCAGGCAGGTGTGGCTGACCATCGATGACGGCCCTTCGGACGACACCCTCGCGATCCTCGACCTGCTGGATCGCCACGGGATGCGCGCCACCTTCTTCGTCATCGGCGAGCGCGCCGCACGGCGGCCCGAACTGATCCGCGAGATCGTGCGGCGCGGCCACACGCTCGGCAATCACAGCCAGACCCATCCGCAGGCGTGGTTCTGGGCGCTGGGGCCGCGGCAACTGCGCCAGGAGATCGCGCGCAACCAGTCCACGCTGGCAGGCATCACCGGCACCGCGCCGCGCTGGTTCCGCGCCGTGGTCGGCCTGGCCAACCCGTTCGTGGCCGCGCCCCTGCGCGACCACGGCCTCGCACGCGTTGCCTGGTGCGCGCGCGGTTTCGACGCGGTCGCATCGGATCCCCAAGCGGTGGTCGGCCGCATCGAGCGTGGACTGGCGCCGGGCGCGATCGTGCTGGCGCACGAGGGATCCCCGCACGGCCGCAACCTGGAAGCGATGACCCTGCTGCTGCAGCGCCTGGAGGCACTGGGCTACGGCACCGTGCTGCCGGAAGACCTCGAGCCGGCGGAGGCCGCACCCGCGCTGTTATGCAAAGCCCCCTGAGTCTGGGGCCGATTCGTTACTTCGTCGCCACGACCCGCCAGTTGTTGAACGGCGTGTTGCCGTACAGCGGCGTGAACTCGACCTGCAGTCCCGCCGCGGCGAAGCGCGTGCGCAGGTCATCGGCGTCGGGATAGCGCGACGGCCCGGCATTCATCCAGCCCAGTGCGCGCGAGAACACATCGACGGCGCGCGTGACCCGCGCGCGCTTGCTGCCATCTGCCAGGCCGGTGCGTATCACCAGCTTCGCGCCCGGCACCAGCATCGCGACCGCGGCATCGAGTGCGCGCGCCTGCGCGTCGGGCGCAATGAACTGCAGCACGTCGAGCAGGGCGACGCTGCCGCGATGTGCCGGATACTCGCGCGCCAGGTCGATCGTGGCGAAGTCGACGTCCGGCAACCCCGCGCGCGACGCCGAGCGCCGTGCCCGCGCGACCTTGCCGTCGTCGTTGTCGACGCCGTGATATGGAAGGGCGATGCCCTGTGCCCGCAGCGCATGTGCGAGCAGGCCCAGCCCGCAGCCCAGGTCGAGCAGCGGCGCGCTCGTATCGCGCAAGGCTTCGCACACGCCCGGATACAGCGGATCGCTGCCGAGCTTGGCGCGGGTGTAGCAATAGTCCCAGTAATTGCCCAGCACGTGTCCGGGCCGATAGGCGTCCGCGATCGCGCGCACCTGTCCGCCCGGCAGCGGCTGCATGGCGCCAGGCGCGTCGCTCATTTCGCCAGCAACGTGCGCGCGACCGGCAGTGCCGCCTGCGTCCACAACGTGTACATCGCAGCGGATGGATGCAGGCCGTCCGCGGCCAGCATCTCGGCTTTCGCGCCGTGTTCGCGCGACACCGGCGTGATGTCGACGAACGCCACGCCTTCCTTCTCGCACATCCTGCGTGCGGCGGCGTTGAACGCATCGATCTCGCTGCCGATGGTGGCCGCATCGCGCTGGTCGTTGGCGGCGAACGGGGTCACGCCCCAATCGGGGATCGACAGCACCAGCACTCGTCCGGCGCGGCCGTTCGCATGCCGGATCGCGCGCTGCAGCAGCGTGTGGAATTCGCCGCCGTAGGCCACCGCGCTACGGTTGCGGTACTGGTTGTTGACGCCGATCAGCAGCGAGACGAAATCGAACTTGCCCAGGTCCTGGACCGAATCGATGCCCCATTCCAGTTCGTCGGTGGTCCAGCCGGTCGCGGCGATGATGCGCGGATCGGCCAGGGTGACGCCTTCGTCCCGCAGTGCGCGTGCCAGTTGCACCGGCCAGCGACCGTCTTCCGGGACGCTCTCACCGATGGTGTAGCTGTCGCCGAGGGCGAGGTAGCTCAGGGTGTTGCCGTTGTTGGCTGCGTCCATGCCGGCATTCTATGCGGGTGCCGGATCAAGGTGCCGTGCGCGGAGCGTCGTCGGCGGGTCGAAACGGCCGGCAGGCCGTTGGGGGCGGGGGATTAGGGGGCGCTTCACCGGGGGATCGTCGCCGCACGGCCCTCACCCTGCGTTGCTGCGCAACGCTGTCCCTCTCCCGCAAGCGAGAGAGGGAGGGCGGGCCTACGCCGGCTTACGCGACCGCAGTGCGCTTCGCCCGGTTCTGCTCGGCATGGCGGTCCAGCACGCGCTCGATGCGGCGGAACACCTCGCGCAGGTCGTCCGGCTGCGGCAGCAGCGTGACGCGGAAGTGGTTGCGGTAGGGCACGTTGAAGCTCGAACCCGGCACCACCAGCACGTCTTCGGTTTCCAGCAGTTCCAGGGCGAAGCGGTGATCGTCGAAGCCGATCGCCGCATCGCCGGTCACCGCCGGGAAGGCGTACAGCGCGCCGGCCGGGGCGACCAGTTCCAGGTGCTGGCTCGCGGCGACGCTCTCGCTCACCGCGCGGCGCGCTTCATACAGGCGCCCGCCCGGCGCGCACAGCGGCGCGATGGTGTCTTCGCCATGCAGCGCGGCTTCGATCGCGAACTGTCCGGGCACGTTGGCGCACAGGCGCAGCGCGCCGAGCAGGTCCATCGCGTGGTGCAGGTCGCCGCTGGCGAGCGGATCGCCACTGAGCACGGCCCAGCCCACGCGCCAGCCGCAGGCGCGATGCACCTTGGACAGGCCGCCGAACGACAGGCACGGCAGGTCGCCGGCCAGCGGCGCCACCGGCGTGAAGGTCGCATCGTCGTACAGGATCGAGTCGTAGATCTCGTCGCTCATCAACAGCAGCTTGTGGCGCTGGGCGACCGCGACGATCTTCTCCAGCAGCTCGCGCGGGTAGGCGGCGCCGGTCGGGTTGTTCGGATTGATCAGCACGATCGCGCGGGTGCGCGGCGACACCAGCGACTCGATTTCCTCGGGGCTCGGCAGGAAGCCGTTCTCCGGCTTGCACTGGTAGTAGACCGGGCGGCCGTCGTTGAGGATGGTCGCGGCCGACCATAGCGGGTAGTCGGGCGAGGGCAGCAGCACCTCGTCGCCGGGATTGAGCAGCGCGCGCAGCGACAGGTCGATGAGCTCGCTGACGCCGTTGCCGACGAACACCCGCTCGGGCGATGCGTTGGGCGTGCCGCGCTGGCGGTGGAAGGCGGCAATGGCCTCGCGCGCGGCCGGCAGGCCCTGCTGGTGGGTGTAGGGATCGGTCTGCTCGATGCGCTCGGCGATCGCGCGCTGCAGGTGTTCCGGCGCGCGGAACCCGAACGCCCCCGGATTGCCGATGTTGAGCTTGATCTGCTTGCGGCCCTGGGCTTCCAGCTCGCGGGCGCGGCGGGCCAGTTCCCCGCGGATTTCATAACGGACTTCGGACAGGCGTTCGCGGGTCTTCACGGGGGGCAGGGACATCGGCGCAACGATTTCGGCTGGGCGGGCCAGACTAGCCGAAATATCCCGCCGCTTCAGCGGCACGGGTTCAGCGCAATGGGCGCGATATCACAGGCCGAAAAGGCCTGCGGGGCCTTTCCCGCCAGCGCGGCGGCTAGAATCGGGCCATGCCCTCCATCCGCGTCCCAGTTTGAGCACGTCGAGCATCGAGACGGCGACCCCCGACCTCGCCGACCTGCAGGCCATTGGCTGGCCCCTGGCCGACGACGGCCTGCCCGTCGAGCTCGCCTGGCGCGAAGCCATGGTCCTGCGCCCCCATGCCCGCCCGGCCCGCGTAGTCGAGCAACACCGCAGCGGATATATCGTGGCCGATGGCCCCGAGCACAGCTTTTCGGTCGAATCCCTGCCTGAATGGCTGCGCCCGGCCACCTACCGCAAGGGTGCCAGCGCCCCGGAAGAACGCCCGGCCGTGGGCGACTGGGTGCTGATCGAAGGCAGTTCCATCAAACATTCGAAGATCGTCGAGCTGCTGCCGCGCCGCACCGCGATCAAGCGTGCCGCCGCCGGCGAGCACTACAAGCAGCAGCTCATCGCCGCCAACGTCGACACCGTCTTCGTCGTCTGCGGCCTCGACGCCGACTTCAACCCACGCCGCATCGAGCGCTACCTGCTGCTGGTGCGCGGCGGCGGTGCCGAGCCGGTGGTAGTGCTGACCAAGTCCGACATCGCCGATACCGACAGCGCCGCCGCCGTGTCCGTGCTCGAACTCGCCGCGCAGGACGTCGCCGTGCGCGCGGTCAATGCCAAGGACGCGGCCAGCGTCGCCGCCCTGCACGCCTGGTTGCAGCCCGGCCGCACCGCGGTGCTGGTGGGTTCCTCGGGCGCGGGCAAGTCCACGCTCACCAACACCCTGCTCGGCGTGGAGAGGATGAAGACCGCCGAGGTACGCGAAAGCGACTCGCGCGGCCGCCACACCACCACCTACCGTGCGCTGATCCCGCTGCCGACCGGTGCCTGCCTGATCGACACGCCTGGCATGCGCGAACTCAAGCCGACCGGCGAGGAAGACGTTGCCGAGAACTTCAGCGACGTCGAGGCGCTGGCCGAACAATGCCGCTTCCGCGACTGCAAGCACCAGCGCGAACCCGGCTGCGCGGTCCGCGCCGCGATCGAGGCCGGCAAGCTCGACCCGCAGCGTTTCGCCAACTTCCTCAAGCTCAGCGATGAAGTCGCCGCCGCCGCGAGCAAGGCCGCCAACCGCCGCGCGCAGAAGGCGGACGACAAGGCCCCGGGCAAGACGCCGAACAAGCGCCCGGACGAGAAATATGGGCGCCGCTGAACTCCGCTCCCGCACCGCACTCCCTCCCCCGCGCCGCGGGGGAGGACCGGGGTGGGGGCCTTCCCCGCTGGGGAAGGAGCAAAACCCATGACCGAACTCAGCCCCGATGTCGCCCACCATTCCGCGCTCGATGCGCGCATGGTCAAGGCCGCCAAGGGCATCCGCCTGCTCTCGCAGGTGAGCTGGCCCGCCAGCGTGCAGAAGTCGTTCCTAGACGAAGCCGCGCAGGGCCGCTACCCGATGCCGGTGATCGAATACCCCAAGTACGACTTCCACGAAGAGCGGCGCGAACTCGACGCGGTCGCCAACGAAGCCGATCACGACCATCCCATCGGCCGCTACATCTGCGAATCCGCGCGCAGCTGGTCGATCGCCGCCGGCCTGCTGGAAGTACTGGGCACCCACGCCGTCTCCGGCCTGTCGATCGAGCTGTTCGGGCGACCCGACGAGATCCTGCCCGGCAAGGGCCCGACCACACGCGAGGCCGCGCGCCACTTCATCGACATCGCCGACGAGCTCGACCGCGAACTGCTCTCGCCCGCCGAATGCGTGTCGATCTCCGCCACCGCGCTGCAACTGCAGCTGCAATCCGCGCTCGATGATTTCTTCAACCAGCGCGTCATCGAGGTCGTGCTCGATCCCGACCTGATCGCCAAGGCCGCCGCCGGCGCCACCCGCATCCGCCTGCGCCACGGCGCCGCCTTCAGCGACTACGACCGCCACCAGCTGATCGAACACGAGGCCTTCGTGCACTCGCTCACCGCGCTCAACGGCCGCGAGCAGCCGCACCTGCAGAGCCTGGCGCTGTCCTCGCCGCGCACCACCGCGACCCAGGAAGGCCTGGCCGTGTTCGCCGAACAGATCACCGGCTCGATCGACATCGAGCGCATGAAGCGCATCAGCCTGCGCATCGAGGCGGTGGCGATGGCCCTGGACGGGGCCGACTTCCTGGAGGTGTTCCATTACTTCCGCGCCGCCGGCCAGAGCGACTCCGACAGCTTCACCTCGGCGCAGCGCGTGTTCCGCGGCGTGCCGCCCACCGGTGGCTCGGCCTTCACCAAGGACACCGTGTACCTGCGCGGCCTGATCAGCGTGCACACCTTCTTCCGCTGGGCCATGAGCCACGGCAAGTTGCTGCTGTGCCGGCGCCTGTTCGCCGGCAAGATGACCCTGGGCGACGTGCAGCGGCTGGAACCCCTGTTCGACCAGGGCGTGCTGGTGCCGCCGCGCTGGATGCCACAGTGGATCGTGCGGGCCAACGGCCTGGCCGGCATGCTCGCCTTCTCGCTGTTCGCCAACCGTATCCGCCTCGATGCGGTGGCGAAGGGTGGCGACTTCTTCGACCTCGACGTCTGAAGCCGGCGCCCGGGCCGGAATCCGCGGATTCCGCGACAAAACCCGCCGCAGGGGGCAGGCTACAATCCCGAGCCCCGCCGAATTCAAGCCCGCGATGTCCGACGACCTGAAACAAGCCGCCCTCGACTACCACCGCGCGGAACCGCGCGGCAAGATCAAGGTCACCGCGACCAAGCCGATGGTGACCCAGCGCGACCTCGCCCTGGCGTACTCGCCCGGCGTCGCCTACGCCTGTGAGGAGATCGCCCGCGATCCCCGGCTCGCCAGCGAGTACACCGCGCGCGGCAACCTGGTCGCGGTGATCTCCAACGGCACCGCCGTGCTCGGCCTGGGCGACATCGGTCCCCTGGCCGGCAAGCCGGTCATGGAAGGCAAGGGCGTGCTGTTCCAGAAATTCGCCGGCATCGACGTGTTCGACATCGAGGTCGACGAGAAGGACCCGGACAAGCTCGTCGACATCATCGCCGCGCTCGAACCCACCTTCGGCGGCATCAACCTCGAGGACATCAAGGCGCCGGAGTGCTTCATCGTCGAGCGCAAGCTGCGCGAGCGCATGAACATCCCGGTGTTCCACGACGACCAGCACGGCACCGCCATCATTGTTGGCTCGGCCGTGCTCAACGCGCTTGAGATCGTCGGCAAGAAGATCGGCGAGGTGAAGCTCGCCACCTCCGGCGCCGGCGCCGCCGGCATCGCCTGCCTCGACATGCTCGTGGCGCTGGGCATGAAGCCGGAGAACATCCTCGCGGTGGATCGCGATGGCGTGCTCTACACCGGCCGCGGCCACATGGACCCGGACAAGCAGCGTTACGCCCGCGACACCGACAAGCGCACGCTCGCCGACATCATGCACGGCGCCGACCTGTTCCTCGGCCTCTCCGCCGGTGGCGTGCTGAAGCCGGAAATGGTGGCGACGATGGCCGACAAGCCGATCATCCTCGCCCTCGCCAATCCCTATCCGGAAATCCTCCCGGAAGACGCGAAGAAAGTGCGCCCGGATTGCATCATCGCCACCGGCCGTTCGGACTACCCGAACCAGGTCAACAACGCGCTGTGCTTCCCGTACATCTTCCGCGGCGCGCTCGACGTCGGTGCGACCGAGATCAACGAGTCGATGAAGCTCGCCTGCGTGCGCGCCATCGCCCAGATCGCGCGCATGGAATCGTCCGACCTGGCCGGTGCCTACGGCGGCGAGATCCCGAAGTTCGGCCCCGACTATCTGATCCCGCGCCCGTTCGATCCGCGCCTGCTGGTGATGCTGGCGCCGGCCGTGGCGCGTGCGGCGATGGATTCGGGCATGGCCACGCGCCCGATCCTCGACATGAAGGCGTACGAGGAGAAGCTCGCCCAGTTCATCTACCGCACCGGCCTGCTGATGAAGCCGGTGTACGACCGCGCCCGCACCGACAAGAAGCGCGTGGTCTACGCCGAAGGCGAGGAAGAGACCGTGCTGCGCGCCGTGCAGACGGTGCTCGACGAGGAACTCGCCTATCCGATCCTGATCGGCCGCCCCGAGGTGATCGAGGCGCGCATCGCGCGCCTGGGCCTGCGCATGCAGGCGGGCGTCGATTTCGAATTGACCAACATCAATTCCGATCCGCGCTTCGATTCCTACTGGCAGCAGTACCACGCCCTCACCGAGCGCCGCGGCGTCACCCCGGCGGCGGCGAAGAACCTGCTGCGCTCGCGTCCCACCCTGATCGCGGCGCTGATGGTCGAGCGCGGCGAAGCCGACGCGATGATCTCCGGCCTGGTCGGCCGCTTCCACAAGAAGCTCGGCTACATGCGCAGCGTGTTCGATTTCGAGCAGGGCGTCACCGGCACTGCCGCGATGACCGGCGTGATCAACGACCAGGGCGTGTGGTTCTTCCTCGACACCCACGTGCAGTTCGATCCGAGCGCCGAACAGATCGCCCAGGCCACGCTGCAGGCGACCTACCGCATGAAGCTGTTCGGCATCGAGCCCAAGGTCGCGCTGCTGTCGCACTCCAACTTCGGCAGCCACGACGATGCCTCCGCGGCGAAGATGCGCAAGGCGTACCAGATCATCCGCGAGCGCGTGCCCAAGCTCGAGGTCGACGGCGAGATGATGGCCGACACCGCGTGGGACGAAGAGCTGCGCCACCGCATCTTCCCCAACTCCACGCTCAAGGGCCGCGCCAACCTGTTCGTGATGCCCAACCTCGACGCCGCCAACATCACCTACAACATGGTGCGGGTGATGACCGATGGCGTCGCGATCGGCCCGATCCTGATGGGCCTGGACAAGCCCGCGCACATCCTCACACCGGCTTCGACCCCGCGCCGCGTGGTCAACATGACCGCGATCGCCGCGGTGGATGCGCAGATCCGCGCGGCACGGAAGTAAGCAGGGCACGCGACGGGCATCGCGTCGCGACGCGATGCCCGTGGGATGAAGCCGAATAGGGAGAAGCAGGGCATGCGCCTGAAGTACTGCAAGCTGCCGCAGGGCAATTTCGGCGATGACCTCAACCTGGAACTGTGGCCTGCCCTGTTCCCGGACCTCGAAGCGCAGCATCCCGACACCTGGCTCTACGGCATCGGCACCATCCTCGGCGGCACCCAGCCGGACGGCCCCAAGGTCGTGCTCGGTTCCGGTTGCGGCTATCGCGGCACGCCGCAGCTCGGCAGCGACTGGCGCGTGTATTGGGTGCGCGGTCCCGGCACCGCGGCCAAGTGCCATCTCGATCCCGCACTCGGCCTCGGCGATGCCGCGGTGCTGTGGCCGCCGCTGCATCGAACGCCATCACCGGTCAGTGGCCGCATCGGCCTCGTCCCGCACCACAAGAGCTACGACAGCTGGGACTGGGACACGCTCGCGCGCGAAGCAGGTCTTTACCCCATCGATCCGCGCCAGTCGCCGCAGGCTGTCGCCGACGCCATCGCCAGTTGCGAGCGCGTGCTCACCGAATCCCTGCACGGCGCGATCTTCGCCGACACCCTCGGCGTACCGTGGCGCGCACTGGTACTGGCGCGCCGCTTCAACAACTTCAAGTGGCAGGACTGGCTCGACACCCTCGGCATGAAGCTCAACAGCGCCGAGGTGCACGTCGAACTCAAGCGCAAACTGTCGACCGGCAAGACCATCGGCAACCGCCTCGCCCGCTTCGTCGGCGGCCCGGACGAACGCAACCACCTACGCCCCGTGCGCGCCGCGACGGCGTCCGACGTCGAACGCGTGCGCCGGGAGCTGATCGACATTGCCAGCGCGAGCGGCGCCTTCGTCCTCAGCGACCTCGCCGCTCGCGCCCGCCAGCAGGAACGGATGCGCGAGGCCTGCGCGCGTTTCGCTGTTGACCATGGGCTGCAATTCCTGCGCCCGCACCACCCCCATCCCAACCTTCCCCCGCACGCGGGGGAAGGAGCCTGACACCAGTGCCCCCATCCCAACCTTCCCCCGCACGCGGGGGAAGGAGCCTGAGACTCCCTCCCCCGCGTGCGGGGGAGGGCTGGGGAGGGGGCATTCCGGCGCCGGGAAGCGGCACGAACGCCATGCCTTCATCCCACGGCAGGCGCCAGCCCAGCCTGAACCAGCCGCCGATAAATCCCTTCGGTCTTGGCAATGAAAGGTCCCATGCCGAATCCGGCGACAGCCCGGTCGCGCGCTGCCGCGCCCATGGTCGGCAGCTGCTCGCGCTGTTCCAGCATGTGCTGCAGGGCCTGCGCCAGGGCCGCCTGGTCGCGCACCGGCACGACCCAGCCCTCGCGCCCCGGCGTGATGTTCTCCGGCAGCCCCGCGTAGTCCGTCAGCAGCACCGGCTTGCCCATCGCCATCATCTCGCGACACGCGAAGGAGATCGTTTCCACGTCGTGCGACAGGACGAAGCCGGCGTCCAATGCCGCGATGAGCGGCCTCACATCGGCCAGCATGCCCGGGAAATGCACGCGATCGGCCAAGCCCAACGCGGCAATGCGTTGGCGCTGCTCCACGGCCGGCGGCTTGCCCGCCACCAGCACGTGCACGCGCTCGCCCAGCGGCGCCGGCAGCAACGGCAGCGCCTCGACCAGGTCCATCCACCCCTTGTAGAGCGCCGTTCCCGCAATGCTGCCGATCAGCAGGGCGGGCGCATCACCGACCCAGCGCTGCCGTTCCGCGCTGGCCGCGCCCTCCGGCCATGGCATGAAGTGCGCGATGTCGATGCCGTTGTGCACCGTTTCGAGATGACAGCGCCGATAGGCCGACTGCTGCAACTCGCGCAGCGTGTAGTCGCACACCGCGATCACCTGGTCCGTGGCGCGGGCGCGCAAGCGCTGGCCGATGCCGGCAATCGGCTTGGAGTTGTGCTTGGTCAGCACGATCCGTGGCCGCCGGCGCAGCCCGCGCATGGCCGCCAGCACCAGCCGGTGGTCGGCCGAGCCATTGACGTGGACCACGTCGAAGTCGTGCGCGCGCAGCAACGCCGCCAGCGCGCGGCGCGCGCGCCGCCGCGAACGCAGCTGCTTCAGGCCGTTGGGGAATTCCTGCGCCGCCACGTGGACGCCGGCCAGGCCTCGCGCCTCGCGCAGCAGGCGGCTGCTGGCCGGCGCCGCGACATGCACCTCATGCCGGGTCGCCAGCGCACGCGCCAAGGTGACGATGTAGGTGGTATGGCCACCGCCATCGCCGTCGTGGAAGTTGGTGTACAGCAGTTTCATGCCGGAGTACCTGTCGGGGCCGCGGGGTTTCGTGCCACGACCCTTACTTGCGGTCGGTCAGTACGCTCAGTGCACGCTCATACCGCTTCCACCAGGGTGCCGCGCCGCGTAGCGCGAGCGAGGCGTAGCGCTTCTTCTCCGCCCACGACGGATCCGGCTTGGTCCGGTATTCCAGCTTGGCCAGCTCCAGGCAGGAATCGTCCAGGCCGGCCATGCGCGCGTAATGCCCGACCAGCGCGCGCGAATGCAAGCGATTGAGGTAGTTCGCCGTCTGCGTGCGGTTCGACCACCAGCCGTTGTTGCCATGGATGCGATAGCCCACGCTGCCGGTCGGCAGGTAGTACTTGCGCGCGCCCAGCACGCTGGCGCCATAGACCAGACAGTTGTCGGCCGACAGCCGCCACGTCCGCGTGTAGTCCGCCGGCAGCTCCAGGCAGCGCCGCGCGACGTCCGCGCGCAGCGACAGGGCCGAGGTCGGCGCCCCGTACCAGTACGTGAGCACGTAGGTGCTGATGGCGGTGTGGCCCAGGTCCGTGGGCCGGTCCGCATAGCCCACCGTGCGCTGTTCGTTGCCGAACAGGCAGATGTCGCTGAACACGAAACCGACATCACGCCGCACGTCGAAGATCGCGCCGACCTGCTGCAGGTAATCCGGTGTCCAGCGGTCGTCGGCATCGAGGAAACACAGTACGTCGCCCGTTGCCGCGGCGACCCCGCGCTGGAACGCCACCAGCTGCCCGCCGTTCTCGCCGCATAGCAGCGTGACGCGCGGATCGTGGCCGTAGCGTTGCCTGAGCAATTCGACGCTGCCATCGGTGGAGCCGTCGTCCACCACGATGACCTGCGCCGGCGCGCGCGTCTGCGCCAGCGCGCTTTCGATGGCCTCCTCGACGAAGGCCTTGTAGTTGTAACTGGTGACGATGACGGAGAAGGAGGTGCTCATGCGGCCACCATCAGCGTCCGCTTGAAATAGGCGATCGTTTCGCGCAGCCCGTCTTCCAGCTGCACCGTCGGCTCCCAGCCGAGCTTGTCGCGCGCCATCGCGATGTTCGGCTGGCGCTGTTTCGGGTCGTCCGCCGGCAGTGCCTTGAACGCCAGCTTCGAGCGCCCGCCCACCTGCTTCAGGACTTCCTCGGCGAGCTGCAACATGGTGAATTCGCACGGATTGCCCACGTTGATCGGCCCGGTGAAGCCACGTTCGGTGTCCATCATCCGCACGAACCCCTCGATCATGTCGTCGACGTAGCAGAAGCTGCGCGTCTGCTGGCCGTCGCCGTAGATCGTGATGTCCTCGCCCCTGAGCGCCTGCACGATGAAGTTGCTCACCACGCGGCCATCGTTGGGATGCATGCGCGGGCCGTAGGTGTTGAAGATGCGCACGACCTTGATGTCGAGGTTGTGCTGGCGGTAGTAGTCGAAGAACAGGGTCTCGGCGCAGCGCTTGCCTTCGTCGTAGCAGGCGCGGATGCCAACCGGATTCACACGGCCCCAGTAGTCCTCCGTCTGCGGGTGGATCTCCGGATCGCCGTACACCTCGCTGGTCGAGGCCTGCAGGATCCGCGCCTTCAGGCGCTTGGCCAGCCCGAGCATGTTGATCGCGCCGTGCACGCTGGTCTTGGTCGTCTGCACCGGATCGAACTGGTAGTGGATCGGCGACGCGGGGCAGGCGAGGTTGTAGATCCGGTCGACTTCCACGTACAGCGGGAAGGTGACGTCATGCCGCATCAGTTCGAAGTAGGGATTGCCCAGCAGGTGGGCGATGTTCTGCTTGCCGCCGGTATAGAAGTTGTCGACGCACAGCACGTCGTGGCCGTCGCGCAACAGGCGCTCGCAAAGGTGCGAGCCGAGGAAGCCGGCACCGCCGGTCACTAGGGTCTTGAGCATGGGTCCTGGGGGAAAGCACGAGGGAACGCTGGGCGCCGCATGATCCTGCCCTTTGCCTGAATTGGCCGATAGCGGGAATGCGCGAAACGCGCGGGCTGGTCACAAACCGGCCGGCGCGCAGGGTACGTGCCGGGCGGGGGCGCCAGCAGATCGGTTCCCGCAAAGCCCTGTTCCACCGCTGGCACGTACTGGCCGCTGGTGACCAGGATCTTTTGCATCGGAGTCCGTTGTGGGATGAGCGCCATCTGGCACTTGCGCATCATGCCCTTCGCAGCGTTTGGCCGAAAGGTTTGCACTCCCGGCCCGCGCCGCCGTTCACAGAACCCAACCCGTCCTCACCGCGTGTTGGCCGCCTACCCGGTTTCAACGAGCGCGTTTATCCGCCCGACTTCCATTCGCGGCCAGGCCCAGCGCCATCGCGAACGGCAGCCAGACCAGCAGCCAGGTCGGGCGTACGCTGCCCAGCACCTGCGGCATGTCGATTTGCAGCGCGATCGTGGCATACGTCCACAGCGTCAGCACGATGCGACCCTGCGGGCTGCCGCGGTGCCGCCAGCCCTGCCACGCCACCGGCAGCCACACGGCCACGGCCAGCAGCAGACCCGGCAGCCCCAGTTCCACGGCCACCTGGGTCAACACGTTGTGGGTATGCACATAGGGCTGGCCCTTCACCCATAGGGTGAAGGATTCGCCCAGGCCCAGACCCCTGACCGGATGCGCGGCGACCAGCTGCCCCGCCTGGGCGAAGAGGCCCGGGCGCAGCGACATGCCCCGTTCCAGCAGCACGGTCCAGCCTGCCGCGGCGGCCACCAGCGCCACGAGGGGCAGCGCCAAGGTGCCGAGCGCCAGCCAGCGGACCGCCCGTTCCGGCCGCCACAGCGGCATCAGCTGGACGCAGGCAACCAGCGCCAGCCATGTGCCGCGGCTCTGGGTCAGGGCAATGAATATCAGCGGGAAGCCGACCGCCACCCAGCGCAATACCGACCAGCCGCGGCCTGGAATGTCCAGCTGGCTCAACCACAGCGCTACTGCGCCCATCAGCATGGCGGCGTAGTTGGCCGTGGCGATGGTGCCGAACCCGATGATGCGCCCGTCCGGCATTGGCGCGACCACGTATCGGATGATGAAGCCCAGCGCGCACAGCGACAGCCCCAGCCCCGTGGCCAGCAGCAGCGAGCGGATCCGGCCCGCGTCATTGGCCGCAAAGGCGTGCCAGCCCAGCACGAATGCGAGCACGCTCAGCAGCGCCGCCAGGCCATCGAACGGTTTCTCCAGCGTGGCCCAGCACAGTGACAAGGCCGCCCAGGACAGCAGCGCCAGGAACACGCGGAACGCAGGCAACGGCCACAGCTGTCGCCACACACGCGCCTGCTGCGCGAAGGCGACGTAGTAGGCGGGCAGGAACAGCAGCACGATCAGGCCGGCCATGAAGGCGTGGCCCGGCCCGAGCGAGGCGTTGGCCGGCATGATCGCCATGCCGACCATCAGCCAGCCGAGGCCAAGGCCCAGCAGTGCACGTGCCAGGGGCATTGCTCCTGACTCGACGCGCGTGGCTCCTGGCTCGACGCGCGTGCGCCATTGGCTTGCCCTGGTCTGCATTGCTCCTTGCTTCCTGGTCGCGCGGTCGCACCGCGCCGCCGGCGGGTCCGGCATGATCCCGCCACGGTGGTTGCCGCCACGTGAGGGGGCGCGCCGGCATGGCCGCAACCATTGCGCGCTGCATCGCGCCGCGCGCTGGAAACGTATTCGCACCGGCCGCTTGACCTCGGTGGGTCGGCCGAATCCGTCCGCCTGTTAGAATCGCGGCTCTAATCCAAAGACCCACAGCGTAGCCGGCGCGCTGCGCGGAGCCCCCACGATGAACTGGCTGAACGAGCTTCTCGCAAACGATCCCGATCCCACCGAGACCCGCGAATGGGTCGAATCGCTGCAGGCGGTGATCGACCGCGAAGGCAACCCGCGCGCCCACCAGCTGCTTGAAGGCATGGTCGAAGTCGCCCGTCGCGCCGGCGCGCACCTGCCGTTCCAGCCCACCACCGAATACATCAACACCATCCCCGCGCACCTCGAGGCCAAGTCGCCCGGCGACGCCGCGATGGAATGGCGCATCCGCTCGCTGATCCGCTGGAACGCGATGGCGATGGTGGTACGCGCCAACCGCAAGCCCGGTGACCTCGGCGGCCACATCGCCTCGTTCGCCTCGGCCGCCACGCTCTATGACGTCGGCTTCAACCATTTCTGGCGCGGCCCCGAAGGCGACCACCCCGGCGACGTCATCGGCGTGCAGGGCCACAGCTCGCCCGGCATCTACGCGCGCTCCTTCCTCGAAGGCCGCATCAGCGAATCCCAGCTCGACCACTTCCGCATGGAAGTCGACGGCCGTGGCGTCAGCTCCTACCCGCATCCGTGGCTGATGCCCGACTACTGGCAGGTGCCCACGGTGTCGATGGGCCTGGGCCCGATCTCCGCGATCTACCAGGCACGCAACTGGAAGTACCTCGAAGGCCGCGGCCTGCTGCCCAAGACCGACCGCAAGGTCTGGGCCTTCCTCGGCGATGGCGAAACCGATGAGCCCGAATCCCTCGGCGCGATCTCAGTCGCCGGCCGCGAAGGCCTCGACAACCTGGTCTTCGTCGTCAACTGCAACCTGCAGCGCCTCGACGGTCCGGTGCGCGGCAACGGCAAGATCATCCAGGAACTCGAAGGCCAGTTCCGCGGCGCCGGCTGGAACGTGATCAAGACCATCTGGGGCAGCTACTGGGATCCGCTGCTCGCGCGCGATACCAATGGCGTGCTGCGCAAGCTGATGATGGAAACCGTCGACGGCGAATACCAGAACTGCAAGGCCTTCGGCGGCAAGTACACGCGCGACAACTTCTTCGGCAAGTACCCGGAGACCGCCGCGCTCGTCGCCAACATGAGCGACGACGACATCTGGCGCCTCAACCGCGGCGGCCACGATCCGCACAAGGTCTACGCCGCCTACGAGGCCGCGCGCAACGTCACCGGCATGCCGACCGTGATCCTCGCCAAGACGGTGAAGGGCTACGGCATGGGCGCCTCGGGCGAATCGCTCAACCCGACCCACGGCACCAAGAAGATGGATGACGAAGCCGTCCGCCTCTTCCGCGACCGCTTCAACATCCCGGTGACCGACGCGCAGCTCGTCGACCACCAGGTGCCGTTCTACCACCCCGGCAAGGACTCGCCGGAAGTCGAATACATGCACGAGCGCCGCAAGGCCCTCGGCGGTTACCTGCCGCAGCGCCGCCGCAAGTCGGTCGAGTCGCTCGAAGTCCCCAAGCTCGAAGCCTACGACCGCCTGCTCAAGACCACCGGCGACCGCGAGATCAGCACGACCATGGCGTTCGTGCAGATGCTCAACATCACCCTGCGCGACAAGTCCGTCGGCCCGCGCTGCGTGCCGATCGTCGCGGATGAAGCGCGCACCTTCGGCATGGAAGGCCTGTTCCGCCAGCTCGGCATCTACGCTCCGCAGGGCCAGAAGTACAAGCCGGTCGACCGCGACCAGCTCATGTACTACCGCGAGGATTCCGCAGGACAAGTGCTGGAGGAAGGCATCACCGAAGCCGGTGCGTTCTCCTCGTGGCTCGCGTGTGCGACCAGCTACAGCACCAACAACCTGCAGATGCTGCCGTTCTACATCTACTACTCGATGTTCGGCTTCCAGCGCATCGGCGACAGCGCCTGGCAGGCGGCGGACATGCGCGCGCGCGGCTTCCTGCTCGGCGCCACCGCGGGCCGCACCACGTTGAACGGCGAAGGCCTGCAGCACGAAGACGGACACGGCATGGTCCAGGCCGGCCTGATCCCCAACTGCCGCAGCTACGACCCGACCTTCAGCTTCGAAGTCGTCACGATCATGCAGCACGGCATGCAACGCATGCTCACCGAGCAGCGCGACGAGTACTACTACCTCACCCTGATGAACGAGAACTACACCCACCCGGACATGCCCGAGGGCAGCGCCGAGGGGATCATCAAGGGCATGTACCTGTTGCAGGACGCGGGCAAGCCGAAGAAGGGCGAACTGCGCGTGCAGCTGCTCGGCTCCGGCACCATCCTGCGTGAGGCCATCGCCGCGGCCGAACTGCTCGACAAGGATTTCGGCGTCAGCGCCGACATCTGGTCCTGCCCCAGCTTCAACGAACTCGCGCGCGACGGCCACGACGCCACCCGCACCAATCGTCTGAATCCGGAAGCCAAGACCCAGGCCAAGCCCTACGTCACGCAGCTGCTCGAAGGCCGCCAGGGCCCGGCCATCGCCGCCACCGACTACATCCGCATCTACGCCGACCAGATCCGCGAGTTCGTGCCGATGCGCTACACCGTGCTCGGCACCGACGGCTTCGGCCGCTCGGACACGCGCGCCAACCTGCGCCGCCATTTCGAAGTCGACCGCTTCCACATCGCCCACGCCGCCATCGCGGCGCTGGCAGCGGACGGCAAGATGACGGCGAAGGACGTGGCCCGCGCGATCAAGCAGTACAAGATCGACAGCGAGAAGCCGAACCCGGTGGGTGTGTGACACCTGCGCATCCGGCGCAGGGCAGCAGCAACGCCGCCATGCGCGTCGCCGTGCTTGAAGACGACGAGCTGCTGCGCGAGTCGTTCCTGCTGCCCACGCTGCGCGCCTACGGCTTCGATGTCGTCGGCGCCGGTACCGCGGCGGAGCTCTACCGCCGAATGGTCGGACAGACCTTCGACATCGTGCTGCTCGACATGGGCCTGCCCGACGAAAACGGGCTCGACGTCATCCGCCACCTGCGCGCGTCCCTGCCCAATCTCGGCATCGTCATGCTCACCGCCAGCAGCGGCCGCGACAAACACGTGCGTGCGCTGGCCGACGGCGCGGATGCATTCCTCGCCAAACCGGTCGATGGCGAAGTGCTGGCGGTGACCCTGCACAGCCTGGCGCGGCGTTTGTCGCCCACGCGCACTCGACAAGCGGCGACCGCGCTCGCGACTCCCGCACGCTGGCGTCTCGAGACCAACGGCTGGTGCCTGGTCGCACCGAACGCCGCGCTACTGGCGCTGACCGCCTCGGAACGTTGCGTGCTCGAACTGTTGTTCGCCGCCAACGGCCAGCCGGTCGAACGCGAAGTGCTGCTCACCGCGCTGGCCGGCGACGACCGCGACTTCGATCCACGCCGGCTCGATGCGTTGGTGCATCGCCTGCGCCGCAAGGCCGAAGCCGCCGCGGAGACGACGCTGCCGCTGGTGGCCACGCGCGGCGTCGGGTTCCTGTTCGCCGGTTGAACCTCGCGGTCAGCCCTCGGCCAACGGCAACCGGATCACGAACGTCGTCCCTTCGCCGCTGACGCTCTCCACGGCAATCGTGCCGCCGCACTTCTCGACCACGTCATGCGTCACCGCCAGGCCCAGGCCGGTGCCGCTGCCCATGGGCTTGGTCGTGTAGAACGGTTCGAACACCTTCGCGCGTACCGACTCCGGCATGCCGCAGCCGGTATCGGACAGCGCCAGCTCGAGTTCGGCGGCATCGCTTGCGCGTTTTGCGCTGACGATGAAACTGCCGCCTTCCGGCATCGCATCGCGCGCATTGGCGGCGATGTTCAGCGCGATCAGCTCGAACTGGCCGCGATCCATCAGCACCGGCAACGACTCGTCGCCTATCTCCAGCTGCACGCGCGTCCCGGCGCCGAACAACTGACGCAGCATCGGCTGCAGTTCGCGCAGGGCCTGCGCCGCATCGAACACCTCCGGCCGGCTGAGATCCTGCCGGCCGAAGTTCAACAGCTTGCGGCTGATCGACAACGCACGCCGCACCGACAGCTCCACGCCTTGCAGCGCGTCGATCAAGGCCTTTGATCCGTGGTCGGCGATGCGCTCGCGGTCGGCGGCATAGCCCAGCGCGACGTTGAGCACGTTGTCGAAGTCGTGGGCAATCCCGCTGGCGATCCGGCCGACCGCTTCCATTTTCTGCGCATGGATCAGTCGCGCCTGCGCGCGTTCGCGCTCGGCCATCTCGCGCTGCAGGCGCTCATTCGCCTTCGCCAGCGCGCGGCTCTTCTGCTCGCTTTCGTCCAGGCTGCTGCGCAAGGCGCGGATGGTGCGGTCGAGCACGATGGTGATCAGCACATACAGCAGGAACGCGGACATCGCCCAGTTCGGTGCATAGGCCTTGGCCGGCGCCAGCGCCGGCCGGAACGCATCGACGAACGCGCCCAGCACCAGCATCAGCACCAGCGACGCGAACACCTTCCACAACGCGCCGCGCCCGAGCACCAGTCCGCCGATGACGAGCGAGAGCACGGGGTAGGTGGTGTCGATGACCAAGCCGCGCAGCCCGGTCTGCAGGAACACCACGGTCAGCGACACCAGGATCGCCGACAGGAACAACACCACGGCAGGCCGCAGCCGGCCGCGCCGGATCAACCAGACACCGATCCAGGCCGAAGCAATGATCGCGACGTCGGTGGCCGCGTTGAGCCAGGTGGAAACGGCGGGCGCGCGGCTGACGAAGCCCGACACGAACAGGTAGTGGTAGAGGTTGATCGGCAGGTACACGCCGAAGAACAGCAGGACCACCTGCATGAACGGCGCGTTCTTGCGATCGACCGGGTCGCTGATCGGCACGCGGTTGAGCCACGCGGCCACGGCTTGCCAGGTACGACGGATCACGCTTCCTCTCCCAGGTGCCAGCAGCCAACTCCCCATGGAGCGGTCCGCCCGAAGGGGCGGCTGTCTGCATTCTCGTCAGCGTCGCGAGGCCCGTCAAAAAAGGTCCGTGCCAAGCGCGAAATTTCGCGAAATTTCGCGAAAGAACCGTGGATGACTTCGCCCACCCCGCTGCCCAGAGTTCGGCAGACACGGCCTGCCCGTGCGTCTTGATCAAACCCTGGGGAAAACACGTTGATGAACACGTCCTACCGAGCGCCGGAGAGCGCGCCGACCACTCTGCTGCCGACCAGCATGCCGCCGACCACCCGCCTGCCGAGGACGGCAATGGCAATCGCCCTGGCAGCCGTCCTGTGCGGCGCCGCGCTGCCGGCGCTGGCGCAGTCGCAGTTCGATGCCACCGGCCGCACCGATCCCGCCGACGATGTCGGCACCTATGTCGAGGGTGAAGAAGCCACCGCCGCCGGCGAAGCCTCCAATGCCATCGGCAACGGCGCCTCGGTCTTTGGCGCCGGCTCGCTCGCGTTCGCCAACTGGGCCAGCGCCTTCGGCTTCAATGCCTCCGCGCTTGGCGAAAACGCGCTGGCGATGGGCTCGCAGAGCTACGCCGCGGGCGCCAGTTCAACCGCGATCGGCGGCGCCTATGTGAGCTGGGACGGCACGGTCTACTACACCCAGGCCAACGACGTCGCCACCACGGCGGTCGGCGCCGGCGCGCGAGCCGACTACGGCTTCGGCGTCGCGCTGGGCACGCTGGCCTGGTCCGAAGGCGCCGGCGGCGTGGCCATCGGTGCCAACACCCACGCCATGGGCTTCTACAGCATGGCGATCGGCGGCAACGCCAGCACCACCTCGCCGTTCGCAACCGCGATCGGCTCCTTCAGCGTGGCCCAGGGCTGGGAAAGCGCCGCCTTCGGCAACGCCGCGCTGGCGACGGATTTCTTCGGCACCGCGCTGGGTTCCACCGCCAATGCCACCGGTGTCGCAGCCACCGCACTCGGTTCGTATTCGCTCGCCTTCGGCGACGGCAACACCGCGGTCGGCTACCACTCAATGGTGATGGACTGGAACGACGAACACGCCGACATCGGCGGCCACGTCGTCAACGGCACCGCGCTGGGCAGCGAGTCCGGCGCGAACTGGGAAGGCGCCGCGTTCGGCTACAACGCCTGGGCGCGCAACACCGGCAGCGTGGCGATGGGCGCCAATGCGTGGGCGCAGAGCGACGACGGCGTCGCGATCGGGCGCTTCGCCCAGGTCACCAGCACCGGCACCAACAGCGTCGCGATCGGTGCGGGCTCGGTGGCCGACCGCGCCAACACGGTTTCGGTCGGCGCATCCGCGGACTGGACCGACGACGTCACCTTTGCGACCCACGCCGCGATCGATCGCCAGATCACCAACGTCGCCGCCGGCACCGAGGGCACCGATGCGGTCAACCTCGACCAGCTGAGCGCGGTCGAGACCAAGGCCGACACCGCGATCACCGCGGCCACCAACGCACAGTCCACGGCCGATTCGGCACAGACCACGGCCGATTCGGCATTGACCGCCGCCAACGCCGCACAGACCACCGCCGACACCGCGCTGGCCGCGGCCAGCAACGCGCAGGGCACCGCGGATACCGCACTGTCGACGGCCACCACGGCACAGACCACCGCGGACACCGCACTGACCACGGCCACCACGGCACAGACGACCGCCGACACCGCGCTGACCACGGCCACCACGGCGCAATCCACCGCAGACACCGCAATGACCACGGCGACGAATGCCGAGGCGACCGCGGACACCGCCCTCACCGTGGCCAACAACGCCGTCGGCACCGCCGTGACCCAGGCCAACACCTACACCGACCAGGAAGTTGCTGGCGTGGTCGGTACCGCGGTCACCCAGGCGAAGGCCATGGCCGACACCGGCGATGCCGCCACCCTGGCGTCGGCGCGCACCTACACCGACACCACCGCCACGCAGACGCTGAGCTCCGCCAACGCCTACACCGATGCCCGCTTCGCCGCGTGGGACGACAACCTCCTACAGCTGCGCAGCGATGTCGAACAACGCCTCGGCAAACAGGACCAGCGCATCGACCGCCAGGGCGCGATGAGCGCCGCGATGCTCAACATGGCCACCAGCGCCGCCGGCGTGCGCACGCAGAACCGCGTCGGCGTCGGCATCGGCACCCAGAACGGCGAGGCCGCGCTGTCGATCGGCTACCAGCGTGCGATCAGCGATCGCGCCACGTTCACCGTGGGCGGTGCGATCAGCGGCGACGACAACTCGATCGGTATCGGCGCGGGCTTCGGCTGGTAAGCGCACTTCACGCCAAGCGGATGGCGGCGCTCCCGATGGAGCGCCGCCCCAACATCACTCGGGGAATACAGCAGTCATGAACAAGAAGCAGAACACCAAGGCCCAGATCGTCACGGCACTGACCGGCAGCCTGCTCGCCGTCGCCGTGCTCACGCCCGTCGCCTTCGCCGCCGGCGTCGCCGCCAAGGCCAAGGTCATGCCGATGCAGAAGATGGCCACGACCAACCGCAGCTCGTCGCGCCTGATCGTCACCTATCGCGCCAACGTGGTCGCGCCCACCGACACCACGCGCAAGCGCGCCATCGTCGAAGCCGCCGCGGCCCGCGCCAACGTACGCATGACCGGCACCGCCAAGTCGACCACGCCGATGCATGCGACGCGCGTGCGCGCGCTGAAAGGCGGCCGCGACCTCATGGCCCTCGGGCGCATGCTCAACCCGGCCGAGCTCGACAAGATCGTCAGCCAGCTCAAGGCCGACCAGACCGTGCAGAGCGTCGAAGTCGACCGCATGATGCAGCCCACCGTGTGGTGGGACCTCAACGACCCGTACATCGCCGAGCAGTGGAATCTGTACAACCAAGTCGGCGGCATCCGCGCAGACGTGGCGTGGGATACGTCCAGGGGCGACGGCGTGATCGTCGCCGACCTCGACACCGGCGTGGTGCCGCATCCGGACCTCAACGCCAACCTGATGCAGGGTTACGACTTCATCACCGATGCCTTCGTCTCGCGCCGCCCCACCAACGACCGCGTGCCGGGCGCACTCGACTATGGCGATTACGCCAACGGCAACTACACCGAAACCGACGACTGCGGCGCCTACAGCGGCCCGAGCGATAGCAGCTGGCACGGCAGCCACACCGCCGGCACCATCGCCGAGGTGAGCAACAACGGCGTCGGCGTCGCCGGCGTCGCCCACAACGCCAAGGTGTTGCCGGTGCGCGTGCTCGGCCGCTGCGGTGGCTACACCTCCGACATCGCCGATGCGATCACCTGGGCGTCCGGCGGCAGCGTCGCCGGCGTGCCCGACAACCCGACCCCGGCCGAAGTGATCAACCTCAGCCTCGGCGGCTTCGGCCCCTGCGAGACCTACACCCAGGACGCGATCAACGGCGCCGTCGCGCGCGGCACCACGATTGTGGTCGCCGCCGGCAACTCCTCCACCGACACTTCGCTGTTCTCGCCCGCCAACTGCCAGAACGTGATCGCGGTCGGCGCCTCGCGCGTCAACGGCGGCAAGGCCTCGTATTCCAATTACGGCGCGATCGTCGACATCGCCGCGCCCGGCGGCGACCCGCAGGCGGACGGCGTGCCCAACGGCTACATCCTGCAGGCAGGCAACCGCAGCAGCACCGCCCCCGACCTGGACCCGGTGACCGGCCCGGCCTACTACTACATGGCCGGCACCTCGATGGCGGCGCCGCACGTCAGCGCCACCGCCGCACTGGTGCAGAGCGCCGTCGTGGCCGCAGGCCGCCCGCCGTTGACCCCGGCCGAGATGGAGGCCCTGCTCAAGCGCACCGCGCGTGCGTTCCCGGTGTCGATCCCGGCCACCCAGCCGATCGGCGTCGGCATCCTCGACGCAAGCAACGCGCTGGCCACGGCACTGCAACCGCCGTGCGATCCGCAGGCACAGGCCTGCCTCAACGCGACCGAGCTGTTCAACAAGGTCAACCTCACCGCACAGGGCGCGCCCACCGGTGGCGAGGTGCTGTACAAGTTCGTCGCCCAGGCCGGCGTGCCGGTGACGTTCATGACCTTCGGCGGCATCGGCGACGCCTCCATGTACGCCAGCTTCAACGCCGGCCCCAGCGCCGCGTCGTACCAGTTTCGTTCGGTACGCGCCGGCAACTCGGAGACCATCCGCATCACCGCACCGCAGGCCGGCACGTACTACATCAAGCTGGTGGGGACGGTGTCGTTTAGTGGGGTGACGATCGTGGCTCGGCAGTAAACGGCAGCGACCCCGGTTGCCATAGAAGATGACTACGAAGGATATGGCTAGGGCTATCAAGTGATAGTAAGAAGGCGAATCTTTTGAGTTTGAGCTTTGAAAATGAGCGATAGAAAAAGGGCGGCCAATGGCCGCCCTCATTTCGAGAAATTGATCATCAAACTATGTCAGTGTTCGAAATCTGGATCATCCCTATAGGCATCTGGATCGGGCTCGTAATCCTCAACAATAGTTTCCGGTAATCCAGGTTTGCTCTTGGGAACCGTAACTTCAATGGGGGCTGTTGCCGCCCGGAACCATAGCTCACGAATAGCTGCGTCATCGCTCTTTGGGCGCGGCCTCACATCACGCACACGAAATGTTGTCGGCAGGTTCACGGCATTTCCGAAAATCAGGGCGTGCTGCTTTGGGAGGGTCGGCAGCCGCTTCATAACGCTGTCCGATACAAATGGAGTCATCTGTCGGATATGTGCCAAATCATCCGGGTTCTGAATTCGATGAACTACGAAATTTGAGCATTGCGAAAGCACCGTCTTGGAGAGTTCACTCGGTCGCTGAGATGCGACAGTGAGGAATAGGCCGTACTTTCTCCCCTCTTTTGCTATGCGCTGAAAGATCTTGCTTGCATCTATCGCGTGGCCTGAAGCGCGCTCTGACACGTATCGATGAGCTTCTTCAAGAACTAGATTAACCGGCAGCTTGTTGCGAGGGTCGGTGCGGCGCAGGCGATCAAAGATAAGTCGTGCAATAACTGCTGAAGCAACCTCAACTACTTCGTCCGCAGCTTCATTCATGTCAAGTATGACAATCTGTGTCTCTTTAGAAAAATGTGATCCGTGGCGAACCAATCCCAAGAGCCGTTCGACATACAAGTCGATCTGTCTCTCGACAGGTTGCAGGTCGTCAGGGGGTGTGCGGAGAAAGGCAAATTCCTCGCGCTCCTTGATCCATTTGAACCTAGTCAGCATCTGGGAGCAGTAATCGCGAATTTGGCGATTTCCATGAGCCTCTTCGTACAGCAGAGCCAGATCTAGTGCGGCGCCAAGGTCATTGAAATCAAACTCTTGATGGGCATAGCTAGGTAGAACCACTTCCTCTAGCAGGCACGAATCTAGTAGGGCGGTCAACTTCTCAACACTGGCCATTTCGCCGTAGCTGATTGCTATATGCCTCTTCACTGACTCAAGGCTAATTTTCTTGGTGGAGAATCTAGACAAGAGACCACGAATCCGGTCCGCTTTGGATGGACTGGCGGTATCGCCGTTCAAGATGCAGCCTATACAGGCAGCTAGGATGTGGTCACGAATCTCATCAAGTTGCTCGCCAGACTGTGCAGAAAATAGCGTAGTTAAGCCCAGTGCGGTCCGCAGGACGGGTTGCTGCGTCCTCTCGCTTGCGCGCAAGAGTAGCTCCCACTCTTCTACGGACATAAACCAATGGGGTAGGCGAAAAAATGCTGTTTCTTCGTTTGCTCCAATGGGGGTGTCTGCTGCCCATTTCGTCGCCGTTTGAATTTCGAGCCATAGGCGTTTGATAGGTGCTGGCAGTTCCGAAAGGGCTTGACGGTACTCACCATTCACGTCGAGAAATAGAAACGTTGCTCCTCGCGCAGCGTGTTCATCGCGCTTCTCAAAAAGAGACTGCATTATCGAAGCAACCGTGCAGGACTTTCCGCTGCCAGTATTGCCTAGTACTGCAACATGCCCACCGAAAAACTCATCTATCTTTACCTTTACTGTGTAGTCCTGAAAAACCACAGAAGTTCCAATTGTTAGGGCCTTGTACCTGGTTGATCCAACTTCACCGGGGGACTTCTCGATCCAGTCATTAACTTCAAATATCCGATCTAGCTCGTCATCCAATGCGTACATGCCGTCTGCGTACAAGGATGGAAAAGTAGAGACGCCGAAGCGAAAGCCGCCATCTCTTTGCTGCGGGAGCGTCCCGACCGGGACGAGATCCAAGTACTTTGCCGATGAGGCCTTATTCAGTTCGCCAGCGCTTTCACGGGCCTCACGCGGCGAGCTCGGGTCCTTCTCTCGCAGGCCAACGACCTCCGCAACTACGTACTCGGATTGCACTGCAATCATGACGTACGATCCAAGACGAGCGATGTAATGCACATCATCAAATCCGACGACTGTGAAGTTATCGCTGCCGTGGTGTAGCTCCAGAACGAACTTGTCAGCGGAGACCGAAATGATCTTTCCTATGGCACGTCGGCGATCGTCAGTCGTCATCTTGATCAGTCTCGGTTGAGCCTTCGCTTGTCTTGGTAAGAAGCCTCTCCAGGACCTTTGCCACGGCACTGTCAACCTTGTTGCCGGGCAGCTCTGGCATGAACTTCTCAACGAAAGTGTCGAAGTAGTGAGCCTTCTGTCCTGGAAGTGGTCCTTCTCCACCGATGATCCAAATTCGTGGGTCTTCGAGCTCGCGCAAAGTTTGCGCTACGCCCATTAGATCTGGCGGAAGGAATGCAATCATTCTGAAGCTGGGAATTGTCAGCGCTTGAAAGATTATGTTGTTGACATGCTCATCGCCAAAGCTATAACCCAATACGATCAATACGCTTTGCTCGCGGACGATGTGGGACTGAAACTCCCTAAATAGATCTGAGTATGGCGACCCAAAACTCGCAGATTGCTTGGCAGGTGTCGGGTAGATCATGACTCTGTTTGTTGTGGACGGCTTCGGGTCAGGAACTTCCCGAATCGGAAAGAGGGTCTTGCCGTCTTCAGTCCAGCTAACAGATCCATGCAACTTACATAAATAGATGTAGTTGTCGACGGATGTCCATCGTTGGCGAGAGAGGTCCAGCTGTTCGCCCAGCGAGTAGCGGAATGTAGCGGGATTGAAGCGTCGCTGGACGACCCCTGCAAATCCATTTGTATACGGTGTGCCGACCAAGTCCATTGCGGTCTCGTTAAAGAGATCGTAGTTGGTCGTGAATATCCAAGGGCGCGGCAACGTTCGGTCGCGGTAGACGAGCTTCCTATAGAAGGACTGATAGAGCTCAATTACGGAATCGTCGACAACGAACTCCCCGGCGAGGCACGCTCGAAGGATGTGGCGCGTAACTTTGTCGATGACATCCTTCACTACTGTCGCTGCAGCTTTGATCTCAGGCTGAGAACTTCGATTAACGATGAACTGAAAGCTAAACAACGCTTCCATCAATCGTTCCAGGTTGCGCGAGTATTCCGCTTCACCAATGTCCAACCCAAGCTTTTCGCGAAGCAGATCACGCTCGGTCTGCGTGACATAGTTGGCGTCGCCTGGGCTGCCTATATTGCCGATGAAGGCCGATGCAAGAGGTCCCATAGTCGGAACCCCGACTTGCTGCCCATTCTTGTAGAAAGATGAGCACCCGGATCCGAGCAGAAAGCTCAAATGCCTAGCATTCATCGCGTCATTCATCTGTTCTCTTACTCGTCCCGCAGCTCGCTCCCAATCGAAATCGATGCCTTCCTTAGATGCAATCGCGTCGTAGCCTCCCTTCAGGAATGAAAAGACCGGGTTTCCTTCTTTTGACTTCGCGCTGTCAGACATCGGGGCTCCTGTTGCTACATGCGGAGTAACTTGGTTGTACCGTTACTGATTGGCGAATTTATCTGGCCCTGAAGAAGGGCAGCACTTGTCCGCTGTGGAATCTTCGGGTTCTGAAGAAAAGTTCAGAGTGCGGTTCTTCCGACGGTAGTTCGCTATTCCGAGGCCTGCAGGGCAGATCGCTCGAGATCAACAAAGACACCGTCATCGCCAATGTTGGCGCCGCTATAGCGTTGCTCCAAACGAATGTTCTCATTCTTATCCAATGCCTCTAAGACTGGCTCGTCTGAAAGCTCTTGCCGCAAGTTATGGCTCAGACGCTGAAGCGCTTTGAGTACATTGGTTTCAATTCCGTACTCAACTCCATCGGCAAGCGTAATCGTGTGCCATGTGTCCTTCTGGACCAGGGATGTTGAAACGGTTGGGTCGAGAAAAAAGCTGTAGGCCTTGCAAACAGCAGCGGCATCGCTGAATTTGAGGTCGTACGCATGGCGGCTCGCAGGAGGGTCAATCAAAATGCCTTGGATTTGCTTTTTCCGAGCGAAAGAGAAGCAAGACGCCACGTGCGCTAGTGGGGCCTTTCCATTTATTGTCGCGATCTTCGCAGCCTGACTGAGCGCCTTCTTCTTCAGGGCGTCTGAAATTCCGCCTGTGCGGCCCTTGGTTTCAAAGACAATATGCCCGCGAGACTTCGTTCGACCAATGAAATCCGGTCGAGATCTTGTTGGGCCTGGAACCTTTGCGCCCGTCGTTGCCGTGCTGATTGACCACCTTGCTTTCTTTGAGAGGCCCTGCACGTGAACCAGGTATCTGGCTCCGAGGCATTGGGTGGCAGCAAGATGCGTGAGCGCTTGAGCAAGCAAAAATGACATCGCCCCCCGCTCTGATTGTTCGAGGTTGTCGAAATAGCCGGTTGGTCTGAAAGTTGGTGAAACGTAACCTTGCACCATGCTGTTCAAAAGGGCGGCTCGCCATGGTCCGCCAAGAGTGCTCGCCGACTTTCTACTCGGATATCCCACTACGAGCATAGATCTGCACAGATCGTGGATCTTCGGCAGGCTGGCAGGTGGAGGCGCTGTAATTACAGCCGGGGGAAATTTTTGAAGTTGATAGAGCGCCATGGAGTCCCTCAGGGCAAAGGCAACATCAATCTACCGATCCTTGTCGATTGATCGACTGGATACCGGAAAAGGGCGGGTTCGTACGGAAGAAGTGGATCAGGTTTATTTAGTCGCTCCCTCTGCGGGATACCGCATCACGAGCGCTTGTGTGACAAGGCCAGTCGTTCCCGCATCGAGCACGCTTCCTGCGCGTTCCGCCATGAACTGGGCTCCCCGTCCTGCAGGGTTAAAGACACGCACTTCTGCCGCCGATGCCTGGCCGGAATCGATCCACCAGCCGGGAAGGGCAAGCGCGGGAATCACGGGTACGGATTGGCCAGTTGCTTTCCGCAGGTAAGCCGACAGCCACTCGGCTTGGCGCTTCGTCTGATGAAGCTTCTTCGTGTTCGTGAAGTCAGGGAAGCGCAGCGACTGCCCGTCATACACTACCTTGAAGTGATCCTTTGCTTCGGTGGCGCGGGGCTTACGCACCGACTTGGTTTCCACGGCGTAGACCGCTCGTGGTCCGATCACTACATGGTCGATGTTGAACTTCTCGCCGGGCACGTCGTGCAGTACCGTGCAACCAAGCGCCATTAGCCGGTTGAGTTCCTGTGCCGTGTAGAGCTCGGCCTGGAGGCCGGCGTTCGCCATGCGTCGCTGCTTGCCGTGGCTAAACATGCGCCAAATCGCGCCGCCCGCCATGAGCAGGAACATACCAGCTAGGAACCAATCCCAGAAGTTGAGCTGCACGCGTGACCACTGGATACGCTGCATGGCCCAAAAGGCGAGAAAGAATGGGCCGAGAAAGAAGAGCATGGTCAGGCCGAGCATTACCTCGTCGGTATGCGCTTCCACCCGTCTGCGCAGTTGCTCGCCTGCTCCGTAGATCGCGCGGTTTTCGATGGGCGAGCGCCGACCATCACGGTCCTGCCACTTTCGATACCCAAAGAAGAGTCCCACTGCAATAAATGTCGGAATACAGACCGAGCCCATAACGATCAGAGCATTAATCCAATTCATGACTTCCTGCCTTCCGTGATCAGCCCTCAAGCTCGGAAAGACCGAGCGACTTGAGGTAGTTGTAAGTGGGGTCGTAGAAGTCGGCAGCCCGAGTCGGGTCGTCCACTGCGCCGTTAGGAACAACCAACACCATGCCTTGCCGAGCCCGGGTCAAAAGCACCCGGTAGGCGTTCTCTAGATAGCGCTTGCGCTCGGCCTTGTTGACGTTGTTCCAACGCGTGCCCTTGAACTCGTGGTGCGACCATCTGTCACCGCTAAAGCGCAGATCGCCGTCCCAGACCACGCAGGCCCAGTCCAACTCAAGCCCCTGCACTTGGAACTCGGTGGCTACGTCTTCTAAGTAGTAGGACGAGCGGATGTCGTTCTTGCCGTCCAGGAACCATTTCACCGGATCAGTCTTGACACGCACGTCGATGGCATGCGGCTTCAGGCGTTCCGCCTGAGAAGACACGACGAGACCGTAGCGTTCAGTGCCTCGGGCTTGCTCGCGCAACCATTGCTTGGCGAGATCCAGTCGGCGCGTCAGCCGAATCGGATAGCGCGCAGTCAGCTCCTGCAAGGTCTGCCTGGCCGCGGACTGTTCGATGTCCAGCACCTCGCGGACAAAACGGCTCAGCGATTCCGCTCGGAACGAGCGCATCGAGATGGCTAGATGCAGGTTGGGGTCGGGCTTGGTAGCCCGAAGTGCTAGGACCTTATCGAGTGAGGCTTGGCTGCGATACTCCGATTCGATCAAGTGTGGCGAGAGATGCACTTCCCAATCGGGGAAGCGCTGGAGGATCGCGGTGAACCATTCGCTGATACCGGCCTCGCCTGTATTGATCTCTTGACCGCCACCGACAAGACAGACCACTACGGCCCAATCCGTATGCCGGTCAAGACACGAGATCAAAAACTCGGGCTCGGATCGGTTGAATCCCGGCCTGCCCTTCTTCTTGGCCATGAACGTCGTGGTCTGCTCAAGCGTCCAGGCGCGCTGTGCCTCGTCAAACAACACGACGTGTTCGGGCGGTGGGCGGGAGTCCTTTAGGCATTCATCCCTGAAGTGGTGAACGTTCTGAACGAACGCCTCTACTTCCTTCCTCGCGTCGCCTTTGCGGAGAACGCCGCCCTCGCGCGCAGTGCGCTCGACCTTGTCGCGTGCGAGCGCCTCTCTAAGTACAGCCACCAGGGGGCCATTGCCGGAAAGAAAAACGCTGTAGGTCGCACTGTCCTTATCCAGGTGGCGATTGGCTACATCCAGGACCACAAGTGTTTTGCCGGCGCCGGGAACACCGGTAACAAAGCAGATCGCCTTCTTTCCGTTGGCCTTGGCGCGCTCGATGATCTGATCGACGGCCTTGGAGGTGACGGCGAGATTCTTGGCGCCTGCGTCGCTGCGCGAGATGGACTCCACAGAGTGGCCGGCATAGAGCGCACGAGCCGCCTCGACGATGGTTGGGGTTGGCAGGTAGCGCCCGCGCTCCCATTGGTCGATATCAATGCGAGGCGTGGAAAAGAATGCAAGCGCCTCGGTAACGACGTCCTGCAAGGCGCTCACGCTGCAGCGAATCGGCCGCACCAACCCATCCGCGTGCAGGGTGGCTTGGAGCGCAATCGGCTGTGGGTCCGCCTTCGTGGCAATCAGGACCGGCGCAATGCACAGATCATGGCTGGACTCGTGAAAGTGCTTGAGATCGAGCGCGTAATCCCAGACCTGGTCCAGCGCGGCGGGTTGGAACTGGGCCTCGCCGGCCTTGAACTCCAATACGAAAAGCACGTGTCCAACGATCAGAATGACGTCGGCGCGCCGGCCCAGGCGCGGAATCGTGTATTCGAAGTACAGCTTGGCGTTGTCGCGCTCCCCATCCGGAAGTGTCAGCGCCTTAAGGATCGCGATCTGCTCCTGCCAAGCGTTGTTCTGGGTCAGCTCAACGTTGCCGCCCGCTCGCCGGAACAATTCACCAAGGATCTCGTCGCTACTGCGCCTAACGAAGTTATCGAACGTGTCGCTATACATCCAGCGATACACGACACCAGCAGTTACCGCGGATCGATTGCCGCCTTCCATTCTTCCTTGCCCCACCACGCGCTCCCCCAGCGCCGGCCGAGGGTAGCAGGTAGGCGCACATAAGACTCGTGCGGCAACGCGAACCCCTTGTGTGAATAAGTCAGCTAGTACCGCTGAGGACCGCGCAGCCTTCCAGATTCGCGCTTGGTCTGAGTGCGTCCAAGCACGTCCGCATCGAGCGCCAGGGCCGTGTAGGACTAGTCCTCTAGCAGGCCGAGCAGTGCCGTCTGCTTCTTGGGTGGGAGGCGGCGGTAGCGGGCGAGTAGGGCTAGTTCGTCTTGGCTTTCAGCGGTCTTGGGCGACGGCGGTGCGGACTTGCGTGGCTTGCTACTAGCTGCGCCCGCCTTCCCGCCCGCAATAAGCCAGTCCAGCGTTACGTTGTCGCGCGCGAAGATCCTCAGAAAGATCTCTAGGTTGGCCAGGCTGGGCTCGGAGCGACCCGTTTCCCACTTGGAGATAGTCGCGCCCGTGACATCGAGCTCGATGCCCAGCTTTTCCTGTGACCAACCCCGTGCTTCTCGAACGGCGCGGAGCCTTGAGGCGAAAGTGTCCATGCGCCAAGTCTGACCAAAATGGTCAGGCATGTGCTATCCGAAGCGTTGACACGAGTCTATCCGATTGAGATAGTCAGTGCGGACCCAATTGTCTGCACCCATCGGAGTAAAAGGATGTCCCACGCCGATATTTCCCCCAGCATGCGCATCACCCGCTACCTGCAGCCGGGGGAGCCGTTCTCTTTGAAGAGCGCCCAGCGCCTGGCCGAGCACCTGCAGGTCCCGCTGCCGTACCTGTTCGCCGATGGCGACCTGCTCGCGGAAGCCATCCTCGGCTTCGGTCTGCTTACGAAGCGGCAGCAGCGCATCGTGGTGCGCTTGATCCAGCAACTGTTGTTCGCGACGGGGCAGTAGAAAGGGGCCGAGCTGTACTACTGGATGGACGCCGTGCCGGGATTCATTGCCATCCCGGTCGGCGCCTTCGTCGATCCAGGCTTTCCGCCGCCGCGGGTGTCGGTGTACGAGGCGCGCCGGCATCCATGGGTGCGCCTGCCTGACGACATCGAGCACTTCGACTGAGCCCAGAAAAGCAAAGGCCGCGTTCCCCCGACCATTTGCATGCTGCGTGTTGCCGTTTGTGGATCAGGCCTGACCGCGATGGTCGCGCGGGTGGTCGCGCCGTCCACCCAGCAGCGCATCAGCCCTCAGCGGCACGCGCCGCGGTGGTCGCCATGGTCCAGATGGGCACCGATCGCATCACGCGGCAGTTCCATCGTCTTCTTGCCCTTGTGGCAGACCACGTCCTTTCCGCCCAGGCTCGCCAGTTGCACCGGCAACAGCTCACAGGCGGACAGCGGCAGGACGAGCAGGGCGGCGAGCAGATATTTCATTCGGGATGTCTCGTGACGGGGTGATGGGCACAGGGTAGTGGCGCGCCCAGCAGCGGAGCCGTGACGCATGTCGTGGCTCGGCGTCGCAGGTTGGGAAGAACGGAGGGCGGAGTGATGTACGACGTCCGTAATCGAATTTAGCGTCCAGCGGTGGCGCACCATGATCGTTCCGTAACTCAAACCATGCTAGTTGGACGAGTCCCCTTCGCTGCCGTCAGAAGCTCATAAAGACCATGCCGCGACCGCGATCCGTCAACCTCCTGCTCGCGCTCCAGGGCGGTGGTGCCCATGGCGCTTTCACCTGGGGTGTGATCGATCGTCTGCTGGAAGAACCCGGCATCGGGATCGAGGCGATCAGCGCGACCAGCAGCGGGGCCGTGAATGCCGTAGCGATGGCTCACGGCTGGATCGAGGACGGACGGGAGGGAGCGCGCGCCCACCTCGCTCGCATGTGGCAACGCATTGGTGAGAAGGGTGCGCTGGCGTCGTGGGGCTTTGCGCCATCGGTCAGCGGCGCGTGGTTGGATGAACTCGCGCGTCACTTCACGCCCGCGCAATTCAATCCGCTGGGCCTGAATCCCCTGGCCGACTTGCTCGACGAATTGATCGACTTCGATCGCCTGCGTGCGATGCGGCCGTTCCGGCTTCACCTGGCGGCCACGCGCGTGCGTGACGGTGCGCTGGTCCTGTTCGGCGGCGATCAGGTGACACGCGATGCGGTCCTCGCATCGACATGCCTGCCGCAACTGTTCCATGCCGTGGAGATTGAGGGTGAAGCCTATTGGGATGGCGGCTATGCCGGAAATCCTGCGCTGGCGCCGCTCTTCTATGAAGCGCGGGCCCCTGATCTTCTGTGCATCCTGGTGCAACCGCTGCAGCGGCCGCGCCTGCCGGTCAGCCCACGCGAGATCGAAGCACGGGCCATGGACTTCGCATTCTCGGCCACCTTTTTGCGCGAACTGGAAGCCCTGGCGAAAAACCAGCGGCTGATCAGGGGAAAGCTGACATCGACCGCGCTGGGGAGGCGTCTTCAGTCGCTGCGACTGCATCTGATCGAGCCCGGCGGCTCACTCGCCGATGCCGGTGTGAATGCGCAGCTCGATACGCGCCCGGCGATGCTGCGGGCGCTGTGTTCACTAGGGCGGGCACGCGCCGACGAATGGCTGATTGCGCATGGTTCGGCGCTCGGACACCGTGCAACCTATTCAATCCCCGCTAACTAAGCACGGGCTTGCAGGCTCCGCAGAATTGTAGGGTGGGCTCTGGCCTAAAGGGATCGGCCCTTGTTCCTCGCTCGCCTGCCGCGCGCTCTGTCGAAGGCGACGATCCGCCGCTATCGCCACTCGCGTTCAATGCGCTAGCTGGTTCGTTTTTTGGCAACCATGTGTTCGCAATAAACGTCAGTCGAGTCGCGAGCGCTTTGCTAAAAACGCTGGCGCCGCCGCGGGTAACGCGGCATTGCCAAGGACACCTGCGATGAAAGTCGACCTGCTGTTTCCGCTAACGGGTATCTGCATCTCAGCCGCGGGCTTGCTCATCCTGAGGGTTGCTGGAGTGGGCCACCACGGAATGCAATTTGCCGTGATCAGCCTTGCCTGGTACGCAGCCGGGCTGGCAGCCATCAAGGCAGCCATCAAGAGGGAACCCGAGTCGTAAGCTGGCTATAGCTAACCCCACTAGAGATTCAGGAGGTATCGCATGCGAACCATCAGCAACCAGGCCTACAGCGGAGCGCTGGGGGGCCTAATCGTTGTCGGCGCTATCGCGATACGCCAATCCTTCACTCTTGGAGTCATTTGCTTTGGCGTCGGAACGGCATTGTCGCTTGTGAAGCTCTATCAAGCCGTCATCGTTGCCAAGAAAAAGTAGTCGAAGGCGATTGCGACCACGTGCCAAGGACGGTCGCCGGGTAAGCGAAGCACACCCGGGGTGGGTCCTGGGGCGCAATTGAAGCTGATGCCCGTATCCTCAGGGCTCCTTCGGAATCCTTGGTCCGCCATGAAGCCAACCGAATCCCGATCCGCACACCACTCCAGCTGGGCCATAAGCGGCTTGCTGTCATTGGCCCTGGCCGCGTGCGTGCCGGCGCAGATGCGCATTCCCGATGGTTTCGCCGGGCAGGCCGATAGCTACGAGGTGAGCGGGCATTCGCCGCGGCGCTTCAACGAGCCGGTGCGTTTCGGTCCCTATAGCGCGCTCGAAATGCGCGAGGGCAGTACGTTCGCCTGGGCGATTCCGCTCGGCGTGGCGGACCTGGGTCGGCGTTCCCGTCCGTTCGCGTTCACCCTGGTGGCGCGCGAGCAGGCGCCGGTCGAAGTGCAGTGCCGCGCCCGTACCTGGACGTTCGGTGGCGACAGCGATCACGGCGTCGAGCTGGACCTGACCGCGTTGGCGGGGCCGATGCTGGCCTGTGGACTGCGCTTCGATGACGGGGCGGCGCTGCCTCTGGAGCTCGCGCGCGACGGCACAGGCTTCCACGGCCGCATGGATTCGCCGTGGGGCGTATACACGCTGCGCAGCCTGCATGGCTTCGAAGGGTCCAGCATCTCCTCGTCGGTGGCGAACGGCTTCGAAGTGGCGCGCGGGCAGCGGCCGGTGGCGCTTGTCGATCGACTCAATGCCGGGCGCGTGCATTTCGACCGTGGGTTGCCCGCCGACGAGCGCGTGTACCTGGCCGCCGCCGCCGCGGCCCTGCTGATGCTGGACGAGGAAGTGGAGCTCTGAGTCGCGAAGCATCGAGCGTTGCGTCTCCACGACTCAAGCTCGTGCTCCTTGCGGCAGAATCCACGGCATGGATATCGAGGGCGTCCAGCGCCTGTGCGCGTCGTTCCCCGGTGCGGTCGCACACCTGCGGCCGCCGCCGATGAACATCCTGGTCTACAACCTGGGCGAAAAGACCTTCGCCTATTTCAAGACCAGTGAGCCCGAGCGTTGGCGCTTCAGCATCCGTGTCACGCCGGATCGGTTCCTCGAACTGACCGACATGCCCGGCGTCAAACCCGCCCGCTTCATGGCGCGATTCCACTGGGTCACCATCGTGGATGTCAGGCGGATGCCGGAGGCTTACCTGACGGAGCTGGTGACGTGGTCCTACCGGCGCGCCCTGGGCTCATTGAGCCGCAAGCGCCAGCGGGAACTGGCCGGCGACATGGCGGGTCTGGAGCCGATCGGGCGGCTGCCGCGTCGTTGAGCCCGGCGACGAGGACGAAGCGGACGCGGCGCGTTTCGTCGCCGTATTCGCGGCTTGGTCGGGTGCCCGGGCGGGTTCGTCGCAGGCCGGTTGCCCGGGGGCTCCGAGGATCGCAACGTGTACCGGTCCATCCCGTGCGGCTTCCCCCGGCCGCGGAGAACCCCCGATGAAGACGCTGCTCGCGATCGTTGCCTGGTGCCTGCTCTTCGTCCTGTGCTGGCCGCTCGCCTTGCTGGCCCTGGTGCTGTGGCCGGTGATCTGGCTGCTTGCCCTGCCGTTCCGCCTGGTCGGCATCACGTTCTCGGCAGTGTTCGCGTTCCTGCAGGCGCTGCTGTTGCTTCCTGCCCGCCTTCTGGGCAGACGTCCCGGGCAGCACGCGCATCGCGCGGCGGCATGACTGTCCTTGTGGACGTCCCATCGGCTGGCGTGCATCGGGGTTCGCGACTGGGACACGGCGCCTTCTACGGCGACTACCGCGAGCAGCGCAATGTCGGCGCTCTCGCGCTGGCGGAAATGCGCCCGACGGTGCCCGAGCACGACGTCCACACGCACACCCACGACGACGCCCACTTCCTGCTCCTGCTTGATGGCATGTACCTGAGCACGGCGCGCGGCATGCCCGAGGTGTGCACGACGCGGGCGCTCGTGCTCAACCCGCCGGGGACGACGCATCGCGATTGTTTTCGCGGACTCGACGGGCGCTTCTTCACGCTCTCCATTCCCGCCGGTGCATGGCGCGCATCGACCGAATATCGAAAGTTGACGCAGGACGCGATGCTCTTGCCCGCGACCGCATTGGTGCTGGCCACGCGGCTATGGCACGAGTTGCGCAACTGGGACGGCGCATCGCCGCTGGCCGTCGAGGCCGGCCTGCAGCTTCTGCTGGATGCCGCCGCGCAACAGAGTCCGTGCGAACGCGACGGCCCGATGTGGCTCGAACGCGCGCGCGAGCAACTCCACGACGAGTGGCGCCGCACGCCCGACCTAGCGGAGCTGGCGGATACCGCCGGCGTGCATCCGGTGTATCTCGCACGCGCATTCCGCCGGCGCTATGGCTGCTCGCCGGGCGAGTACCTGCGCCGCTGCCGCATGGAGCGCGCGATCGCCTTGCTGCACGACCGCAGCAAAGCGCTGGCGGACATCGCAGCGACTTGCGGCTTCGTCGACCAGAGCCACTTCACGCATGCGTTCCGGCGCCAGCATCGCTGTACGCCCGCGCAATATCGCGCGCTGGGCTGACGCGCCAGCAGCAGGTTCAGAACATACAAGGCACGGCGCGATGCGCCTGCTACGGTTCGCGCATTCCCGATCGGAGCTTGTCATGTGCATCAAAACGGTTGTGTTCGCGGCGTGTCTGTTGGCAGCGCCGCTGGTGGCAACGGCCGCCACCGAGGCGCCATTCGACAACGTGACCCGCACAGTGGCCGCGGGTGAGTTCAAGCAGATCACCAGCGTCCTGGTCGCCCGTGATGGCAAGCTCGTCTACGAGCACTACTTCGACGACGGCGGTGCGGAAGCGCGCCGCAACACCCGTTCGGCCACCAAGACCGTCGCCGGGATGCTGGTGGGGCTGGCCATCGCCGATGGCAAGCTGCCGAACGCGCAGGTTCCGTTGCTGCCGTACCTGCACTACAACAAGCCCATCGAGAACGACGATCCGCGCAAGGCGAAGATCACGTTCGAAGATGTCATGACCATGTCCTCACTGCTGGAATGCCACGACGAGAACGAATACTCGCGCGGCAACGAAGAACGCATGTACCTGGTCGAGGACTGGGTGAAGTTCTACGTCGACCTGCCGATCCAGGGCTTTCCCGCGTGGATGCCGACACCGGAGAAGTCGCCGTATGGGCGCAATTTCCGCTACTGCACGGCGGGCGTGACCACGCTCGGCGCCGCGTTGCAGGGCGCGACCGGCGAACGCCTCGATGCCTACGCACAGCGTCGTTTGTTCACGCCGTTGGGCATCGACAAACCGGAATGGCAGTTCTCCCCGCTGGGCTTGCCGCAGGCGGGTGGTGGCCTGGGCCTGCGCAGCCGCGACCTGCTCGCCCTGGGCCAGCTGTACCTCGACGGCGGCAAGCACGACGGCAAGACGCTGGTGCCAAGCGCCTGGGTGCAGGCCTCGACCACCGCGCACGCCCACGTCGACGACGGCGTCGAGTACGGCTACCTGTGGTGGCTGATGCAGTTCCCGGTAGGCGACAAGGTCTGGAAGTCGTTCGCGATGAACGGCAGCGGCGGAAACTCCGTGCAGGTCTTTCCCGCCGAACGCGTGGTCGTGGTGATCACCACTACCAACTACAACGTGCAGCAGCCGCATCGGATCACGGCGAAGCTGCTGATGGAGCAGATTCTGCCGGGCATCCGATAGCAGCCCGGCATCGGGTCCGAACCATCGCTGGGTTGGTGGAGCCAACCCAGCCTACGGCCTTGGATATTTCGCGTCGCGCCAGATCAAAGGCGCCACGCAGCTAGCAACCGCTGCGGGTAGCTGCTTCAAGCTGCTTTGCGGCTTCACGTGCCGCTGCGGCACCCTGCGCACCTGGCGACGCGACGCTGATGTGCCCCCGGTAGTCGAACTTCAGGTTGACGACGTCGTCCTTGAATTTGATCGCACCCTTCGCGTCTGCGAAGTCCCCCGTGCCGCCCACGACCGCGTGTTCGCAGCGTCCGTGGATCTCCTCAGCGAACGTGTCGTCCGTGTACTTCCCGGTGAAGGTATAGGTCGTCTCGAATGTTCCGCAGGTCGTGCCATTGAGGCAGCCGACGAAGAGCTCGGTCCCTTGCTCGATGTACGTGCCGCTCGGGTTGAACTTGGATGCGGAGACGTAGGTGTACCAGCAGCCGTCCAGGCTCCCGGACAGATCGATCGGCGGGTAATCCCCCAGGTTGGCAGGTGGACTCCCGGCTGGCGGTTGACACGAGACGTTGAAGACGCCGATTCCGGATACCTGCGTGGTTCCCGCACTCGCGGGCATCAACAGGACCGCAAACACCGTTGCCGTCAGGGCAGTCGAGAGTGTCGTGGCTCGCAGCCGGTCAGGGACGTGCCGGGAGGCGCGGACAGGGTTCGTCGTAAACACGGGTCTTCTCCCTTGACAGTTCGCATGACTGTCGTGATGTCGGCCCCCTCGGGACGGCGGCCTCGTCTGAACGGAGGCCTGCCGTGCCCGCCCTTCTACGCGGACTGCGAAAGCTTCGATATGGCCCGGATGGGGGCTGGCCCGCACGGTCGCCTTCCAGCCGGGGCGCCAGGTGCTGCAGCCGATGCAATGGAGTTGCATGAGCGCCGCGGAAAAAAGCCCAGGCGAAGCGGGGCGGCGACGATCGCGTGCACAAACGCCAAGCGCAAGTTCTGCACCGTCGATCAGGTGCGGAATCGAACCGCCGCGCCGGCGTCGCCCTCGACATGGAGTGCTGGTACGTACGCCATGCTCAACACGAATCCGGACTTCGACCAGCTGCACCAGCGCTACCAGACTTGATGAAGCCTTCAGATTTCTCTGCACTCCAGTGCCACTTCGCACTGCGACCCAGTGTTCCAGCCGGTTCAGGAATTCATCGCCATCACAGTGTCCGGTGCCTTCGGATTCCTGCGTAATTTCAGTCATCGCTTCGCGTAATCGAATCGATCTGGCAGTCGGATAGACAGCATCCACAGCAAGGACTGCCGGCCATGTGCCAAGGACCACCTCAATGGAGGAGACGCTATGTCAACGGTTGCCCTGTCAACGATCGCAATCACCGCACACGCTGGCCGAGCCGGGCCGGGCCGCGCGCGTCTTCGGGCGTGGTGCGGGGTGTTGGCGGTCTGCCTGCTGCTGTGTTCTTCCGCGGCGTTCGCCGCCCCGGCCAGGACCCGCGTGGTCGCCTGGGGCGGTGAGGTAGGCAACACGGCGCTCGATATCCCTTATTCGCTGGACGACGCGGTCGCCATTTCAGTGCCGTACGTGCTGCGTGCCAATGGCGAGGTGATCGAGATCGGCACCATGCCGCCGGTGGTACGGGCGCGGAACGCCAAGGCCATTGCCGCGTCCTTGAGCTGCCTGCTGATCCTGCGCCGCAATGGCACGGTGACTGCCCGCGGCGACGACCCCACCTGCGAGGCCTCGGTGCCGGCGGATCTTTCAGGCGTAGTGGCAATCGCCGCCGGCGCCAACTTTGGCCTGGCGCTCACCTCCGATGGGCACGTCGTGGCCTGGGGCGACAACACGTCCGGACAGACCGATGTGCCGACGGGATTGAGCAACGTCATGGCGATCGCGGCCGGCCGCAGCCACGCACTCGCGCTGCGATCCGACGGTACGGTGGTGGCGTGGGGCGGCAACATCGACGGCGAGCTCGACATTCCCCCCGGGCTGGCGGACGTGGTCGCCATCGACGTCGGCAACGCTTACAACCTGGCGCTGAAATCCGACGGCACGGTGGTGGCGTGGGGCGACATTTTCGACAACCCGCGCCCGGTGCCGCTGGACCTGCCTCCGGCGCGAGCGCTGGGTGCAGGCGACTGGCGCCAGGCCGCGGCCGTTCTGACCGACGGCACGATCCGCGAATGGGGGTTCCAGGAAGGCAAGGCCCTGCCGCCCGGGCTGGGCAATGTGATGAAGCTGTCGATGGGCTTCGCCGTCAACTTCGCGCTGGTGTCAGGTGCGATCACACCGGGCGAAGCGGTTGCCGACATGCGCGTCGACCTGAATTCGCTGGTGGCGATCGAGGACGCGAACCGCAGCTCACTCAATGGCTACCTGGATCTGACGGCATGGGCCATGGGCGCCCATCGCACTCCGCTGGCGTGCACGGCGATGCGATCGTTCGCCGAGCTGGCCGCTGCTCCCGACGTCATTATTTATCCGGACCGTGTGATCTATCTCGTAGCGCAGACGCGCGACGTCCTTCACATGATGGGTTGCGGGCATTGGCGCGGCATTTGAGGGAGCGAAGGTAAAGACAGGAAACGGGGTCAGAGTGCTGGTCCTTCCAGGAACCTGCTCTGGCCCCGCTGTTTGTTCTCACGATTGACACCGACGCCATAAATGCGAATGATTCGCATCCTAAACTCCCCGTCCAGGTGTCCCGATGCGCGCGCGGTGCCTTACTGCAGCCTGCCTGCTGTCCCTCTTCGCATTTTCCGGCGCCGCCCAGGCCGACGAAAACTACTTCGGCTACTCCTACGGCTCGGAAACCCTGCCGGCCGGCCGCAACGAGGCTTACCTCTGGTGGACCCAGCGCACCGGCAAGGGCGCAGGCGACTACCGCGCCAACGACGTCCAGCTGGAATACGAGCACGGCTGGACCGACACGTTCCAGACCTCGTTCTACCTGACCGGCCGCACCTACGACTACTCCGGCGGCGCGATCGTCGATGAGGAAACGGGCGAAGCCAAAACCCTGGATCGCAACCTCGACTTCGACGGCGTGAAGGCGTCGATGAAGTGGAGCCTGCGCAGCCCCGAGCGCAACGGTTACGGCCTCGCGCTGTACCTCGAGCCCGAATACCTGACGCAGCACCGTCCCGATGGCGAGCGCTTCAAGGAAGTCGGCATCGAGAGCAAGCTGATCCTGCAGAAGAACTTCCTCGACGGCCAGGTCGTCACGGTCTACAACCTCACCCTCGAACCCGAGTGGGAGCAGGAAGACGGCGCGTGGGAGTCGGAGCTGTACGTCGAAAACAGCGCGGGTGCGTCCTACCGTTTCGCGTCGAACTGGTTCGCCGGCGTCGAAACGCGCCTGGACATGGCCTATCCCGAATACGGCTCGCGCGAGTTCTGGGCCTGGTACGTCGGTCCGACCCTGCACTACGGCGGCCAGAAGTACTGGGCCACGTTGACGTGGATGCCGCAGATCAAGGGCGGCCCCACGGACGCCGAGCGCTCCGACCGCTTGCACCTGGAAGAGCGCGAACGCAACGAAGTGCGCCTGAAGGCCGGCATCAATTTCTGATCCGCATCCAGTGAGGCCATGACAATGCGCCGCGACTTCCACGTGCAATGGCTGCTCTCTGCCGCCACCGTGCTCGTCGCGGCGCCGGCAATGGCGACGACGTACTTCACCGTTGAACAGGCGCAGCAGAAGCTGCTTCCAGGACAGGCGCTGACGCCGGTCGCGATCACGCTGACGCCGGCGCAGGCCAAGGCCGTGCAGAAGGCCAGCGGATTGCGTGTTCGCGAACCGAAGCTGCAGGTATGGCGCGCGGCCAACGGCGCCTGGTTCTATGTCGACCAGGTGCTGGGCAAGCACGAGATGATCACCTACGCGCTGGCGCTGGACGCCAGCGGTGCCGTGGCCGGGCTGGAAATCCTCGACTACCGCGAAACCTACGGCGGCGAGGTGCGCAATCCCAAGTGGCGTGCGCAGTTCACCGGCAAGAAATTCGGCGCGCCGCTCAAGCTCGATGTCGATATCGTCAACCTGTCCGGCGCCACGATCTCGAGCGCGCACGTCACCGAAGGCGTGCGTCGCCTGCTGGCAACGCATCAGCTAGTCGTCGCGGGGAAATAGCGGCCGTGGGCGCGAACGACGCGTGCGGTGTGGTTGCCACGCAACGCGTCCGGCCATTGCTCGGCACGTTCGTCGCGATCCGCATCGATGCCTGCGACGGCGACCCGGAAGCGTCCTTCGCCGCCGCGTTCGCACGCATCGAGGCCGTGCATCGCGCGATGAGTTTCCACGACGCCACGTCGGAACTCGCGCGCCTCAACCGCGAGGCGGCCCTCTCGCCGCAACGCGTCGGTGCCGATCTGTGGCGCGTGCTGTGTGCGAGCCTTGCATTGGCGCGTGCGAGCGATGGTTGTTTCGATCCCACCGTCGCGGCGCGCCTGGTGCACTCCGGGCACCTGCCCCGACCCGACGCACCGTCGCCCGACCCGGACGCCACCTGGCGCGACATCGAGCTGCTTCCACATCAAAGCGCGCGCTTCCGCCGCCCGGTATGGCTCGACTTTGGCGGCATCGCCAAGGGCCATGCGGTTGATCGTGCCGTCGCCGTGCTGCGCCAGCACGGGGTGCACTCGGGTGTCGTCAATGCGGGCGGCGATCTGCGCGTCTTCGGTGCGGCCCAGGAAGCCGTACACGTACGCGACCCGCGCGATCCCGCGCGCTCGCTCCCGCTGCTGCAGGTGCGCGAGGGAGCCGTCGCGACGAGCGCCGGTTACTTCAGCACCCGCCACGGCCGCAGCGCGCTGGTCGACCCGCGGAGCAACGGCACGCTTGGCCACGGCATGTCGGCCAGCGTCTGCGCACCGCGCGCGCTGTGGGCCGATGCGCTGACCAAGGTCGTGCTGGTCGACCCAGACGGCGCGCTCCCTCTGTTGCGACGCCTGCGCGCGCATGCCGCGCTGATTGACTCCACCGGCCACGTGCGGACACTGTCGTGATGAAACACCACGGACACGAACGCCTGCGCCTGCCTGCATGGGTACGCGCCTGGGTCTATGTCGTCGGCCCGCTGTGCGCGCTCAGCGGTGCCGCCTGGTTGCTGCTGCACCACTTCGTTCGTCACGAAGGTCAGTTCGGTCCGGAACCCTCACCTTTCGAGCACCCGAGCCTGGTCATGCACGGCGTGTGCGGACTCCTGCTGCTGTGGGTGCTTGGCCTGGTGTGGTTTCCGCACGTGCGCCGCGGTTGGAGCAGGCCCCGACACCGCTGGGTAGGCGGCACCATGGCCGCGCTGATGCTGTGGCTCGCCGTGAGCGCGGCCGGACTCTATTACCTGGGCGATGAGCAGTGGCGCGGCTGGGTGAGCCTCGCGCATTGGTCGCTGGGCCTGTTCGCCGCGTTCTGGCTGCCGTTCCACATCTGGGTCGGGCGTCGGAAGGCGAGAGGCGGATAAGAGATGCGCATCGATGCCGGGGCCGTCGCTGGCCTATGGCCGCTGGTTCTGACGTAGCATGCGGGCGACGCGCATCGACGCGTCGCATGCCTGGGGGGGCAGCCATGAATATCCGTCTGCACGGCGCCGTGCTGTTGATGGCGCTGGCGCTCAGCGCCTGTGGCGCCAAGATCGTCAAGAACGCACCACCACCGCCGACGGACCGGATCGTGGCCGAAGCCAGTTCGCCGCATCTGCAGGCGCAGTTGACCTGGGTGCTGGTGTCGGAAAGCCCCGGCTCGTGGGCTGAGGAAGCGGTGTGGGACGAATACCTCGTCCGCGTGCGCAACATCTCGTCGCTGCCGGTCGAAATCAGCGGCGTGGTTGTGGAGGACTCGAGTGGTCAGGTGGCGACGACGATGGATTCGCGCAGCGCCTTGATCAAGGCGTCGAAACAAACGGCGAAGCGCTACAAGGAGCAGGGCGTTGCGGTCTACACCGGCCTGGGTGGTGCAGGCATGACCGCGCTGGGCATGGGCTCGACGGTCGCGGGCCTCGCCTACGGCAGCACTTTGAGCCTGGGCATCATGGGCGGCGCGAGTTCGAGTTCCGCGGCGTTGGGTACCGCGGCCGGACTGATGGTGACCGGCCCCGTGCTGGGTACCGTCGGCGTCGTGCGCGCGGTGCGCGCCCACAAGATGGACAAGCGCATCCGCGCCCGGCACACGCCGCTGCCGGTCACGCTCGCGCCGGGCGAGGAGAAGATGCTGGATCTTTTCTACCCGATCATGCCGTCGCCGAACACCGTGGCGATCACCTATCGCCAGGCCGGCGCGGAGAACCGCATCGACATCGATACCCGCCAGGCCTTGTTGGGCCTGCACCTGCCTCCCGCCAAGCCTGCGGGCGGTCAGACCCCGGCGACTGCATCGGGAGCACAAGGCCCGGGACGGTAGCCCGCGCGTACTCGCTCCACTGGAGGGCATGCGTCCCGCTTGCTCCGGGGTTGCGCCCGACTGACCTCGGAGCGAGGGGCGATTCGTTCGCAAAACTGCAACTTCATGTTCGTGTCTTGCCTTGAACGATGAGTTCTTCTGTCAGTTGGCTTTTGGGGCGCAGCGTCAGGAACGGTCGGATCGCCGGTGCGTACTGGCCCTGCAAAACCAGGTCAACAAGGAGGCATCATGGATAAGATGAAGTTGAGCACCGCAATTCTTGCCTTGGCTGCGATGTACCCGATGTTCGCGACGGCAGATTCGGTGATTTTCAACGGAACCAGGTACACCTGCACCCATACGTGCAGTGTCACGGTTTCGAATGGCAATTACACCGTGCGGGACTGCTGCGGTGGGCGGGTGAGGTTCCAGTTGCAGTAACCGCCGGTCTTCAACCGGGCGTTCGAGTCTTCCCGAACGCTCTTACTTTGTGGATCACCGCAAACAAGGACGACATAGTGAACAAGCTATTACTTATGCTGGCCATTGGCAGCGCACTTGCTTGCGCAGGCTGCAACAAAGGGCTGACAGAAGATCGAGGCGCGACCGCAGCGACGGAAGCACCCGCCGAAATGAAAGATGTTCTGGCCGAGGTCCAGGCAACAAACTCGGTCGTAGTCACCGTGCCAGCTCAGGCTCCAGCGGCTGGCAACACGGCCGCGCCACAGCCGCGATTCCCGGCCCTGTTGAGCTCGGAACGGACCCTTATGGAAAGCGACAGTCTGTCCGCTGCCAAGGTCACCCAGATCATCAAGACGGATAAGTTCGATAAGTTCGTGGACCGGCTGAAGTCTGACGCGGCCGCAGATCCGCTGGCTCAGGATCTCACCCTCGCGGAACGCAAGCGGTGGGAGGGCAAGTTGGGCGACAAGGCGTCCCTTGGAGAGTTTGCATGTGGCCTGAGTGTTTGCGCAGGCACCATCGGCTTGGGGGGCAACACGGCGTTCTACGATGGAATCGTTGATGACTTCCTGCAGAACGGCCCCCAAGGTGGGAGCCTGCTGGATTATCGCGTCGACTTGGGCAATGGCAGCTACGAACAGCGCTTCGTGATGTCCCTCGATCCAACCGTGCGTGGCGTTACGTTCAATGGACAGGCGCCTGGGGCCAAGTAAGCGCTGGAAGGTGCGAATCGCTGTGAGGTGAACCATGAAGCTGGTAGGTGTCGCATTCTTTCTATCAAGCGGCTTCTTCGCTCTGATGTCGATTATTGGATATGCCGCTGGATGGAGCCAGAACGTTGTTGCCATCGCAATCTCATCTTTAGTGTTGGTGTTCTAGGGATGGCTGCGGGGGTGTTTTTGCGCGTCGGACCAAGTTGTTGTAAGTGCACGAGTGAAATAGGTCCGCTGTGACACCAGAGCCCCGCCAAGTGCGGGGCTTTTTTCGAGGGACATCTGATCAGGGGGAAGGGGGCAGGTGTATTTGTCCAGGCAGACCCCTATTGGACTTTCGCACCCCGGCCGCGCCGAATCGAGGCGTAAGATCGCCAGGACCGCTCCGGCATGAGGTCCCCGTATGGCCGACGTCTTCGTTTCCTACGCCCGCAGCGACAAAGGGCGCGTCGCGCCGCTGGTCGCCGCGATCGAGGCGCAGGGCTGGTCGGTCTGGTGGGACCCGGACATCGCCACCGGTCAGGACTTCGACCGCCAGATCGCCACCGAGCTCAAGCTCGCCAAGTCGGTACTGGTGGTCTGGACCCCGAAGTCGGTTGAATCGCGCTGGGTACGCGGCGAGGCGCGTGAGGCGGCCGAGCGCGGCATCCTCGTGCCGGTGCGCTTCGAGCAGGCCAGCCTGCCCATCGACGTGCGCACCTTCCATACCACCGACCTGGATGGGGTGGCAGGCGATGCCCACAGTCCGCAGCTGCAGGAAGTGCTGCGCGCGCTGGAGACGATGATCGCCGGCAGCGGCGCTGCCGCGGCGGCGCCGCGCGCGAACGCGGTGGCGGCGAGCCCTTCCATCCCACGCGCGCATGCGCGCGTTTCCATCTGCGTCCTGCCGTTCGTCAACATGAGCGGCGACGCGGAGCAGGAATATTTCAGTGATGGCATCACCGAGGACATCATCACCGACCTGAGCAAGGTGTCGGCGCTGGCGGTGACTTCGCGCAATAGTGCCTTCGTGTTCAAGGGCAAGCCGGTCGACGTGCCGAAGGTTGTGCGCGAGCTCAACGTCAGTCATGTACTGGAAGGCAGCGTGCGCAAGGCCGGCGGCCGCGTGCGCATCACCGCCCAGCTGGTGGACGGCACGAGCAACGACCATGTCTGGGCCGAGCGCTACGACCGCGACCTCAACGACATCTTCGCGTTGCAGGACGAGATCTCCCAGGCGATCGTCAATGCGCTGAAGCTCAAGCTGTTGCCCGAAGAGAAGAAGGCGATCGAGCAGCGCGGCACCGTCAATGTCGAGGCGTACAACCTCTACCTGATGGCACGCCAGCTCTACGTCACCGGCCATGAAGGCGACTCGCGCCGGGCCGAAGCGATCATCCGCCTGTGCGTCCGCGCTACCGAATTCGACCCCGGCTACGCACGCGCATGGGCGCTGATGGCCTTCGGGCAGATGACCTCGCGCTTCGTACTGGGACGCGGCGGCGAAGACGGCCTGGCCGCGGCCGAGCGCGCGCTGGTGCTGGATCCCAGCCTGGCCGAGGCGCATGCGGTGAAAGCCAGGATCCTCGGGGAAACCGACCGCCGGGACGAGGCGGCGGCCGAGATCGATATTGCCCTGGAGCTCGATCCGGAGTCCTACGAAGTCAACCGCTGGGCCGGGTACCTGAGCTACCGGGAGAACCGCTTCGACGACGCCGTCCGCTACTTCGAGAAGTCGACGGCGCTGATGGACTCGGATCTGAATTCGGCCGCCATGCTGGTCAGCTGCTATCACACCGTTGGCAATGCCCAGGGCACACAGCGCGCGGCGCGACTGACCCTGGCGCGCTCGGAGAAAGTACTGACGCAGGATCCGAACAACGGCACGGTACTGGGCTACAGCGGCTACGCGAATGCCGCGCTGGGCGAGGCCGAGCGCGCCAAGGAGCGGATGAACCGCGCGCTGCTGATCGATCCGGACAACTGGAACATGCGCTACAACTTCTCCTGCGTGCTGATCATCTTCCTGCACGAGCTGGAGGCGGCCCTTGACCTGCTCGCCCCGGTGTTCGAAAAGGCGACGGTCGGCATCCTCAACTACGCCAAGGTCGATCCCGACCTGACCGCCCTCCACGAGCACCCGCGCTTCCAGGCCATGATCGCCGCGGCCGAAGCGCGCCTTGCGGCGGAGTAGTAGCGGGCAAGCTGTCGCGCCATCCGCCTGGTGTCGCGCGTAGGTCGCAATAACCGGGACGCTGCCGGCAAACAGAGCGCCTGTCGCGGATCAGAAGAAATCTTCCATCCAGCGCACCAGGTGCGAACGCTTGCGCGCGGGGATCCTGCGGAAGGCCATCAGCAGCCGGTCTTCCAGTTCGTCCAGTGCGAGCCCGGAACCACTCACGGCCGGCACGTCCTGTTCGCCGGAGGTGACCGATCCGCGGCCGGTGGAAAGCCATTCGAATGCCGTGCCGCAGAGCGCGGCGATCTTGATCAGGTGATCGACGGTGGGCGACGTGCCCTCCGGTAGTTCCCATTGTGCGACCGCGCTCGGTCCCACGCCGATGCGCCGGGCGAGCTCGGCCTGGGTCAGCTGCGCGATGCGCCGCGCATGGCGGATGCGGATGGACAGGGGGGCAGAGACATCGGGCGTGCGGCCCCGGCGTTGTTGCCATTCCATGTTCGCCCTCCTTGGAGCACCCCGCCGCAAGCAGCGCTACTGAGTCATCAGCGGGATTGAGCGCAATTGCTCAGTCCTGCTGTGTTCTACGCAATCCCGCAAGGCGCGCGGCCATGTGCTATCCGTGCACAGTGGCGCTGACAACGTTCGCGCAGCCGTCATTGACCTGTGCGCGGGAGCCGCTGCGTAGTCCTCAATGCGTCCGCCTGTTCGACCCGTCCGCGGCGCATTCATCACGACGAGGAGAATCAGACCATGCAACAGGAAGTCATCAGGAAATCCGATGCCGCCCATCTCAGGATCGTGGTGGCGGAAGGCAAGGTCACCCTGGAGGACCTGCACGCCGCGCTGGAACGCGCCATCAAGGAAGTGGTGAAGGGCGGTTGCAACTGCGGCCTGACCGGGTTCGATCTGAGCTTCGTGCGCGGCGATCCGCACCTGGGCGGGCTCGCGGAGCTGACGAAAATTCCGAACATCCAGGGTGGAGTGTTCACCAGGGGCTGATCGATGTCGTGTGTCCTTCCAGGAGTCGATGCAGGGCCGGCGTGTGGGACCGGAGCACAGCGCGACAGGCTGGCGTTGGGTGTGTCCTACGAAGGTCGCGACCCGCGCTTGCTTGAACGCATGCTTCCCCTGGTCGACTACCTGGAGGTGACGCTGGAGACGATGGCGGAACTGAAGGGCGATCGCTTGTCGCTCGACAAGGACGTGATGTGCGAACTGAAGAACATCGGGTCGGCCGCGAAGATCATCGTGCATGGCGTCAGCCTGTCGATCGGCTCTCACGAAGGGTGGTCGGCGTCGTACTTCCGCTTGCTGGACGACTTCCTCGACCAGGTCCCGGTGACCTGGCACAGCGAGCATCTGGGCTATACCAAGGTCGACGGGCAACACCTGGGAATCATGCTCGCGCTGCCGAGGACGGAAGAGGCGCTGGAGCTGGTATGCGATCGTGTCCTGGCTATGCAGGAACGCTATCCACTGCCTTTCCTGCTCGAACATATCGTCCACGTCGTTCCCGATGCGCCGGGCGACTATTCGCCCGCCGGGTTCCTCAATGCGATCGGCTGGCGTACCGGCTGCGGGCTGATCCTGGATCCGCACAACCTCGAATGCGATGCCCACAACCACGACCTGGACATCACAGGCTTCCTGCAGGAGCTCGATATCGGTCTCGTGCGTGAGATGCACCTGGCCGGTGGAGTGGAGCACAACGGCATCCGGCTCGACGTGCATTCCAGGCTGACCTGCGACTCGACCGTGGAGATCGCGCGCCGCGTACTGGCCCGGGCGGAAGCGCGCCCGGACGTGGCGGTGTACGAGTTCATGCCGGAAGCGGTGCCGTTGCTGGGTCACGATGCGATCGTCGGCGAACTGGCCCGCTTGCGGCTCGCGCTGAACGGATAGCGCCATGGACCTGGCGACGCATGAGCGCAGGCTGCTGGCGCTAGTTCGCGACAATCGTCCGTTGGAGGCGAACGACGACCCGTATTTCAAGCGCGTCGCTTGCTCGCCCTACCTGCAGGAAGCACGCCGGAACGTGTTCCTGTGGCGCGTCTACGTGCTCGAACGCACGTGCCCGCTGACGTTCGTCCTGCTCAGGCAACGCGGACTGCTCGCTGATGCGGTTAGCGGTTTCATCGCGCGGCACAACATTTCGCCGTTCCGCGAAACCCAGGCGCCAGCGTTCCTGGCTGCCTTGGCCACGCATCGCGATGGACTGGTGGCGCTGGTGGCGCAGTTCGAACGCGCGCTGCTGCTGGTCCGCGACGGCGACGCGCGAACCCATGCGTTCGACTGGCCAGTCGAGCCGACGCCGGTGCTGCATCGCCTCGCGCGTGGCGAGGCCATCGGCGAGCCCACGCCAGGGGCTTACCGCATCACTATTTCGGGGGAGCTTCCCAAACGCTTCGAAATCCGTGCCTTGGCGTAGGCCGGCGCGCTACCCGGCCGTCGCAAGGCGTGCCTGACTGCGAGGACAATTGATCCGCGATTCGCAGCGGCATAGAACGGTCCAGGGCACTAGTGCATGCAGGCGGGTTTTCACCAGGTCACACTGCGCGGAGACGCGAGCAGCCCAATGAGCCAGTTCCTGCGGTTTCCCAGCGCAGTGGAGCGAGAGCCATCCATCGAGGCCTGGATGCGTGGGCATGCCAGCGGGTTGGGGGAGATCGCCCGGTACTGGTTCGCTGTCATGCGGGCCTGTGGAGACGACGTCAGGGAGCTGTTGCATGACGGTCATCCAACGGCGTGTGTCGGAGATGCCGCATTCGGTTACGTCAATGCGTTCAGGGATCACGTGAACGTAGGATTCTTTCGTGGTGCCGAACTTCCCGATGCAAGCGGCTTTCTGGAAGGTACGGGCAGGTTCATGCGGCACGTCAAGCTCAGGCCCGGCCAGAAGATCGATGATGCGGCCTTGAGAGAGCTCGTCCACATTGCCTACGCCGATATGAAACGACGGCTCAAAGCAGAGTAGATAAAAAAACGGCGGGGCCAGAGCCCCGCCGTTCCGTAACTCAGCAACGAGTTATTGCTTGGTCGGCTTGGTCGGAATATTGACCTTGTCGATGCCGTGGAGGACGCCATTGCTCGAACCGATGTCGGGCGAGGTGACCATCGCACCGTCGATGCTGACCTTGTTGTCGGTCAGCTTGATCGGCGCCGATTGGCCATTGACGGTCCTGGCCGCTTCCCACTTGCCGACATCAGCCACCATCTTGTGGCCGGTGACGACGTGGTAGTTCAGCAGGGAAGCAAGTTCTTCCTTGTTCTCCGGCTTGAACAGAGTTTCCAGGCGGCCGGCCGGCAGCTTGTCGAACGCGGCGTCGGTCGGGGCGAAGATGGTGAACGGTCCTGCGCCGCGCAGGGTCTCGCCCAGGCCGGCGCGTTCGATGGCCTTGCCAAAGGTCTTGAACGAGCCGTTGGCGGCGGCGGTGTCGAGGAGGTTCTTGCTGTTCGGGATGGTGCTCGGGGTGCTCATGGTGTTCATGGAATGCGTACCTTTTGGGTGTGATTCGCGGATTGCGAAATCGAAAAACGGCCGAAGCCGTGGTCCCTGCGGAAAGCGGGGACGCGGGGCTCAGTGCGGAGAAGGAGGGGAAAGTGCAGCGCGGCTGAGTGGCCGTTACGACATTGCGTCGTAGTGCCAGCGCACAGTGCGCCCGCGACTGTTACTTATTCGTTATCTGACATGCGATTGCCGAAACCAGTCATCTCGCATGCATTCGCCTGCGGCGATCTGGCCGCGCTTTTCAGGCCTTCTTTAGTGCTTTCCAAGATCGCGCGTGCGGAAGCCCAAGGACAACATCACGGCTCCATAGACAACCGCTCCACCAACGACGATCCCGGCTAGCCACAAGATCTTCACTGCCGCGCTCGCCACAAGAAAATCCGGGCCCTGCTGCCTCATTGCAATTATGAAAGCCGCCATGAGCGCGTTCGCGATCACGCTCCTGGTGACAAATCGCGCCCAGTCGGGTTGTGGGTCGTAGATTCTGGAACGACGAAGAAAATGCCAGAGCAGGCATAGATTCATGTAACTCGAAAGCGCGCTCGCTATTCCAAGCGCGATATGCATGCCCGGCCTGTGAGCCATCGCTTCCATGAAGCCATGGCCAGCGCGCTGATCCGCAGCAAACCCTATCGCGTAAAGCGCCCATAGCAGCAATACATTGAGGAGCATATTGGCCACCAACGCCACTATGCCAGCACGCGCCGGAGTCGCAGTGTCCTGGCGCGCATAGAACGCCGGCAGCAGCGTTTTCACCAGTGCGAAAGCCGGCAATCCAAAGCTCAGGCCGAATACCGAGATCGCCGTCATGCATGTGTCGTGCGCCGTGAACTTGCCGTGCTGGAATACTGTCGCGACCAAGGGTGTCGACAGCAGCATGAGGCCAGTCGCTGCGGGCAATATGATGATCAACGTCGCTCGCAACCCCCAGTCCAGCGATCTGGAGAAGGCGGCGCGATCGGTATTGATGTGATGGCGGGAGAGGGCAGGCAGGATGACCGTGCCCAGGGCAATTCCGAATACACCGAGGGGCAATTCCAGGAATCGATCGGCCTGTGAGAGCCACGTCTGCGATCCGTGTACCAGGCGTGTCGCCACGAAGGTGTCGAAAAGCAAATTCAGTTGCGCGACCGAAGAACCCAGCAGCGTGGGCAGCATCAGTTTCGCCACTTTGCGCACATCGGGGTGATTCCATCCCCACTTCGGCAATGCCAACAAGTCCAATGACGCAATTTGCGGCAGCAGAAACAGCAATTGCAGAATGCCGGCGACCAGGATCGCCCAGCCCATCGCCATGACTGGCGGATGGAAGTGTCGTGAACCCCGCAGGGCGCCAGCGATCATGCACAGGTTGAGGATCACCGGCGTCAATGCCGGCAAGCCGAAGCGGTGGAAGCTGTTCAGCGCGCCGCTCGCCAACGCAGTAAGCGACACGAACAGCAGGAAGGGGAAGGTCACCCTCAGCAGTTGAGCTATCAAACTCAACTCACCGGGTTCCGAATTCGCGCCATCACTGAACATGGTCGCGATCTGCGGTGAAAACAGCATGCCGAGCGCGGTGATCAGCAACAAAACTGCGCCTAGAGTCCCAGCGGTTCGGGATACCAGGTTTTTCAGGTCAGCGTGCGGGCGTGTCTCTTTAACTTCCGTGAGTATCGGAATAAAGGCCGTGGAGAATGATCCTTCCGCAAACAGGCGCCGCATGAAGTTGGGGATGCGAAATGCCACCCAGAAGGCGTCGGTCATCCAATTGGCGCCAAATGCGTGACTGAAGGAAACATCACGAACCAGCCCGAAGACCCGGCTGAGCAGAGTCATCACGCTGAAAGAAAGAATGCCGCGCAACATGCCGGGGCCCGTGTTGGGCGGAGCTTGCTCATTCATGGATCGATTCAATGTCCGTTCCGATGGACACGCCAGAAGGGGCGCGACGCTACAACGCAGCGACCTCAAGTTCGGATCGTCAGGTTGAGCGCACGGCTACAAAGCTAGCCCACCCAGAGGGTATCGCTTGGCGAAGTTCACGAACGCCGCGTTGCGCCCTGACGAACCAGTGCTCGACGCTGTCGCGAACAAGCGGCTTCGCCTCTCTCCTTGATCCGCTGCGTCGGCCAGGCGATTGCGGTGCGCCGCGTGCCGATCAGTGCCGGCGCTTCTCGTACCAAAGCGCCAACCGGTCGCGTGAGCGCAGCATGGCGCGGCCGTGCCGCAGAAAGTGCCAGATCAGGCGTCCGTGTTCGCCCGGGCTGAAGGTGTGCAGCTTGCGGCTGGAGGTATGCACCGCATTGCGCAGCAGCACGAACCGGCCGACGCGGGCCAGGGCGCGGCTCATCACGATGTCTTCGGCGGCGAACCAGCGCTCGTCGTAGCCGCCGGTGGCCTCGAAGGCGGCACGCGTGCAGAACTGGAAGCAACCTGGTGCGATGCGCGCGAGGCGAAGCGCAGCCACGGCTGCGGCCGCCGCGAGGCGTTCGTGCCACGCCAGCGGACCATGCAGCCGCACGGTGCAGCCACCGCCGACCGCGCCCGCATCCAGCGCCTGCAAGGCGGCGCGAAGGAGCTCGGCATCGACCTGCGTATCCGCATCGACAAAGAACAATCGCTGGCCGCGCGCGGCACGCGCGCCGGCGTTGCGGGTGGCCGCAATGTGGCGGTACTCGACACGGACCACGCGCGCGCCCAGGTCGCGGGCAATCGCGGCGGTGTCGTCGCCGGAGGCGTCGTCGACCACGATGCATTCATGGGCGAGCCCCAGCGCACCGGCCGCCGCCTGGATCGACACGAGCGTGGCGCCAATGAGGCGCGCCTCGTCGTGGGCGGGAATGATGAAGGAAATCACCGCACGATCATCGCAGAACCGGGGCGAGGGCGATGGCAATGTGGCGCGACGCGACGCGGATTTGCGATAGTGTCGACGCAACGCAACCGCGCCTGACGAGACTGCAGATGGCAACCCGCAAACCGACGCTGGACAACGCCAGACTCGATCGCGTCGTAGCCGAGGCACGGCGCGATGCCGAGCAGCGCGAGCAGGGTTATCGCGAGCGGGCGCTGAAGATGTATCCGTGGGTGTGCGGGCGCTGCGGGCGCGAATTCACCCGCGCGAACCTGCGCGAGCTGACCGTGCACCACCGCAACCACGACCACGACTACAACCCGCCCGACGGCAGCAATTGGGAGTTGTTGTGCGTGTACTGCCACGACAACGAGCACTCGCGCCATATCGACCATGCCGCCGGTTCGGCGTTGTCCGCAGGGGACGCGCCGGCCGCGGCGACCGGCAATCCGTTCGCCAACCTGAAGGCGTTGCTGAAGCGCGAACGCGACGACTGATCGGCCTGGTTACGCCTGGCCGTAATACGCGAGGAACATGTCCACCGTCGCTTCCGCCACGCGGTCCTGCTGCGCGGCGCTCAGCGGTGGCTGGCCAAGCGTGATCTGCGGCCAGAACGCGAAACCCTTCACCAGGCCCTGCAGCTGCATCGAGACGAACAGCGGGTCGTCGGTCTTCAGGCGGCCGTCGGCGGCGGCGGCGCGGATCCAGGTGGTGAGGCCTTCTTCGCGGTCGCCCATGCGCGCGACCATCTCCTGCGCGCGTTCCGGCGAGTGGATGCTGGCGGCGATCGCGACGCGTGCCAGGTCGAAGAAGTTGGCGTCCTGCAGCAGGCTCAGTTTCTGCTTCACCAGTTCCAGCAGCTGCGCGCGCAACGGGCGGTCGCTGCGGTAGGCGAGGTCGAGCCCGTCCATGCTGCGCTCCCACAGCTGCTGGAGGATCTGCGCGAACAACGCCTCCTTGCTGGGGAAGTGGTTGTACACGGTGCGCTTGGACACGCCGGCGCTCGCGGCGATGCGATCCATGCTGGTGGCCTCGTACCCGGACTGGCGGAACTCGGCTACGGCGGCATCGAGGATGGCCGCGCGCTTGCGGTCGGTCAGGCGGGCGGGGGCGGGGGCGGGCAGGCTGCTCATGCGGAAAGTTTACACCGAGGGGTTTACTTTTCGCTCGAACAGAAACTACACTGTGTCGTGTACTTCCTTTGCCCCCCCAATGCGCGGTGCCCGGGCCTGTTTTCCCCGCCCGCTTCGCCTCGCCGCCCTGTCCGGAGCTGCCCCGATCATGAGTGCCTGCCTGCTGTCCGCCGCCAAGCCCCGTCCCCTCGGCCCCCATGCCGACTCGCCGCAATTCGTCGACGGCGTGTTCCGCAACCCCGTGCCCAAACCGGCCGACAGCCTGCTGAAGACGCTGGGGATCATCTGGAACGTCCTGCTCAACAAGCCAGCCGATGCGGTGCCCGCGGCTGCGCCGCCCGTACTCGCGTTGACCCGCGCGCAGTTGGAAGCCGCGCCCGACAGGAGCCTGTTCCGGCTCGGGCACTCGACGATGCTGATCAAATTGCGCGGCGGCTTCTGGATCACCGACCCGGTGTTCGCCGAGCGCGCATCGCCGGTGCAATGGATGGGGCCGAAGCGTTTCCACGCGCCGCCGATCGCGCTGGAGGACCTGCCGCCGCTGCGCGGCGTGATCCTCTCGCACGACCACTACGATCACCTCGACCGCGACACGGTGATGCAGTTGGCGCAGACCACCGACGTCTTCCTCACCCCGCTCGGCGTGGGTGACCGCCTGATCGCCTGGGGCGTGGACGCGGACAAGGTTCGGCAATTCGACTGGTGGCAGGGCACGACCGTCGATGGCGTGCAGTTCACCGCGACGCCGGCGCAGCACTTCTCCGGGCGCGGGATGTTCGACGGCAACAAGACGCTTTGGGCGTCTTGGACGATCGTGGATGCCGCTGGAGATGCGAACGCGCCGGCCGACACGCTGCGGGTGTTCTTCAGCGGCGACAGCGGCTACTTCGACGGCTTCAAGGAAATCGGCCGCCGCTTCGGCCCCTTCGACGTGACCCTGATGGAGACCGGCGCCTACGACGCGCAATGGCCATACGTGCACATGCAACCCGAGCATACGGTGCAGGCCCACCTGGACCTGCGTGGCCGCTGGCTGCTGCCGATCCACAACGGCACCTTCGACCTGGCGATGCACGCCTGGACCGAACCGTTCGAGCGCGTGTCCACGCTGAGCGCGCAGCAGGGCATCGCGCTGACCACGCCGCGCATGGGCGAACGCCTGGACCTGTCCGCGCCACATCCGGCGGCGCGATGGTGGCGCGAGTCGGATGGCGCCGCCGAACCCTCGGATGCCGCATTAGCCGGGGCCGACTGGGGACCAGAACGATGAAGCTGCGCCTGCAGGGCCTCCAGGACCACGACGGCATCCGCCGCATCACCCACGCGCTGCTGCAGGTGGATATCGGCGGCCGCATCAACTTCGACCTCGACGCGCAGCTGGTGCGCATCGAAGGACGCTACACCCTGGCCGATGCCAAGGCGGCGATCGCGCGCGGTGGCTACCAAGTGGCCTCGGTGGTGGACAGCACGCTCGTCGACGCGGTGTCGCGGCCTTCGCGGCGCGAAGTCCTCGCGTTCTGAAGGCCGGCATCGCCACCCACGCGCGGTTGCCAATGCCAACATGCAGAAGGCCCGGCGAGTGGCAACACTCGCCGGGCCTTGTCACTGCGGTTGGGCGTGGAGAGCCTCCGGCTCACCGCGCCGCACGGACAATCAAACGATGATCATCCTGCGATCATCCGGTCATCGCGCCGGTTTGATGTTGAACGCACCGACATCCACGCCCAGGTTCACACCGGCACCGGCACCCGCCAGTGCGAGCGTTACCGGTCCCTTGGTCAGCACCTGCGCCTCGCCGGACTTGACCAGACCGGCATTGGCACTGGCCTGCACATAGCGGCCCAGCGTTTCATTGATGTTGTTCACGTCGGTGAAATGGCCCTTGCCATGGTCGATGTGCCACTTACCGGCGGTCACGCCCAAGGCCTTGGCACTGACGCTCACCGGCATCGACTGGCCGTTGTCGCAGGTAATGCGGCCATTGCCGGTGGTGTGCTTGTAGACCAGCGACCAGCCTGTGAGGCTGTAGTGCAACGTGCAGTCGACTTCGCGATGGGCAGCCTGTGCCGGTGATACGCCGGTGGTAGCCAGCGCACAAGCGAGTACGGCGAGCAGCGGTAGGGATGTCCTGTTCATTGCGAACTCCTGTTGTTGAGCAGCCTCGAGTTGAAGCGGCGCCAGTCTCGATGCCGTTGACTGAACTGCATGGGTACGCAGCCGATTCCGCCGCCGCGGCTTCAGGTCGGGGCACGTGAAATCATGGTGGCGTGAAATGAAACGTGGCGCAGGGCGCAATAGAGCGCATCGCGCCACATTGCGGCCGCGCCGCTGAGATGCATGATGCAGTCGACCCATGCATCGCATGTTGCGTGTCGGCAGACATGGCATGTGGCGAATTACTCATCTTGTTCGCAGAACAAGAACGCGATGTTCGGATATTTGCAACCACTATGTTGCAACCCGTCGCGTAGCTTTGGAATCACACGTTGAGTCCTGGTTGCACATGTCGCAGGCAGGGCATACGCCGACTTCCAAGAGCACATCCAATGAATCCGTCCATCCCTCTCACCACCACCATCGCCGGCGCTTCCAAGGACGCGGGTGCACGCAGAAGTGGCCTCGCCTGTGACGAACCGGGAAACACAGCGCGTCTCCGGCGAATGGGCTTTGTCCTGGCTGCGGCCATGGCCTTCGCAGGCCAAGCTTCGGCGCAAGCGCCGGTAAAGTGGTCGGTGGAAGCAAGGCGTGACATCGACGCGATCCACGACACCATTCGCGACAACCATCCCGGGCCGGTGAACAAAGCCGATCCATCTTTCAATCGTTGGCTGGAGGAGGGGCGCAAGCGTGCTTTGGCAGCTGCCGCCACGGCCTCGTCGAGCGGCGACTATTGGCGTGCACTCAAGCTCTATACAAATGGGTTCCAGGATGGGCATCTCCTTGTCCTTCCAATGCAAGACGTGCACGTTTCGTGGCCCGGATTTCTAAGCTCCTCTGACATGGCTGGCGTCACCCGCGTTACCGTCTCGCAAGTTCCGCAGGTACCAAAGGGCGCACGAGTGCTGTCGTGCGACGCCCAGCCGGTGGACCGTCTGCTGAACCAGTGGGTCTATCCGTACCGCGCAAACGCAGGAATCCCACACTCCCGAATGGCTGCCTCAGTCAGGCTGTTCGTCAGCTATAGCGACGACCAGGCGGCGCAGTTCCGGCAATGCCGGATCGAGGTCGATCACAAAGTCAGCTCGATCAAGCTTGATTGGCGTCCGCTACGTGACGAAGATTTTGACCCCTTCCTTGACGCCGCCCGCGGCCTCGAAACACCTGAGCTTGGCGTCCGCGAGGTCGATGGCGTCTGGTTTGTTTCGGTGCCGACATTGAATCTTGGCAAAGGGATGGAACCTCTGATCGCGGCGTTGGAGAAGAAAGTATCGACCCTGCACGCCGCACCCTATGTCGTACTTGATGTTCGGGGTAACGGCGGGGGGAATAGCGACTGGGGTCGCCAGATCGCGTCGGCCTTGTGGGGAGAAACGGCGACTTCGGCGATCGATAACAGTTTCGACTGGACGACCGATTGGCGCGCATCCGCTCAGAATGCGGCGATCGAGCGTGAGGACGGTCAGTACAACGCAGATCAAGGATATAAGGACCAGGCTCAGTACCGCTTCTCCGTAGCTGACGGCATCGAGACTGCGCTGAAAGCCAAGCATGACTATTACCGGAGCTCGGCTCCTCCCACGTCGAAAGGTCTCTCCGCCGGGTTCAAGTCGCCATTTGCCGGTCAGGTTTACTTCCTGACGGATGATCGCTGTGCGAGCGCATGCCTGGACCTCGCCGACATCGTCACCCGCATGCCCGGTGTCGTGCATGTGGGAATGCCGACGTCGGCCGATACGATCTATATCGACAATGTGCCCGCCAAGCTTCCTTCAGGACAAGCCCAGCTTAGCTACTCGCTGAAGGTCTATCGCAATCGAGTGCGTGGCAACAATCAATGGTACACACCGGCGAAGCAATGGCCGGGAGGCCCGATGACTGATGCAGCGGTGGCTGCGTGGGTCAAAGGCATGCAATCCAATGCCACGCACGGCGCCAAAGTCCCGAACACCGAGCTCGCCTTTGGCAGTGGCTCTCTCTCGTATTACACCGACACTGGCAGCATCGTCCTCTCGCGTGACGACCGGCAGGCTAAGGCAGAGATCACGCATGACGGCGACCTCTTAATCGACGGCAAAACGGTTGTCGTTACACCGGAACAGCGTTCGATGCTGCAGGAATACCGCAGACTCGCCGCGGACATGGGCAAGCAAGGCATCAAGATCGGCGCGCGAGGCGCGGAAGTCGCCCAAGTGGCGGTTTGGGAGGCGCTGAAAAGCGTCTTCACCAGTCTTGGCGGTGAAGTCGAGAAGGGTATCGACACCGAGTTTGCCCGGATTGAGACGTCGGTGGTCGAGCTGTGCGACCGGTTGCCGAGGTTAATGGCGCTGCAGCAACAACTGAAGGCATCGCTGCCAGCATTCGCCCCCTACGCGGCACTGTCCCAGGACGATATTGACGAGTGTCGCCAGGACGCAGAGCTGTAGGTCCGAATCAACTTCAAAGCGGCCAAGGACCGGCCAGGGAAGGTCTGAATTAGACTTCAGCGCATGGCGATCACCCTCGACCACCTGCGCCGCTACGCCGTCGCACGCTCGCTGTTCAAGCCGACCACGCTCGCGCGGGCGATCGAGCGGCTTGGCTTCGTGCAGGCCGATCCGATCCGCGCGCCTGCGCGTGCGCAGGACCTGACGCTGCGCCACCGCGTCGTGGGTTATCGCGCCGGCGACCTCGAGCGTCGCTACCCGAAGCTGCCGCTGGAAGAGGACTTCTTCGTCAATTACGGCTTCCTGCCGCGCGCGCACCACTATCTGATGCATCCGCGCACGCCGCGCGTGGCCTGGACGCCGGCGCGCTGGAAGCAGGCGTACGCGGTGCGCGATTTCATCGCCGCGCGCGGCGCGGTGCATCCGCGCGCGCCGCGAGGGCGGCACGCGCGTGTATGCGACCCATGCGGTTGACGCGACGCCGCCGGATGCGATCACGGCGAGTGCGCGCATGGACGCCCTCGTGGACCTGGTGGTGCGCAAATACGCCCCCCTGCCTGCATCCAGCCTGGTGCAGCTCGTCGGCTACCTGCGCGGCGGCGCGCCGCAATGGGCGGCACAACGTGCGGCGGCATTGGCGCGGGCGAAGCAGCGCCTCGGTCATGCCCGCGTGGACGGTGTCGACTGGTACTGGCCCGCCGACGAGAAGCCGACCTCGACGCGCTGGAAACCCGATGCGGCGGTGCGCCTGCTTACGCCCTTCGACCCGGTGGTGTGGGACCGCCGCCGCTTCACGCTGTTCTGGGACTGGAGCTACCGCTTCGAGGCCTACACGCCCGCCGCCAAACGCAAGCTGGGCTACTACGCGTTGCCGTTGCTCTGGCACGACCGCGTGATCGGTTGGGGCAACCTGGCCGTGGCCGATGGCGCGCTCGCCAGCGACTTCGGTTACATCGGCGGCCGCGCGCCGCGCGATGCCGCCTTTCGCGCGGGTCTCGACGTCGAGCTCGCACGCATGCGCGAGTTCCTGGATCTGGACTGAGTTGTTCGCCGCACAGGAATGAGTGGGTCAGGTCGAATACAAGGGGACGGAAGCAATCACGCCTCCGTCCCCTTTTCTTCCCCGAACACTTGCCTGCCCACACGATTCCGCTTACGGCCGCGTCGCCATACCTCGGGTCATCATCCGCAGATGGGCCATGGCGTCATCGGTTGCACGACGTGTGCAGACGGCGGTGGCAGGCTCGCCGTCGGGGAGTTCCTGGGCCAGCTCCTCGCACACCGTGGCCGCGGCTTTGGCGATGCGGTCTTCCAGTGTGTACAGATCCGCGCTCCGGCTCAGGTCGAGGTCGTCGTAGCTCACTAGCGCGGTCTTCTTCGCGATGGCCACTTCCTTCGGTATCACGGACCCGCCTTCGCGCTTCGTCTGGTACGTGATGCGCGGTGCCACGACGGTGATTTCCTTGACCTCGGTCGGCTTGGTTCCCTGGGCGAAGGCGGCGCCTCCGCTGGCCAGTGCAAGCAATAGCCCGACCGGAATGGCCCTCAGCGCAATACTCTTGTCAGCCATGATCGTTACTCCTCGGTATGTCCTCCATCCAACGCTCCCATTCCGTATGGGATGGTCTTGGGACGCGATTCCCGGAAGGTGCGATAGCAGGGAAACATGCCTGAAGCGGTGCCCTGACCATGTGAAATCGGCGCGATAGCGGCCGCGCGCCAGGCAATGCAAGGCCGTTTTTACGAAACCGGAACAAAGGGATCAGGCGTTGTAAACGGCAGGCGCGCTGGCCGCCAGCGGTCGGACGTCCGTCAACGCTCGCGCAGCAGCGCGTCCGTGCGTGGGTCAGAGGCGTCGCCGAAGTATTGGCGCAGGGCATCGGCGAACAGCGTCTCGTCCGGAGCGGCGTGCCGGAACAGGGTCATGCACGAACGGAACTTGAGATCGTCCGGCGAGCCGAACAGCGCATGCGCATCATCGCCTGCGTGCAGCGCGAGCCGGGTGCATTCGCGCAGGCGCTCGCCCAGCAGCGGGTGGGTGAAATAGGCGCGCGCTTCGTCCAGCGACGCCAGGCCGTAGTGCTGCGCGGTCGGGCTGTGGCCGAGCCCACGCAGTTGAGGGAACACGAACCACATCCAGTGGCTGGCCTTGCGGCCGTCACGCAGTTCGCCGACGACGTCGTCATAGACGGCGGCCTGGGCATCGACGAAGCGTTGCAGGTTCCACGGATCGGGCATGGCGCGAGCGGGGGCTGGTTGCGGATCGCGCGTCGGCGCGCGTGGAGGTGGTCCCTGCGAAGCAAGCCCTGGTTGCGTTGAGCCCCGGCGCAGGCAAGGCGGAGTCCGCACCGGGGCTTTTGAGCGCCGGGGGCGTCACTTCCCGGCGGCGAGAATCTAGCGCGTGGTGGGTGGGCCACTTGTGACAGCGGCCGCAGCGGTCAGCGGCCTTCGGAGCGGCGCGCGCCGCTCATGCCCGGAACCCTTCCGTGCTCGGTGCGCCAGCTGAAATCGAGGTAGGCCGCCAGGTCGCCCCACAGGTACGGCACGCGGCCCAGGAACGCTTCCAGCTTCTCGCCCACCATCCGCCGGTTGGCGTCGTCCAAGGGGAACCGGCGCGTGCGCAGGTATTCGTCGATGAAGAAGTCGACGTCGTGCGCCTCGCGCATCGAGACGAACACCCGGTCGATCGGACCCTGGTAGTACTTGCTGGCCGTCGCGTTCCAATTCATGGGCACACACCTCGTTAGGGGAATGCAGCGTGTGCACGCTACTCCCCTGCGACCGGAGGGGCTGCAGATAACCCTGTGGATAAGCCGTGGACAGACTGGGGAAATCGCGGTCGCCGGCGAACTTCGGACCAACGGGCGTGGATGGAGCCTCCGCGACTAGACCAGAAGGCTGAGCAGGCCCGGGCTCAGCAGGCTCGAGCAGGCAGCCACCAGGCGGGCGCGCTTCTGCGCAACGAGCATCATCCAGCGCGAGCGCTGGTCGGCGCTCTCCTGTCGCCAGGCGATCTCGAATCCGGCTGCTTCCAGGAGGATCGGGTAGGCATGGCTGTGCGACATCTCGCGCCCGAAGGGTACCGAGGCGATGGCCGAGTCCATGTCGTGGTCCATGCCGATCGGTTCGACCAGGGCCAGCAACACCGGTGGTCCGTCGGCGATCGCGGCAAGCAGGTCCTGGAATTTCTCCTGCGTGAAATATTCGAAAACGCCGCCATAGGAGAAATAGGCGATGCCGGGTTGCGCGTTGCGCTTGATCCAATCGCCCGCGTCTTCGGCCAGGAACTCCAGTTGCGCGCGCGCGGCGAATCGCTTGCGATTGCGTGCGATCTGGACGCCGTTGAGATCCAGGCCGATGCATCGCTTGAGGCCGGGCAGGCGCGTCTGCAGGTGCGCAAGCACATCGCCGGTTCCGCAGCCGATCTCGACGAGCGTATGAAAGCCCCCCGCTGCCAGCTCGTGTTCGATCGTGTCCAGGGCAGGGCGATGGCGGCCGCTGAAGAGCTGCCGTTGCAGGCGTTCAGCGGTGCGGTCGTAGAACAGTTCGCCCAGGTCCTGTCGCGACCAGAACCGGGCGTGCTGGATGGCCAGTCGATCCAGGGTTCCGGCCTTACGGTATTGGTCGGCGAGGGCGGCCAGGGCGGCCCGTTCCAGGAAGTGGCCCCGCGGCAATTCGCCGGCTTCGAAACGACTCACCAGCTGCGGCCGCGCGTGCAGCACGCTCCTGCCCACCGCGACCTTGAGCCAGCGGCGAAAACTGCTCCGGGGAAGAATGAGGGGGAAGTCATGACAGACAGTGCCGGCCTCGCGGCGGCTCGTCTCGTCCTTGGTGCGCTCAGTCACTACATGTTTTCCTTGAGGTCCAGGGGCACCCGTCGCTGACGAAGGCGCCTGAACACGGCGCAGGTGCGAGTTGCGCTCGGCACATTCCTATCAAACGCGGCCGTCGACTCTTATGGGTCACCACATCACTCGCAACAACTCGTTGATGCATTACGGGATCAAACCCGGGATTCATTTACCGTGAACATCGCAATGCGTTGCGAACATAAACAGGCGATTGCGTTCAAATGGCGTCAATTGTTTGTTGAATGGATCTCCGACCCTTGACGACGCAAGACGCAACCGGGACACAGGAGCGGGAAGGATGCGCGCGAGCGCCCCGGTCGCGCGACGACCACACTGATGGATGCCGCAATCAGCGGATTCGGTTCATTCGTTGCGCGTGACGAGTGCGATCGCGTGCGCCTGGTGCGCAGTCCTCGTCGCGCTTGCGCCGGTTACTTGTCCGCCAGGATGACTTCGCCCTTGGTCAGCCACGACACGCCAAACGCGAACACGGCCACGGCTTCGAGCCAGAACAGCGGGGAGAACTTCAACAACAGCGCATCACCGGGCAGGAGCTTCACCACCGCGCACAGCGCCACGCAGGCCAGGATGGTGTAACCGCACGCGGTGTAGACCTTGTTGCGTTGCAGCTTCTCGGGCGTCGGGTTCGGGGCCATCAGGCGGAACAGGGCGAGCGAGAAGTAGGCCAGGGTCAGCAGGAAACACGCGGCGAAGATGAGATGCAGCGTGCCCACCATCTGGTCGCGAGGCAGGGCCCCCATTTCGGGAGTGGTGGGGAACAAGGCCACGCCCAGCGCGGATATGCAGGCGATGTTGCCGGCACGGTCGTCGCGGTGTTCGTAACCGCGGTACGACATGAGGAAAACGGCAATGGCGCACAGGCTGCCGACGAAGACGTCGCCCATCGCTGTGTAGTAGTAGCTGCTCATCGAGCCGCGCAGGCCCGGGCCCGACACCAGCAGGTTGCCGATGGCCAGCACGAACGGCAGGGCCATGCCGATCAGCCCCACTGCTTTGCGCAGGCTCAGGTAGGAAAGCACGAGCGTGTCGTTTGCTGTCAGCGGTGGGTTCATGGTTGCCTCCTGCAGGCCTGCAATGCGTCACGGCGCCGGATCGCGATCCGCATCGGCGTGTGTATCAGGTCGAAGCATGGCGGGGAAGCCCGCGCAGGCGCTGGTGCAGAGCAGGAGGACTGGCAGGAAGACCGGCAGCACCGCTTGGATGCCCTGCCTCGGCGCGGGTCCTTCGCGGGTGCTCATCGCAGCGCTCCTTGCGTGCCAGCCACTGGATGACAACGACGGTGGCCGGGCAGGGCGGCCATGCCGGGGCGGCAAAACGGAGATGGTTCAATTCCGCCGGGACGTCACTACACTCGGCGCATCCACATCGATCGGGGGTCGCATGAAGCTTCGTATTGCAGCGTTGTCCGCAGGCCTGGTGCTGGCGCTCGCCGGCCACGCGCAGGCGCCCGCCACGGCACCGGCCAGTGCACCGCCGCCGGCCACCATCGTGCTCAAGGCCGCGCATATGTTCGACGGTCGCAGCGGCCGCCTCAGCGAGCCCGGCCTGGTGGTGGTGCAGGGCGGACGCATCACCGGCGTCGGCGCGGGCGCCAGCGTGCCGGCGGGCAGTCGCGTCATCGATCTCGGCGATGCCACGCTGTTGCCCGGCTTCATCGATGCCCATGTGCACATCGCCGACGACCACGACGACAACTGGGCGCAGGGCTTCTACGACAACATGCTGCGCTTCCCGGTGGAGCAGTCCTTCCATGCCGGGCGCAATGCCAAGGTCACCCTCGATGCGGGCTTCACCACCGTGCGCAATGTCGGTGCGGCCGATTTCGTCGACGTCGCCCTGCGCAACGCGATCAATGCCGGCATCACGCAGGGGCCGCGCATGCTCGTGGCCGGCCACGCCATCGGCTCGACCGGCGGCCACTGCGACAGCTCGCCGTTTCCGCCCGAGCGGGTGAAGCCGTCCGGTCCGCTCGAAGGCGTGTGCAATGGTCCGGAAGAGTGCCGCCTCGCGGTACGCCAGCAGATGAAGTTCGGCGCCGACGTGATCAAGATCTGCGCGTCCGGCGGCGTGCTGTCGGAGTCCGATCCGGTCGACGTGCCGCAGCTGACCCCCGAGGAACTGCGCGCGATCATGAGCGAAGCACACGCCTGGGGCCGCAAGGTAGCCGCACACGCCCACGGCGACCTCGCCGCGAAGCAGGCAGTCGAGGCCGGCGTCGATTCGATCGAGCACGGCAGCTTCCTGCAGCCGGCGACGTTGCAGTTGATGAAGCAGAAGGGCGTGTACCTGGTGCCGACGCGGATGACCCAGGTGTGGGTGCTGGACAAGGCCAATACCTATCCGCCGAAGATCGGCGCCAAGGCGCGCGCGGCCGGCACCGCGCATGAAGCGATGTTCCGCAACGCGCTGAAGATCGGCGTGCCGATCGCTTTCGGCACCGATGCGGCGGTGTTCCCGCACGGACTCAACGCGCAGGAGTTCGGCGACTACGTCGACCTCGGCATGGCCCCGGCGGCGGCGCTGATGACCAGCAGCCAGGGTGCCGCGAAGCTGCTCGGCGTCGATGGCGAGACCGGTACGCTCGAAACCGGCAAGTTCGCCGACGTGGTCGCTGTGCCCGGTAACGTGCTCGAACACATCCGTGCGACCGAGCACCCGACGTTCGTGATGAAGCAGGGCGCGATCGTGCGCGGCGGGGAGTAAGCGAGCTCCCCTGCCAGGGCGAAAAGCCCGGATTCGCGCCTGCAGCGAGGTAACGGCCGCCCCTCATCCGGCGCTTCGCGCCACCTTCTCCCCGCAAGCGGGGAGAAGGAACGGTTCTCGGCATCACCCGCCGCACACGAGGAGAAGAAAAGCCGCGTGGTTTGTTCCGTGGCCGGAATGGTCGGTTCGGCCGTTGCCTCCCTTGGTGTCCGTGCGGCAGGCCCCATCTAGTGGGAACCGCCGTTCCATGCCTTGCCGGGCCGATGACCCGGCTTCACAGGAGCCCCCATGAGCGAATACCGCAAGACCCCCGAAGCCCTCGCCAGGCTGACCCCCGAGCAGTACCGCGTCACCCAGGAAGGCGCCACCGAGCGTCCGGGGACGGGCGAGTACGAGCACAACGACCGCCCCGGCATCTACGTGGACATCGTCTCGGGTGAGCCGTTGTTCGCCTCGTCGGCCAAGTTCGATTCCGGCTGCGGCTGGCCCAGCTTCACCAAGCCGATCGCCAACGTGCGCGAGCTGCGCGACACCTCGCACGGGATGATCCGCACGGAAGTGCGCTCGACGCACGGCGACAGCCACCTCGGCCATGTGTTCAACGACGGCCCGGCCGATCGCGGCGGCTTACGCTACTGCATCAACTCGGCATCGCTGCGCTTCGTCCCGCGCGAGGAAATGGAAGCCGCCGGCTACGGTGTGTACCTGGACCAGGTGGAGGATGTGCGATGAGCAACGAAATGACGGGACTGGAGCGCGCGATCCTCGCCGGCGGTTGCTTCTGGGGTGTGCAGGATCTGTTGCGCCGCATGGACGGTGTCGTCGGTACGCGCGTGGGTTACAGCGGCGGCGACGTGCGCAACGCCACCTACCGCAACCACGGCACCCATGCCGAGGCGGTCGAAATCGTGTTCGATCCCTCGCGCATCGGCTATCGCGACCTGCTGGAATTCTTCTTCCAGATCCACGACCCGAGCACGCGCAACCGCCAGGGCAATGACCTGGGTACGTCCTACCGCTCGGCGATCTACTACACCACGCCCGAGCAGGAGCGCATCGCGCTGGACACCATCGCCGACGTCGATGCGTCGGGCCTGTGGCCGGGCAAGGCGGTCACCGAAGTCGCGCCGGCCGGTGATTTCTGGGAAGCCGAACCCGAGCACCAGGATTACCTGCAGCGCTATCCCGAGGGTTACACCTGCCACTTCGTGCGTCCCGAGTGGAAACTGCCGCGTCGCGCCAAGGCATAGTGCAAACAGCTCACGTCAGTCTTCGACTGACAGTTGCGACAACGAAAACGCCGGCCCCGCGCCGGCGTTTTCCGTTTGGGCAGGGGGGCGACTTGCGAGGAGATCGGGCGACGACCTCTGGCTCATGCGGTGGCACGGGTTGAGCCGACGCCCTCGCGAGCGTGACGCGCGCCACGCTTCCTGACCACGCCTTTTCGGCTGCGCAGGCCGGAAATTTCGCGCAATCAGACAGTGTCGGCAAAACCTGAATAGGCGAAGCCCTATTCATGTTTTCGTGCCTTTAACGCCCCCTTTACATGAATGCGCGCCCGTCAAGCGACGTGCGTCGCACTTGGCGCACGCATTCGTGGGGTCGGCACGAACTGTGTCCAACCGCACAACGACGCCGAACCCCCCTTCTTAGAGTCCGCGCCCATCAGGGGTTTGAGGGAGCTCCTGGTTGCCCTTTATGTCTTACGGAGACCGTGTGTGAAGTCTGTTCCCTTCCGCAGCCGCAAGCTGCCCAAGCTTCTCTTCTCGCTGTCGGCTGGCCTTGCCGCCATCGGCTCCGCCCAGGCGGCAACCTATTACGTGCGCGCCGACGGTGGCGATGCGAGCCAGTGCAACGGCCGCGCCGACGCTGCCTATCCGGGCAGCGGCACCGCCCAGGCTTGCGCATGGAAGAATCCGAACATCGCCCTGCCGCCTTCCGGCGCGCTGCGCATCGCGGGTGGCGACACCCTGCTGATTGGCGCTGGTTCCTACCAGATCGGCAGCGGCGGCTACATGCAGCCGATCCCGAGCGGCACCAGCTCGGCCCCGACCAAGGTCCTGGGCAAGCCGGGCACGACCCCGAAGCTCATCGGCATCGGCGGCGTGCACCGCGTGCTCAACCTCGACGGCAGCTCGAATGTCGAACTCGGCAACCTCGAGGTCACCGACAACAGCGACTGCGTCTACAACCATTCCAACGCCGCGGCCGTCTGCACCAGCAGCATGCCCTGGGCGCGCGTGGGCCTGTATGCCCGTGCCTCGAGCAACGTCTGGGTGCATGACGTCAACATCCACGGCATGGCCAAGAACGGCATGAACGCCGGTGGCCTCAGCAACTGGACGATGGAGCACTTCAAGCTCAACAAGAACGGCGCCGCGGGCTGGGACGGCAACATCGGTACCGGTGCGTCCAACTCCGGCAAGATGACCATGCGCGACATCGAAATCGCGTGGAACGGCTGCGGCGAGAAGGTCGCGACCGGCGCGCCGTGGGCGTGCTGGGCGCAGCAGACCGGCGGCTACGGCGACGGCATGGGCACCACCGACACCGGCGGTGACTGGCTGATCGAAGATGCGTTCGTCCACCACAACACCTCCGACGGCATCGACCTGCGCTACATGGACGGCGCCGACACCACCCATGTGACGCTGCGTCGCATCTACTCGGTCGCCAACGCTGGCAACCAGGTGAAGCTCAAGGGCAACTCGCTGATCGAGAACTCGGTGCTGGTCGGCAACTGCACCTACTTCCGCGGCAAGGACTTCATGGTCGAAGCCGACCTCTGCCGTGCCTATGGCAGCTCGCTGCTGTTGATCCTCACCGGCGATGACGTCGCCACCGTGCGCCACAACACCATCGCCGGCGAAGGCGACGCGCAGATCGCCTATGGCGAAGGCACGTCCACCGACAAGATCTACATCCAGAACAACCTGGTGGTCGGCTTCCCGTACTACGCCGACACGACCAAGCAGACGCTGTTCAGTGGTGGCGGTGCTCCGGCGGCCAAGTCCTTCTCCGGCAACATGGGCTGGAAGGTGCGTACCTGCCCGACCGGCGCCACCTGCGCGAGCGATCCGAAGCTGACCAATGCGACCCTGGCTGGCTTCGATGCCGAGCCGCTCGCCGGCAGCCCGGTGATCGACAAGGCGCCGATGATCAGTGCGGTCACGACCGACTTCGTCATGGGCGCGCGTCCGACCGGTGCCGCCAATGACGTGGGTGCGTACGAGTATGGCGCCGGTGCCCCGGCCCCGGTCCCGCCGCCGGTCTGCACCCGCGCCGCGCCGACGCTGACCCTGGCCGGTCCGACCGCCGCGGTCGCCGCCGGTACCACCAACAGCTACGCCGTCAGCGTGAAGAACAACGACAGCAGCGCCTGCAGCAACACCACGTTCGCCCTCGCCGGCAGCGTTCCCTCGGGTTGGACCGGCACGCTGTCGGCGCCCTCGGTCGCGCTCGCCCCGGGTGCCAGCGGCAGCGCCACGCTCGCCGTGACCTCGTCCGTTGATGCCGTCGCCGGCAGCAACGCCATCGGCGTGGGTGCCAGCAGCACCGTGGGCAGCGTCCACACCGCGAATGCTTCCAGCACCTATGCCGTTTTGCCGCCGGTCTGCACCCGCGCCGCGCCGACGCTGACCCTGACCGGCCCGACCACCGCGGTCGCCGCCGGTACCACCAACAGCTATGCCGTCAGCGTGAAGAACAACGACAGCAGCGGCTGCAGCACCACCACGTTCGCCCTCGCCGGCAGCGTTCCCTCGGGCTGGACCGGTGCCATGTCGGCCTCCTCGGTCGCGCTTGCCCCGGGTAGCAGCGGCAGTGCCACGCTCGCCGTGACCTCGTCCGCCAATGCCGCCGCCGGCAGCAACGCCATCGGCGTGGGCACCAGCAGCACCGTGGGCAGCGTCCATACGGCGAATGCTTCCAGCACCTATGCCGTCGCGGCGCCCGTCCTGACGGAAACCGTGGCCACGAGCAAGAGCAGCTACAAGGCGGGTGAAGTGGTTTCGATGACCGCGCGCGTCCTCAAGAACAACGTCGCGGTTGCCGGTGCCACGGTCAGCTTCGACGCGCTCAAGCCGAACGGAATCAACACGGTCAAGTTGTCCGGCACGACCGATGCCAATGGCTATGCCAAGGTCTCGTTCACGTCGGGCACGGGCAAGAGCTCGATCGGCACCTACAAGCTGACCGCCACGGCGACCAGCGGCAGCCTCACCACGCAGGCGACCAGCAGCTTCACCGTCGCCAAGTAACCGTGTGCGTCATCGCTCCAGTAGCGATCGACGCGTGAATCAAGCCGGACCGTCACGCGGTCCGGCTTTTTTTGGTGGCGCCGACCGGAGGCTGCGCGTGTCAGTGCGACGAACACGCGAACGTGCACATGCTCCGCGCCATCGCCGCGGGCGTAAGATCGTCCTCGTGTTGGCGATTCCTTCCGTTCGGCTCGCGACCCCGGGCGATGCTCGTGCCATTGCCGGACTGTCGCGCGACTTCATCGAATACGGCCTCGGCTGGAGCTACACGCCGGAACGGATCCTGCGCGCCATCCGCAGCAGGACGACGAACGTTGCCGTTATCGAAGACCGCGGCGACCTGCTTGCCGTCGGCATCATGGATTACGGCGACACGGCGGCGCACCTGGTCCTTCTCGGTGTGCAACCGGCGCAACGCCGCCGCGGATTGGGCCGGCACATCCTGCTGTGGCTCGAGCAATGCGCGCTGACCGCCGGACTGGAAAAAATCGGCGTCGAAGTCAGGGCCGACAACCCAGGCGCCATCGGTTTCTATGCGGCGCTGGGGTATGGCGCGCGAAGCCGGGTGCCAGGCTATTACCGCGGCGTTGTCGACGCGGTGCGTCTCGAGAAGGTGCTCGGGTCGACGGGAGTCGAGGGCGCCCATTAGCGCCGACTGGCGCCGAGGCCGTGCGTCGCAGTCCGCATCACGCTCAGGGCATCTTGCCGATGATCCCGTTCATCTCGTCGGCATTGAAGGCGCGCAGGGTCTGGGTGCGGACATTGCCTGCCGCACCGATGGCCATGGCAAACGCGGTCGCTGCCTGTTCGTCCTGCGCTTCGATGATCACGACCAGATCGTACGAGCCCAGCGTCCAGTAGATCTGGGTCATGTCGGCGCCGAATTTCTTCCCCATTTCCTTGACGGCGGCGGCGCGCTTGGTGGTGTCCTTGACGTTGCGGATGCCCTGGTCGGTGAAGGTGGACAGTGCGATGTACGTCGCCATGGTCGGTTGCTCCTGTGCGGACCCTTGGGAATGGGGCGGACCCTTGAAAGCAGGCGAGCGTCGGGTCCGTGGCGCTGGTCGTCGGCAGGCATTGCCTGCGGTCCTCTCGTATCAACGCCGCGGCATGCGGGAGCCGGTCTCCGCAACCGGTCCCCCGCTCGGGTGCTTGAGGTTTCGCCTGTGCATTACGTGCACGGGGCCACGATCTCCATTCCCATAGGAGCCTGTCATGCGCACTGTCCTGATCACCGGCGCCAACCGCGGCATCGGCCTCGCCCTGGCACAGCAGTTCACGGCACGCGGCGACCGCGTCATCGCGGTGTGCCGCCAATCGAGTCCGGCGCTGGATGCCACCGCCGCAACCGTGGAGGCGGGCGTCGATGTCAGCGACGATGCCGCAGTCCATGCGCTCGCGACGCGCCTGGCCGACACGCGCATCGACACGCTCGTGCTCAATGCCGGCATCCTGGGCCAGGAGTCGCTGGGCGCGATCGACGCGGCGGGTTTCGAGCGCATGCGCCGCCAGTTCGAAGTCAACGCGCTGGGCCCACTACGCGTGGCCCAGGCGCTGCGCGACCGCATGGCCGAGGGCGGCAAGATCGGCATCATCACCAGCCGCATGGGCTCGGTCGCGGACAACGGTTCCGGCGGCTATTACGGCTACCGCGCCTCGAAGGCGGCGGTGAATGCAATCGGCAAGTCGCTGGCGCTGGATCTGGAATCGCGCGGGATAGCCGTAGTGCTCCTGCATCCGGGTTACGTCGCCACCGACATGGTCGGCGGCAATGGCGATGTCAGTCCGGAGCAGGCCGCGACGCAGCTGATCGCACGATTGGACGCACTCACGCTCGCGCAGAGCGGCAGCTTCCAGCATGCCAATGGCACGCCATTGCCCTGGTAGGCGCGAAGACGTTCGCGCAAGCAAGGGCCGCGCGGACATCACGGAGCGCACGGTGAGTCAGTGCACACCCAGCCTGACCGTCTCCGCACCGCCATCCACCGTGGGCGACACCACCTTCACGAGGCCGATGTTGGGGCAGTAGTACTTGAACTCGACATCACCCGGGGACAAGGGCGTCGTCTCGCGCGTCTTGACGCAACCTTTGAAGCTGCCCAGCGAGGTATTCACGTGGATGTCGATCGCCTTGACCTTCGCGTTGTCTTCGGCCACGCCCGGCGAGAACTCCTGGCGATAGCGCACGTCCACCTGCGGGTCCGCGAACATCACGATGCCGGCCTTGGCGTCGCGTCCGGCCTCCCACGAACCTTCGGTGCTGCTGCTGATGCGCTTGCCCTTGTCGTCGTACTCGTACTCGACCGTCTCTTCGCCGAAGTACCAGACATTGCCGCTGTCGTCCTGTCCGTAGAAGTCGGAGGTGTCCTCGAGCAGCAGGCCACGTTTGCCGTTGCACTCCTCGTCCTGGTACACGAGGTCGCGGACCACGCGCGCGGACAGGCCGGCGTAGATGCCGATGAAGTCGTGTTTGGACCGATCGGTGATGATGACGTCGTTGACCTTGCACTCGCCGTCCTCGAGTTCGTGCGCCACCGTGAACGTACCCGCCTTCATCGGCGAGAGCGGGTTGTCGATGCGCAGCGGCGCATGGAAGTCCGAAAGGTGGAAGTCCGGCAGGATGAGTTCGCCCGCCTGCGCGGGCAGGGCGGCAGTCGCGACGAGCACGGCGGCGGCCGCGTACTGGATCGTGTTCATCGAGATGACTCTGGACGGGGGGACTTGAACGTAGGCGCGCTCCTGCTACGACCCCGCGAAATGCAGGTTAACCGGGCGTCGGAGGCGTTTCACGGGCTGTTGACCCGGTCATGAGCCCGCATTGCCGCCCTGCGGCGAGCCCTTGCGCGGACGCCAGCCGTCGCCGGCATGCTCCGGCGAACCAGGTCGATCCGCGTAGGTCAGCGTGCCTTCGTGATAGACCTCGATCACCCAGCTCGCGTCGGCGGCGTATACCCACAGGTCCGACGATGCATGCATCAAGGTGATGGCATGCGTGGATGCGTCGGCTGCCGACAGCGCGACGCGCGGCATGCCGCCGATGCACCAGTCGGCGATCACTATTGTGGCCGGCGCGAGATGCAATGCACGCAGTGCCTCGTCGAACAACGCTTTCAACGCATTTGCGGTACCGCCGTATGTACTGACGGCGGTCGGCACCAGTGGCCAGTGGATGCTGGCCAGGCCGATGGGATAGGTCGGCAAAGGTCCGCGTCGCCCCGAATCTTCCGGCCACAGCATTTCGTAATGCACGCCCGCCGCCTGCAGTGCGCCGCCGGTATGGCGCTGGAAGGCGGCAATCTCCTCCGCGCGCTGCTGTTGCGCCATGCGCCCGGCCTGTTGCGCGCGCAGCGCCTCGCGCTTGGCATGCAGCGCGAGGCGGCGGGACTGCGCATCGGAGCTCATGGCCTCGGCAACGCTCAGTCCAGCTTGCGCAGATGGTGCTGCGGCTGCTGGCAGACCATCAGCGCATCCGCCGCGGTCACGGTGCCGACAGCCTCGACGCGATCGTGGGGCTTCAAGGCCTGCACGTCGCCGGGCGGCGGAGCCTTGCACAGGTTCCAGCGCGCCGGCAGCTGCACGTTGACGGTGCCCGCGGCGGTGGCAACGCTGACCACCGCGTGGCCGTCGTAGGCCCACGGGCCGGTGTCGACGCGGACCACTTCACCGGCGATCGTCGCCTGCTCGCCGACGACCAGCGGGGTTGCCGCCGGTGCTGTGGTGGCGCAGGCAGAGAGCGCTGCGATCGTCGTGAAGATCGCGGCAAGGGGGACAGCCTGGAGGAAGCGGGGAGCTCGGAGCATGGGGGAAGTGCGCCATGAAAACGGAGCGCACATTCTCCATGGATCGCAGACCGCCATCCACGTGATCTGTCACATCGTGGCGCGCATTACGTGCCCGAGACTCCCAGCGTGCCGTGGAAGGCATCCACATCGACGACGGTGCCGAGGCGATGCGCGCGCTGGAAGCGCTCCATGGCCTCGTCGATCTTGTCCCGCTGTGGATTTTCTTCCCAGTGTTCCACCTTGAACACATCGGAGCGCGGGTTGTGCAGCAGAACGTCGGGATCGCGGAGCCATTTCCAGTCGCCTGGCATGAAGTCGTGGTGCATGGCGAAGGCGCGCGCACTGTTGTAACTGTGCGAATAGATGAGGTTCATCAGACACCTCACGGGAAACCATTGACGCGCACGCGCAGACTACGGTGCGCTGGGTTTATTCAGGCGTTGCGACCGCGGGCTGTCATTCCCCCGGTCGGGGGATGGACGATGCGCGACACGCGTCGCGCGCAAGTTGAATGCGATGGACAGCCGCTCGCCGCGTGAAAGCGGCAGTGGGAATCGATCAGTAGCAGCCCACGTCGATGATCCGGCTGGCATCATCGACGCGGATGGTGAGGCGATCGGGGCGCCGGTCCTTGGTCATGGCCTGGTCCGGTGAGACGGTGCGCCACAACCCGGCCCCGCTTTCACGAAAGGCGCGACGGCCATTTTCTTCGTTCGCAGGAAGCCCGATGACCCAACCCAAAGTGTCCGTCTGGCAGGCACCGCTGCTTACATGCGGTGTGGGCTCGGTGCTGGCGCAACCGGAGGCGAGTGTCAGCAGGGACAGGGTCGTGAGTGCGACGGCTTTCATGCGGCCTCCGGGGCTGGAGTTCGCTGGCAAGTGTACGCGCACTTCGCCGGCCGGCAGGCGTGTCCCGCCGACGGGATGTTGCTTCCCTGATTTCCGCACTTTTGCCGGGCCGGGCCACCTCCACGTCGTGTGGGCACCAATCGGCCGTGCGCTCTGCATGCGCCGTCGTCGCCCGACCTCCCTCAGTTCACAGGAACCACCATGAGCAAGCTCACCGGCAAAGTCGCCCTCGTCACCGGCGCATCCAAAGGCATCGGCGCCGCCATTGCCACCGCACTGGCCGCTGAAGGCGCGGCCGTCGTCGTCAACTATGCCTCCAGCAAGGAGGGCGCCGAAGCGGTCGTCGCCCGCATCAATGCGGCCGGCGGTAAAGCCATCGCCGCGCGCGGCGACGTCTCGAAGCAGGCCGAGGCCAAGGCCCTGGTCGATACCGCCGTGCAGAAGTTCGGCCGGCTCGACATCCTGGTCAACAACTCCGGCGTTTATGGCTTCGCCCCGCTGGAGGCCATCACCGAGGACGATTTCCACCGCCACTTCAACATCAACGTGCTGGGCCTGCTGCTGACCACGCAGGCCGCGTCGCCGCACCTGGGCGAAGGCGCGAGCATCATCAACATCAGTTCGGTGGTTTCACGCATCACGCCGCCGCACAGCGCGGTGTACACCGGCACCAAGGGCGCGGTGGATGCGATCACGGGCGTGCTGTCGCGTGAACTGGGCCCGCGCCGGATCCGCGTCAATGCGATCAACCCGGGAATGATCGAAACCGAGGGCACGCACACCGCGGGCTTCGTCGGTTCCGAGTTCGAGGCGGGCACGGTCGCACAGACGCCGCTGGGCCGCGTCGGCCAGCCCGACGACATCGCCGCGCTCGCCGTGTTCCTGGCCTCCGACGATTCGCGCTGGCTCACCGGGGAACAAGTGCTGGCCAGCGGCGGCCTGCGCTGAGACGGACCTGAAGCGGCGGGAGGACGGCAATCGCTGGATTGCCGTCTTTCCTTCGCTGCATGCGCCTAGAATGAAGCCCCTTTCGACCGGCCTTGCAGCCAGGCAGAACCATGGCACCCAAGGCCACCGTCATCAAAGCCGAGTTACAGGTCACTGACCTGGACCGGCACTACTACGCGTCGCACAACCTCATCCTGGCCCAGCATCCATCGGAGACCGAGGAACGCCTGATGGTGCGGCTGCTGGCATTCGCGCTGCACGCCGATGAACGGCTGGAATTCGGCCGCGGCCTGAGCGACGAGGAAGAGCCGGCGCTGTGGCGCCGCGACTACACCGGCGAGATCGAACAGTGGATCGAACTCGGCCAGCCCGACGAGTCGCGCATCCGCAAGGCCTGCGGGCGCGCGCAACAGGTGGTAGTGATCACCTACAGCGGCCACGGCGCCGAAGTGTGGTGGAACAAGAACGCGCAAACGTTGGCGCGGTTGAAGAACCTCACCGTGATCGATATCGATGCCGACAGCGTCGCCGCGGTCACCGCGTTGTACGAGCGCAGCATGCGCATGACCGCGATGATCCAGGACGGCGAACTGCAGCTGATGAATACCGAGCACACCGTCGCGCTGCGCCCGTCGGTGCGGAAGGCGCCGTCGATGGCGACACCGGTGTAACCCGGCTTCGGCCAGGTGAGTCCCCAGCCAAAAAGGAAGGCCCCGCTTGCGGAGCCTTCGCATGATGCAGCTAGCCAAGCCAGCTGGCCGCGTGCAGATGGATCAATAGCCGAGCGCCTGCGCGACGATGCCGCTTGCCACGTCGACAAGCAGGTAACGGTCATCCATCGGACGGATCCAGCGATAGCCCTGCGGCGGGGTACTCAGGCGGTAGACGCGGTAGTCGTTCACGTAATAGCGCGGATCGACTTCCGCCCATACGACGCGATCGCCGCGCTTCCACGCCTGCTTCTGCCAGCCCCGGTGCAGGCCGTTGTCGTGGCGGCCCTCGGCCTGCGGCGCATGGCCCGGCGGCACCTGGCCCGTTGCCACGGCATGGTTGTCGTGCCCATGGCCTTTGCCGGCGAATGCCGGCATGGCGCCGAAGGCGAGCATGGCGAACGCAACGACCATCGGTGTGTGCTTCCTCATGTCGATCTCCTTGCTCGTACGGTGTGGGCACCTTAGGCAGACCGGGATGAATGCGGTGACACGCCGCGATGAACGCGTCGCAACGGTTCAGCGATGCCGCGACGGCGTGAAGGCCGCGCCCCAAGCGGGCAAGGATGTTTGACAGTCACATGGCAACGGGACGACTGTGCGCCTGCGGCGCCCCGATGCTGAGTGCGCCCACCGATCGCGGAGGTCGCTCCCATGCCAGGCCAACCCGGAAACGCGAAGTTCGACGACATCCTGAAGACAGTCGGCAACACGCCGATCGTCCGCCTCAACAAGCTCGCGCCGCCGCACGCGAACGTGTACGTCAAGGTCGAGGCGTTCAACCCGATGGGTTCGGTCAAGGACCGGCTTGCGCTCGGCATCATCGAGGACGCGGAACAGCGTGGGACGCTGAAACCGGGACAGACGGTGATCGAGGCGACCAGCGGCAACACCGGCATCGGGCTGGCGATGGTGTGCGCGGTGAAGGGTTATCCGCTGGTGGTGACCATGGCGGAAAACTTCAGCGTCGAGCGCCGCAAGATGATGCGGTTCCTCGGTGCGAAGGTCGTGCTGACACCGGCCGCGCAGAAGGGCAGCGGCATGCTCGCCAAGGCGGTGGAGCTGGCGCAGGCGCATGGATGGTTCCTGTGCCGCCAGTTCGACAACGAAGCCAATGCCGACATGCACTCGCGCACGACGGCGCCGGAGATCCTCGAAGCCTTCGCCGGCGAACGCCTGGATTACTGGGTCACCGGCTACGGCACCGGCGGCACGCTCAAGGGCGTCGCGCGCGTGCTCAAGGCACAACGCCCGGAAACGAAGATCGTGGTGTGCGAGCCGGACAACTCGCCGATCCTGGGCAGCGGCATCGCCCAGCCACGCCGGCCGGACGGCACGCCCAGCGACAGCCACCCGGCATTCCGTCCGCACCTCATGCAGGGCTGGTCGCCCGACTTCATCCCCAAGCTCACCGAGGACGCACTGACCGCACGGCTGGTCGATCGCGTCCTGCCGATCAATGGCGCCGATGCGGTGCGGCTGGCGCGCGAACTGGCGCAGCGCGAAGGCATCTTCGTCGGCATCTCAGCCGGCGCGACGCTGGCCGGGGCACTGCAGCTGGCAGCCGCGGCCGAGGACGGAGCCACGGTGCTGTGCATGCTGCCCGACACCGGCGAGCGTTACCTGAGCACGCCGCTGTTCGAAGGCGTCAGCGTCGACATGTCCGACGAGGAATGGGCGTTGTCGCGCTCGACGCCCGGGTGCCGCTTCGATGCGCCGACACCAGCGCCGCCGCCCGCGGTGGCGGCAACGGCAACGGCGAGCGGCGAGGACAAGGTCGCGGCGCCGGCGGCGTCGGCCGAAGTGGAGGCCTTCGTCGCGCAACTGCTCGCCGATCCAGAGCAGCCACTGGTGCTGTTCGCCCTGGAGTGGTGCGAATTCTGCTGGTCGCTGCGCAAACTGTTCGCGCAGTGCGCAATGCCCTATCGCTCGGTCGACCTCGATTCGACCGCGTACCAGCGGGACGACCGCGGCGGGCAGATCCGCGCCGTGCTGGCCGCGCGCACCGGCAGTCGAACCATTCCGCAGGTGTTCGTCGGTGGTCAATTCATCGGCGGCTGCACGGAAACGTTCGACATGTTCCGGGATGGCCGCCTGCAGCAACGGCTGCGCGCGCGCGGTGTCGCCTTCGACGAGGGCGCGCGCGTCGAGCCCGAGAGCCTGCTGCCAGCGTGGCTGCATCCGCGCTGATCGATCCATCGCACGCAGTATCCCAGCGGCCGGTTCCATGGGCGGCGTGCAGGCCTGTACGCTACGGCGCCCCGCTTGCGACGTCTGCCGTCAAATCCGCATGCACGAAGACGAGTCTGTATTGACCCGCGCGGCTCCCGCGCCGGATGACACCGTCGCGTATGGCGACGCCGCTGATCAGGTCGCCGATGTCCGCCATGGCCACGGCGATGCCGGAACGCGTCCGTTGCTCGTCATCGTCCACGGCGGCTTCTGGCGTCCGCAGTACGGTCGCGACCAGACCGGGCCGATGGCGGCGGCACTCGCCGCAGCGGGCTGGACGGTGGCGGCGATCGGCTATCGCCGCGTGCCCGGAACGCCACAACTGAGTGTTGCCGATGTTGCCGCTGCGCTGTCGCTGCTTCCGGCACGCGTGCGCATGCATCGCGGCGACGTCATCGTTGTGGGCCATTCGGCCGGCGGACACCTGGCGCTGCTCGCAGCCACGGGAGTCGTGGTGCCATCGCTGCGCGGCGTGCTGGGGCTGGCGCCCGCGGCCGACCTGGTGTTGGCGCAACAACTCGGACTGGGAAGCAATGCGGTATTCGATTTCCTGGGTGGCGAGGCACGCGCGCATCCGCAACTCGATCCATGCCAGCGTCCCGCGCCTGCAGTCCCGACGCGGCTGTTGCACGGAGACGCGGACAACGTCGTGCCGTTCGAGGTATCCGCTTCGTACGTTTCGACGCATCGCGAGGTCGAGCTGCAGCGGCTGGCCAGCTGCGGCCATTTCGCCCTGATCGACCCGCTCAGCGCGGCATGGCCGTCAGTGGTGCGTGCGTTGCAAGGCCTGGGCGCGGCGCGCACCGGCTGAATTCCGGCGGGGGATGTTCCGCGATCGGGTTGCCATCAGGGCTGCGGCCTGGCGGCACCCGTCGGGGTGATGGCCCGTCTCGCCTCCGGCGTGATCTAACGCCATGGCGCGGCCCCGCGCCTATTCAGCGACCCAACCGGGAGATTTCCATGAAGCGATCCATCACGTCGGCCCTCTGCCTGCTGGCCGTGGCCGTGCCGTTCTCGGTTGCCAGCCAGGACCTGGCGATGACGGCGGGCAAGAATGCCAAGGTGTTGCTGGACAACGACAAGGTGAGGGTGATCGAGCTGGTGATTCCCCCGGGCGGCAAGACCGGCATGCATTCGCATGGCGACAACGTCGTCTACTACCTCGCCGACGGCGATTCATCGCAGACGATGGCGGACGGCACGACCAAGGCACGGCACACCAAAGCCGGCGACACCCTTTGGAGCGGGCCGGTCACGCACGACACCACCAACACCGGCAAAACCCCGGCGAAGGCGCTGGTCATCGAATTGAAGGCCAAGTAGCCGCGCAGCGCTCGCACGCGTATTCCGTCGTGCATCGGTGCGAACCGGTGCGCGACGCAGCGTCCTCGCGCGCCGTAGAACAGTGGGTTGCTGCGCCGTTGGTCGCAGCGCGTGGCATCGCCACCGCGGCGGCCTGACAATGGGTGCATGCACGCACTCACCTTCTCCCGCTTCGGCGGCCCCGAGGTCCTCGAGTGGACCACCCTTCCCGATCCGCAGCCGGCGCCGGGCGTCGCGGTAGTGCGTACGCGCGCGATCGGTCTGAATTTCGCCGACGTGTACCGGCGGCAGGGGCGTTACCACCTTGCCGGCACGCCGCCTTGGATCGCCGGCTACGAGGGCGCGGGCGAGATCGTCGCATTGGCCACGGACGATTCGGCCCAGCCGGCACCGCGCTTCCGCGTCGGCCAGCGCGTCGCCTTCGCCGACAGCGCGTTCGCCAATGCCGAACAGGTGGCGGTGCCGCTGGACAAACTGATCGCGCTGCCCGACGACATCGACTTCGACACCGCCGCGGCGCTGTTGCTGCAGGGCCTGACCGCGCAGTTCCTGCTCGAGGACAGCCATGCGGTGCAGGCGGGCGAAACCCTGCTGGTGCACGCCGCGGGTGGCGGCGTCGGCCAGCTGCTGGTGCAACTGGCACGCGGCAAGGGCGCCCGCGTGATCGCGCTGGCCTCCAGCGACGCCAAGCGCAGCGCCGCACTCGCCGCCGGTGCCACCGACGCGGTGGATGCGGGCACGGGCTGGCAGGAACGCGTGCGCGCGCTCGTCCCCGCCGGCGCGGACGTCGTCTACGACTCGGTGGGACGCACGCTCGCCGACAGCCTCGCGCTCGCACGCACGGGCGGCACGGTGGTCTTCTACGGCATGGCCGCCGGCGATCCCGATCCGGTCGATCCGCGCGTGTTGATGGACCGCTCGCTCACGCTGGTCGGCGGCGACCTGTGGAATGTGCTCACCAGCGCGGATGCCCGCCAGCAGCGCGCCGACCGCCTGTTCGCCGCGGTCCGCTCCGGCGGACTCGCGGTGGCGATCGCCGCGCGCGTGCCGCTGCGCGAAGGCGCGCGCGCCCATGCATTGCTGGAGGGACGCGGCAGCGCCGGCAAGGTGCTGCTGATTCCGTGAGGTGATGCGTGTGGGATCGCGGTGATCGCTTTCCGCAGCCTTACGAAGCGCGATCACCACGCAGTGCCGCGATTTCCTCGCGCAGCGCCGCCACTTCGCCTTCCAGTGCGGCCACGCGTGCTTCCAGCGCCGCCGTCTGCGGCGCTGCCGATTCGCCGGACTGCGCACCGATGCGCGCGGCGATCGCCGCCACGTCGACCGGGCCGCTGAGCAGGTGCGCGTAGCGGTCCTCGCGTTGGCCGGGACCGCGCGGCACGAGCACGACCAGGGCCGGCTCGCGCTGGATCAGGCGTTCCAGGTGATGGCGCACGTCGTCGGCGTCGTTGAACTTCGCCAGCCGCTCGCTGCGCGTGAGCAGTTCGTGCGCGGTCTGCGCGCCGCGCAACAGCAGCAATCCCAGCAGCGCCACTTGCGGCTGCGGCAGGCTGAAGAACTGCCCGGCGCAATGCTCGTAGCGTTCGGCGCGCGAAGAGAACACCTGCTTCGCCAACCGCAGCGCTTCCAGCGTGCGCAGGGCGTGCTGGACCTCGCCCGGCTCCAGCGCCAGTACCGGATCGCGTGCCGTCTTCTGGTTCGCGGCCACCTGCACGGCATTGATCGTCAGCGGATAGGCGTCGGGCGTGGTGGCTTCCTTTTCGATCAGGCAGCCCAGGGCGCGCGCCTGCGCCACGGTGAGTACGGGAATGGTGTTGGCCATGCGCATGCGCTCCCGTCAGGCGTTGGCGGCCGTGGGCATGGTGGCGCCGACATGCCGGCGCACCGCGTCCATGTCGCGGATGGGCCGGACCTCGATGCTGCCGGTGCGCGACCATGGAAACTCCGCCGCGATGCGCACGGCTTCCTCGAGGCTGTCCGCTTCGATCAGGTTGAAACCGGCCAGCATTTCCTTGGTCTCGGCGAACGGCCCGTCGACGATGCTGGTCTTGCCATCGCGCGTGCGGATGGTGCGCGCGGTCGGAGCGGGTTCGAGTTGCTGGGATCCCAATAGCGTGCCGTCTTCGCGCAGTTCGTCGGCGTGCGCGAAACAGCCGCGCATCATCGCGGCGTACTCGGCCTCGGGAATGGTGTCCATCAGGGTGTTGTCGGTGTAGACCAGCATCAGGAACTGCATGTGCGCGCCTTCCATGTGGGAGGGCGCCATGATGCCTGCTCGGCCCGCGGGCGTCGTGAGTGAATGCGCGGGGGTGCGGCCCCCGCGCAGTCAGGTGGTCCTGGGCGGGCGGTCGCCGTCCTTGCTGCCTGGAGCGCGGGTCCGGCCCACGCCCACGCCGTGTACATACACGAGCTTTCCACCCAGCCAGCCGGTCAGGCACAGGGCGATGAAACCGGCCGCACCCACTGCGATGCCGATCGCATCCGGTCGCGTGAATGTCATCCCTTCCAGGCGCAGGAACAGGCTGGCGCCGTAGCAGCTGAGGGCGGTCATCGCCAACAGCATGTGACAGTTGGCGTCGGCATTGGCGGGATGATCGTCTCCCAGCTTCAGCAGTTCCACGAAACCCGCGGCCATCGCCGCGAGGGCGGTGACGACGCCGGCCGCCATCAGGGGGCCGGCGTAGTGCCAGGCGGGTGCCCAGCGCAGGCTGGCCAGATCGGCCAGCGTCGCCAACGACCAGCACGCGACCGGGAAGTGGACCAGGGCCGGGTGCAGGGGATGCTTCATGCCGCGAGTACGGCGCTCAACAAGGTGAGGAAGCCGGCGACGGCGACACCGGCGTGGACGAACACCACTCCCTTGGGTGCGAGCTTGCCGCGCAGATGGATGGAGGCCAGGTAGAAGCCGCCGAGCGCGGCCACGACCAGCACGCCCAGTGCGGCGGTGACGCGTGCGGTACCCGCGCCCTGCAGGGTGATCATGATCAGCAGCACCAGTCCGGTTGCACCGAGCAGGGCGTGCGCGGCCGACAGGGCCCACGGTGCGAGTCGACCGCGCAGCACGCTGGTCGCGAGGATCATGCCGCCCAGGGCGGCGACGGCGAATATCAGAAGGGCAGTGGTCAACATGGCGAATTCCTCAGGATGAAGGGACGTGACGGAACGATGTCGCAGGGGATGGAGTTCGAAGGGTGTGACGTGGCGTGTGACGTGGCCAAGGCCTCAAGCGCCTTCGGCCGGGTTTGAGGGGTGCGCCTCGACGCGCGCCAGCACGGCCTGGGTCATGCGATCGCAGCGCGGCCCCAGGAACGGAAACGCGTCCGTCAGCGTGCCCGCCAGGGTGTCGTGCAGTGCGGTGCGCAGCAGCCGGCGCGCGCGGTGCAGCCGCGTCTTCACCGTTTCGCTGCGCAGTTCCAGGCTCGCTGCGGTTTCCTCCACCGTGCAGCCTTCGATTTCGCGCATGACGAAGACGATGCGGAACGGCTCGGGCAGCGCATCGATCGCGTGTTCGACCAGACGACGCACCTGCTCGCGCGCGGCGGCGGCGGCGGGATCCTCGTTGCCGAACTTCGATGGGAATGCGACCACGCGGCTGTCGTCGGCGTGCGTCGCGTCGATCTGCTCGATGCCGACGCTGGGGCGCTGCTGGCGCAGTCGGCCGTAGGCCTCGTTGAGCACGATGCGGGTCAGCCAGGTGAGCAGTGATGCATCGCCGCGGAATGTCGCGATCTTCTCGAATGCGTGCACGTAGGCCTCCTGGACCACGTCTTCGGCCTCGGCGTCGTCGTTGACCACGCCGCGCGCGACCCGGAACAGGCGCTGGTTGCAGCGCCGCATGACCTGGTGGAACGCCAGGCGATCGCCGCGCTGCACCAGGCCGACCAGCGTGGCTTCGGCGAGTGCGTCGTAGTCGAGGGCATGGCGGGCGTCTGGGAGAATCATGGCAACTGCCTCTCGTGGATCACGCGGACAACGCCGCGAGGATGTCACGCCGGTACGGCTCCTGCTCGAACTGGCCGAGCAGCCGCCGCGTCACCATCCCGACACCGGGCGTGCCCACGCCGCGCGAGGTCATGCATTCGTGCGAGGCCTGGATGACCACCGCCACGCCGCGTGGCTGCAACGCGTTGGCGAGGGTGTCGGCGATCTCCGCGGTCAGGCGCTCCTGGATCTGCAGGCGCCGGGCATAGGCATCCACCAGGCGCGCGAGTTTGGAGATGCCCACGACGCGCTCGCCCGGCAGGTAGGCGACATGGGCGACGCCGCGGATCGCGGCCATGTGGTGCTCGCACACCGAACGCACCGGGATGTCGCGCAGCAACACGATGTCGTCATAGCCGTCGCGCGAGAAGGTGCGGCCGAGCAGGTCCGCGGGATCGATCGTGTATCCGCCGAACCATTCCTCGTAGGCACGCACGACGCGCGCGGGGGTGTCGCGCAGGCCTTCGCGCGCGGGGGAGTCGCCGGCCCAGCGGATGAGGGTGCGGACCGCGGCTTCGGCCTCCTGTCGCGAGGGCCGCACATCCTCGGTAGTTGCGGGAGGCGAAGCGGGCGCTTCCACGACATGTAGGCGGGCATCGAGCATCGGGGCGGGTCTCAAATCGGCGAGGGTTATCCGAACAGATGCACGAGTGCGGAAGAGGTTCCCGGCCGGCAGGAGTACGCTCGACCCGCGCCCGGGCCGGGAACCTGCCGCCGGTCCAGGCATCCAATGCACAGGGCCGCATGCCGGCGGCCGCGCGGACGCGAGGAGTCATGCCATGGCGCAGCCCGACACCGTTCCGACCGGCCCCGACCTGGCACAGGGCGTGCCCCTGGCGAGCGTGCCCGCCACGGGCGTTCTCGCCGGTCATGTCGACGGCGCTCCCGTGCTGCTGGCGCGCCGCGGCGACGACCTCTTCGCCGTCAGCGGCAGTTGCACGCATTACGGTGGGCCATTGGCCGAAGGCCTGGTGGTCGGCGACGAGGTCCACTGTCCCTGGCATCACGCCTGTTTCAGCCTGCGCACCGGCATCGCGTTGAAGGCGCCCGCGTTCGCGGCGCTGGCGACCTGGCAAGTCGAAATCGTCGATGACCGCGCATTCGTGAGCGCACAGTCCGCGCCAAGCGACAGTGTTGCGGCGCCCGCGTCTGCGCGCGAACACCCCGGGCGCATCGTGATCGTCGGAGGTGGTGCGGCGGCCTTCGCGGCGGCGCAGCGGCTGCGCCAGCTGGGGTTTGCCGGGACCTTGACGATGCTCAGCGCCGACAGCGCGCCGCCCTGCGATCGCCCCAATCTGTCCAAGGACTATCTCGCCGGCACCGCGCCGGAAGAGTGGATTCCCCTGCAGGGTCCGGAGTTCTACAGCGAACAGCGGATCGACCTGCGCCTGGCGTGCGAGGTCACCGGCCTCGACACCGGCCTGCGCCAGGTCACCATCCGCTCCGGCGAACCCATCGACTACGACGCGCTGCTCCTGGCCACAGGCGCGGAACCGGTGCGGTTGCCGGTGCCTGGTTTCGACCTGCCGAACGTCCATCTGCTGCGCTCGCTGGCGGATGCGCGCGGGATCATTGCTGCCGTGGGTCACGCGACGTCGGTGGCACTGATCGGCGCCGGCTTCATCGGCCTGGAGGCCGCCGCCGCGCTGCGCGCGCGCGGCCTCGAGGTGCATGTCGTGGCGATGGAAGACGTGCCGATGGCGCGCGTGCTCGGTGACGAGCTGGGCCGCTTCCTCACCGGACTGCACGCCACGAACGGCGTGATGTTCCACTTGCAGACGACCGCGACGGGCTTCGATGGCAAGACGCTGTCGTTGTCCGACCGCTCCCGCATCCGCGCCGACGTGGTGATCGTGGGCGCAGGTGTCAAGCCCTGCACCGCGCTCGCCGCCGCCGCCGGACTCGCGGTCGAGGATGGAATCCTCGTCGACGCCCAGCTGCAGACCTCGCTGCCAGACATCTACGCGGCCGGGGATGTCGCGCGCTACCGGCACGGCGCCGACCTGGTGCGCGTCGAGCATTGGGTGCATGCACAGCGCCAGGGCCAGGCCGCGGCGGCGAACCTGCTCGGCGCCGCGCAAGCCTTCACCGACGTGCCGTTCTTCTGGACCCATCACTACGGCCTGGACCTGCGTTACGTCGGACACGGCAACGGCTGGGATGAAGTGAGCCTCGATGGCAGCCCGGCCGCGCACGATTGCACGGCGCGCTATTTCCGCGCGGGCCGACTGGTGGCGGCGGCGTCGCTCGGACGGGACCTGGAGAATCTGACGATCGAGGCGCAACTGCAGTCGTGACGTCCTCGCCCCAGCGGGACTACCGGCACACGCGCGTGCCCCGCACTCTGGGAATACTCGAGCGCTTGCGACGCCATCCCAGCGCCGCCGAGGGGGCCATCGATGCTGGACAGGATCTTTCCCGCGCGCGCCAACAACCGCTTTCGCGGGCATGCGCTGGCGTTGTGGCTGTTCGTCCCGCTGGCGCTGATGAAGGTGGCGCTCGGCCTGGTGCATGTGTTGCGCGCGGACGGCGGCGCGCAGTCGGTGTCGACCATGCCGCTCGACAGCTACCCCGCCGGTGCGGCGCAGAACATCATCGGACTGATGGCACGCATGGGGCTGGAGCAGGTACTGCTTGGCCTGGTCTTCCTTGTCGTCCTGTTGCGTTACCGCGCCCTGATTCCGCTGATGTATGCGCTGGCGGTGCTGCACTTCCTCATGCAGCGCGGTGTCAGCGCGATGAAGCCGCTGGCGCTGGCCGGAGTTTCGGGCGCCAACACCATGCACCTGGTCATCGGCCTTGTCAGCATCGCCGGATTACTGCTGTCGTTGTCGGGAAAGGGCTATCGCGACACGCGGGACGTGGCGTGATCGACGGCGCAGCCACCACATCCGGCAAAGCCATGCCGGCTCCACCGCACATTTCGCCGCCGATGCCCACGGTATAACCGCGCTTTCGGCCTGTCGTTTCCATCCAGGGGGATTTTTGATGCGTACCGTGATACTCGCCACCGCGCTGCTCGCCGGTTCCGCCGTTGCCGCACCCGCGGACAATCCATGGCATGCCAAGGCACGTGAATTGTTCAAGCAGGCCATCGAGACACCGACCGTAGCCGGGCGCGGCAAAGTGCCCGAACTCGCGCAGTACCTCGCCGGCCAGTACAAGGCCGCGGGCTGGGCCGACAGCGACATCCGTGTGATGCCCTACGACGCCACGCCGGAAAACCACACCGCGGCGCTGATCGTGCGCTGGCCGGCGGCCGGCAAGGCCACGGCCAAGCCCATCCTGCTCATGGCGCACATGGACGTGGTCGAGGCCAAGGCCGAGGACTGGTCGGTGGATCCGTTCACCCTGCTCGAGAAGGACGGCTACTTCTACGGTCGCGGCACCAGCGACGACAAGATGGGCGTGGTGTCGGTGACCACCGCACTGCTGGAGCTCAAGGCGAAGGGCTTCAAGCCCAAGCGCGACATCGTCGTGCTGTTCACCGGCGACGAGGAAACCACGGGCAAGGGCGCGCTGCTCGGTGCCACCGAATGGAAGTCGATGCTCGATGCCGAATACGGCCTCAACGCCGACGGCGGTGGCGGTGGCTTCGGTCCGGACAAGCGCCCGCTCGGCTTCACCTTCCAGACCGCGGAGAAGACCTACGCCGATTACGCCTTCACCACGCACAACGCCGGCGGCCACAGTTCCAAGCCGCGTCCGGACAACGCGATCTACCAGCTCTCCGATGCACTCAACCGGCTGGCCGGCTATCGCTTCGAACCCGCGCTCAACCCGACCACGCGCGCCTACTTCGGCGAGCGCCAGAAGAGCGAGCCCGGTGCGCTTGGCGATGCGATGCGCGCCTGGCTCAAGGACCCGGCCAACGGCGCCGCGGCCGACACGATCGAAGCCGACGTCGGCGAAGTGGGCCTGACCCGCACGCGTTGCGTGGCGACGATGCTCACCGGCGGCCACGCTCCCAACGCGTTGCCGCAGATGGCCAAGGCGACGGTGAACTGCCGCATCCTGCCCGGCGTGTCGCCCGACGCGATCCGCGACGAACTGCAGAAGATCGCCGGCGACAAGGTCGAAGTGACGCGTCTCGACGACGCCGTGGCGTCGCTGGATTCGCCGCTGCGTCCCGACGTCCTCAAGGCCTACACCGACAGCGTGCACGCGATGTTCCCGAAGGTGCCGGTGATCCCCGAAATGAGCACCGGCGCCAGCGACGCGCGTCCGTTCCGCGTGAACGGCATCCCGGTCTATGGCGTCGACGGTTCCTGGGGCATCGTGCCCGACGACATGCGTGCGCACGGCCGCGACGAGCGCCTGCCGGTGAAGGCCCTCGGCGACGACGTCGACCATTGGGTACGCATGCTGAGCAAACTGGCCGGCTAAGCCGGCCGCGATCCGCGGGACGGGTGCGCGCACCCGTCCTGCGCATGATGCGAGTTAACCCGGCGCGACTACCCGGCGCCGGGACGCACGTGGAAGCCGAGCGCGCCGGCCACCAGCGGCAGTGCCTCGTCATCCTGCTGCCGGGTGATCCAGCCGGCGTGGTCCTCGCCACCGGTTTCCCAGGTCCACAGCGTGTAGTGGTGCTCGCGCAGGCGATCGAAGGCGGTGCCGATCAGTGCCGGCACCTCGGCGTCGTCGAGGAAGTCCTCGTCGCTCGGATCCTCCACGCCCCAGTCGATGCGCAGGTCGTAGCGCGAGGCGAGTTCGTTGAGCACGTCGATCAGGCCGGCCGGATCGTCGCCGGCAATGAAGAAGCCGGACTTCCAGTCGATGGCGTCGCGCAACGCTTCCACCGGATCGGTGCCTTCGTCGAGCGCATCGCGGCAGGTCGCGAACTGCTGCATCGCCGCATCCTCGTCGCCGGGATTGATCAGCAGCAGCAACTGCCAGGCCACGGCCTCGAGCGCCGCGTCCTCGTCGAGCACGGATTCCGCACCGAAGGCGCGGGCGAAGTTGTCGTCGGGGTCGTATTCGGAGTGCGTATTCATCGCGTGTCCCTCGGTGGACGCGAGCAGCATAAACCCCGGTGCGCACGGCTGCCGTGTTCACGCCGTGCGCTGCGCCGGCAGGCCTGCGCAAGCGGCTATCCTGCGCCCCTGCACCTGTCGGGATACCCCCATGAACTGGATTGATCTGCGCAGCGATACCGTCACCCGGCCCACCGCGGCCATGCGCGAAGCGATGGCGCGCGCCGAGGTCGGCGATGACGTCTACGGCGAGGATCCGACGGTCAATGCGCTGCAGCAGCGGCTGGCGGACGAGTTCGGCTTCGAGGCGGGATTGTTCGCGCCCAGCGGCACGCAGGCGAACCTGCTGGCGCTGCTCGCGCATTGCCAGCGCGGTGACGAATACATCGTCGGCATGGACGCACACACCTACCGGTATGAAGGCGGTGGCGCCGCGGTATTCGGCTCGATCCAGCCGCAGCCGCTGGTGCAGGCGGGCGATGGCACGCTGCCACTCGACGTCGTGGCGCAGGCGATCAAGCCGGATGATCCGCACTTCGCCCGCACGCGCCTGCTGTGCCTGGAGAACACCTGGCATGGCCGGGCGTTGCCGCACGACTACCTGCGCGATGCGCGCGCGCTGTGCCAGCAACACGGCCTGGCGCTGCACCTGGATGGCGCGCGCCTGTACAACGCAGCGGTCGCCGACGGCGTGCCGGTGCGCGAGATCGCGCGCCATTTCGACAGCGTGTCGGTCTGTCTGTCGAAAGGACTGGGTGCGCCGGTCGGTTCGGTGCTGCTGGGCAGCGGCGCGTTGATCCGGGAAGCGCGGCGCTGGCGCAAGGTCGCCGGTGGCGGCATGCGCCAGGCCGGCCTGCTGGCCGCTGCCTGCCTGCATGCCCTGGACCACCATGTCGCGCGCCTCGCCGACGACCACCGGCGCGCGGCCACGCTGGCCGACGGCCTGCGCGGACTCAACGGCATCACGCTCGCAGGGCAGCACACCAACATGGTGTTCATCGATGTCGCGAGCGCGCGCATGGCGGAACTGAAGCAGCAGATGGACGCCGCCGCGATCCGGCTGTCGATCGGCTACACCCCGCGGGTGCGGCTGGTCACGCACCTGGATGTCGACGACGACGGCATCGCCCGCACCATCGAGGCGTTCCGGCGCTTCGCTGCGCGCTGACGGCGCCGCGCAGGGAACCGGTTGCCCTACGCCCTGCCAAGGCCACAAGTGCTTTACACATAACAAGGTTGTGGGTAGGGTCGGACGGTGTCCGAATGCGCCTGTCGCGGTGTGCGACCGAACAGGAGCAATGCCATGAAATACCTGACCTTTCTGCTGATGACCGGCCTGCTGGCGCCGGCGGCGCAGGCCCACGACGGCGCGCATGCCAGTGCGCCGGCCGCCGCAACCGCGGCGGTGCCCGCGCCGAAACTGCAGGCGACGTTGCGGACGCTGTGGCACGGCCACGTCGCCAACACGCGCGAGTACGCATTCGCGGTGAAGGCCGGCGATGCCAAGCGCAGCGAGGCGGCCGCGCAGGCCGTGGTCGCCAATGCGAAGCAGCTGGCCGGTGCCGTCGCCGGTTTCTACGGACCGCCTGCCGGTGAGCGCATGCTCGCCCTGCTGGCCGGACACTGGGGTGCGGTGAAGGCGATGACCGACGCCGAGCGCGCCGGCAACCGCGCCGCGGCGGATGCGGCCATGTCGACGCTCACGCAGAACGCCGGCGAGATCGCGGTCTTCCTCTCCGGCGCCAATCCCTACCTGCCGCAGGATGCGGTGCGCGGCCTGCTGCTCGCGCACGGCGCCCACCATGCCGCGCAGATCGGTGAAGTGATGCGCGGTGATGCCAAGGCCGAAGCGACGACCTGGGCGGCGATGCAGAAGCACATGGACACGATCGCCGACGCGATGGCCGGCGCGCTGGCGAAACAGTTCCCGGACAAGGCCAGCTGAGGCGCGCATGGCCGAACTGCGCCACCTCGGTCCGACCCAGCAGGCGCTGCTGCGGCACTTGCTGCAGCAGCCCGAAGGCACGGGCGTGGAGGCGTTGTGCGAGCGCCTGCGCATCAGCCACAACGCGGTGCGCCAGCACCTCAGCGCGTTGATCGCGCGCGGCTGGGTCGAGCGATGCGCGCCGCAACCCAGCGGCGGCCGGCCACAGGCGCGCTTCCGGCTCACGGCGGAAGCGCACGCGTTGTTCCCCCGCAATTACGGGCAGATTGCCGGCGCCCTGCTGGAGGGCGTGATCGCGCGGCTGGGTGACGCCGGCGCACGCGATCTGCTGGTGGAGCTGGGCCGGCAACTCGGCGCGGCCGAGCCCGCGGCCGAGGCGAACTCGCGCCAAGAGGTTGCCGAGGCGCTGGCCGCGCGCCTGGATCAGCTCGGCTACGAAGCGGTGCCGACGCAGCGTGGCGGCGAGGCACAGGTCGAGGCCTACAACTGCGTCTTCCATGCCCTCGCGCGCGAGCACCCGGACGTTTGCCGCTTCGATCTCGCCTTCATGGAAGCCGCCACCGCGCACCGCATCCATCACATGGAATGCATCATCCGCGGCGGGCACGTATGCCGGTTCCGGATCGGTGAAGCCAAGACTGCTGCCGACGCAGCCGGCCAGCCATCAGGTGGCAGCGCGGCTCGCGACTAGGGTTCGGACTGCACCGCGACCTGCTCGGCGACGGGCTTCGTCCGTGCCGCCGGATCCTTCCTGGCGTCGGCTGGTTTCGTCTTGCCGGGATCTTGCTTGGGGGAATCGCGCTGGCCGGCGGCCGGGTTGCTTTTGGACTGTTGCTCAGCGGACTGGATCATCGCGCCCATCACCATGCCCATCAGGCTTCGGGATGATGCGTGGTTGCCTGGTGTCGCGGCCGGGGTGGCCTGCGCGTCGGCAACGTGCGCAGCCTCCTTGCTGTCGGCGTCCTGCGGCTGTGCGGCCAATACGGAGGGCAGCAGGAGCGTGGCGATGACGGCAACGAACAATGGCCTGCGCATCGTCCTTCTCCATCGCTCCCGGCGGGCGATGCACTCAGCCTAGGCGCGCGAGTACTAATGCGCCGTGAAAACCATTCAGCCTTCGCAGTGCATTGGGCAACGGCTCAACCAGGTGGTGACGGCGTGCGCGGCGTGCGACGGCTCCGTGACGACGGGCACGAAAAACCATGCCGCATCAGGCGGCACGGGTATGCCTTCAGTCATCGCTTCGCCGGCGGAGTCCCGCTGCTACCATCGCCTGCTACCGCTCGCCCGCTGCCAGCCAGCGTTCCTTCCAGGTGCCGAATGAACAAATCGCTCGCCGTTTCCCTGCTGTCCGTTTCCATTGCCCTCGCCCTGCAGCCGGCGCTGGCCGCCAACCCGAAGGCGCCGACGTTCGATCCCAAGCGCCTGTCGGACGAGGTGAAGGTGCTGTCCTCGGACGAGTTCGAAGGCCGCGGTCCGGCCACCGCGGGTGAAGCCAAGACCGTCGCCTACGTCTCCGCGCAGATGCAGGCCGCGGGCCTGCAGCCCGGCGGCGACATCAAGGACGGCAAGCGCACCTGGACCCAGGCCGTGCCGCTGCTGCGCTCGGAGATCACCGGTACGCCGATGCTGTCGATGAGCGAGGGCGGCAAGGCCCAGGCGCTGACGCAGGGCGAGCAGATCGCCGTGCGCGCGGCGCTCAACGGCGACAAGCACGTCACCATCAAGGACGCGCCACTGGTGTTCGTCGGCTACGGCGTCAAGGCGCCGGAACGCAACTGGGACGATTTCAAGGGCATGGACGTCAAGGGCAAGATCATCGTCGCCCTGATCAACGATCCCGACTTCGAAACCGGGCAGGGCGACTTCGGCGGCAAGGCGATGACCTATTACGGCCGCTGGACCTACAAGTACGAGGAAGCCGCGCGCCAGGGCGCCGCGGGCCTGCTGATCGTGCACGAAACCGATCCGGCGTCGTACGGCTGGGCCACGGTCAAGAACTCCAACACCAACACCATGTTCGACGTGGTGCGCGATGATCCGCGCGCGGCGCACACGCCGCTGGAAGGCTGGATCCAGCGCGACTTCGCCGTGGCCTTGTTCAAGCAGGCGGGCCTGGACTTCGACGCGCTGAAGAAGCAGGCGCAGACGCGCGACTTCAAGCCGGTCGAAATCAAGGGCGCGAACTTCAGCGCGGACTACGACGTCGATTCGAAGGTGATCACGTCGCAGAACGTGGTCGGCCGCCTCGACGGCAGCAAGCGTCCCGACGAGACCGTGATCTACAGCGCGCACTGGGACCACCTCGGCGTCGGCCAGCCCGATGCCAAGGGCGACCGCATCTACAACGGCGCGGTCGACAACGCCACCGGTACCGCCGCGCTGATCGAGCTGGGCCGCGCCTTCGCGCATGCGAAGAAGAAGCCCGAGCGCTCGCTGGTCTTCCTCAACGTCACCGCGGAAGAGAAGGGCCTGCTCGGTTCGGAGTACTACTCGTCCAAGCCGCTGTATCCGCTCGGCAAGACCGTGGGCGTGATCAACATGGACGCGCTCGATCCGCACGGACCGGCGCGCGACTTCAACATCTCCGGCAGCGCCAAGCTCGATCTGATCGACCAGCTGGTCGCCACGGCGGCGAAGTGGAACATGACGTATTCGCCGGATCCGAAGCCGGAAGCCGGCCACTTCTTCCGCTCCGACCATTTCCCGTTCGCCAAGCGCGGCGTGCCGGCGATCTCGTACGGTTCGGGCGACGACCGCATCGAGGGTGGCGTTGCCGCCAGCAAGGCGTGGAGCGAGAGCTACACCCGCGACCGCTACCACCAGCCGGCCGACGAATGGGAAGCGAGCTGGCCGTTCACCGGCATGGCGCGCGACCTGCAGGTCCTCTACACGCTGGGCAGCGACCTCGCCAATTCGACGCAGTGGCCGAACTGGGCGCAGGACTCGGAGTTCCGCGCGGCGCGCGATGCGAGTGCGGCGGATCGCAAGTAATCCCGCGTACGGCCAACGCCAAGACCACGAAGCCCCGCGCAATGCGGGGCTTCGTGTTTCAGGGCCTCATGATCCGGCGCGGACGGGTGCCGGCAGTTCGCGCTTCACCCAGGTGTCGATCAGGTCTTCCTCGTAGCGCAGCGGATCGCTGTCGGTCCGGCCTGTATGCAGGAAGGCGCTGTTGGTGAGCTTGCGTTCGCCTTCGGCAATCACGCCGCCGCCGGCATCGAGGCGGCGGAAGCGCAGTTCGATTCGCGGCGGATAGAGCTCGCGGATGACCCGCGTGTCCTGGAGGTTGATGCTGCGTTGCGGCTCGAAATCGCCGGCGCGATCGATGTCGGTGATGACGACCTCGAGGCGTTCGCCCGCCGGCAGGCGCGCCTGCGCCTGTTCGCGCAGGTAGCGGGCCAGCTGCTCCACCCAGTGGCCGCGGCGTGACTCGCTGGGGTTGTGGCTGTAGCGGATCTCGGAGAACTGGGCGGGATCTTCCCATTGCACGCTGACCGGGCCCTGCGCCGGCAGGCTGCGGGGGGCATCGGGATCCGTGACGTTGCTGATCCGCGCCGAGGCGCCGGCCGCGGCCAGCAGGCACGCCAGGGTGAGGATGATTCGACCTTGCACGATGCACCTCGTTGCGCCGGGACCGGATTCATTGTCCACCCGACCGGCACAACCGTGCCGCAACGTGCACGCCTAACCATCCCCCGATCGGGTGGGGACATCGCCGGAACCCGTGCGCGGGCCTCGCGCGGCGCTCTCCCGACTGGCGGTGGCCGTTACCGCAGCAGCGACGCGTTCCCCCGATTGCTCCGCCCCGTCCGGGCTTATGGAACCCGTGCCATGAAACCTCCATTCCTCGCGACCGCGCTCGCGCTGGCCGTCGTTGCCGCACTCGCTTCCTGCCAACGTTCGCCATCGCCCGAAGCCAATGCGCCTGCCGCCACCGCCACGCCGGCCACTGCGCCAGACGCTGCGTCGGCCACGCCCGTCGCCGAACCGGCGAAGACGGCCTACACCGATCTCGAGCAGCTCGCCCAGCGCGTGGTCACCCAGAGCGCCGCAGTGAAGGAAGGCGAGATCGTGCTCATCTCCGGCCGCCCAAGCGACGCGGAGCTGCTGGAGGACCTGGCGGTCAACGTGCGCAAGGTGGGCGCCTTCCCGCTGGTGACCTACAGCAGCGACCGCCTCGCCAAGCGCATGTTCTTCGACGTGCCGGAGAAGTACGACACGCAGATGGATGCGGTGGGCAACAAGCTGGCCGACATGGTCAACGTGAACATCTCCCTGGGCAACAACGCGACCGAAAACCTGTTCGAAGGGGCCGATCCCAAGCGCAGCGCCGCGCGTGGCAAGGCCGACGAGCCGGTGATGCAGAAGTTCCTCCGCAACGTGCGCACGGTCGAACTCGGCAACAACCTGTATCCCACCGCGTGGCGCGCCGAACGCTACGGCATGAGCGAGGACGAACTGGCGAAGACGTTCTGGAACGGCGTCAACCTCGACTACAGCGAACTGCAGACGCGCGGGGCCCAGGTCAAGACGGCGCTTGCGGCGGGCAACGAAGTCCACATCACCAATCCGAACGGCACCGACCTGAAGTTGAGCCTGAAGGGCCGGCCGGTCCTGGTGAGCGATGGCGTGGTTTCCGCCGAGGACATGAAGGCCGGCGCCGCCGCGGCATCCACCTATTTGCCCGCCGGCGAGGTCTATTCCACTCCCGTTGCCGGCAGCGCCGAAGGCAAGGTCGTGCAATCGCGCACCTACTTCCGCGGCAAGGAAGTCAACAACCTCACGCTGACGGTCAGCGGCGGCAAGGTGACGGCGATGACCGGTGAGGGCCCGGGCTATGCCGACCTCAAGGCGGAATACGACGCGGTCGACGACGCGCGCAAGAACGATCTTGGCTTCGTCGACTTCGGCATCAATCCGAACGTGAAGCTGGCCGCCACCAGTGCGATGGGCACCTGGGTTCCAGCGGGCTCGGTAACCGTCGGCACCGGTGTCAACGTCTGGGCCGGCGGTAACAACTCGGTGCCCTATGGCTTGGTGTTGTTCCTGCCCGGCAGCACGGTGACGCTTGATGGCAAGGCGATCGTCGAGAGCGGCACGCTGAAGCTTTGATCCGTCATTGCGCCGGAATTCCGGAGCCCCGCGTCGCGGGGCTCTTTTTTTGCGAAGCCATTGCGGCAGCTCGCATGGCGCATTCAGTTTGCCGGTGCGGCAACGATGCACGCGATGACAGGGCGCTCACTCCGCCGCGAGCATGCTCCGCGCGGGGATTTCCTCGCGCCTGGTGCGCGACCACGGAGAATGCGCATGAACGATACGAAACAACGCCGGTCGATGACGATCCGCACCGCCGCCAGCGTGCTGTTGTGCGGTGTCGCCACGACGGCCATCGCCCATCACGAGGGCGGCGACATGTTCAAGATGATGGACAGCAACAACGACGGCAAGATATCGGCACAGGAACACGCCGCGGCCGTGACGAAGATGTTTGGCGAAATGGACGCCAATGGCGACGGCAACGTCACCGCCCAGGAAATGGATGCGCGCCATATGAAGGCAACCGCCAAGACCAAGGAGGTCAAGACCATGAACGACGCCGCGATGGACGCGCCCAGTCATGGCGAGATGTCGTCGGCGGAGAAGATCGCGAAGATGGACACCAATGGCGACGGCATGCTGTCCGCGGCCGAGCACGACGCCGGCGCGAAGAAGATGTTCTCGGAAATGGATACCGACGGGAATGGCAGTCTTTCGCGTGAGGAAATGGCAGCGGGCCATGCCGCCAGGATGAAGTCGGACAAGGCGCCGTAAGCGCGCGGCTGCAGGATGCGGAGCACCCCTCATACGGGCCACGCCACCGGACCAGGGTTGCCTGCACCGGAGCCACTGCACCGGATCCACCCACGCGTGGGATCCGGTGCAGTCGGTGACGCCACGGCCCGCCCATGGGATCGGGCGTCCCGGATTTACCGCCTAATCGAAACCGGGGAGTAGCGGTAACCTTCGCTCTTTCCTCCATCCGGTGACCTCCATGTCCGTGTCCATGTACGACGCTTCCGTTCCCGTGTTCGTGCGCGCCCTGCGCAACCTCGACCACGTCCTCGCAAAAGGCGAGGCGCACGCGCGCGACAAGGGCGCGGATCCGGACACGCTGCTGCAGTCGCGCCTGATCTTCGACATGCTGCCGCTGGTGCGGCAGGTGCAGATCGCCACTGACATGGCCACGCGCGGCGCCTCGCGCCTAGCGGGGGTGGAGCCGCGCAGCGTCGAGGACAACGAAACCACCTTCGAACAACTGCATGCACGCATCGCCGCCGCGATCGCGCACCTCGAGGGCTTCACCCCGGCACAGTTCGAAGGCAGCGAGACCCGTGCGGTGTCGTTCAAGACCCGTGCCGGCGAACTCAAGTTTGATGGGCAGACCTACCTGCTCACCTATGTGTTGCCCAACCTCTACTTCCACGCCACCACCGCCTACAACCTGCTGCGCCGGAACGGCGTGGGCATCGGCAAGACGGATTTCCTCGGCGGTTGAAGCCATACGCGCCGTCGCCGGCCACGGTCGGCGACGGGGCGGACAAGCTACTAAACGTCCGTCACGGCAGACGTCACTTCACCGGGATCATCAGGTGCTGGTACGGCGTGCCGGGCCACATCACGTAGGGCACCGACGTGTCCGGATCGGCAGCTTTCGGATACATGTCGTAGAACGCCGGATCGGCGCCCACGATCATCACGTGCGAGCCGGTCTTGACCCAATGGTTGCTCGCGGTGGGCTTGTCGGCATACGGATCGGTGTTGCTGGCATCGGTACCGCCCGCCAGCATGTAGATGAAACCGATCTTGCCGGCGGCCGGGTCCTTGTGTCCCTGCCACGCGTTTGCCCATTCCATGGCGGACGCGTCCAGGCACATCGGATCGGGGCCCGGGGTGACGGGGTTGTCGGCCATGCAGGTGAAACCGTTGCTGCCGGCGCGCACGGTGCGCATGCCGTCTTTCCCCATCTCGACGATGCTGGCATTGGCCGACACCTTGGCGGGCGCGGCCTGCATCGCGCTCTTGATCAGCTTCTGGTCGGCGGCGGTGGACTTGTCGGCCGTCGCGGCCGCGGCCGCGTACGCGCTGATCGCGGCGGCGAGCGCGGCGAGCGCCACTATCGATCTGGACATGGTGGGACTCCTGGTGGGTGGAGGCTCCCTCGACGCGCATTGTCGTGCGAAACCCGCCGGGCGACGCCGCGTTCCCCCAACCGGGGGATATGCGCGCCCGCGGCAACGTGTCTCAGGTCGGACGCGCGCAGCGTCAATGCATGCCGGTGAAAAGCAGAAGCCCCGCAATCGCGGGGCTTCTGTTCTTTGCGTTGTGCCCGCTCAGTGGTGCAGCAGGATGTCCGCGATGATGCCGGTGGCCACGGCCACGAGGATGAAGCGGCCGTCCTCGGTGCGCACCCAGCGATGGCCGCGCGGCGGCTCGCGCAGCTCGTAGTCGCGGTAGTCCTCGACGTAGTAGCGCGGTTCCATGTACACGACTTCGATGCGCTCGCCGCGGTGGTAGTCGCGGTGCCGGTGCTTGTACCGGTAGCCATCGTCGTCGTCATCATCGTCATCGTGGTCGTGATGATGGCGGTCGCCGCCACGATGATGGTGCCCGTCGGCCAGTGCCACCGAGGTGGTGAGCAGCAGCGATGCGAGCGAGGCGGCCAGGAGCAGGCGTCTCATTGGAGTCCTTCCTTTTGCGGAACGTGCGATGCCGGTCGGCATCGCACGGAGGGTCGGGGATCAGTGGTTCAGCAGGATGTCGGCGATGATGCCGGTCGCCACGGCGACCAGGATGTAGCGCCCGTCGGGATGACGGATCCAGCGATGGCCCGGCGGCGGCGGTGCGAGGTGGACCACGCGGTAGTCCTCCACGTAGTAGCGCGGCTGCAGGTAGACCACGTCGATGTGCTCACCCTTGTGCCAGCCGTAATGGTTGCCCGGCGGATGATCGCCGTGATCACCACCGTGGCCCTTGCCGTGGCCCTTGGCGAAGGCCACCGAAGACAGCGACAACAGCGCGAGCGAAGCAACCAGTAGCAGTCGTTTCATGTTTTCCCCCGAGTGATGGTTTCCGTGGCGTGATGTTAGGTGGCCGTTATGGCGAGGTGGGGTGGGTCGCCGCCCGAAGTTCGGGAAACTTGACCGCCATCGCCGTTTTGCGCCCCATGGGGTTGGCCCGCATTCATGCAGGCATGCGCGCGGGCGTACCCCGCGAGCCCGGCCCGATTGCCCCGTGACCGGGATGATGCCTCCCTCGCACGACGGCTTATCAGCGTCCGCCGCAGCCACTAGCCTTGCTGCATCCCCCGCCGAGACGCCCGCCATGCTCCTCACGCCGCGCCAGGCCCAGTTCGCTTTCGTCCCCTCCATGGTCACGGTGATGTCCGCCACGATCAGCTTCGCCATGTCCGCCTTCCACCACGGTTTCGAGCCCGGCCTGCTGCAGGTGTGGTTGAACAACTGGGGCCTCGCCTTCGCCGTTGCCTTGCCGGTGGCGTGGATCACCGTGCCGCTGGTGCGCGGGGGGCTGGCGCGGCTCACGAGCGACGCGCCGGCGGCGTCCGCCCGCAGCCTTGGCGAGCTCGGCTGAGCCCATGGCCCACGGCCCCGCACCGCACGTCGATTACGATCAGCCGGTTGCCCCGGTGGAAGTACCTCGCGTGGATGCCGTCATCTCCATCCGCGACGTGAGCAAGACCTATGCGTCCGGCCACGTCGCGCTCAAGCACGTCGACCTCGACATCCGTCGCGGCGAGATCTTCGCCCTGCTCGGGCCCAATGGCGCGGGCAAGACCACCCTGATCAGCATCGTCTGCGGCATCGTCAATGCGAGCACGGGTACCGTCCTCGCCGACGGCCACGACATCGTGCGCGATTACCGCGCCGCGCGGGCAAAGATCGGACTGGTGCCGCAGGAACTGTCCACCGACGCTTTCGAGACGGTGTGGGCGACAGTGAGCTTCAGCCGCGGCCTGTTCGGCAAGGCGCCGGATCCGGCCCATCTCGAGAAAGTCCTGCGCGACCTGTCGCTGTGGGAAAAGAAGGACAGCAAGATCATGGCGCTGTCCGGCGGCATGAAGCGGCGCGTGCTGATCGCCAAGGCCCTGGCGCACGAGCCGCAGATCCTGTTCCTCGACGAACCCACCGCCGGTGTCGATGTCGAGCTGCGCCGCGACATGTGGCAGATGGTGCGCAACCTCCGCGAAGCCGGCGTCACCATCATCCTCACCACGCACTACATCGAGGAGGCCGAGGAGATGGCCGACCGCATCGGCGTCATCAGCAACGGTGAGCTGATCGTGGTCGAGGACAAGCATGTGCTGATGCGCAAACTCGGCAAGAAACAGCTGACCCTGCAGCTGCAGGAACCGCTGGCCGTACTGCCCGACGGGCTGGCCGGCTTCAACCTGGAAATCGCCGGCGAAGGCCATGCGCTCGTGTACACCTTCGACACCCAGCAGGAACAGACCGGCATCGCCACGCTGTTGCGGCGCCTGAACGAGCACGGCATCGACTTCAAGGACCTGCATTCCAGCGAGAGTTCGCTGGAGGAGATCTTCGTCAGCCTGGTGCACCGCAAAGGAGGGCGCGCATGAACGTGCATGCGATCCGTGCGATCTACCGCTTCGAGATGGCGCGCACCTTCCGCACGCTGATGGAGTCGATCCTGTCGCCGGTGTTGTCGACGTCGCTGTACTTCATCGTGTTCGGTGCGGCGATCGGTTCGCGCATGGGCCACGTCGACGGCGTCGGCTATGGCGCCTTCATCATCCCGGGCCTGGTGATGCTCTCCCTGCTCAACGAGAGCGTGTCCAATGCCTCGTTCGGCATCTACCTGCCCAAGTGGTCGGGCACGATCTACGAGCTGCTGTCGGCGCCGGTGTCCACCAGCGAGATCCTGCTGGGCTACGTCGGCGCGGCGGCGACCAAGTCGCTGATGCTGGGCACGCTGATCCTGGTCACCGCGCGTTTCTTCGTGCCTTACGCAATCGTGCATCCGTTCTGGATGGGCTGTTTCCTGGTGCTGACGGCGCTGAGTTTCAGCCTGTTCGGCTTCATCGTCGGCGTGTGGGCGGACAGCTTCCAGAAGCTGCAGGTGATTCCGTTGCTCATCCTGACCCCGCTGACCTTCCTCGGCGGCGCGTTCTACTCGATCAGCATGCTGCCGCCGTTGTGGCAGAAGGTCGCGCTGTTCAACCCGGTGGTGTACCTGATCAGCGGCATGCGCTGGAGCTTCTACGGCGTCAGCGACGTCAACGTCGTGGTGAGCACGGCGGCGATCCTGGGCTTCCTGGCGCTGTGCATGACCCTGATCGCCTGGATCTTCCGCACCGGGTACAAGCTCAAGGCGTGAATCCGCCTCCCGTATCAGCGAGCGCCCGGCTGACGAATGCCGCGCGCGCGGCTGATAACGGTGAACTACGGCCGGTGACGAACCGGCGCGACAGGCTTTAGCGGGCCAACGCCCGCCCTACGTCATTCCTTCGTTTCACCAGCCGGAGTAAGGAACCAGGCCTCGACCGTGCCATTCATCTTCATCGTCATCGGCTGACCGCGGCGGTCCAGCGCCTTGCCCACCGGCAGGCGCACCCAGCCCTCGCTGATGCAGTACTCCTCGACGTTGTGGCGTTCGACCCCGTTGAAGCGGATGCCGATGCCGCGTTCGAGCACGGCTTCGTCGTAGAACTTGCTGCGCGGGTCGTTGGAGAGGTGGTCGGGGGGCGTCTCGGACATGATCGTGCTCGGTTCAAGGAGGCGGTGCGGCCGGCATTGTAACTAGGGCGCCTCGCCATTGCCCTGCGCCTTGGCGCGGGCGATCACCGCCTTGACCTGCGCGCGGTCGTGGTGGCGCGAGATCGCCACCGCGCCGAGGGCGATGGCCTGTGCGCGCAACGCCGTGGTGACGTCGTAGTGCGCGCCGCTGCTCTTGTTCTGGAAGGCGCGGCGCGGGATGCCGAGCCGGGCCGCCATGGCGTGGAGTTCCTCCAGCGTGTCCGCCATCAGGTGCGCCCAGCGCTCGCCACGCCAGGCATGCACGGCGTCGTCGACATACACGGTCATGCGCGCAGTGTGTCCCATTGCGCGCGCGATTGCAGGCGTGAAGGCGCCTATCATGCGCACATGTGCCTGATCGCCGCCGCCTGGCAGCAGCATCCGCGCTATGCGCTCGCCCTCATCGCCAACCGCGATGAATTGCATGCGCGCCCTGCATCGGCCGCGGCGCCCGATCCGGAACAGCCGGATGTCTACGGCGGACGCGACCTGGAGGCGGGTGGCAGCTGGTTGCAGGTGTCCACGCGCGGACGCCTGGCGGCGGTGACGAATGTGCGCGTGGGGCGCAATCCGGAAACCGCGCCACGATCGCGCGGCGCGCTGGTGCGCGATTTCGCCCGCGGCGACGACGATGCGGCGTCCTACGCCGCGCGGCTGGCGCCGATCGCCATGGAACACGGCCGCTACAACCTGCTGTGCTGGGATGGCGACGCGCTGATATTCGCCACAAACCATCCCGAAGCCGGGTCGGGTGCCGTGTCGCCGGGCGTGCATGCGATGTCCAACGGCGCGTTCGATGCGCCCTGGCCCAAGAGCGGCCATGCCACGCGGGCGTTGCGGGCCTGGCTGGATTCACCGGTGTCTTCGCATGAAGTGGATGCGGCGGCGCTGGAGCCGCTGTTTGTGGCATTGGCCGATACGCTGCCGGCGCCCGACGCGGCGTTGCCGGACACCGGCGTGGGCCTGGACATGGAGCGCTGGTTGTCGCCGCCGTTCGTGCGCGGTGAACGCTACGGCACGCGTTGCAGCACCATCGTCCTGGTCGGGACGGATGCGATCGTCTTCGCCGAGCGCCGCTTCGGGCCCGATGGCGTGCCGCAGGGCGACAGCTTCGCCACGCTTCCCCGCATCGGTTGAATTCTTCTCCCCGCTTGCGGAGAGAAGATGCCCGAGGGGCAGAAGAGGGGGAACGTAAATTCTTCTCCCCGCGTGCGGGGAGAAGATGCCCGAAGGGCAGAAGAGGGGGAGCGAGCGCAGCGAGCTGCCGTTGTTTTGGCGAGAACCAGAAGAGCAAAGCAGCTCGCTGTGCTCGCTCCCCCTCACCGCCCCGTTGGGGCGCACTCTCCCCGCAAGCGGGGAGAGGCAGGGAAGCGCCGCTCCTGTCCCGGCCCGCCGGCACAGCCGTCGGGCGTTCGTCGGCGCATGCGCCAGTGGCGCATGAGCGCGCCTCCTCACCCCTTGATGCACACCACCTGGCGCAGCGTGTGCACGACTTCTACCAGGTCGCTTTGCGCCGCCATCACCGCGTCGATGTCCTTGTAGGCGGCCGGTGATTCGTCGATCACCCCCGCGTCCTTGCGGCATTCGACATGCGCGGTGGCCTCGCGGTGCTGCTTCAGGGTGATCTGTGCGCGCGCGGCGGTACGGCTCATCACGCGGCCGGCACCGTGGCTGCAGCTATGGAAGCTGTCGACGTTGCCCTTGCCGCGCACGATGTAGCTGCGCGCGCCCATGCTGCCCGGAATGATGCCGAGCTCGCCCTCGCGTGCGCTGACCGCACCCTTTCGCGTGACCAGCAGCGACTCGCCGAAGTGATCCTCGCGCTGGACGTAGTTGTGGTGGCAGTTCACCGCTTCCTTGTCCAACTGGAACTTCGGCAGGCGATGGCGCATCTCATGCAGCACCCGCGCCATCATCGCCTCGCGGTTGGCCCGCGCGTAGTCCTGCGCCCACGACACCGCCTCGACGTACTCGCCGAACAGCGCCTCGCCTTCGAGGAAGAACGCGAGGTCCCGGTCCGGCAGATGGAAGCCGAGCACGCGTTTCTCCAGCTGGCGACGCGCCAGCTCGATGAAGTACGTGCCGACCATGTTGCCGGTGCCGCGCGAACCCGAGTGCAGCATCACCCAAACGCGATCCGCCTCGTCGAGGCAGATCTCGATGAAGTGGTTGCCGCCGCCGAGCGTGCCGATCTGCTTGTCGACCTTGTCCGGACGGATCTTCGGGTGCTTGTCGCGGATCACCGCGAGCCGTGCCATCAGGTCCGACTGCGCCAGTTTCGTCTCGACGCTGTCGGGAATGCGGCGATGGTCGCCGCCCGGGCCGTTGCCGACCGGGATGCTGCGTTCGATCGAGTTGCGCAGCAGCGCCAGGTCGTCGGGCAGGTCGTTGGCGTGCAACGTGGTCCGCACCGCGGCCATGCCGCAGCCGATGTCGACGCCGACCGCGGCCGGGATGATCGCGCCCTTGGTCGGCACGACGGAACCGACGGTGGCGCCGATGCCGAGGTGGACGTCGGGCATCACCGCGACCCACGGACCGACGAACGGCAGGGTGGCAATGTTGCGCAGCTGCTGCCGCGCCTTGTCTTCCAGCGGGACGCCATGCACCCAGCCCTTGATCGGCGTGGTGGCGCCCTCGGCGTGGAGGAACTCGTAGTGGTTGTGTTGCGTGTTCATGGGGAATCCCTTCGTTGAAAGATTCCACGCGACGGGATCCGTCCCGTCGCGTGGAGATTACTGCTTCAGGCTGACCAGTTGCTTCATGACGCCGTCCAGGCCGCCAAACACCGTCAGCTTGTCGATCTTCTCGGTGACCTTCTCCAGAGCCTCCAGCTCCTTCAAACGCATGAGTACCGGGCTCTCCTCGATGAGCTTCGCGGTGTTGAGCAGCGAACGCGTGGCGTTCGCCTCCTCGCGGCGACGGATGACGTTGGCCTGGGCCGCCTTCTCCGCCTGCACGACGCTGTTGAGGATGTCCTTCATCTCGCCCGGCAGGATCACGTCCTTGACGCCGACGCCGAGCACCTCGATGCCCAGCTGCACCACGCTGCCGCGCGCGTAGCCGAAGATGTCGGCGTCGAGCGAGGCCTTGTCGCCGAGCAGTTCGTCCAGCGTCTTGGCGGCGATCGCCTTACGCAGGCCGTACTGCAGCTCGCGGTACACGTAGTCGCCGTACTTGGCGACCTTGGTGCGCGCGGCCACCGGATCGGCGACGCGGATGCTCGCGGCCAGGTTCACGCGCAGGCTCACCTTGTCGCGGGTCAACAGCTCCTGGCCCGAGACTTCCATGGACTGCACGCGCAACTCGACCAGCTCGACACCCACGTTCTTCTGGAAGTTCCAGAAGGCGTAGGCGCCCGGGGCGAGCGTGCGCACCAGCTTGCCGTCGATGAACAGCAGGCCGGCGTTCTCCTCCGGCACGATCAACGACACGGTGATGCGCTCGAGCACATTGAGCTGGCGCAGGCGCTTGACCACGCCGGCCTCGACCTCGAGGCCGTTCGCGAGCGACACCGCCTGCACCTGGACCGGCACGAGGCCCTTCCAGTACAGCTTGCGCGTACCCGGTGCGAGCACATCCTCGAGCTTGCCGTTCTTCAGCACGAGACCGACTTCGTCCATGCCGAGGTTGGCGAGCACGAACGTCTCGTCCAGCTTGCCGCCCAGCGTGGCGATCAGCACATCGGCATCATTGCCGCCGTACTCGGGCCTGGCGATGTTGTGCACATTCACTTCGATGCGCGCGAGCGGATCGAACCAGCGGTACACGCCCGGCGCCAGCACGCCTGCGAATTGACGGTTGCGATACACCAGGCCGCGCTCGCCATCACCGATCACGACCCTCTTGGTCCAGAACATTGGAAATTCTCCTTGTTGGCTCGCGCCGCGACGGTCCCACCGAAACCGGTGGTCAAAAACGAGCCGCAGCGAGTGGCACCGCCGAACAGCCGGCGGCTTTTCTCCGTTTCCGAAGAAATAGGTGGAAGCGCCCCTGACGCCGAAGCCGCGGAGCATTGCGCGCTGTCCGCAAGGCGACGATCGCGTTCTTCGCAGGGACGGCGATGCGGCTGCCGTTCCACGTTTCCAGCGATCGCCGGCTTGCCTCGAGGGCGCAGGCCCGGCGACTTCACCGCTGCGGTGTTCCGTTGCACGCCGCACACGCGGTGCGGCGCTTGGCGAAACGCCGCACGGGGCGTTTCCTGGTTGGGCTTTCGCCCGGATAACGACTTAACAGGTCGTTTTGGAGCGGGACTCGAACCCGCGACTCTCGGTGTTTAAGACCGATGCTCTACCCGACTGAGCTATCCAGTGGTGGACGAACCGGATTCGAACCGGCGACCGTCGGCATCAAGTGCCGCTACTCTTGCCTCTGAGCTATCGTCCGCTCGCGAAACACCTTCTCCCGATCCTCGGCATACGCCACGGCAGGGCCGCGCGCACCGGACGGGATCCAAACCCGCACCGCTGCGAACCGTTCGATCGATGTTCCGCATTGACCTCTCGTCGAAGAGGCCAATCCGTGCGCGAGTGCATCCGCCTGCCGCCCGTGCCGAAGCATCCAGGCACAGCGCATGAAGCGCTTTCGCGGCTTTCCCTGCCTCGGACCAGCACTGTCCGGATGCTTCGGGGAGCGCGATGCAATCGCGATAAAACTTTCGAAAATCCCTTTGCGAACGGCAAAAAACAAAACGCCCCCGGGTGGGAACCCGAGGGCGTTCGCGTTGCCTCGGGAGATCGGGGTGACCGATCTCCGCTGGCGAGGATCAGTCTTGGTGGATGAAGCCCTTCTGCGCGCGTTCGTCACGCGGCAAGCCGCACGCGGCCAGCCCGTGGCCGTAAGGCCGCAGTGCAGTCGGGTTGGCGATGTGGAAGAAGGTCGTCATGGAAGTTCGTATTGTGAAAATGTCGCGCAGTGGCGAAGGTCGCGCACCTTACGCGCGTGCTTTTTTTCTTGCAAGGGTCAATCCGACGAACGGTCGTCTTGCGTCATCGCAAGCGGCGGCGGATTTCTTCCGTTGTCGTTCGCAAGCTGCAACGCGAGGCGTGGTCAAGGCGGCGATGTCGGTGCTGCCCGCATCGTGGCCTCGCCCCATGCCGGCACGCGCCAGCGCATGTTGCGTTCGACGCGCGCGCTCACGTCGCGGCGCAGGTCGGCGTCGATGCGGAAGCCGGGAGGTACGGAGCGCGACTGGATTTCGGGCGCGCGCATGCGTCGGGAGAAGACGGACTGCAACACCGGCGACACGTTCTGCGCGGTGACGGTAATGGCCGGCGCGGCATAGACGTCGGTGCGGTTGGTCAGGTCGCCGTTGCTGGTCTTGACGAAGAACGGGACGAATACGTTGCTGCGGCTCACCAGGGCCTGGTAGTCGCCGAGGAAATACGCACCGCCCGCCTGCGGCGCCGTGGTCAGGTCGAAGGCCGTGGCCACGTGCGTTTCGGTCCAGGTCAGTCCGCCATCGCCGGATCGCGCCAGCCAGTAATCGGTCGGCAGGCTGGCCGCGGCGGTGTTGTTGCGCAGGTCGTAATAGGTCACCCCGACATCGCCGTTGGCGCGCACGTGCACGGAGGGCGTGAACGCCGCCACGTTCGCGGCGCTCACCCGCGACGGCGCCGACCAGGTCACGCCGTTGTCGGTGGAGCGCGAGATCGCGATCGAGTCGAAGGTGCCGTTGTTGAAGCGCGCGTCCTGCCACACGACGAAGAGATGGCCACTGGGCGCCACGGCGATCTGCGCGAGGTCGGAGCCGTCGCGCACCGGGATGTTGCTTTGCGGGTCGCGCGTTCCCACCGCCAGCAGGTCAGCGATGCGCACGGGCGGCGACCACGTCGCGCCACGATCCGATGAGCGGATCACATCTAGGTGCGCCGCCGTAACGGTGGCGGAGACGCGGTCGATCTGGGTGAACAGGTTGACGAGCGTGCCGTTGGGCGCGACCACGATGACATTGCCCAGGGTCTGGCTCGCCGCGCCCGGGTCGTAGATCGCGCGTGCCGCCTCCCAGCTGGCGCCACCGTTGGTGGTGCGCGTGAAATAAGTCGGTCCGCCCGCATCGCCGGCGACCAGCCGGTCCCAGGTGGCGTAGACGAAGGCCGCGTTGAACGGGTCGGCGGTGATCGTGTTCTTGTCGTTGAAGAAGCCTTCACCATCCTGGATGAGAGTCGTCGGTGCGCTCCAGCTGCGGCCGCGGTCGGTCGAACGCACTACCAGCATGGCATTGACGGAACCGGGTTCGAACGAGCCGCCCGTGGTCACCAGGCCCATCGCGTAGGCGCTGCCGTCGGGCGCGAAGGTGATCCACGGATCGGTGGCGCGCGCGTAGTCGCCGCCATTGGCGAATGTGCCGCCGCCGCAGCGCGATACCGGCAACGGCGTGCGCGTCCAGGTCTGGCCGCCATCGGCCGAGCTCGCGCTCATCAGGCCGCGCGAGGACCCGTTCGACCAGCGGTCCTGTTGCCAGACCCCGATCAGGTTCGCCGGGTTGCTTGGGTCGACGGCGACATGCGGCTCGACCTCGGCGTTCTGGTACAGCGTTCCGGCGGCGGCCATGCCGTCGCAGTTGAGCGTGAAGGGCGACGGCGCGGACACGAGGAACTGCGCGTCGGTCATCGGCGGAGGCGGGGGTGGGGGTGGAGGCGGCGGAGTGGACATGCCACCACCGGATCCGCCACCGCCACCGCAGGCGGCCAGCGCAAGGACGAGGGCTCCCGTGCCCAGCCGTACCGTGGAAAGCATCGCCGCCTGCACGCGCATTGCCGCTCCCCTTCCAGGATCCGATCCAGTCTAGCTACGTCCTCATCTGCCGCATCCACGGCCGCGCTTGCCGACAACAAAGGTCAGACGCCGCCGGTTTCGCGCGTGCCGCGGGTAGGAATCAGCGCGCCATCAGGGCCGGGGTGGCATGGAAACGGCGCGGGTAGTTGCGTTCGTCGCTGACGGTACTGACCATTTCGTCGGGGAGGTCGGGTGCTGCGTACACCACGTAGGCGATGTCGCCCTGGTCGCGCACGCCGACGTGGTGGAGGCGATAGCGCGACTGGCCGGCGCCGGTGTTTTCGGGGTAATGCAGGGGTGGGCGATCTGTATCGAGGTCGAGTTCGGCGTTGTCCACCGAACCACCGACGAATAATGCACGCATCGTGATCTCCCGATTGAACAGCGGATTCGATCATGCCCTCGGGAATGTTGGTGCCGCGTTAACGGGAGCGGCGGGGGCCACGCTGGTAGAACACGCCCTATAGAACGCGCCCTGTAGAATCCGCGCTGGTTTATCAGGTGAAAGCCGAGCGTGTACGCCGACGGTCCCGATTCCGCGCTCGAAACCCTGCTGCTTCCGCTGGCCGACGGCTCCCTGTCGTGGCCGCGCGAGGGCGGCGCGCTGTTCCTGCGTGCCCGTGATGGCTGGCCGCTGCACCAGCGGGCGTTGCCCGGCCTGGTGTGCGAACAGAGCTTCAAGCCGGACGCCGACGCGCTGCAGCGCTCGGGCCTGGCGCTGGTGGAAGCGGATGCGGACTCGCGCCACCCGCTGGTGCTCGTCCTGCCACCGCGCCAGCGCGAGGAGGCGCGAGCGCTGTATGCCCGCGCGATCGCGCGCACGGCACCGGGCGGGCGCGTGCTGGCGTGCGTGCGCAACGACGAGGGCGCCAAGTCCGGTGAGGCGGACCTGGCCAGGCTCGCCGGGCCGCTGGGCCAGTTGTCGAAGAACAAATGCCGTGTGTTCTGGACCGCGCCGCTGGACGGCACCGCGGATGCGGCGCTGTTCGAGGCATGGCTGGGCCTGGATGCGCCGCGCGAGATCGCGGGTGGGCGCTTCCTGAGCCGCCCCGGCGTGTTCGCCTGGGACCGGATCGACCCGGCGTCGGCCCTGCTGGCCGCACACCTGCCAGGCGACCTGCAGGGCGCCGCCGCGGACCTGGGGGCGGGATATGGCTACCTCGCCAGCGAGTTGCTGGCGCGCTGCCCGCGCATCGCCTCACTGGACCTGTACGAAGCGGAATACCGGGCGCTCGATCTGGCGCGCGCCAACCTGGCCACCCAGGCGGGAAAGGTGGCGCTGGAGTTCCATTGGCATGACGTCACCACCGGCCTGGGCCGGCGCTACGACACGATCATCAGCAACCCGCCCTTCCATGCCCAGGGCCGCGCCGACCGTCCCGACATCGGCCGCCGTTTCATCGCGGTCGCGGCGCAGGCGCTGAACCCCGGGGGCCGCCTGTGGATGGTCGCCAACCGGCACCTGCCATATGAAGCGGAACTCCTGGCGCAAAAGTTCGCCAGCGTGCGCACGGTCGCGCAGGACCGCGGATTCAAGGTGTTCGAGGCGACCCGCGACTGACGTGACGTTGCGATATCGCCAAAGCCGCGTCGGCGGCTGGAATTGTCAAACCACGCGTTTTTGAACTCTTTCGATGAAACTAATAAAACTAATCGCCAACCTCGGCTACGGCAGCCGCAAGGATGTCGCCGCGATGTTCCGCGCCGGCATGATCACGGATGCGGCCGGCGAAGTGTTGTATGCCGACGACCAGGTCGCGCACGACGCCATCCGCATCGACGGCGAGCCGCTCGATCCGCCCGCGGGCATGCTGCTGATGCTGCACAAACCCGTGGGCTATACCTGCTCGACCAAGGATCCCGGCCGCATCGTCTACGACCTGCTGCCGCCACGCTTCCGCCTGCGCTCGCCGCTGCTGTCGACGGTGGGCCGGCTCGATCGCGATACCAGTGGCCTGCTCCTGCTGACCGACGACGGTGCGCTGCTGCATCGCATCGTCTCGCCGAAAGCGCACCTGCCCAAGGTGTACGAAGCCGCCCTGGCGAACGACCTGCGCGGCGACGAAGCCGCGCTGTTCGCCAGCGGCACGTTGTTGCTTGAGGCGGAGAACACGCCGCTCGCGCCCGCGCGGCTCGAAGCGGTCGAACCGCGGCTTGCCCACCTCACCCTCATCGAAGGCCGCTATCACCAGGTGCGACGCATGTTCGCCGCGGTGGGCAACCATGTCCTGTCGCTGCATCGCAGCCGCATCGGTGGGCTGGCGCTCGATGACCTGCCGGCGGGGCAGTGGCGTGCGCTGGGCGAGGCGGATCGGGAGCGCCTGTTCGACAACGCGTAGCTGCGCTGTCGCATATTTCACGCGTGCATCACGCGGATGAACAAAAGTGGCCGTGAACCCGGTCACCCTTCGCATGCGCGATTTTTCGCGGCCTGCGAGTGGAATTGCGGCGGCCATCACGCGCAGCACGGTGTTTCCGAAATCCGGCCTGAATACGGGCCTGAACGGTCGTTGCCGGTGTGTCGTGTGCGCCTAGCATCTGTCGCGCGCCGCCAGCGGCTTCGACTGACGACATGGTGGCTTCGACTCAATGACGAGGATCGCTGCAATGACTGCAAAGAACACCGTGCTCTTCGCCGCGCTGGCCGCGGCCCTGTTCGCCGCGACGCCGGCCTTCGCCCAGGATGCTCCGCCGGACACCGTCGAAACCGACGCGGCCGTTCCGAAGGATCGACTGGTCGACGCATACGCGGGCACGCTCTTCGCCGGCGACGAAGTGGCCGCGGGCGACGCGATCACCGCGCTGCGCACCGGTGGCGACTTCACCGTGGTCACCACCACCACGCAGCAGGTCAAGAACCCCGATGGCACCCTCGCCACCAATCCCGACGGTTCGCCGAAGATGGAGACCGTGACGGTGGAAAGCGTCGTGGCCAACGCCAACGGCCCGATGGGTTGGGGCGAGGTCGACCATTCGCTCGGCCTGGCCCAGGCGCTGGTCGATGGCGGCAAGGCGGCGAGCTTCGACGAAGCCCTGCTCGGCGCCGCGACCACCACCACGGTGACCAACCCCGATGGCACCACCACCACGACCACGAGCCACAGCGGCGGCGTCCTGCAGATGCGCGCGGATGGCATGGGCTGGGGCCAGATCGCCAAGGAACTGGGTTTCAAGAGCCTGGGCGAGGTCAAGAGCGGCCGCGCCTTCGCCGACTCGGCTGAAGACGGCACCGTCGCGGTGGCCGCCGATGCCTCCACCAAGGGCCGGGACGCGGCGAAGGTCGCGCACGAAGACCATGGCAAGGGCGCCAAGGCCGAGCACGTCGCCAAGGCTGATCGCGTCGCCAAGGCCGATCGCGTCACCGGCAAGCCAGACAGGGTCGAGCGCCTGGCCAAGGTCGAGCGCCCGGCGAAGATCGATCGTCCGGACCGCCCGGAACGCCCGAGCAAGCCCGAGCGCGTCGGTCGCCCCTGAGCGACGGCACGACAAATAGACACACGGGCGCCTTCGTGGCGCCCGCGTTGTATCCGGGTCGAAGGTTTCGGCCTGAGGCAAACAGGAAGAAGGAAGGTTTGATGAAGCGTTCTGCAGTATTGGTGGCCCTGCTCCTGGCGGCAGGCATGGCCCACGCCGACGACGGTTTCAGCTATGCCGTCGGCGTTGACTACAGTTCCGGCGATTACGACAGCGACACCACGACCAAGATCCTGTCCGTGCCGTTCAGCGGCAAATACACCACCGGCGACTGGGTCTTCCGGGCGAGCCTGCCGTGGGTGCGCGTGGATGGCGATGCCAACGTCGTGCCGGGCCTGGGCAGCGTGGAGAACACCAATCCAAAGGGGCGCGGTCGCGGTAATGGCAATGGCAATGGCGGCGGGGGTGGCGGCCAACCGATTGCGCCGACCACCGGCATCACCTCCGGCATCGGCGACCTGCGCCTGGCCGCGATCTATGCACTGCCGCTGCAGGGCGCGTGGGGCGTGGATCTCACCGGCAACGTCAAGATCGCGACCGCCGACGAAGACAAGGGCCTGGGCACCGGTGCCAACGACTTCGGCGCGGCGATCGACGTCTACCGCAGCGTGGGTGCGGCCACGACGTTGTTCGGCGGCGTGGGCTACACCTACCTGGGTGACTCCGACTTCATCGAAGTGGACTCGGTGCTCAACGGCAACATCGGCCTGAGCCACAAGCTCGGCGACAACAGCATCGGCGCGGTGTACGACTATCGCGAGCCGACGTCCGCGGACGCCGACGACCGCAGCGAAGTCACCGGCTTCTACACCTTCGCGACGTCGAGCACGAGCAAGATGCAGGTGTATGCGCTCATGGGCCTGTCCGCAGGCAGTCCGGACTGGGGCGGGGGCCTGAGTTTCAGCGCGGGTTTCTGATTGCGGCGATGTGTGTTGCAGCCCGATCTGTATGAAAACGGCGGCCGATGGCCGCCGTTTTCGTTGGCCGCATCGCCTCGTTCAGGACTTCAGCAACGCGCGCCAGCCTTCGCTGCCGAGTCGCTCCAGCGTGGCGATGTTGCGCGTCACGATCGCATCCGGATCGGGGAACGCGGCCACCGCGCGCTCGACGCTGGCTTCGCGCAGCAGGTGCAGGGTGGGATAGGGCGAGCGGTTGGTGCAGTTGCCGACGTCGTCGCGCGCGGTGCCGGCGAACTGGTAGTCCGGGTGGAAGCTCGCGATCTGGATATCGCCCTCCAGGCCGAGTTCCGCGACGAGGCCATCGGCGAGGTCGAGGAAGTCGTTGTAGTCGAGGAAATCCGTCAGCACGTACGGATGCACGATCAGCGTGGTGTCGGTCTGTTGCGGGTCGGCGTCGCGCAGCCACAGCAGCTCGGCATGCAGCTGCTGGTACAGGGCGTCACTGTCGCGCGCCTCGCTCAGCACGAAGCGAACCTGCTCCTTCACGTACACCGCCTTCGCGAACGGGCACAGGTTCAGGCCGATCACCGCGCGCTCCAGCCAGCGGCGGGTGAGGGCGATGGGATCGTCGCCGCTCATGGCCGCGGCTGCCGCGCGTAGCTGACGGTCAACAGCTCCCAGACGTGGCCGTCAGGTTCGTTCCAGTACACGATGCTGCCGCCGTGCTCTGTGTTGACCTGCATGTCCGTGGTGCCGTGCGGCGTGCTGCGGTAGGCGATGCCGGCCGCCCGGATGCGTCCGAGGATGGCCGCGAATTCGTCCGGCGCAACGCGGAAGCAATAGTGCTGGACCGGAAACGGCCCGGCGGCCGTATCGAAGTCCAGGGTCAGCCCGTCGTTGACGTACACGGGGCAGAACGGGCCGACGCCGGTTTCCGACCACGGCACTCCGAGCACATCCGCCAGCAGTTCCGCCGCGGCATGGCGGTCGCGCGAGGGCACCAGCAGGTGATCAAGTTGTATCGCCATGGCATGCCTCCTCGTGCGCGAAAACAATGCACGGGTGTGCGGCGCTCAGTCGCGGAAGTTGTCGAACTGCAGCGGGCGCTCGTATTCGGTCGCCTTGAGCAGTGCGATCGCCGTCTGCAGGTCGTCGCGCTTCTTGCCGATGATGCGCAGCTTGTCGCCGTTGATCTGGCTGTCGACCTTGAGCTTGGCGTCCTTGATCGAGCCCTGGATCTTCTTGGCGAGGTCGCGCTCGATCCCCTGCTTAACCGTGATCTTCTGTCGTGCGCCGGCGAGGTTGCTTTCCACGGCGCCGAATTCGAGGCAACGCGCATCGATGCCGCGGGCGATCAGCCGGGCGCGCAGGATGTCTTCCATCTGCTTGAGCTGGAAGTCGCTCGGCGCGGACTGGTTGATCACCTGGTCTTCGAGCGAGAACTTGGCGTCGACGCCCTTGAAGTCGAAGCGGGTGGACAGCTCGCGGTTGGCCTGGTCGACGGCATTGGTCAGCTCGTGCTGGTTGACTTCGGAGACGACGTCGAAGGAAGGCATGAGGGAACTCCTGTTCTGCGGGTGCTGTGCGTTCGTGGGGGCAAAAGGGTAACGCAAGCCGCGTTGGCACTGGATAGACTGCCGTTCCCATGCCGCTGTTGCTGCTGCCTCTGCTGGTCGCCGCGCTGGTGCTGCTGTGGCTGCTGTTGTGGCCGTTCGCACTCTGGCAGCGCTATCGCATGGGACGCGCACGCCGCCGCGCGATCGCCTGGGTGGCCGGGCTCAACGCCTGGACGCTGCTGGTGTCGGCATGCGTGTTCCTGCTGGGCGCGTGGTTGACGGGGCACTGGGTGGAAGCCGCGCTGGCGCACGCAGTGGCGGGCGTGGCGCTGGGGATGCTGTTGGGGTGCATTGGCCTGCTGTTGACGCGCTTCGAAGCCACGCCGCAGGGCCTGTACTACACGCCGAACCGCTGGCTGGTGCTGGCCATGACCCTGGTCGTCGCCGCGCGCATTGCCTATGGCCTGTACCGGATGGAGCAGGCCTGGGTCAGCGACGCGCACGGGGCCTGGCTGTCGCAGCAGGGCAGCGTGCTGGCGGTGGGCGGCGTAGTGCTGGGCCACTACCTTGCCTACGCGTGGGGCCTGCGATCGCGCCTGCGCCGGGCAGCGTGACCTGCGGCCTATTGGTCTGGCGATGCCGCTGCGGCAGTTTGCCGGGCGTGGACTTCATGCAGGAGCGGCCATGCGTAGCGTCGTGAAATGGATGCTGATGACGGTGGTGCTGTCCGGCTGCGCCGTCGTGCCGTCATCGCCCGCGCCCTTGCCGGGTGAACCTGTCGCCGCGGGAATTTCGCTGTTGCCCGGTACCTTCGTGGCCGGCACGCAGCCGGACGGCAACACCGTGTTGCTGCGTGGCCGGGACGCACTGGTGGTGGTCGACAGCGGCCGCCATGCGCAGCACACCGACCGGATCCTCGCCGCCGCGGACGCGAGTGGCGCGCCAGTGGTGGCGATCATCAACACGCACTGGCATCTCGATCACGTCGCCGGCAACGCGGCCCTGCGCACGCGCTATCCGCGGGCCGAGGTGTATGCCAGCGATGCCATGGATGACGCGTTGCACGGCTTCCTCGCCGACTACCGCGCGCAGCTGCAGGCGCTGATCGCGCAGCCGGGCACCGCTGCTCCCCAGGCGCTGGCCGGCTGGCGCGAGGAAGTCGCGCGGATCGACAGTGGCGACCGCCTGCGACCGACCCGCGTAGTGACGGCGCCGCAGGAAGTGTCGCTGGCTGGGCGTCGCCTGCATCTGGGCCTGGAGCGCAACGCGGTGAGTGGCGGCGATGTATGGTTGCTCGACCCGGCCACGCGCACGCTGGTGGCCGGCGACCTGGTTACGTTGCCGGTGCCGCTGTTCGACACCGCATGCAGTGACGGTTGGCGACAGGCATTGGCGCGGCTGGACGCGATCGACTTCGCCCGCCTGGTGCCCGGCCATGGTGCGGTGATGGATCATGCGCAGTTCGCGGTGTACCGCGTGGCGTTCGACCACCTGCTGGAGTGCGCGGCGACCGATGCTGCAGCCGCTGCGTGCAAGGCCGGTTGGCTGCGGGATGCGCGCACCTTGATTCCGGCGCAGGACAACGCGCTGGCGGATTCTCTGCTCGACTACTACCTCCAGGTGCTGCGCGCGCCGCCGGAGCGCCGCAATCGCTACTGCCGCAAGGACATGAAGTGACCATAGACAAGGGACGCCAGCTGCACGCGATTGCCTACATGCTGGCGGCGGTGCTGCTGTTCTGCCTGATGGATGCCGGGCTGAAGACACTCAGTGCGCATTACCCGCCGTTCCAGGTCGCGGCGATCCGCGGTGCCTCGTCGCTGCCGCTGGTGCTGGCGTGGGCGTTGTGGACCGGCGGAGCGGCGGGGCTGTTCCGCGTGCGCTGGTCGCTGCACCTGATGCGCGGCGTACTCGGCATCATGATGATGGCGGGCTTCGTCTACGCGCTGCGCACGCTGCCGTTGTCGACGGCGTATTCGATCTTCTTCGTCGCGCCGCTGATGATCACGGCGTTGTCGGTGCCGTTCCTGGGCGAGCACGTGGGTCCGCGGCGCTGGACTGCGATAGGAGTAGGCCTGCTCGGCGTGCTGGTCGTGCTGCGCCCCACCGGCGAGGGCGTGATGAGCCTGGCGGGGCTGGCGGTATTGATCGCCGCGTTCGGTTATTCGGTCTCGGCGATCACCGTGCGCATCATCGCCCGCACCGACAGCACGCAGGCGCTGATGGTGTGGCTGCTGTTGTTCATGGCGCTGGGCTCGGGCCTGCTGGCGGCGCCGGAATGGGTGCCGCTACGCATGGGCGACGCGTGGGTGATCGCCGGCATAGGCGTCGCCGGTGCGCTGGGCCAATACACGATCACCGAAGCGTTCCGCCTGGGCGAGGCGTCGCTGATCGCACCGCTGGAATACACCGCGCTGGTGTGGGGCGTGCTGCTCGATGCCATGCTGTGGGGCGTGTTGCCGGATTCGGTGACGTGGCTGGGCGCGGCGATCATCGTCGCCAGTGGCCTGTACCTGTTGCGTCGCGAGCGCGTGCACGCGGAGGCCGAACATCCCTGACCGCGCGACGTTCCTGTGTACTCACCCGGGGCGTTGCCGGCGCGCTGGGCCGCCGACCTGATGGCGGGCCCGTCTTCGGCGGCGCGGATCAACCGCCGGTGCTGGCGCCCAAGGCGGCGCTGAGCGCGGTGTCGCCGTTGACCAGGTCGCGCCAGCGCACTTCCTGGCCATTGCGCCGGCCCTTTTCGACGAGCTTGAGTCCGTCGCCGTCGATGGTCAGGGTGTAGGGCTTGTCTTCGATCACGATCTCGCGGCGGATCGGCTTGTCGAGCTTGGTGGTCATCGGCAGGGGGCTCCGTCTGGAAAGCAGCGCAGGCAGGCTAGCCCGCACGTGGAAAGACTTTGTGAAATCCGCATTCAGGCGCGTGACGGCCATTCGCGGGCCAATCGGGAGAACGGATCGCCCCGGGCGGGTCGGCCAAGCGTGACCTGGCTGCAGGAATACGTAACCAATGCCGGGTCCGGACGAGGCTTCCGGTTGGCGCATCCCCGTCCAACGGCCACAATAAGCGCTTTCGCGTTGGCGGAGCCCCCATGGCTGAGTTGAAGGAAGCACGCGTCCCCGACATCGGGGGCTATGACGACGTGCCGGTGATCGAACTGCTGGTCGCCGTAGGCGACACGGTCAAACCCGATCAGGGCCTGGTCACGCTCGAGTCTGACAAGGCGACCATGGAAGTGCCCGCGCCGTTCGCCGGCGTGGTGCGCGAGCTCAAGGTCAAGGTTGGCGACAAGCTGTCGGAAGGCGGCGTGGTCGCGTTGATCGAGCCGGCCGATGCCGGCGCGGCGGCCGCTCCCGCCGCTGCCGAGGCGCCGCGCGCCGAACCCGCCGCGCCGCAGGCCACCACCATGGCCGCGGAAACCGCGACCCGGGTCGAGCCGGTCGCCGTACCGGCGCAGGCCGACAGGATCGCGCAGCAATCCATCGACAGGCAGGTCGCGACCGCGCCGCTCGATGCGCGCCCGGGCATCGACCCGGAAGCGGCTCCGCCCAGGCCGTCCACGCCCGCGTCGCCGCCCGTGGCCTTCACCGCCGACGAACTGCTGCCCGGCAAGGTGCCCTACGCCAGCCCCGCGGTGCGCCTGTTCGCCCGCGAGCTCGGCGTCGACCTCGCCCGGGTGCAGGGCAGCGAACGCGGCGGCCGCATCAGCAAGGACGACGTATCGAAGTTCGTGAAGTCGGTGCTGCAGGGCGGCGCCGTCGCCGGCGCGCCGGTGGCCGCCGCCGGCGGTGGCGGGCTCAACCTGCTGCCGTGGCCGAAGATCGACTTCAGCAAGTTCGGTGAAGTGGAAACGCGCGAGTTGTCGCGCATCCAGAAGATCTCCGGCGCCAACCTCGCGCGCAACTGGGCGATGATCCCGCACGTCACCCAGCACGACGATGCCGACATCACCGACCTGGAAGAGCTGCGTGTCGCCCTGAACAAGGAGAATGAGAAGGCCGGCATCAAGCTCACGATGCTCGCCTTCCTGATGAAGGCGTCGGTCGCCGCGTTGCAGAAGTACCCGAACTTCAACGCCTCGCTCGATGCCAGCGGCGAGAACCTCACGCTGAAGAAGTACTTCCACATCGGCTTCGCCGCCGACACGCCCAATGGGCTGGTCGTGCCGGTCGTGCGCGACTGCGACAAGAAGGGTGTGCTGCAGATCGCCCAGGAAACCTCCGAACTGGCGAAGAAAGCGCGCGACGGCAAGCTCGGCCCCGCCGACATGCAGGGCGGCTGTTTCTCGATCAGCTCGCTGGGCGGCATCGGCGGTACCAGTTTCACCCCGATCGTCAACGCGCCCGAAGTCGCGATCCTCGGCGTGTCGAAGTCGGCGATCCGTCCGGTCTGGGACGGCAAGCAGTTCGCGCCGCGCCTGCTCCTGCCGTTGTCGCTGAGCTACGACCATCGCGTCATCGATGGCGCGGCCGCAGCGCGTTTCACCGCCTATCTCGCGCAGTTGCTCGCCGACATGCGCCGGGTGTTGCTGTGATGCGGAAGACGGTACTGCTGCTCACCGCACTGCTGCTGGCGCCGCTGGCGCACGCCGACGACGCACAGTGCAAGCTCGCCCTTGGGCGCGGCTGGCCGCCGGCGACGGAGAACTACGGCACCGCCACCGAAAAAATGTTCGCCGGTGAAACGCAGCCCACGCTGAGTTTCACCCTGCTGCCCAAGCTCGGCGTGGAAAGCGGCGTGCTGCTGGTGGCCGACCCCAACGGTGGCGACTGGCTGTTGCGCCGCGCCGTGGCCGATGAGCGCGTGCATGCATGGGAAGGCGACAGGCTGGTCCTGCGCACCACACGCGCGCCGGAATTCACGGAGGCGCCGATTCCTGCCGCGATCGCGACCCGTCTGGTCGCGGATTGGCGCCGGGCCCTGTCATTGGCCGTGCCGGAAGGCGTCACGGCGCCCTTCAGCGAGGGCGATACCTGGTTGTTTGTCGCCGGCGACCTGCGCGTCAGCGGCCTCAGGCCCGATTGCGAGTTGGGAGCGCTGCTGCGCGACCAGATCGATCTCCTCATCGAAGCCAGCGACGAAGGCGACGGAAAGCGCGAGAAGCGCTGGCGCCAGATCGGCGAATCCCTGGACCGCATGCGCGTCGTGCTCGATGCGATGGCGGCGCCGGCGACGACAGCGGCGACGGCGACACCGTGAAACCCTTCGCGCCGGCGGCATGCCGTCGGCCCACCACGCATTGAACGGAAGCGGCCATGGCAAGCACGATTGAACTGAAGGTCCCGGATATCGGCGGTTACGACGACGTGCCGGTGATCGAACTGCTGGTCGCCGTCGGCGACACGGTGACGAAGGACCAGGGCCTGGTCACGCTGGAATCCGACAAGGCGACGATGGAAGTGCCGGCATCGGCGGCGGGAAAGATCATCGAGCTGAAGGTGAAGGTCGGCGACAAGCTGTCGGAAGGCAGCGTCGTGGCCATCCTCGAACCCGCGGGCGCGGCGGCGGAAGCCCCCAAGGCTGCCGCCTTCCAGGCGGCACCGGCTCCCGCACCCGTCGCGGCACCTGCGCCGTCACAGGCCAAGCCGGCCGAGGCCGCGCCGCCTGCCGCACCCGCGCCGACCCCGGCGGCAGGCAGCGGCCGCAAGGCCGACGTCGAATGCCGCATGCTCGTCCTCGGCGCGGGTCCTGGCGGTTACACCGCCGCGTTCCGCTCCGCCGACCTCGGCCTCGATACCGTGCTGGTCGAACGCTACGCCACGCTTGGCGGCGTCTGCCTCAATGTTGGCTGCATCCCGTCCAAGGCGCTGCTGCATGCCGCCGCGGTCGTCGATGAGGCCGCGCACGCCAGCGATTACGGCATCGATTTCGGCAAGCCCAAAATCACCCTCGACAAGCTGCGCGAGTACAAGGACAAGGTCGTCGGCCAGCTCACCAAGGGTCTGACCGGGATGGCCAAGCAGCGCAAGGTGCGCGTGGTCGAGGGCGTCGGCAAGTTCGTGTCGCCCAACGAAGTGGAAGTCGACGGCAAGGACGGCAAGAAGCTCGTCCGCTTCGAGCAATGCATCATCGCCGCCGGTTCGCAGGCGGTGAAGCTGCCGGGCTTCCCGTGGGACGACAAGCGCGTGATGGATTCCACCGATGCGCTCGACCTCCTCGATGTGCCGAAGAAGCTGCTCGTCGTCGGTGGCGGCATCATCGGCCTGGAAATGGCGACGGTGTACCGCGCGCTCGGCAGCGAGGTCACCGTGGTCGAATTCATGGACCAGCTGATGCCGGGCGCCGACCTCGACCTAGTGAAGCCGCTCGCCGATCGCCTGAAGAAGCAGGGCGTCGCGGTGCACCTGCGCACCAAGGCCAATGGCACCGAGGCGCAGAAGAATGGCCTCAAGGTCTCGTTCGAGAGTGCCGAGGCCGGCAAGCCCGCGGCGATCGATGCACAGGTGTTCGACCGCGTGCTCGTCGCCGTCGGCCGCGCGCCCAACGGCGGCAAGCTCGACGCCGGCAAGGCGGGGGTGAACGTCACCGAGCGTGGCTTCATTCCGGTCGATCGGCAGATGCGCACCAACGTGCCGCATATCTTCGCCATCGGCGACCTGGTCGGTAATCCGATGCTCGCGCACAAGGCCACGCACGAAGGCAGGCTCGCGGCCGAAGTTGCCGCGGGCGAGAAGAAGGAATGGGTGGCGCGTGCGATCCCGTCGGTCGCCTACACCGATCCGGAGATCGCCTGGGTTGGCGTCACCGAGACCGAAGCGAAGGCGAAGGGCTTGAAGGTCGGGGTCGGCAAGTTCCCGTGGGCCGCGTCGGGTCGCGCGATCGGCATCGGCCGCACCGAAGGCTTCACCAAGCTGGTCTTCGACGAGGCCACGCATCGCATCATCGGCGGCGGCATCGTCGGCGTGCATGCCGGTGACCTGATCAGCGAGATCGGTCTCGCCATCGAGATGGGCTGCGAGGTCCAGGACATCGGCCACACCATCCACCCGCATCCGACCCTGAGCGAATCGGTCGGCATGGCGGCCGAGGTCTACGACGGCACCATCACCGACCTCTACATCCCGAAGAAGAAGTAGCCGCCCCGACAAGGCGAAGCCCTGGCCTCGGAACCAGGGCTTCGCAGGCCTGCCTTGTCGACGAGGAGGGGGCGGGCCTATGGGTCCGACCGGGGGCTCCGGCAAAGGTTCCATGAACAGCCGCCCGCGTTTTCCCGGCATTCGGGCCGTCGGGTGGCGGGGCAGCCCCCCGACGGGGCTGCGGGAAACCGGCCTTTCGCGGTTGCCGCGGAAAAGTTCCCGCTGCTATACTTTTGCGGCTTCGCAGGGCGGTTTTCTGCCCACTTCGTCCACCTTCCCGAGCCATCGCGTGTCGAATTCAGTCGCCGCAGGACGGCGGCTGGCACAGCGCGCGATAGCCTGGCAGGCCGTCGTCACCGTGCTGGTGGCGCTGGCCTTCCTCGTCAAGGGGCTGCCCTGGTCGCTGGCCGCATTGGTCGGTGGCGGTGCAGTCACCCTGGCTGCCTGGATCGCCGCGATGGTGGCGCTGGGTGGTGGGGTCAGCCCCGCGGGGACCGCATTTGCGCGGTTGCTGGTGGGGATGGCGTTGAAGTGGTTGCTGGTGCTGGTCACGGTAGTGGTCGCACTGGCGGTGTTCCGTCTTCCCGGTGTTCCCCTGTTGGCTGGCGTCATTGCAGCCACGCTGGCCTTGGTCCTGGCCAATTCGATCAGACGATAGGTGTCGTTTCGTGAGTGAATCTAGCAGTGCGGGCGGCTTGACCGAATACATCCAGCACCACCTGACCCACAATTCGGGTCTGGCGCTGGGTGGCCAGTTCAATTTCGACTCCTGGGCCGTCGCCCTGACGCTCGGCCTGCTGTTCGTGCTGTGGTTCGGCCTCGCCGCGCGCAAGGCCACGCCTGGCGTGCCCAGCAAGGGTCAGGCGTTCGTCGAGCTGATCGTCGAGTTCGTCGACGGCCAGGTCCGCGACACTTTCCACGGCGACCGCCGCTCGGTCACCCCGCTGGCGCTGACCATCTTCATGTGGGTCGTGTTCATGAACACCATGGACCTGATCCCGCTCGATCTTCCCGGTACGCTGATCAAGCTCGTTGGCGGCGAAGAAGCCGCCCACCACACCTTCTTCCGCTCGGTGCCGACCGCCGATCTCAACACCACGCTCGGCCTGTCGGTCTCGGTCTTCTTCATCCTGATCGGCCATGCCTGGTCGGCCAAGGGCGGCATGGGCTTCGGCAAGGAGCTGCTCACCGCGCCGTTCCACGCGCACGGTTTCGGCGCGGTCGTGCTGGCCCCGGTCAACCTGGTGATGAACATCATCGAGTGGCTGGTGAAGCCGATTTCGCTGGCCATGCGACTGTTCGGCAACATGTACGGCGGCGAGCTCGTTTTCATGCTCATCGCCGGCCTGATGACCAGTTGGGTGACCTTCCTGCCGGGCGTGCTCGCCAATACGGCGTGGGGCATCTTCCACATCCTGATCATCCTGCTGCAGGCCTTCATCTTCATGATCCTCACCGTCGTCTACATCGCCGGTGCGCGTGAGAGCCATTGACAGGCAACCGCATTAACCAGGTTTTTTCCTTCCACCGCTTCACCCCTTAGACAATCGCTGGAGAACCACCATGGAATTCATCGCTCACGTGCAGGGCCTGACCGCCGTCGCCATCGGCATCATCATCGGCCTCGGCGCCCTCGGCGCGTGCCTCGGCATCGCCATCATGGGTTCGAAGTTCCTCGAATCCGCTGCGCGCCAGCCGGAGCTGATCCCGGTGCTGCAGGGCCGCATGTTCCTGCTGGCCGGCCTGATCGACGCGGCGTTCATCATCGGCCTCGCCGTTGCGCTGTTCTTCGGCATCGCCAACCCGCTCCTGAGCGCGGTGCACTAAGGCTGATTCCAGCCAGCTGTTCCCCCACGCCTTCGGGCGTGGTCTTGAAGGCCGGTGTGGCATGTGCCGCACCGGCATGAAGAAATCCGTCGAGGACGCGTCGTGAATATCAACATGACTTTCTTCGGCCAGATGCTTTCCTTCGTGCTCCTTGTCTGGTTCACGATGAAGTTCATCTGGCCGCCGCTGAACGCGGCGCTCGAAGAACGCCAAAAGAAAATCGCCGAAGGCCTTGCTGCCGCTGACAACAGCCAGCGTGCATTGGCGCAGGCGCAGGAAACCGCCGAAGGCGAACTGCGCACGGCCCGTACCAAGGCCAACGAGATCATCGAGCAGGCCCACCAGCGCGCCAATCAGATCATCGACCAGGCCAAGAACGACGCCATCGCCGAAGCCAGTCGCCAGAAGGCCGTGGCCGAAGCCGAGATCGTCGCCGCGGCCAATCGCGCCAAGGAAGACCTGCGCAAGCAGGTGTCGACCCTGGCCGTGACCGGTGCCGAGAAGCTGCTGCGCCGCGAGATCGACGCCAACGCCCACAAGGCGCTGCTCGACGAACTCGCTGCCGAGATCTGAGACCGATGAGCCAGGCCCTCACCCTCGCACGTCCCTACGCCCGCGCCGCTTTCGCGTTGGCGCGCGACAACGGTGCCTACGCACCGTGGTCGAACGCGCTGGCGTTCGCTGCGCGCGTCGCCGCCGACCCGCAGGTCGCAGGCCTGCTCGGCAGCCCGAAGCTGGGCCACGCCGATGCCGTTTCGCTGTTGGCGATCGATGGCGCCTCCGAGCAGATGCGCAGCTTCCTCGACCTGCTGGCCGTCAACCGCCGCCTCGCGCTGCTGCCGGAAATCGCCGGCCTGTTCGAGGAACTGCGTGCCGAAGCGGAACGCGTGGTCAAGGCGCGCATCACCTCGGCCACCGCGCTGGGTGACGGCGAGCTCGAAGGCATCAAGGCCGCGCTGAAGAAGCGTCTCGGCCGCGACGTCGAGATCGAGACCGCGGTCGACGCCTCGCTGATCGGCGGCGCTGTGATCGACGCCGGCGACGTGGTGATCGATGGCTCGCTCAAGGGCAAGCTCGGTCGCCTGCAGTCCGCGCTTACGAACTAAATATTTTCTTTTTGCATACGTCGGCGGCAACGCCGGCTCAAGGGAACCACCCATGGCTACCACGCAGCTCAATCCGTCCGAAATCAGCGAACTGATCAAGACCCGCATCGAAAAGGTCAAGCTGACCGCCGAAGCGCGCAACGAAGGCACCGTCACCTCGGTGTCCGACGGCATCGTGCGCATCCACGGCCTCGCCGACGTGATGCAGGGCGAAATGATCGAGCTGCCGAACAACACCTACGCGCTCGCGCTGAACCTGGAGCGTGACTCGGTCGGCGGCGTGGTCCTGGGCGACTACGAGCACCTGCGCGAAGGCGACACCGCCAAGACCACCGGCCGCATCCTCGAAGTGCCGATCGGTCCGGAGCTGCTCGGCCGCGTCGTCAACGCACTCGGCGAACCGATCGACGGCAAGGGCCCGATCGAAGCCAAGCTCTCGGCCCCGGTCGAGACCATTGCCCCGGGCGTGATCTGGCGCAAATCGGTCGACCAGCCGGTGCAGACCGGCTACAAGTCGGTCGACGCGATGATCCCGATCGGACGTGGCCAGCGCGAGCTGATCATCGGCGACCGCCAGACCGGCAAGACCGCGATGGCGATCGACGCGATCATCAACCAGAAAGGCTCCGGCATTAAGTGCATCTATGTCGCGATCGGCCAGAAGAACTCGACCATCGCCAACATCGTGCGCAAGCTCGAAGAGCACGGCGCGATGGCCTACACCACCGTCGTCGCCGCCTCGGCGTCGGAATCGGCCGCGATGCAGTACGTCTCCCCCTACGCGGGCTGCACCATGGGCGAGTACTTCCGCGACCGTGGCGAAGACGCGCTGATCATCTACGACGACCTGTCCAAGCAGGCCGTGGCCTACCGCCAGATCTCGCTGCTGCTGCGCCGCCCGCCGGGCCGCGAAGCCTATCCGGGCGACGTGTTCTACCTGCACTCCCGCCTGCTCGAGCGCGCCGCGCGCGTCTCCGAGGAGTACGTCGAGAAGTTCACCAACGGCGCGGTGAAGGGCAAGACCGGTTCGCTGACCGCGCTGCCGATCATCGAGACCCAGGCCGGCGACGTCTCGGCGTTCGTGCCGACCAACGTGATCTCGATCACCGACGGCCAGATCTTCCTGGAAACCGACCTGTTCAACGCCGGCATCCGCCCGGCCGTGAACGCCGGTATCTCGGTGTCGCGCGTCGGTGGCGCCGCCCAGACCAAGATCATCAAGAAGCTGTCGGGCGGCATCCGCATCGCGCTCGCCCAGTATCGTGAGCTCGCCGCGTTCGCGCAGTTCGCCTCGGACCTCGACGAAGCCACCCGCAAGCAGCTCGAGCGCGGCCAGCGCGTCACCGAACTGATGAAGCAGAAGCAGTACGCGCCGATGTCGATCGCCGACCAGGCGCTGTCGATCTACGCCGTCGACAAGGGCTACATGGACGACGTTCCGGTCGCCAAGCTCGGTTCGTTCGAATCCTCGCTGCACGCGCACTTCGCCAACACCCAGGGCGCGCTGATGAACACCATCGCCAGCACCGGCAACTGGAACGACGACATCGAAGGCACCTTCAAGAAGGGCATCGAAGAGTTCAAGGCCACAGGCACCTGGTAATGCGCAGGGTGGGCTCGCGCCCACCTTCGCAATGAAGCTGAATCGAAACGGCGGGCAATGAGCCCGCCCTAACGAGAAGAAAGATGGCAAGCGGACGCGAAATCAAAACCAAGATCAAGAGCGTGCAGAACACCCGCAAGGTGACGCGCGCGCTCGAAATGGTCTCGGCCTCCAAGATCCGCAAGGCGCAGGATCGGATGAAGGCGTCGCGCCCCTACGCGCGCGCGATGAAGCAGGTGATCGGCCACCTGGCCCAGGCCAACACCGATTACCGCCACCCGTACCTGGTCGAGCGCAAGGACACCAAGCGCGTCGGCTACCTGATCGTGTCGTCCGACCGTGGCCAGGCTGGCGGCCTCAACAACAACCTGTTCCGCAAGCTGCTCGGCGAGATCCGCAAGTGGCAGGAGCAGGGCGTCGAAGTCGATGTCGTCACCGTCGGCGTGAAGGCCTCGGTGTTCTTCCGCCGGGTCAAGGTCAACATGCTCGCCTCGGTCACCAACCTGGGCGACACGCCGCACCTGGAACAGTTGGTGGGCGTGATCAAGGCCATGACCGACGCGTACGGCGAAGGCACGGTCGACAAGGTCTTCCTGGCCTACAACGACTTCGTCAACACGATGGTCCAGCGCGCGACGTTCGACCAGCTGCTACCGGTGCCGCCGGCGGAGACGCAGGTCGCGCACCACGACTGGGACTACATCTACGAGCCGAACGAGAAGACCGTGCTCGACCACGTGCTGACGCGCTACATCGAGTCGGTCGTGTACCAGGCGGTACTGGAAAACGTCGCCTCCGAGCATGCCGCGCGCATGGTCGCGATGAAGTCGGCGTCGGACAACGCCACCAAGCTGATCGGCACGCTGCAACTGGTCTACAACAAGGCCCGCCAGGCGGCGATCACCCAGGAAATCTCCGAAATCGTCGGCGGCGCGGCCGCGGTCTAAGCGATCGTTCGCGTCTCCACCAAAAGTAATCAAGAGTTATTCAAGAGGCTATGGCAATGAACCAGGGCAAGATCGTTCAGATCATCGGCGCGGTCGTCGACGTCGAGTTCCCGCGCGAGAGCGTGCCGAAGGTGTACGACGCACTTAAGGTGCAGGGCACCGACATCACGCTGGAAGTGCAGCAGCAGCTCGGCGACGGCGTCGTGCGCACGATCGCCCTCGGTTCGACCGCCGGCCTCAAGCGCAACCTCGTCACCGAGAACACCGGCAAGGCGATCTCGGTGCCGGTCGGCGCCGGCACGCTCGGCCGCATCATGGACGTGCTCGGCAACCCGATCGACGAAGCCGGTCCGGTGGAGCATTCGGACGCGTGGGAAATCCACCGCGCCGCTCCGTCGTACGAAGACCAGTCCTCGACCAACGAGCTGCTGGAAACCGGCATCAAGGTCATCGACCTGATGTGCCCGTTCGCCAAGGGCGGCAAGGTCGGCCTGTTCGGCGGCGCCGGCGTGGGCAAGACCGTCAACATGATGGAACTGATCAACAACATCGCCAAGGCGCACTCGGGCCTGTCCGTGTTCGCCGGCGTGGGCGAGCGTACCCGCGAGGGCAACGACTTCTACCACGAGATGAAGGACTCCAACGTCCTCGACAAGGTGGCGATGGTGTACGGCCAGATGAACGAGCCGCCGGGCAACCGCCTGCGCGTCGCGCTGACCGGCCTGACCATGGCCGAGTACTTCCGCGACGAGAAGGACGCCTCGGGCAAGGGTAAGGACGTTCTGCTGTTCGTCGACAACATCTACCGTTACACCCTGGCAGGTACCGAAGTGTCGGCGCTGCTCGGCCGCATGCCGTCGGCGGTGGGCTACCAGCCCACGCTCGCCGAGGAAATGGGCGTGCTGCAGGAGCGCATCACCTCGACCAAGACCGGTTCGATCACCTCGATCCAGGCCGTGTACGTGCCCGCGGACGACCTGACCGACCCGTCGCCGGCGACCACCTTCGCCCACCTCGACGCCACCGTCGTGCTGTCGCGCCAGATCGCCTCGCTGGGCATTTACCCGGCCATCGACCCGCTCGACTCCACCTCGCGCCAGCTCGACCCGAACGTGATCGGCAACGAGCACTACGACACTGCGCGCCGCGTGCAGGCGACGCTGCAGAAGTACAAGGAACTCAAGGACATCATCGCGATCCTCGGCATGGACGAACTGTCGGAAGAGGACAAGCAGACCGTGTCGCGCGCGCGCAAGGTCGAGCGCTTCTGCTCGCAGCCGTTCCACGTCGCCGAAGTGTTCACCGGCTCGCCGGGCAAGTACGTGTCGCTGAAGGACACCGTCCGCGGCTTCAAGGGCATCGTCGACGGCGAGTACGACCACCTGCCGGAGCAGGCGTTCTACATGGTCGGTTCGATCGAGGAAGCGGTCGAGAAGGCCAAGAAGATCGCGGCCTGATGATGTTCCCTCTCACGCTGCGACGCCCGAAGGGTATCCAGAGGTGAGAGGGTCAGGGTGAGAGCCTCGCGGCGACTCCCCCTCACCCCTGCCCTCTCCCGCAAGCGGGAGAGGGGGACAAGGAACAAGAGCGTTTACCTATGACCACCTTCCGTTGCGACATCGTCAGTGCTGAAGTCGAAATCTTCCACGGCGAAGCCGAACTCCTGGTCGCCACCGGCGAAGTGGGCGAGCTCGGCATCGCGCCGCGCCACGCGCCGCTGATCACCCGCCTGAAGCCGGGCAAGGTCATCGTGACCCTGCCGGGCGGCGAACAGCTCGACTTCGCCGTCTCGGGCGGCATCCTCGAGGTGCAGCCGCAGGTCGTGACCGTGCTGGCCGACACCGCGATCCGCGCGCAGGACATCGACGAAGCCTCGGTCCGCAAGGCCAAGGAAGAAGCCGAGCGCGTGCTGGCGCGCAAGGATCCCAAGATGAGCGCGCAGGAAGCCGAAGCACAGCTCGCCATGAGCCTGGCACAGCTGCAGGCGCTGGAGCGCCTGCGCAAGAGCATGAAGCACTGAGCCAGCGCTGCATCGGTAATCGTTGCACCAGTAAAAACGCCGGCGATTGCCGGCGTTTTTGTTTCAGGCCGGCCGTGGCGGGTGCGGGCCGTGGCGGGGTTCGGTATCAGCGCCGATATACCCAATGCCGCGACACGCTGAAGCTGATCGCGGCCAGCACCAGTTCGACCGCCGGCTTCGCCACCCACGCCCAGCCCAGGCCGGCGGCGTTCTCCACCGCGCCCACGGCCAGAGTGCTCAAGGTGGTCGTCATCAGCCACAGCAACACGAAGCGCTGCAGCTGGCGCTTGCCCAGGGCGCTCGATTCACTGGCAAAGGTGATGCGGCCGTTGAGCCAGAACCCGAGCATGGCGCCACTCACGCGCCCGGCGATATTCGCGAGCTCCACCGTCAGCCCGAAATGGCTGAGGGTCACCATCACGCCCCAGTCCACCACGTACTGCAGCAGCCCGATCGCAATGTAGTGGCTGCCCTGGCGCAACAGGCTCATCGCGCCGCCGCCGTCGCCGGGACGTGCCACCACTCGACATCGCCCTCGACCTGCCGGCGCGTGGCGTGCAGGCGGGCGAGCGCCGCGCGCTGGGCGATCGTCGCCTTGGCGGGCCGCAGCAACACGTCGGTGACGCCGGCGCGACGCAGCACGTCCACCCAGGCGCTGCCATCGGCCTGCGTCTCCGCGGATTGCGCGGCACGCTGCAGTGTGCGGTCGTAGTAAGAAATGCTGCGCCCGCGCACGCCCAGCTCCGCGACATAGGGACGCTCCGCGTCCAGGGCCAGGACGTTGCCATGATCGGTGCCGCGAATCGCGGCGATCAGGTTGCGTTCCGGCACGCGGGCGCGGAACGCGGGCTCGTCGCGCCCGGCTTCCACGATCGACATCTTCACCTGCCCTACGCGCAGCAGCCAGAAACCATTGGCCTGGAATGCCAGGTTGAGCACGCACACGCCCGCGAGCAGCCACGCCGCGCGGCGTGGATCGATCCGGAACGCCGTTACCGACAGCAACGGCAGCAGTAGCACCGTTGCGGGGAAGGTGTAGCGCAGGTATTGCATCGGGATCAGCGGCGCCACGATGAGGGCAGTCGTCGCGAGCGCGATCCCCATGGTGCGGCGATGCAGGAACGCCAGTACCCAGGCACCGGCGAGGGCGATGAACACGAAGCCGCCGCCACCGGCGAACCCCTCGAGGTAGCGATCGGTGTGGAAGGTCAGGTTCCATGGCAGCGCGGCGTCGAAGCCGGCATGCCAGCGCGCATCGTCGAAGTTGACCGGATCGAAGTAGGGCGACCGGAACCACGCGTTGAACAAGGGCAGGAACGGGTTGCGCGCGACGCCGGCCGCATAGGCGTAGCTGGAGCCGCCGATCGCCAGCACGATGGCGCACGCGCCGGCCAACGCGGCCGGCGCCGGCACGCGGCGATGCCGCCACAGCGCCCACGGCAACAGCAGCACCGCGAATACCGCCGACGACAGTTTCAGCGCCAAAAGTCCGCCGACGAGTACCGCGCCGACGAGCACCGCTCCGATGCGCACTCGTGGCGTCCGCGGCGCGGGTTCCAGGATCAGTGCCACCAGCCACGCCAACAACGCGGCCGTCGGTGTCTCGCTCTGCATGCTGCCGGCAAGCCCGGCCGTCAGCGGAAGGCTGCCATACAGGGCGACGGCGAACCATGCAGCGCGCGCGGTGCCTCCCAATAGTGTCGCGATGCGCCACACCGCGGTCGCGGCCACCACGAGCCATAGCGCATTCATGCTGCCGCGCGCCTCAGCGCCGGCGATGAGCTGGGGCACGGCCTGCAGGACGTCGCCCGCCCAGGGCGCCAGGGCCCAGATGTGCAATGCGGGGTCGAGCGGATAGTGGTGCTGTGCCAGCAATTGCCACGGCAGGCGCAGGTGATAGACGACATCATCCGCCTGCATGGTCGGAATCCAGCAGCCGGTGCTGGCGAGCCCGAGGACGAGCACGGCGAAGGCGGCCGCACGCGGCGCCGCGTCGATGGCGGCGTGCCATTGGCTTGCCGTCGCACGCCACGAAGCCGCCAGCGCGCGCCATTGCCATGCTGTCAGGCCGAGGCAGAGCGCGGCGTAGGCGGCGCCATAGTGCACCGGCAAGGGCAGCAGCCAGCCCAGCGCACCGGCCACGAGGATGAAGCCGCAGGCGATGCGCAGAGCGGGTGGTGCTTCCCGCTGCAGCAGGCCGCCCAGGGCCAGTGCTCCTGATGCGAACAGCATCGTCGCCAGCGCCGGGACGACGCCGGCGTAGAAGACCACCGCCAGCAGCCATGCCAGGGCGAGCCCGCTCGCCAGTCGCCAGCCCAGCATGCGACGCAGCACGCCGGCGCCGGCCAGGGCCAGCAGCGACAGCACGATCAGTCCGGCGAAGCGTCCGCCGTGCCAATGCGTGCCCAAGTGATCGACGACCAGGCCTGCGATGCAGAGCGGTGCGCCGATCCACAGCAATGCGCGCGCCCATGATGCGGCGCCCGGCTCCTCGATGGCCGGCTCCTTGATGGCCGGCTCCTCGATGGCTTGTTCAGGGGCGGGAACGTGCGCGGCACTAATCATCGCCGCATGCTATCAGTGCGTCCTAAAATGCAGCCATTCCATCAGCACGGACATCCCATGTCGGCACCTCTGCACGTCATCATCCTCGCGGCCGGCGAGGGCAAGCGCATGAAGTCGAGCCTGCCCAAGGTGCTGCAGAAGATCGCGGGCCGGCCGATGCTCGCGCACGTGATCGACAGCGCGCGTGCGCTGGACCCGGCGGGCATCCACGTCGTGTACGGCCATGGAGGTGAAGCGGTGCTGGCCGCATTCACCGGCCAGGACGACCTGACGTGGGCCGAGCAGGAACAGCAGCTGGGCACCGGTCATGCCGTGCAGCAGGCGATGCCCAACGTGCCGCAGGACGCGCGCGTGCTGGTGTTGTACGGCGACGTGCCCCTGATCACGCCGGAGACGCTGCAGCGGCTGATGTCCGCGCCGGGCCGGATCGCCGTGCTCGTCGCCGACCTCGCCGACCCCACCGGTTACGGCCGGGTGTTGCGCGACCCTGAGGGCCGTGTCGGCCGCATCGTCGAGCACAAGGATGCCGACGAGGACCAGCGCGGGATCAAGACCGTCAACACCGGCATCATCATTGCCGACGGCGAGCCGCTGCGCCGCTGGCTCGACCACCTGCGCAACGACAACGCGCAGGGCGAGTACTACCTGACCGACGTGTTCGCATCCGCCTCGACCGAGTTCGACGCCGCCGAAATGGTGCACGTCGCCGATCCGATCGAAACCGAGGGCGCCAACGACCCCTGGCAGCTGGCGCAGCTCGAGCGTGCCTTCCAGAAGCGCGCCGCGCGGGCGCTGTGCCTGCAGGGCGCGCGCGTGGCGGATCCGGCGCGTATCGACATTCGAGGCACCGTGACGGTGGGCATGGACGTCGAGATCGATGCCGATGTCGTCTTCGAAGGCGAAGTGAAGCTCGCCGACGGCGTGCGCATCGGCCCGTTCTGCCGGCTCAAGGACGTCACCCTGGGCCCCGGCACGGAGGTGCGCGCGCATTGCGACCTTGACGGTGTCGTCGTCGAAGGCGCGGCGCTGGTCGGCCCGTTCGCACGCCTGCGTCCGGGCACCGTGCTGGCCGATGGCGTGCACATCGGCAACTTCGTCGAGACCAAGAACGCGCGGCTGGGCGTGTCCAGCAAGGCCAACCACCTGGCCTATCTCGGCGATGCCGTGGTCGGCAGTGGCGTCAACATCGGCGCCGGCACCATCACCTGCAACTACGACGGCGTGAACAAGTCGACGACCACCATCGAGGACGGCGCCTTCATCGGCTCCAACTCGTCGCTGGTGGCGCCCGTCACGATCGGGCGCAACGCCACGATTGGCGCGGGTTCGGTGATCACCAAGGACGCGCCTGCCGACAAGCTCAGCGTCGCGCGCGGCAAGCAGGTGTCGGTCGAAGGCTGGCAGCGGCCCGTGAAGCCGCCGAAGTAACCGCGACCGGCGTCAGGCCGGCAGCACCAGCGATACGCACAGCCCGCCGCCGTCGCGATTGAGCAGGGCGATGCGGCCACCGTGGGCTTCGGCGATCTCGCGCGCCAGCGCCAGTCCGAGCCCGGTGCCATGGCGCTTGGTCGAATAGAACGGCAGCAGCGCATTCGCCAGCACCGCTTCGTTCATGCCGCTGCCGCGATCGAGCACATCGACGCGCCAGTATTCGGGCAGGCGGCGCAGCGACAGCGCCACGTCCCCGGCTTTCGACCCGGATTCGTGCGCGTTCTTGAGCAGGTTGATCAGCGCCTGCTCCAGCTGCGCGACGTCGATGCGGGCGATGGCATCCGGTGATTCCGGGCCGTCGTAGGTGAATTCCACCTGCGAGCGCAGCTGCGCGACGAAGCGCGGCCACGGGATCGATTCCAGTCGCGGCGACGGCAGCTTGGCGAAGCGGGCGTAATCGCGGATGAAGCCTTCGAGGTGGCGCGCGCGGTCCTCGATCGTCGCCAGCGCGGTAGGCAGGCGCTCGAGCTGGCCGCGGCGCAGCAGTTCCGCGCCCGAATGCGCGAGCGACGCGATCGGTGCCAGCGAGTTGTTCAACTCGTGGCTGATCACGCGGATCACCTTCTTCCAGGTCTGCACTTCCTGCCGGCGCAGCTCGGCGGTGAGCAGGCGCAGCAGCACCAGTTCGTGGCGGCGGCCGTTGAGGCGGAAGTGGCGGCGGGCGAGGTGGTAGATGTCCTCGTTGTCCGCGTCGCCGACGGTGAACATGCCGTCGCCGCCGCGTTCGAAGGCTTCTCGCAGCGCTTCGGGCGCGTGTTCGAGCAAGGCATCGAAGGTCAGGCCTTCCAGGCGCTTGCCTTCGCCGAGCAGCTTGCGCGCGGCGATGTTGCCCAGGACGATGTGGCGCGACGGATCCACCAGCAGCATCGCCACCGGCGTGTTCTGCACCATGGTGTCGAGCAGCAGCTCGCGCTGCACCAGCGCCTGGCGCTGTTCGCGCAATGCGTCGCCGAGCTCGTTGTGGCTGGCGACCAGCGCGCCCAGGTCGCCGCCGCCATGCCAGGACAGGCCGAAGGCGAAGTCGCCGTCGCGGTAGCTCGCCACGGTGCCGGAGAGTGCGCGGAACAGCGAGTTCATCGGCGCGAAGGCGCGGCGCACGTGGTAGACGAGCAACGGCAGCAGCACCACGGTGACGATCCCGCCCGCCAGCCATGGGTTGCGGATCCAGCGCGATAGCAGCACGGTGAGTGCGACCGCAGCGATCATGTAGAGCAGCGCGATCGCGCTGAACTGCAGGCTCAACGGCAGTCGCTGGCGCAGGTCACGCATGCGCGCGTCCCACTATCGGGCGCGGGGCGGACCGGGGGAGTCCGTGCTGCGTCATGGCCGGTCGATGCCGAGGCGCTCGAGGCGCCGGTACAGGGCCTGTCGCGACAGGCCCAGGTCGCTCGCCGCCTGCGCAACCACGCCGCCGGCACGCGCCAGCGCGGCTTCGATGCTGGCGCGATCGGGTTCATCGCCACCATTGCCTGCGGCCAACGCGCGCGTGGTGGCCGCGGGCAAGCCCAGGTCGGCGACGCCGATCTTCTCACCGCGCGCGAGCAGCGACGCGCGCTGGATGGTGTTGCGAAGCTCGCGCACGTTGCCCGGCCACGCGTGCGCGAGCAGGGCGTGCTCGGCGTCGACGTCGAGCTGTTTGCCGGGCGGCAGGAAATGGCGCGCCAGCGGCAGGATGTCGTCGCTGCGCTGCGCCAGGGGCGGCAGGCGCACTTCGATCGCGTTGAGACGGTAGTACAGGTCCTCGCGGAAATTTCCCGCCGCGATCAGCGCGGACAGGTCGGCGTTGGTCGCGCTGATCACGCGTACCTTCACCGTGCGCTCGCGGTTGCCGCCGAGGCGCTCGAAGCGGCCGGTCTCGAGTACGCGCAGCAGCTTGACCTGTCCGGCGAGCGGCAGGGTGCCGATTTCGTCGAGGAAAAGGGTGCCGCCATCGGCGGCCTCGAACTTGCCTTCGCGCGCGCGGTTGGCGCCGGTGTATGCACCGGCCTCGGCGCCGAACAGTTCGGCTTCGATCAGTTCGCCCGGCAAGGCGCCGCAGTTGAGCGCGACGAAGGGGCCGCTCTTCACCGCCGAATTCGCATGGATGATTTCCGCGTACTTCTCCTTGCCGGCGCCGTTCGGCCCGGTGATCAGCACCGGCAATTCCGAACGCGCCACCTGGCAGGCCAGCGCCAACGCCGCTTCGCTCGCGGGGTCCGCATAGACGAGTCCGCGCAGATCGAACTCTCTTGCCAACGCATCGCGACGGCGGCGCTCGCCGCTGCGGTGGCGAGCGAGCTCCTGTCGTGCCTGCGACAGCTCGAGCAGGTTGTTCACCGTGGCCAGCAGCTTGCGGTCGTCCCAGGGCTTGGCCAGGTAATCGGCGGCACCGGCCTTGACCAGGTCCACCGCCGATTCCAGGTGGGTCCACGCGGTGAGCAGGATCACGGGCAGGTCTGGATGCGCCGCACGGATCTTCGCGAACAGCTCGACCCCTTCCTCGCCCGACGTCGTGTCGGCGTGGAAGTTCATGTCCTGCACCACCAGGTCGATGGGCTCGCGCGCCAGCAGCGCGAGCCCGTCTTCCTGCGTTGTCACCGCACGCGTGTCGATGTCGTGCAGCGAGAACAGGGTTTCCAGGGCCGTGGCTACGGAGGGATTGTCATCAATGACAAGGACGGTAGGCATCGGCACAGATTACCCGTTCGACAGCATGCTGTTCGACTACGCGCTGTTCGACTACACGCTGCGCGTGGCCACCGCGGGCGGCACGGCGGCGGCGCGGCGCGCCGGGCCCAGCACCGACAGCTGGCCCAACGCCCACAGCACCAGCGCTCCGACCGGCAGGTATACAGCCGGCAGTCGCGGGAGTTCGTACGAGCTCATCAGCAACTGGTTGATACCGTAGGCGCCGATCATGCCGATGACGATGCCGAGGGTGGCGAGCAGGAAGTTCTCGGTCTGGAAGTAGCGCAGCACCTGGCCACGGGTCGCGCCCAGTGCTCGGCGCACGCCGATCTGCTTGGTGCGTTGCTGCACCCAGAAACTGGCCAGACCGACGATTCCCAGCGCGGTCACCACCAGCAGCGCGATGCAGACCGCGATCAGCAACCACACCATCGACTGGTCCTGCTGGAAGAACTCGGTGCGGATCTGTTCCTGCGTCTTGTGGTCGAGGATGATGCGGTTGGGGCTGTTCTTCTCCAGTACCTTCACCGCGTCCTTGAGCACGCGCTCGCGCTGGTCAGGTGTAGTGCGCAGCACGTAATAGCCACCGACGTTGTACGGCATGCGCGCGGGCAGCAGCACGGTGTAGTCCGGCACCATGTCCTTGGGGCCGAAGTACGGGCGAACCAGCGTGTCGAACACCCCGATCACCGTGAGCGGCTTTTTGTCGCCGAAATAGAACACCTGTCCGACCGGGTTCTTGCCCGGATACAGCTTGTCGGCCACGGCCTTGGTGATTATCACGGCGCCGGGCATGCCCTGGCTGAAGTCCTTGTCCGGGTCGTAATCGACGTAATCGTCGGGGTTGAAGTTGCGGCCGGCGACGAGCTTGACGCCGAGCGCCTTGCCGAGCTCGCCGCTGTCGAAGTAGGTCGTCGCGTTGATCGTGGATTCGGTCTGATCCGGGGTCAGGGTGATGCCGCTGTTCCACGACGAGTTGCCGAACGGCACCTCGTTGGTCGACGCGGCCGCGGTGACGCCGGGAATCGCGCGCATCGCGGCAAGGTCCTCGCGGGTGAGTGCCGCGGCGTTCTGGTCGGTGCCGATGCCGGTCAGGTTGATCACCACCGCTTCCTGTTCGGCCACGCCACTGGGCATGTCGATGCGGTTGATGCGCTCCCGGATCAGGAACACGGCGTTGCAGATGATCGCGCAGCTCAGCGCGATCTCGAGGACGATCAGTGCGGCGGCCGTCTTGTGCCGGCGCAGTGTCGAGAGAATGGGTCGAAGTTCCATGGCGTGCCTCGATCAGTGAGGAATCATTGGGTCTTGAGCTGGATGGCGGGCGTGACCTGGCACGCGCGCCATGCAGGCAAGGCGCCGGCGAACAGGCTGGCCACGATCGCGAGCGCGAAGGTGGTCAGCAGCATCACCGGGTCGAGGTGGGCGAGCGTGGCGTGTTCGACCGGCTGCTGGCGCACGGCCCACAAGCCGAGGAACGCCAGACCGAGACCCAGTACGCCGCCGACGAGCCCCACGGATACGGCTTCGATCAGGCATTGCATGAAGATGGCGGACCGCGAAGCGCCGAGTGCGCGCCGCACGCCGATCTCGGACGAGCGACGCATGAACTTCGCCAGCAGCAGGCCGACGGTGTTGAGCAGGCACACCAGCAGGAAGCCGAACGCCAGCCACATCTGCAGGTTGACGTCGTCCGGCACCACCTTCTCGTGACGGAGGAAGCCCATCAGGTCGCGCAGCTGCACGTTGTTGGGTCGCTGGAAGCGGCCGGCGGCACGCTGCTGGTCGGAGTAGTTCTCGAGGAAGGCCCGGTAGTCCTTCACTTTCTGCGGGGAGTCCAACTGCACCCAGAACTGGATCCACACGCAGGGCGCGCCGACATCGGTCGAGCTCACGCCGTCAGCGCGATTGTCGTAGCAGTTCATGTTGCCGCTGCGGCCCAGCTTGAGATCGCGCGAGGTCGTGAACGGCAGGAACACCTGCTCGGCCTCGCCATAGCCATGGCGGCTCATGTTGAGGTCGTAGAACTTCGGCACCGGCCGCCACTTGTCGAGCACGCCGACCACGCGGAAGTCGGTGCCGTCCAGGCGCAGGGTTTTGCCGACGCTGTTGCCGCCGCCGAACACTTTTTCGTTGAGCGACCTGGAGATCACCACGTCGCGCGCATGCGCCTCGTCCGCGGCGGCGTCCCAGCCGCTGCCGTACTGGAACGGCACGTCGAACATCGGGAAGAAGTCGGCGCTGGTGTAACGCGAGTCCGCGGCGAACGGCAGCAGGCCGGCGCGCTGCGGCTGCACCGCGACGCCACCACCGGTCATCAGCGCCTGGCGGTCGGCGCGCTTGGCCTTGAGCAGGGCCTCGGCATCCAGGCGCGTGAGCTGGCCCGGCGGATCGCCGCCCGGTCGGTATTCCTCGCGCGTCTGGGGGTCGATCTGCGGGTAGTACAGGTTCTGGCTCTTGCCCGGCAGCGGATCGCCTGAAAGCACGTGGTAGACGGTGAGCGTGGTCATCGCCGCGCCGATGCCGAGCGCAATCGCCAGCACCATCAGGGCGGTGAGCACCTTGTTGCGCCGGAAGCTGCGCAGCGCGAGGTTGAAGTAGTAGCCAAGCATGGGTGCCATGTTCGCGGCCTCAGTTGGATTCGATGGAGGCAGCCAGGTCGCGCGCTCGCATCAAGCTGGACTCGACCGAGATGTCGGTCGCCATGCCGTCGACGATATGCACGTTGCGCTGCGCGCGGGCGGCCAGTTCCGGGTCATGGGTCACCATGACGATGGTGGTGCCCGCGGCGTTGATCTCCTCCAGCAGTTCCATGACGCCACGTGCCATCTGCGAGTCGAGGTTGCCGGTGGGTTCGTCGGCGAGCAGCAGGCGCGGCGTGCCGGCCAGTGCGCGCGCAATCGCGGCGCGCTGTTGCTGTCCGCCGGACAGTTCGGCCGGGTAGTGCTTCATGCGCGAAGCCAGGCCGACCTGCGCCAGCGCCTGCTCGATGCGCTGCTTGCGCTCGGCGGCGTTGAAGCCGCGGTAGCGCAGCGGCACGTCGACGTTGTCGAACAGGTTGAGGTCGGGGATCAGGTTGAAGCTCTGGAAGATGAAGCCGATCTTGTGGTTGCGCAGCTTCGAGCGCGCGTCGTCGGACAGGCCGCGCACGTCCTGGCCGTCGAGCGTGTAGGTGCCGCCGGTGAATTCCTCGAGCAGGCCGGCGATGTTGAGGAAGGTCGTCTTGCCGGAACCGGACGGGCCGGTGACGGCGACGAACTCGCCATCGCGCACATGCAGGTCGAGCGACCGCAGGGCGTGGGTTTCGACGAGCTCGGTGCGATAGACCTTGGTGACGGCTTGCATGTGCAGCATGGCGGGGTTTCCTTTTGTGGTTCTTTGATCGGTTTACGGAGTGCGTTCAACGCACGCGGAAGTCGGGGAGTTCGTTGCTGCCCGCGTAGCCGCGGCGCCAGCCGCGCGGGGCGGCGACGATGAAGGGGTTGTTGGCCGCGGAGGGGGCGACGGTGAACTCGATGAGGCCCAGGGCGATCCGGTCGGACAGGCGCAGCGGCACGGCATCGGCCAGGTCCAGTGCGGACCAGTTCTGCGGGAACGAATGACGGGGATAGGCAGAGTCGGTACTCATGATCATTCTCCAGTGATGCGGACACGTTCGGTTTCGCCGAAGCCGTCGGCGCCGGATACCACGATGCGGTCCCCTTCTTTCGCGCCGCCGAGGATCTCGACGGCACTCAGGCTGCTGGCCCCGGTGTGGAGCGGGCGCTTCACCGCGCTGCTGCCGTCCATCACGTAGGCGCTGTTGCCGCCACCCTGTTCGAGGAAGGGGCCGCGTTCGACCATCAGCACGTTGCGGCGCGTGTCGAGCAGGATGCGCGCGCTCATGCGCTGGTTCTGGCGCAGGCCGGGCGGCTGCTGGCTCTTGAAGCGGAGGCGGCCGGTGACTTCACCGTTCACCACTTCCGGCGACACCGCGGAGATTTCCGCCGCGAGCGTGCCGGTGGGGCCGGTGACCTGCGCGGGCATGCCGATGGCGAGGTCGCGGGCGAAGCTCTCGGGCACCTTGATCTCGACCTCGAACACGCCCAGGTCGACCACGCTCAACACGGGCGCGTTGATCGCGACGTTCTGGCGCTGCGCCACCATGACCTGGCCGACCTGGCCGGCGAAGGGCGCGCGCAGCGTGAGCGCGTCGACCTGGCGCTGCAGTTCGGTCACGACCGCGCGCTGGCGATCGGCGAGCAGGCGCTTGTTGCGCATGTCGAGGCCGGCACCCTGGCCGAGCAGTCCATAGTCGTTGCGGGCGCTGGCGAGGCCGAGGTCGGCCTTTTTCAGCGTGTCCTGCGAGCGCGCCACGTCGATCTGCGCGACCGCGCCGCCTTCGAAGGCGCGCTGGTTGCGCTCGAGGTCGCGCTGCGCGGCCTGGCGGTCGATCTGCGCCTGGTCGAGCAGCTTGCGCGCGTTCGAGCGCGTGATCTGCGCATCGAGCACGGCGCGGCTGGCTTCGGCTTCGAGGCCGGCGAGGGCGGCCTGTTCCTGGGCGAGCCTGCTGCGCAGCTCGGGGCTGTCGATTTCGGCCAGCGCCTGCTCCGGCGCCACCTTGTCGCCCGCCACGACCTTGAGCGTGACCGTGCCGCCGGCGATGGCGTACAGGGTCGGGCTGTTGGCCGCGATCACGCGGCCCTCGGCGGAGATGTCGCGGACCAGGTCGCCGCGGGTGACGGCGGCGATGCGCAGGCGCGAGGCGTCGAAGGAATGCGCCCCGGCGGTCCAGCCCGACAGCAGCCAGCCGACCACGACCACCAGGCCGGCCACGCCCGCGCCCGCATACAGCCACTGGCGGCGGCGCAGCGACAGCGTCCGTGCGGAAGCGGCGGAATCGCCGTGGAGGGGCCGGTCCTGGCCGGAGGTGTCGCGGATGCTCATGGGTACGGTTCTGGGAGTAGGGCGCTACCCCTATTACGCAGAACGCGTGCCAATCGTAAGTATATGATTTGAAAGGATGTCAGCCCGGGTCCGGGTGTCCGTTCGGACAGCGGCGTGTCCGCGCGGACACGCCGCCGCGGCGCCGGCTCGAAGTCATGCGCGCGAGGTCTGTGTGTGAAATCCGCGCGCGGCGGCCTCACACGCTTTCGCTAAACTGCGGGCCAATCAACGCGAGACTCCCCCTCCATGTGCGGAATTGTTGGTGCGATCGCCGATCGCGATGTGGTTCCCGTCCTGATCGAAGGCCTCAAGCGCCTCGAATACCGTGGCTACGACTCGGCCGGGATAGCGGTCGTCACGGACCCCGGCGGCGGTAGCGAGGTGCGCCGGGTCCGCCGCACCGGCCGCGTGGCCGAAATGGAAACCGCCGCGCAGGCCGAGCAGTTCAGCGCCCACCTGGGCATCGGCCACACGCGTTGGGCCACCCACGGCGGCGTCACCGAGGCCAATGCGCACCCGCACATCAGCCACGGCGTGGCCCTGGTGCACAACGGCATCATCGAGAACCACGAGGAACAGCGCGAACGCCTGCGCCTGTTGGGCTACGTCTTCGAATCGCAGACCGATACCGAAGTCATCGCCCATCTCATCCACCATCACCTGAAGAGCGGCCTCGACCTGCTGGGCGCGCTGCAGCATGCGGTGCGCGAGCTGCATGGCGCCTACGCGCTGGCGGTGGTGAGCCGCAAGGAGCCGGGCCGCCTGGTTGCCGCGCGCATGGGCTGCCCGCTGCTGGTGGGACTGGGTGAAGGCGAGAACTTCGTCGCCAGCGACGTGTCCGCCATCATCCAGGCCACGCGCCGGGTGATCTTCCTCGAGGAAGGCGATACCGCGGCGATCACGCGCGAGACGGTGCGCGTGTTCGACGCGGAGGGTGCGGCGATCGAGCGCGACGTGCACGTGTCCGACGTGTCGCTGGCCTCGCTGGAACTCGGCCCGTACCGCCACTTCATGCAGAAGGAAATCCACGAGCAGCCGCGCGCCATCGCCGACACCATCGAAGCGGTGATGGATAACGGCGGCTTCTCGGCCGAACTGTTCGGCGACAACGCGCAATCCGTGCTCGCCGACATCGAAGGCGTGCAGATCCTCGCCTGCGGCACCAGCTACTACGCCGGCCTGACCGCCCGCTACTGGATCGAGGCCATCACCGGCCTGCCGTGCGCGGTCGACATCGCCAGCGAGTACCGCTATCGCCGCGTCGTCGCCAACCCGAAGCAGCTGGTGGTCACCATCTCGCAGTCGGGCGAAACGCTCGACACGATGGAGGCGCTCAAGTACGCCAAGTCGCTCGGCCACGACCGGACGCTGTCGATCTGCAACGTGCCCGAGAGCGCGATCCCGCGCGCCAGCCGGCTCGTGTACTACACCCGCGCCGGTGCCGAGATCGGCGTGGCTTCGACCAAGGCCTTCACCACCCAGCTGGTCGCACTGTTCACGCTGACCTGCACCATCGCCAAGCTGCGCGGCCAGCTCGATGCCGCGCAGGAAGCCGACCATCTCGACTCCCTGCGCCAGCTTCCGGGCAGCGTGCAGCATGCGCTCAACCTCGAACCGCAGATCACGGGCTGGTCGGACCGCTTCGCGCCCAAGCAGCACGCGCTGTTCCTCGGTCGCGGCATGCACTACCCGATCGCGCTGGAAGGCGCGTTGAAGCTCAAGGAGATCTCCTACATCCATGCCGAGGCCTATCCGGCCGGCGAGCTCAAGCACGGTCCGCTCGCGCTGGTCGACAGCGAGATGCCGGTGGTGGTGATCGCGCCGAACGACGCCCTGCTGGAAAAGGTGAAGTCCAACATCCAGGAAGTGCGCGCGCGCGGCGGCGAGATGTTCGTGTTCACCGACGCCGACAGCCAGTTCGGCGAATCCGAAGGCGTGCACGTGATCCGCACGCCGCGCCATGTCGGCGTCCTCTCGCCGATCGTGCACGCGATCCCGGTGCAGCTGCTGGCCTACCACGCCGCGCTCGCCCGCGGCACCGACGTCGACAAGCCGCGCAACCTGGCGAAATCGGTGACCGTGGAGTGAGAAAGAAAAAGCCCGGAAATTCCGGGCTTTTTTCTGCATCCGGGTTTGCGCCTCAGGCGCTTGGGTTGTCGCCGAGCCGGCGATAGAAGCGCACGATGAGTTCCTCGATGCCGAGCATCGCCACGACGACGACGATGATCGCGATGAGGCCATGGAACGGGCCGCCGAAACTCACCGCGTCCCCGAAGGCCATGTCGAGCGCCTCGAGGATCACGAACTTGGAACCGAAAATCACCAGCCACGCGCAGAAGAAGCGCATGAACCGCGCCCACTTGCCCTTGCGCGCATTGAAGTAGGCGGCCACCCGATGCTCGACGGCGATGGTCGCGCGCAGCAGGATCTGCAGCAGGATCGCGGCGAGCAGCGAGATCGTGAACGACTCGATCGTGACCCAGCTCCAGTACTCCTCGAACAGATTCAGGATGACGAGGTCGACGAGCACCGCGGTGAAGTACCGCATGAACAGTCGTTGCCGGTTGGAATAGGCCTGCGGCGCCACATCGTCGGGGGCGAGATCCATGGGGTTCTCCTCGAGAGTGGGCCGGGGGAGTGCGGACACTTTCGACCTGACCGAAGTGGGCCGGGCCAAGGAGCACGGTAGTGCCCGGGTCAGCGGGTTCCAATTGGCCGTTGGGCCCATCGGGTCCAGCAGGCGGCTATTCGCCCGGCTGCCGGGCGTGCAGGCGCAGCGGGGCGAGCGTGGAACCGGTTATGTCGGGACGTTACGGCAGCCTGCCGGCGCCCTGGTGCAGCTCAGTCTTCGCTGCCTATCGCACTGTGGTCATAGGACGAGTCACCCGCGTCGGCATCGCCAGCCGAATCGAGGTCGTGGTCGTCCGTGCCCATGGCCTCGTCGGGACCGCGCGAGCTCATGGTCGTGGTCACCGGCCCGGCGGCGGGGCGGTTGCGTGGCGGCGGCAGCAGCGCGGTGGCGGCATCGGCGGCGAGGATGAGTTGCTGGCGCCGCTCCTCGGGCACTTCCTGCCAGTGGCAGTCGAGCAGGGCGCCTTCGATCGCATAAAGCAGGTTGAGACCCGGTTTGAAGCCGGCGCGCTTGACGCGCATGAAGGCTTCGACCGTGCCCACGGCCGTGAGGTCTTCGAGCGAGCGCAGGCCAACCTGGCGCAGCCAGGCGGCACTCTTGGGTCCGATGTTGCGCATCTTCACTGCGGTCATGCGAGCGACTCCACGAAGGCCTGCGCGATGGCTTCAAGGCCGAGCTGGTCTTCGGCGTCGAAGCGGTCGGGTTCCGGGCTGTCCAGATCGAATACGCCTACCAGCTCGTTGCCAAGCAGCAACGGCACCACGACTTCCGAACGCGACGCGGCATCGCAGGCGATATGGCCGGGGAAGGCATGCACGTCGGCGACGCGCTGCGTCTGCCGCGTGGTCGCGGCCGCGCCGCACACACCCTTGTCGAGCGGAATGCGGATGCAGGCCGGCAGGCCCTGGAACGGGCCAACCACCAGTTCCTTGCCGTCGAAGAAGTAGAAGCCGACCCAGTTGAGCGCCGGCAGCGCGTTATAGACCAGCGCCGAGACGTTGGCGGCGTTGGCGACGCGGTCGCGCTCGCCAAACATCAGTCCGCGCGCCTGCTCCAGCAGCTGCGCGTACTGCTGCTGCTTGCTGCCGCTGAGCTGGGTGGCGGTGAAGGTCATGGCCGCAGTGTAACAGCGGCCCGCAGTCGAGTGCCCCGGCGGTATCAATGACGCCGCGCCGGCGGCTGATAACGGCAAATCACCGTGCTTCATGCGCTGCCGCAGACTCGCAGCAGGACAGCGCCTCACGCTTCGCCTGCCCCTGCACTAGGATGCCGGCCATGACCCTGCATTCCTGCTACATCACCGGCACCGATACCGGCATCGGCAAGTCGATCGCCAGCGCCGCGCTGCTGCATGCGCTGCGTGCACGTGGCCTGCGTGCCGTGGGCATGAAGCCGGTGGCGAGCGGCTGCGAAGACAGGGGCGAGGGCTGGCGCAACGAGGATGCCCTCGCGTTGCAGCAGGCCAGCGATCCGGTCCCGGCCTACGCCGACGTCAATCCCTATGCGCTGCCACAGCCGCTGGCGCCGGAGCTGGCAGCGGCCGACGCGGGCGTGTCGATCGAGCTGGCGACGATCATTGCTGCGCACGCGCGGCTCGCGGCGCAGGCGGATGCGGTGGTGGTCGAAGGCGTGGGCGGCTGGGCCGCGCCGCTGACGGCAACGATCGACCAGGTCGAGGTGGTGCGTGCCCTGCAGCTGCCGGTGGTGATGGTCGTCGGCCTGCGCCTGGGCTGCATCAACCACGCACGGCTGACGGCGTGCGCGATCGCGGCGGACGGCGCGAACCTCGTCGGCTGGATCGCCAACGGCATCGATCCGGGGATGGCACGCGCCGACGACAACTTCGCCATCCTGCAGCGCGTGCTGCCGGTGGCGTGCTGGGGACGGCTGCCGCATGCGCCCGTGCCGGATGCGCGGGCGATGTCGCGCTACCTGACCCTGCCGGGCTGACGCTGGCTCGCTGAAAGCAGAACGGGCGCATCGCTGCGCCCGTTCTGGTGGTCGGGTGTCGTCTCAGCCGGCGTCGGGTGTCGGCGGCAACGACGGTTCCGTACCCGTCCCCGCTTCCGCCTGCCTTGCGCGGCGCGCGTTGTGGTCCTGGGCCAGGTACAGGTAGAACGCCGGCAGCACGAACAGGGTGAACATCGTGCCGATCAGCATGCCTGCCGCGATCACCAGGCCCATAGAGAAGCGCGCGGCGGCGCCTGCGCCGCTGGCGATCAGCAACGGCATCATCGCGAAGACCAGGGCCGCGGTGGTCATCAGCACCGGGCGCAGGCGGATGCCGGCGGCCTGCTCGATGGCGTCGCGCTTGCTCAGGCCCTGCTCGATCTGCAGCTTGTTGGCGAACTCCACGATCAGGATGCCGTGCTTGGAGATAACGCCGACGAGTGTCACCAGCCCGACCTGGGTGTAGATGTTGATGCTCATGCCGGGGAAGCCCGCCATCCCCATGGCGCCGAGGATGCCGTTGAGGATCGCCAGTATGTTGAGCACCAGCAGCGCGCCGCAGATCGCCATCGGAACGGTCAGCAACATGATGATCGCGTCGCGGAAGCTCTCGAACTGCGCCGACAGCACCAGGAAGATCACGATGATCGCCAGGGCCAGCGTCAGCAGCATCGCCTGCCCCTCCTGCTTGAACTGGCGCGACTCGCCGGCGTAGTCGACGCTGTAGCCCTGCGGCAGCACCTGCTTCGCCGCGTTCTCCAGGATCGACAGTGCCTCACCCTTGCTCACGCCCGGGCGCGGCGCGAACGTGATCGACACCGCGTTGAGCTGCTGGAAACGCTTGAGCTGCTCTGGCTGTGCGGACTCCTTGAGCGTGACAATGGTCGACAGCGGGATCAGGTCGCCGTCCTTGGTGCGGGTGTAATAGTTGGTGAGGTCGGTGGCGTTGAGGCGGTCGCTGCGCTGCACCTGCGGGATCACGCGGTAGGAACGGTTCTGCAGCGCGAAGCGGTTGGAATAGGCGCCCGACAGCATCGCCGACATGTCCGCCGACAGCGTGCGCATGTCGATGCCCAGCAGCGCCGCCTTGTCGCGGTCGATCTGCACTTCCACGCGCGGCTTGTCGATCTTCAGGTCCTTGTCGAGGAAGATGAAGCGCTTGCTCTCGCGTGCCTTGGTCAGCACGGCGTCGGCAAGCTCCTGCAGCTGCGTCAACGAACCAGTGCCGCCGATCACGAACTCGCCGCCGCCACCGCCGCCACCGGCGCTGGGCAGCGCGGGCGGCACCTGCGCGAACACGTTGAGGCCGGTGATCTTCGACAGCCCCGGCTGGATCGTCTGGTCCAGCACCTGCTGGGTGGAGCGGTTGCGCTCGCCCCACGGCTTCAGCACGAAGCCGGCGATGGCGGTGTTGGTGCCGGCGCCACCGTTGATGAGGAAGAAGTTCTCGTTCTCCGGCGTGTTCTTGCCGATCTTGGTGAGCTCTTCGGTGTAACGCTCCACATAGTCGAGCGTGGACGCCGGGTCGGCCGACGAGAACGAGAAAATGAAGCCCTGGTCTTCCGCTGGTGCCGGTTCCTGCGGCGAACCCCGGTACAGGAAGACGCAGGAGATGAAGACGAGTGCGCCGAAGACCGCGATGACCGCCTTCGTGGAGAGCGCGCTGTGCAGGCGGTGCTCGTAGCTGCCGCGCAGCTTCTCGAACTGGTTGTCGAGCCACGTCTCCAGCTTGCCCTTGCCGGTGCCATGCTCGTGTGCCTTGAGGATCTTGGCGCACATCATCGGCGTCAGGGTGAGCGCGATCACGCCTGACAGCAGCACGGCGCCGGCCAGGGTGAAGGCGAACTCGGTGAACAGCACGCCGGTCAGGCCGCCCTGGAAGCCGATCGGGATGTACACCGCGACGAGCGTGGTGGTCATCGCCACTACTGGCCATGCCAGTTCGCGTGCGCCGCGTATCGCCGCATCGAAGGGTTTCATCCCTTCCTCGATATGCCGGTGCACGTTCTCCAGCACGATGATCGCGTCGTCCACCACGATGCCAATCGCGAGCACCATCGCCAGCAGGGTCAGAAGGTTGATGGTGAAGCCCATCAGCAGCATCAGGAACAACGAGCCGATCAGCGACAGTGGCACGGTCACCGCGGGGATCAACACGCTGCGGAAGCTGCCCAGGAACAGGTAGATCACCACGATCACGATCAGCACCGCCTCGACGATGGTGTGGATCACCTCGTTGATGGCGTCGTCGATGTACTTGGTGCTGTCGTAGGGGACGCTGGCGCTCAGGCCCTCAGGCAGCTGCGGCTTGATGTCCCGGTCGAGGGTCTCGCGCACCTGCTTGATCACGTCGAGCGAGTTGGCATCGGGCGCGACGAAGATGCCCATGAATGTCGCCGAGCGGCCGTTCATCGACACCGACGAACCGTAGCTTTCCGAACCCAATACCACGTCGGCGATGTCGCCCAGGCGCACGATCGCGCCGTCCTGCGAGCGGATCACCAGCTGCTTGAACTCCTCGGGCGTGCGCAGGTCGGTGCGCGCCGTGAGGTCGATGGAGACCATCTGGCCCTTGGTTTGGCCCAGTGCGGACAGCACGTTGTTGGACTGCAGGGCGTTGAAGACGTCGCTCGCGGTGACCTTGAGCGCGGTCATGCGGTCCGGCTTCATCCATACGCGCATGGCGAAGGTGCCGCTGCCGATGACCTCGGCACGCTGCACGCCGGGGATGGTCGCGAGCTTGGGTTCGACCGCGCGCGCCAGGTAGTCGGTGATCTGGTTGTTGTCGAGCAGGGTGCTGTCGAACGACAGGTACATCGCCGCGATCTGTTCGCCCTGCTGCAGTTCGATCACCGGGTCTTCAGACTCCGGCGGCAGTTGTCCGCGTAGCTTGTTGACCTTGGCGGCGATCTCGGTGAGGGCCTCGTTCGCGTTGCGGTCCAGGCGGATGTAGGCCTGGATGGAGGACGAGCCGGCGGTGCTGTTGGACACCAGGTAGTCGATGCCTTCGGCGCTGGCGATTTCGCGCTCGAGCGGCGTGGTGATGAAGCCCTGGATCAGGTCGGCGTCGGCACCGAAGTACGTGGTGCTGACGTTGATGACGGCATTCTGCAGCTCGGGGTACTGGCGCACGTTCAATGACGTGCTTGCCCGCAGTCCCAGCAGCAGGATGAACAGGCTGACGACGAGCGCCAGCACGGGTTTCTTGATGAAGATGTCGGTGAATTTCATCGTGCGGCCTTGGTGGGGTGGCGCTACGTGTTGCCGTCACTCCGCGCACTGCGCGGCGCGACGGCGAGAAGGGTGCTCAGCGGTTGACCGGCGTCGGCGACTTTTCCGACGTGGGCAGCACGGAGTTGTTGATGATCACCGTGGCGTCGTTGCGCAGCTTGAGCAGGCCGCTGGTGGCGACGCGTTCGCCGGGCTTGAGGCCTTCCGTGATGGCGATGAGGTCGCCGTGCGTGGCCCCCGTCTTCACGAAGCGCTGCTTGACCACCAGCGCCGGTCCCGGCGGCTTGCCCTCGGGCTTGTCTTGCGCGGGATCGGCCTTGGCCGGCGCCGGTGCCTGCGTGATCACGTACACCGAATTGCCGTAAGGATTGAAGCTGATCGCGGTCTGCGGGATCACCACCACGCGCTGTTCGCTGCCCTGGTCGAAGGAGACGCGGGCGAACGTACCGGGGCGCAGGGCGTTGTCCGGATTGCGCAGCGTCGCCTGCACCTGGAAGTTGCGCGTCTGCGGATCGACCTGCGGCTCGACCGAGGTGATCGTGCCTTCGAAATTCCGCCCCGGCATCGCGTCCACCTGCACGCTCACCACCGAACCCTGGCGGATGGCCGGCAGGCGCTGTTCGGGCAGGGTGAAGTTGAGGTAGATCGGATCCAGCTGCTGCAGGCTGACCAGTTCGGCGCCCGGCTCCACGTACTGGCCGAGGTTGACCTTGCGGATGCCGAGCACGCCCGAGAAGGGCGCGCGGATGGTCTTGCGCGCGACCAGCGCGCGCTGCGCGTCGACCTGCGCACGCGCGGTGGCGGCGTCGGCGGCGCGCTTGTCGGCTTCATCGCGCGAGACCAGCTTGGTCTGGGCGAGCTCGTAGTAGCGGTCGCTCTGGGTCGCGGTCAGGCGCGCGGTGGCCTCCAGCGACTTCAGCGTCGCCACTTCGGTCGAGGCATTGAGTTGCAGCAGTACCGCGCCGGCCTTGACCTGGTCGCCGGGCTTGAAATGGATCTCGCTGATCACGCCGGGCGATTCGGTGGTCACCTGGGTACCGTTGACCGCAACCATGGTGCCGACGCCCTGCACCGTGTCGTGCCAGGTCTGCGCCTGCGCGACGCCGGCGCTGATCGTCGCCGGCGGCTGCGGCATGTTGTCGAAGTACTTGTTGGTCTGCGCGGCGAAAAAGGCCTTGACGCCGAATACCAGGCCGAACACCAGGCCGGTGATCAGCAGCATCCAGAACATGCGCTTCTTGCTCGAGGGTTCGCGCGTTGCAGACGTGCGCGGAGAATCGTGCCTGGCCATTACGTTGCTTCCTTGTAGGAGTGCGTTGCGCCGCCGAGTGGCGGAGAAGGTGAATCGAAGACCTCGCGGCTGATGCGCGCCAGTTGCGCGTCGATCGCCGCCTCGTCCGATACGTCAAACAGCGGCCGCCAGCCGTAGCCGTTGAGCAGGTGCTGCAGGTGTTTGATCAGCAGGCGGTAGGGCTCGCCGGCATCGTGGCGTTCGAGCACGCCTTCGGCATGGACCAAAGTATGCATGCCCATGCACAGGGTCCATGGGCCGATGGTCAGGGTCTCCGGGGTGAGGCCGGTATTCGCGGGCAGGTCGCCCAGGCGAACGGCGTCGGTGGCGATGCCCTCGATCAAGACTCCGATCGGCGCACTGGTTTCGAGCGAACGCTGCCGTGTCTTCGCCGATGCGGCATGCCAGATCACGTCAGTGAAGACGTATTGCGCGAGACGGAAGAATTCCGGTTGCGCGCGGATCATCATCAGGTCGGCGATGGCGATGGCGAGCATGCGTTCGCGGGTGGGACCGGTCCACTTCGCCGCGCGTTCGAACAACTCCACGCGGCTCATGCAGTCACGCGTGGCCAGCGTGACCAGCAGGTCCTCCTTGCTGGCGAAGTGCTGGTACAGGGTGCCTACCGCGTAGTCGCACTCTTCGGCGATCCGCGACATCTGCAGGCTCAGCAGCCCGTCGCGCTGGATCAGGCCCTGCGCGCAGTCGAGGAAGCGTTGTTCGCGCGCGGAGAGTTCGCGCTGGCGGCGTTCCTTGGTGCCCATGGGCGGGGGAGGGGTGGGGGCAGGCGGGGGTTACTAATTTTGAACTTGATTCAAATTTTGAGCAAATGGCTAATTTTGGCGACAGGCAACAAAAAACCCGGTAGCGGGGGCCACCGGGTTCGTTGTTCCACTGGGGGAGTGGAGAGAGAGACGGTTGCGGCTTACTTGGCCTTGGCGGCCTTGGCGACCTTGTCGGCGGCTTCTTCGACCGTGGCCTGGGTCTTGGCGACGACGGTTTCCAGCTGCGACTTGGTGATCTGGCCGATGGCCTCGTTGGCCTTCAGGGTACGGCCGTAGACTTCCTGGCCGACGGCGACGGTGCGCTCGACGTTCTCGCGGGCGACCTGCACGCCCTTCGGCAGCAGAGTCTTGAGGGCGTCGAGATCGCGGGCCTGGGCAGCTTCACCGAAGAAGGCGAAGGTGGCGTTGGCGCGCTCTTCGATCGCGCTGACCTGCAGGCCGAACAGGGCCTGGGCGTTCTCGAGGGCGATGCGGTTGATCTGGGCGGCCGTGTCCGCGAACTGGCGCGAGGCGGCGGCAAACTGTTCGTTGAACTGGTACATGGCGGCTCCTGTGGGGACTGCGGATCCAGCGGTTGCCGGATTGGTGCGGTGCAGCATACCGGGGCAATTGTTGCAATGCAACAACAAGCGTATGACAGCGACCCCGGATTCAGGATCCTTTTAGGAAACAAGGGGTTGTGCGGCCATGCCGGCCGCGGCGCGCTGGCTTAGGGCCCGCGGTAGCGGCAGCCGGACGTGCAGGTCTCGTGCACCACCACTTCGTCCAGCAGGGGCAACGTGGGCTTCAGGCGCTCCCAGATCCAGACTGCCAGGCGCTCGCTGGTCGGGTTGTCCAGGCCGGGGATGTCGTTGAGGTAGTGGTGGTCCAATTGGTCGTACAGCGGCTGGAAGGCCGTCTTTACGTCGGCGAAGTCCATCACCCAGCCGGTCTCCGGGCCGATCTCGCCGCGCAGGCGGACCTCCACCCGGAACGAATGCCCGTGCAGGCGCGCGCACTTGTGGCCTTCGGGCACGTTGGGCAGCCGGTGCGCGGCTTCGAGCGTAAAGACCTTGAAGATATCCATGCCGCCATTCTACTGGCCCGCGGATGACTCGAACCGGCCCCCGGATGACTCGAACCAACGACACCATCGATGCCGCGCCCGCGGCCAGCGATGGCGAACCACTGGCTGTTCATCTAGCGACGACCCCAAACCCACCCGCGCCAAGCTCCACACGAGCCCGCTTTGTCAATGCTTACGCCGCAGCGGATGCGTTGCCACAATCGGCCCTGCATTCCCGCAGCAACGATGCCGAACAACGCAATGCCCGAGATTTCCCCGCAGCTCGCCCGCCAGATCGCTTCCACCATCGCCGCCGAGATCGGCGCGCAGTCCGCCCAGGCCCAGGCCGCCATCGCCCTGCTGGATGAAGGCGCCACGGTTCCCTTCATCGCGCGCTACCGCAAGGAAGTCACCGGCGGCCTCGACGACACCCAGCTGCGCAACCTCGAGACGCGCCTGACCTATCTGCGCGAGCTGGAAGACCGCCGCGCCGCGGTGCTGGCGAGCATCGACGAGCAGGGCAAGCTGAGCGACGAACTACGCGCGGAGATCCTGGGTGCCGACAGCAAGTCGCGCCTGGAAGACCTGTACCTGCCGTACAAGCCCAAGCGCCGCACCAAGGCACAGATCGCGCGCGAAGCCGGCCTCGAGCCGCTGGCGGACGGACTGCTCGGCGATCCGACGCGCACGCCGGAGGAATTCGCGATTACTTTCATCGATGCCGAGAAGGGCGTGGCCGACACCAAGGCCGCGCTCGACGGTGCCCGCGCGATCCTGATGGAGCGCTGGGGCGAAGATGCCGCGCTCGTGGGCGAGTTGCGCAACTGGCTGCACGAGGTCGGCGTGATCCGTGCGCGCGTCGCCGAAGGCAAGGAGAACGAAGGCGCCAAGTACCGCGACTACTTCGAACACAGCGAATCGCTGGCGAAGATTCCCTCGCATCGCCTGCTCGCGCTGTTCCGCGCGCGCCGCGAGGAAATCCTGTTTCTCGACCTGGATCCCGGCGCCGACGCGGACGCCGGTCACGTGCTCGCCGAAGGCCGCGTCGCCCACCACGCCGGCGTGAAGGCGCAGGGCCGTCCCGCCGACAAGTGGCTGCAGGACAGCTGCCGCCTCACCTGGAAGGCGAAGCTGCACCTGCACCTGCTGCTCGACCTGTTCGCACAGGCGCGCGAGAAGGCTGAAGCCGAAGCCATCGATGTGTTCGGCAACAATCTCAAGGACCTGCTGCTCGCCGCGCCTGCCGGCCGCAAGGCCGTGCTCGGCCTCGATCCGGGCCTCCGCACGGGCGTGAAAGTCGCCGTGGTCGACAACACCGGCAAGCTCGTGGCCACCGACACCATCTACCCGCACGAGCCGCGCAGGCAGTGGGACCAGTCCTTGCACACCCTGCGCGCGCTGTGCGCGAAGCACGGCGTCGAACTGATCTCGATCGGCAACGGCACCGCCTCGCGCGAGACCGACAAGCTCGCCGGCGACCTCATCAAGCTCGCGCCTGAGTTGAAGATGCAGAAGATCGTCGTGTCCGAAGCCGGCGCGTCGGTGTACTCGGCATCCGAATTCGCCGCCAAGGAGTTCCCGAACCTGGACGTGTCGATCCGCGGCGCGGTGTCGATCGCGCGCCGCCTGCAGGATCCGCTCGCCGAACTGGTGAAGATCGAACCCAAGGCGATTGGCGTCGGCCAGTACCAGCACGACGTCGATCAGTTCCGCCTGGCGCGCGCGCTCGACGCCAGGGTCGAGGACTGCGTGAACGCCGTCGGCGTCGACGTGAACACCGCATCGGCCGCCTTGCTCACGCGCGTGTCGGGCCTTTCGTCGACGGTGGCGGAGAACATCGTCGTCTACCGCGACCAGAACGGCGCCTTCAGGAGCCGCAAGGAGCTGTTGAAGGTGCCGCGCCTGGGCGACAAGACCTTCGAGCAGTGCGCCGGCTTCCTGCGCATCGCCGGTGGCGAGCAGCCGCTCGACAGCTCCTCCGTGCACCCCGAGGCGTACCCCGTCGTCGAACGCATCCTCAAGCAGTGCGGCCGTGAAGTGAAGCAGCTGATCGGCGACGCCGCGCTGCTGCGCGGCCTCAAGGCCGAGCAGTTCACCGACGACAAGTTCGGCGTGCCGACGGTGCGCGACATCCTCAAGGAACTGGAGAAGCCAGGCCGCGATCCGCGCCCCGAGTTCAAGGCCGCGCGCTTCGCCGACGGCGTCGAAGAGATCCGAGACCTCAAGGTCGGCATGATCCTGGAAGGCGTGATCAGCAACGTCGCCGCATTCGGCGCTTTCGTCGACATCGGCGTGCACCAGGACGGCCTGATCCACATCTCCGCGCTGTCCGACACCTACGTGAAGGACCCGCGCGACGTGGTGAAGGCGGGCGACATCGTCAAGGTGCGCGTGCTCGAGGTCGACATCGCGCGCAAGCGCATCGCGTTGACGCGCAGGCTCGACGATGCGGCGCCGGCGCCGCGCGAACCGCGTGGCAACGATCGCGATGCACGCGGCGGCAATGCCGCGCGCAGCGGCGGACGGGATGGCAACCGCGGTCCGGCACCGCGCCCGCAGGCACCGGCACCAGCACCGGCCAACAACGCACTGGCGGCGGCATTCGCGCGCGCCAAGAACGGCAGCTGAGTAACAAGAGCACGCCCGCCGGTGCGGAACCGGCGGGCGCTGTTCCATGATCGTTGCGACGCTTGCCCGCATCGATCGCCGTGGGCATCGCGCGCGCTGCGCAACCTCGAACCCTTTTGATCCCGTCCGCTCCCGTGAATTCGGTCCGCGCGCTCAGTCGCGTTGGCGGAAGGCCTTGCGCCATTCGCGTGGCGCCGTGCCGAATTCGGCGCTGAACCAGCGCGTGAACGAACTGGGCGCGGAAAAGCCCAGCAACCGGCCGACCACCTGCAGCGAGTAGCGCCGGTTTTCCATGTAGCGCAGCGCCAGTTCGGTGCGCACCGAATTCAAAGTGTTGGAGAAGGTTTCGTCGGCTTCCTCGAGCCGGCGCTGCAGCGTGCGCACATTCATGCCGCGGCCGCGCGCCACCTGCTCGATGGTCGCCTGTCCCATCGGCATCAGGATGTAGAGATCCTTGCGCACATCGGTGGCAATGGAGTTCCGGTCGGGCGCCGGCAGCGATTCCACCAGGCGCTTGACGTAGACGGCCATGGCCGGATCGGCGGACGGGTTGGGGAAATTGAGGTCGGTGGCATCGCAGACGATGCCATTGAACTCGCGGTCGAACTCCAGGGCGCAGCGGAACACGCGGCGGTGGACCAGCAGGTTCTCGGGCGCGCCATGGGTGAAGTTCACGCTGTGCGGTTTCCAGTGCGGACCCAGCAGGGCGCCGCACAGGCGATACAGGGCGCCGAGCGCGAGTTCGGTGGCCTGGCGCGAGGACGTGCCCGCGTCGGGCACGAATTCCTCGCGGATCACCACGGTGCGGCCGCTTTCCTCGACGTGGATGGCCAGCAACTCGTTGAGCAGATGGCGGTACTGCATGGTCGCGACCAGGGCGTCGCGCAGGGTCGGCTGGTGGATCAGCAGCAGGCTGACCACGCCGAAGTCCGACAACTGCCGCGACTCGGCCATGCGCAGGCCGAAGGTGTCGCAGTCGCCCAGGCGCGCGGAGTCTTCCAGCAGCCTGACGGCGGCGGCGGCCGGAATGCGCCGGTCGGGGTCGGCCAGCATGGTCCGGCTCAGGCCGGCCGCGTGCAGCAGCGGCTGGGGATTGAGGCCGAGCTCCTGCGCCACCTCGAAATAGTTCTTCAGCGTGGCCGCGCGAATGAGGCTGCTCATGAACGGGTCCGGCGTCGGGGGGGTGTCATGAAATGAAAAGTCATTGTCGCCGTTTGGCAAGAGTTGCGCACCCCGCCTGCCTACAGTCGAAGCCGTTCGCCTCCCTGCGGAGGCCGCGACTCCGGTTCCGTTTGAGAGGTTTGAAAGACTGCCATGGCCCACGCTGTTCGATTCCATGAGGCCGGTGGCCCCGAGGTCCTGCGCTACGAGCCCGTCGAGGTCGGCCAGCCGGGGCCGGGTCAGGTGCGGCTGCGGCATGTCGCGGTCGGCCTGAACTACGCCGACACCTATTTCCGCAACGGCACCTATCCGATCCCGCTGCCGGCGGGCATCGGGGTCGAGGCGGCCGGAGTGGTGCAGGCGGTGGGGCCGGGTGTCGACCAGGTCGTGGTCGGCGACCGCGTGACCTATACCGGCTTCGTCAACACGTTGGGCGCGTACAGCACCGAACGCCTGGTGCCGGCGGCGCCGCTGATCCGGTTGCCCGAGGCCATCGCCTGCGAGACCGCCGCCGCCATGACCATGCGTGGCCTGACCGCGGCCTACCTGCTGCGCCGCATCTATCCGTTCCGCGCCGGCGACTCGATCCTGCTGCACGCCGCCGCCGGCGGCGTCGGCCTGATCGTCGCGCAGTGGGCAAGGCTGCTGGGCCTGACCGTGATCGGCACGGTCTCGACCGAGGCCAAGGCGGAAATCGCCCGCGCCCACGGCTGCGACCACGTCATCAATTACAGCCACGAGGATGTCGCCGCGCGCGTGCGCGAGCTGACCGGCGGCGTGGGCGTGTCGGTGGTGTTCGACAGCGTCGGCAAGACCACGTTCGAAGCCTCGCTCGATTCGTTGAAGCGACGTGGCCTGATGGTCTGCGTCGGCACCGCCTCGGGCCCGATCCCGCCGTTCAACCCGCAGCTCCTGGCGATGAAGGGCTCGCTCTACCTGACCCGCCCGGCGCTGGCCGATTACATCGCAGACCCCCTCGACAAGGCCGAGCTGGCCGCCGAACTGTTCGACCACGTCGCCGCCGGCCGCCTGCGCATCGAGATCAACCAGCGCTACGCGCTGGAGGACGCGGTGCAGGCGCATCGCGACCTGGAATCGCGCAAGACCACCGGCTCGTCGATCTTCGTCATCTGAGGCCCGACATGCGCGTCGAATCATTGACCTGCGCCATCGGCGCCGAACTGTCCGGCGTCAAGCTGGCCGAGGCCATCCACGACGACGGCCTGTTCCAGGCGCTGCGCGCGCTGCTGGTCCGGCACAAGGTGCTGTTCCTGCGCGACCAGGACATCACCCGCGCCGAGCACGTCGCCTTCGCGCGCCGCTTCGGTGCGCTCGAGGATCACCCGGTGGCCGGCAGCGATCCGGATCATCCGGGGCTGGTGCGCATCTACAAGTCGCCGGAGCAGCCTAACGATCGTTACGAGAACGCCTGGCACACCGATGCCACCTGGCGCGTGGCGCCGCCGTTCGGTTGCGTGCTGCGCTGCGTGGAATGCCCGCCGACGGGCGGCGACACGATGTGGGCGAACATGGTGCTCGCCTACGAGAGGCTGCCGGAGCACATCAAGCAGCAGATCGCTGGCCTGCGTGCGCGGCACAGCATCGAGGCCAGCTTCGGCGCCGCCATGCCGATCGAGAAGCGCCTCGCCCTGAAGGCGCAGTTTCCCGATGCCGAGCACCCGGTGGTGCGCACGCATCCGGATACCGGCGAGAAGATCCTGTTCGTCAATGCGTTCGCCACGCACTTCACCAATTTCCACACGCCCGACAACGTGCGTTATGGCCAGGACTACGCCCCGGGTGCGCAGCACCTGATGCAGTACCTGATCAGCCAGGCCCATGTCCCCGAGTACCAGGTGCGCTGGCGGTGGACGCCGGGCAGCGTTGCCATCTGGGACAACCGCAGCACCCAGCACTACGCGGTGATGGATTACCCGCCCTGCCATCGAAAGATGGAACGGGCCGGAATCATCGGCGACGTTCCCTACTGACCACCTGACCGCCGAGCCGATATCGCCTCGTCCGCACCACGGAGAAAACCATGAATTTCCTCGACGGATCGCTGTTCCCCGAGAACCAGCAGAAACTCGTAATCACCGCCGCGCCCTACGGCCCGGAGTGGATGCCGTCCGACTTTCCGGAAGATCTTCCGGTCACGATGGAGGAACACATCCAGAAAGCGGTCGACTGCTACAACGCCGGCGCCACCGTGTTGCACACGCACGTGCGCGAACTCGACGGCAAGGGATCCAAGCGCCTGTCGATGTTCAACGAGCTTATCGCCGGCATTCGCGCCCGCGTGCCCGAGCTGATCATCCAGATCGGCGGCTCGATCTCGTTCGCGCCGGAAGGCGAAGGCAACGTGGCCAAGTGGCTGTCCGACGACACCCGGCACATGCTGGCGGAACTGACGCCGAAGCCGGACCAGGTAACCCTGGCCATCAACACCAACCAGATGAACGTGGTCGAACAGATGTGCGAGGCCGATCTCGCCGGCACCAGCCTGGGCACGCCGGAGGGTTATCGCGCCTACCGCGAGATGACGATTCCCGCCGGTCCGGAATGGGTCGAGGAACACATCCGCCGCTTGTCCGCGAACGGCATCCAGACCCACTTCCAGCTCGCCAACATCACCCAGCTCGAGACCGTCGAGCGCATGATGCGCAAAGGCACCTGCAACGTGCCGCTGATCCTGACCTGGGTAGCCATCGGTGGCGGCTTCGATGCGCCGAACATCTACAACCTGGCCAATTTCGTGCGCGGTTGCCCGGATGGTTCGGTGCTGACGCTGGAGTCGTCGATGCTCAACGTGCTGCCGGTGAACATGATGGCGATCGCGATGGGCCTGCACGTGCGCTGCGGCAACGAGGACAACATCTGGACCCAGCGCCGCGACGGCAAGATGAGCAGCGTCGCGCAGATCGAGCAGCTGGTGCGGATCTCGCGCGAATTCGGCCGCGACATCGCCACCGCCGACGAAGCGCGCGCGATCTACAAGATTGGCACGTTCTACAAGGATGCAGACGAGACGCTGGCGGCGAACGGCTTCGCGCCGAACCGCAAGCCGTTCTGGAAGGGCGTGCCGCTGCCCGCATCGCAGTCCGAGCCGCAGCCGGCCTGAGCCCCGAATACGACGTCGATACCATGGCCTTCCATTCCCTTCCCGACACCGGCACCGATGACCCGGGCGCGCGCATCCCGCGCGGGTATGCCTGGGTCGTGTTCGCGCTGAGCTTCGGCCTGCTGCTGTCGGACTACATGTCGCGGCAGGTGCTCAACGCGGTGTTCCCCCTGCTCAAGACCGAGTGGGCGTTGACCGATGCCCGGCTCGGTTTATTGAGCGGCATCGTGGCGCTGATGGTGGGAGTGTTGACGTTCCCGTTGTCGCTGCTGGCCGACCGGTTCGGACGGGTCAGGAGCCTGGCCCTGATGGCGACGGTTTGGAGCCTGGCGACGCTGGGCTGCGGCCTGGCGCAGCAGTACCCGCAGATGCTGGCCGCGCGCTTCCTAGTCGGCGTCGGCGAGGCGGCTTACGGCAGCGTCGGGATAGCGGTAGTGCTGTCGGTGTTCCCCAAGCACATGCGGGCGACGCTGACCGGCGCGTTCATGGCCGGCGGCATGTTCGGTTCGGTGTTGGGCATGGCGTTGGGCGGGGCCGTTGCCGCGCACATGGGCTGGCGCTGGGCGTTTGCCGCGATGGCATCGTTCGGCCTGGTGCTGGCGCTGCTGTATCCGCTCATCGTCAGGGAAAAGCGCATCGCGCCGTCGCGTTCGAGTGAGCCGCGCGCCGCCGTTGCGCCGGCTGCCCGAGTGCCGCTGCGCAGCCTGGTCAACAGCCGCTCGGTGATCGGCGCTTATGTAGGCAGCGGCCTGCAGCTGTTCGTCGGCGGCACCGTCATCGTCTGGTTGCCGAGTTATCTCAATCGCTACTACGCGATGGCGACCGACGCCGCCGGCGTCGTGTCCGCGATGATCGTGCTGGTCAGCGGCATGGGCATGATCGCGTGCGGCATGCTCAGCGATCGCCTGTGCCGGAATGCACCGACGCGCAAATTCAGCCTGGCCATTGCCTACGCCGTGGGCAGTTGCGTGCTGCTGTCGCTGGCGTTCGCGCTGCCGCATGGCACGCCGCAGCTGCTGGTGATCGGGCTGGGCATGTTCCTGGCCGCCGGCACCAGCGGTCCTGCCGGGGCCATGGTCGCCAATCTCACGCCGCTGCCGATCCATGGCACCGCGTTCGCCACCCTGACACTGGCCAACAACCTGCTCGGACTCGCTGCCGGCCCGCTGCTCACCGGCGTGCTCGCCGACGCACTGGGGCTGGCGGGGGCATTCCAGCTCGTGCCTCTGGTCGGTTTGGCCGCGGCCGCGGTGTTCTACTTCGCCAAGCGCCACTACCTGGACGACATCCAGCAGGTGGGACGGCACGTGCGCAATAGCGGCGTCGGCATCGAGGTGCCGACGTGAGTGGCGGGGATACGCGCGCGACGAACCCGCTCACGAACTCGCTCGTAATTGACATCCACTTCGACCTGATCTGCCCCTGGTGTTTCATCGGCAAGCGCCATCTCGCGCTCGCGCGCACGCGCTTCGCGCAGAAGTTCCCGGACATCGCCGTGGAGACGGTGTGGCATCCGGTGCAGTTGTTGCCCGATGTGCCGGAACAGGGACTGCCGTTCGCCGAGTTCTACGAGCGGCGCCTGGGCTCGGCCGAAGCGGTGCGGCAGCGACGCCAGCAAATCTCGCTGGCTGCCCGTAGCGCAGGCCTCGAGCTGGATCTCGCCGGAATCGAGCGCATGCCCAACACCGCCCGTGCGCATGAGCTGTTGCGCCGGGTCGCGGCGCTGGGCGCGCCAGCGTTGTACGAGGCGCTGCTCGAGCGGTTGTTTGCCGCGTACTTCCAGCGCGGCGAAGACATCGGCGATGCCGCGACCCTGCGCGCGTTGGCAGAAGAGGTCGGCGTGTTGCCGGATCGGCTCGCCGCCGCGACGCCAGACGACGCCGAGCTGGTGCCGGCCATCGCTTCAGCGAACGCTTCGGCAATCTCGGGAGTGCCGCACTTCGTGTTCAACGGGCGTCGGTCCCTGGCGGGCGCGCAGGATGCCACGCTCCTGCTCGTGGCCATGAGCCAGGCCGTGCAGGCATCGGCCGCGGCCTGAGCAGCATGAACATTGATCGGTTCCGAACGCTCGCCGGGCGTTATCTGCCCGGCCTGCTGGCCAGCGTTGTCGTCGCCATCGCGGCCCGGTCACTGGCGAGCCAGTACCAGGCGCCGGTGATGTTGTTCGCGCTCCTGCTCGGCATGGCGATGAACTTCCTGTCGGCGGAGGGCGCCTGCAAGCCGGGTATCGACCTCGCCGCGCGCGGCGTCCTGCGGCTGGGCGTCGCGCTGCTCGGCACGCGCATCACGCTGGAACAGATCGCCGCGCTGGGCTGGCATCCGGTACTGCTGGTGGTCACTTCGGTCGTCGTCACGATCGTGTTGTCGATGCTGGTGGCGCGGGCCATGGGCTTCAACATGCTGTTCGGCCTGCTCTCCGGCGGTGCGACCGCCATCTGCGGCGCCTCCGCGGCACTGGCATTGGCGGCGGCGTTGCCGGCGCATCCGGGCAAGGAACGCGCGACGCTGTTCACCGTCATCGGCGTGTCGGCGCTGTCGACCGTGGCGATGATCGTTTACCCGATGATCGTGCGCGCCGTCGGGCTGGACCCGATCCAGGCCGGCGTGTTCCTCGGCGGCACGATCCACGACGTCGCCCAGGTCGTCGGTGCGGGCTACAGCCTGTCGCACGAAATCGGCGACACCGCCACGGTGGTGAAGCTGATCCGCATCGCGATGCTGCTGCCGGTCATCGTCTGCGCGGTCATGATCACCCGCGCACAGGGCGGGCACGAGAGCGGCCAGCGCCCGCCACTGCTGCCCTGGTTCGCGGTCGCGTTCCTCGGCCTTGCGGTGCTGGGCAGTCTGGGCGGGATCACGCCGGCGCTGCAGAAGTTCGGCAGCGGCCTGTCGACCTGGTGCCTGATCACGGCGATCGGCGCACTGGGCATGAAGATCCAGCTGAAGGAGCTGACCACGGTCGGCATCAAACCCGTGGTTCTGATGCTCGGCCAGACCGTGTTCCTCGCGGTCCTGGTGCTCGGGCTGCTGTGGCTGTGACACCCGCCGAGCGTCGAACCGTCCAAGGAGAATTGATGACCATCCACGCGACCGTCCTCATCGTCCCCGGCCTGCGCGAGCACGTGCCGGAACACTGGCAGACCCTGTTGGCGGCCCGGCTGCCCAAGGTGCACACCGTGCCGCCGCTGGAAGAGGACAAACTCAGTTGCGCCGCGCGCGTGCAGGCGCTCGACCGGGCGTTGCGTGCCATCGATGGGCCGGTCGTCCTGGTCGCCCACAGCGCGGGCGTGCTGATGGTGGCGCACTGGGCGCAGACGCTGGAGTCGGACCCGCATCATCGAATGTCGCGTCCGACCATCGTGGGCGCACTGCTGGCCACGCCGGCGGACGTGGAGAATCCGTTTCCGGAGGGTTATCCGACCACGGACACGCTGGCCCGACACGGCTGGTTGCCGATTCCGCGCCGTCCGCTGCCATTCCCCAGCCTGGTCGCGGCCAGCCGCAACGACCCGCTGTGCGCTTACGCACGCGCGCAGTCGTTGGCGCAGGACTGGGGTAGCCAGCTGGAAGATCTCGGCGACGTCGGCCACCTCAATCCGGCGGCGGGCTTTGGCGAATGGCCGCAGGCGCTGGAGCTGATCGCCAGCCTCGATCGCTGACCGGCGCACCTGGTGCGGGTTTGCAACTGCCGCTGGGTGCCTTCTCTATCGAATGCCCCGGTCCTCTTTCGTCCATATCCAGTCGAAGCGGCTTGTTCGCGTTTACGCAACATGGCGTTCGCGCAACTGGTGTAGACGAAACGCACCCTCTCTGAGATGTATTGCAGCAAATACGCGGCACATAGCGAAGCAGTGAGAGGGAGCGATATGAAGTCGTCAGCGCCGTTCTGTTGGACCTGGTTGCCGCTGGGCATCGTGGCAGCGATCTATCTGGCTTCTGGGGAGAGCACCGGATATGTATCCCTCGCCGGTGCTGTCGCGGCGGGCGCCGTATGTGTCTTCATCCGATTTTGGAAGAGGTAGGCGCGTAGCCCACATACGCGAGTTGTCTTCTGGCGTGGCTGTATGCGTCAGTGACAGGGGGAGAATGGCCGCTCTAGAGCGGCCATTCTTTTTTGGTGTTGGAAAACCGTCAGAGTAGGCGTTGTTCGACCACCCACGCCCGAGGGACGTCAGGCGTCCGCGAAACAGTAGTCGCGGAACTGTTCGCGCAGGACGGCCTTGTGCAGCTTGCCGGTCGCGGTGTGCGGCAGGCTATCGACGAACACCACGTCGTCGGGCAGCCACCATTTGGCGACGCGACCGGCGAGGTAGTGCAGCACGGCCTCGCGTTCCAGTGACTGGCCCGGCTTGACCACGACCAGCAGCAGCGGCCGCTCCTGCCACTTCGGGTGGGCGATGCCGATGACGGCGGCTTCGGCGATCAGCAGGTGGCCCATGGCCGCGTTCTCGAGGGCGATGGACGAGATCCATTCGCCGCCGGACTTGATCACGTCCTTGGCCCGGTCGGTGATCTGCATGTAGCCGTCCGCATCGATCGTGGCGACGTCGCCGGTATCGAAGTAGCCCTCGTCGTCGAGGATCGGACCATCGTCATCGCCGTAATAGGCTTTCGCGATCCACGGACCACGCACCTTCAGGTGGCCCGCGGCCTCGCCGTCATGCGGCAGGCGCCGGCCCTCGGTGTCGGTCAGCTTGAGGCTGACGCCGAATACGGCGCGACCCTGCTTCACGTGCACGTCCAGGCGCTGATCCAACGGCAACGAGCGGTGCTTGGTCAGCAGGTTGCAGACCGTGCCCAGCGGTGACATCTCGGTCATGCCCCATCCCTGCACCACGAGGGCGCCGAATTCGCGTTCGAACGCCTCGACCATCGCGCGTGGCGCCGCGGCGCCGCCGATCACGACGCGACGCAGCGCCAGGTCGGTGGCGGGCTTCAGCCCCTCCGTCGCGACGTGCTGCAACAGCAGCATCCAGACCGTGGGCACGCCCAGGGCGAGCGTGACCTGCTCGCCGCGCAGCAACTGGTACACGCTCGCGCCGTCCAGCGCCGGGCCGGGCAGGACCAGCTTGGCGCCGCTCATCGCGCCGGCGTAGGGCATGCTCCAGGCATTGACGTGGAACATCGGTACGACCAGCAGCGCGGTTTCGTTCCTCGACACCGCGAGGCTGTCCACGGTGCAGGCACCGAATGCGTGCAGCACCGTCGAGCGATGCGAATACAGCACGCCCTTGGGCATGCCGGTGGTCCCGGAGGTGTAGCACAGCGAGGCGGCGCTGTTTTCGTCCAGGTCGGGCCACACAAAATCGTCGGATTGCGAGGCGAGCAGGTCCTCGTAGCACAGCAGTCCGGGAATCGAAGACTCCGGCATGTGCGCGCGATCGGTCATCAGCACGAAGGCGCGCACGCCCTGCAGCTGCGGTGCCAGCTTCTCCACCAGCGCGACGAAGCTCAGGTCGAAGAACAGCACCGCGTCTTCGGCGTGGTTGATGATGTATTCGAGCTGCTCGGGGAACAGGCGCGGATTGACCGTATGCAGCACGGCGCCCATGCCCGACACGCCGAAGTACAGCTCCATGTGCCGGTAGCCGTTCCATGCCAGCGTCGCGACGCGGTCGCCGCGCTGTACGCCGAGCGCGGACAGCGCGTTGGCGGCCTGCTTCGCGCGCCGGTGGATGTCGCGATAGGTACAGCGATGGATCGGCCCCTCGACCGTGCGCGAGACGATCTCGGCATTGGGATGGCTGGCCACCGCATGTTCGATCAGGGACGGGATCAGCAGCTTCTGTTCCTGCATCAGGCCGAGCATGTCAGGCCTCCACTTTGCGCAGCAGGAAATGCGACAGCGCGGGGATGAGCACCAGCGCACCGATCATGTTCCACACGAACATGAAGGTGAGCAGGATGCCCATGTCGGCCTGGAACTTGATGGGCGAGAACGCCCAGGTGATCACGCCCGCGGCCAGGGTGATGCCCACCAGGGCCACGACCTTGCCGGTGAACATCACCGCGCCACGATAGGCAGCGGCGAGCGGCACGCCGGCGCGCTGCTGGCTCAGCTGCACGCTGAGCAGGTACAGCGCGTAGTCGACGCCGATGCCGGCGCCGAGCGCGATGACCGGCAGGGTCGCGACCTTGACGCCGATGCCGAGCATCACCATCAGCGCCTCGCACAGGATCGAGGTCAGGATCAGCGGCAGCACCGCGACGATCACCGCGCGCCAGCTGCGGAAGGCGACGAAGCACAGCAGCATCACCGCGCCGTAGACATACAGCAGCATCGTGCGGCTGGCGCGGCTGACCACCTCGTTGGTGGCGGCTTCGATGCCGGCGGAACCGGCGGCCAGCTTGAACGTCACGTCCTTGTCGTTGTGCTGCGCGGCGAAGTCCTCGGCGATGGCGGCGACGCGCTTGAGCGAGCCGGCCTTGTGGTCGGACAGGAAGGCGATCACCGGCAACACCGAGCACTCGGTGTTGAACAGGTCCGGATTGAGTACCGTGGCCTGCTGGCCCGAGTAATTGATCACGTCCTGGTTGCGGTTGATCGTCAGCCACTTCGGGTTGCCTTCGAAGGAACCGGCGGTGATGTTGCGCACGGCATCGGCGAGCGACACGGTGGTCTGCACCGCCGGATCCTGCTGCAACGCCCAGCCCAGGCGATCGACCTGCACCAGCGTCTTGTAGTTGAGGCAGGCGTCTTTAGCCGTGTGCACGATCACGGCGAACAGATCGCTGGACAGCGCATAGTTCGCGGTGATGTAGGCGTTGTCCTGGTTGTAGCGCGAATCCTTGCGCAGCTCGGGCGCGCCCGGATCGAGGTCGCCGGTCTGCAGGCCGCGGCTGATCCACAGGCCGCCCGCCGCGAGCACCACCGCGCACGCGATCGCGCCGATTGCCCAGCGCCGCTCGGTGAAACGATCGAGGATGTTCCAGAACGCGCCGAAGCCACGACCTGATGCTTCCTTGTCCTCCTCGCGCAGGCTGCGCTGCGCCGCGGCCGGGCTGACGCCGACGTAGGACAGCAGCACCGGCAACAGGATGAGGTTGGTGAACACCAGCACGCCGACGCCGATGCTGGCGGTCAGCGCCAGTTCCTTGATCACCGGAATGTCGATCAGCATGAGCACGGCGAAACCGACCACGTCGGCCAGCAGTGCGGTCAGGCCGGCAAGGAACAGGCGGCGGAAGGTGTAGCGCGCGGCGACCAGGCGATGGGTGCCGCGGCCCACGTCCTGCATGATGCCGTTCATCTTCTGCGCGCCGTGGCTGACGCCGATGGCGAAGATCAGGAACGGCACCAGCACGGAGAAGGGGTCCAGCTCGAAGCCGAACAGGCGCACCAGGCCCAGCTGCCAGACCACGGCGATGACGGAGCACGCCACCACCAGCACCGTGCTGCGCAGGCAGCGGGTGTACAGGAAGATGATCAGCGCGGCGATCGCCGCAGCCGCGAGGAAGAAGCTGGCGACCTTGACCAGGCCGGCGATCAGGTCACCGGCCAGCTTGGCGAAGCCGATCACGCGGATCTTGATCTTGCCGTGACCCGCGCCTTCGTACTTGGCGCGGACGCGCTGTTCCAGCATCTGCGAGAACGCGTGGTAGTCCAGTCGCTTGCCGGTTTCCGCGTTGCGCTCGAGCAGCGGCACGAACACCATGCTCGAACGGAAGTTGTTGGATACCAGGTTGCCGACGATGTTGGCGCGGCGGATGTTGAGCTTGAGCGCATCCACCGAGGCGGGCGAGCCGTCGTAGTTGTCGGGCATCACCGGCCCGCCGACGAAGCCCTCTTCGTTGACCTCGCTCCAGCGTACGGCCGGCGTCCAGATCGATTTCATCCAGGCGCGGTCGACGTCCGGCATCAGGAACAGTTCGTCGTTGACCTGCTTGAGGACTTCCAGGTAGGCCGGATCGAAGATGTCACCGTCGGTGTTCTCGACCACGACGCGCACGGAATTGCCCAGGCCACGCAGGCTGCCGCGGCTTTCCAGGTAGTTCTTGATGTAGGCGTGGCGGTGCGGAATCATCTTCTCGAAACCGGCATTGATCGCCAGTTTCGTGGCCTGGAAGCCGAGCACGAGCGTGAGCAGCGCGCAGGCGACGACGATCCAGAACCGGTTGTTGAAGATGGCACGCTCGAAGACATGGCCCGAGCGTTGGTCGAAATCCTCGATCGACCGGACGACCGGCATCTCGTCGAGCGGGGTGGGTGACGTGTTCAATTGCTAATCCTCAAAAACGGGCCGACGTGCGTGGCAGAACGCCAGGCTCGAGGCTTTCGACCTGCACGCCGCGCAGCCCACTCAGGAGCAGGGCACGGCCGGACACGGCGACGCCGGTGTACGACATCGGCGTCTTCATCTTGAGACGGCGGAAGTGCGCGCCGTCGTCATCGCTCACCAGCACGTCGCCGGCCTGGGAGCACAGCAGCACGCGTCCGTCGGGCAGTACCTGGCCGGCGGTGATCGAAGCGGTGACGCCGGTATCCGCCTGTTCCCAGTGCTGGCCGCCATCGAGCGAGCGGTAGGCCGTGCCACGCAGGCCGTAGGCGAGCACGAGGCCGGGCTTGGTGAGCACGCCGAAGTAGCTGCCTTCGTACGGGGTCTGCAACGCGGCGAAGCGGCCGGTGGCCGGATCCAGGCGCAGTGCCAGTCCCAGTTCGCCGACGATGTACACGCCGTCGCTGCTGCCGCGGATGCCGTACAGGTGGTAGAAGCGTTCGTTCTGCGTGCGGTCGACCCAGGGTTGCCAGGTCTTGCCGCCGTCGCTGGTGTGGAAAATGAGGTTGTACGCGCCGACGACGAAGCCTTCGCGCTCATTGGCGAACCAGACGTCGAGGAACGGTCGGGCCGGGCCTTCGCCAGCGGCACGCTCGGCCTCGGTGCGCAGGGACTCGCGCACGGCCGGATCGGTGGTCTCAGGCAACTGCTGCGCGAGCGCGAGCACGAGGGCGTTGGCGCGGCGGCCGTCGAGTTGCACCTCCCATGAGGCGCCGCCATCGCGCGTGTGCAGCACCACGCCTTCGTGGCCCACGGCCCAGCCTTCGTGCGCGCTGGCGAAATGCAGCGCGGTCAGGTCGGCACTGACGGGCACCTTCGCCTGTTTCCAGGTAACGCCCTGATCATCGGAGTAGACGATGTGGCCGCGCGCACCGGCGGCGACCAGGCGCTGGCCGGCGACGGCGCTGGCCTGCAGCAGTCGCTGCGAGACCAGTGCGCTGGTGGCGGCGGGTTGATTGAGGACGTCGATGAAGCTCGGAGCGTGAGCCATCGGTGCGGCGAGCAGCGTCGCCAGTCCGAACGCGGAGGCCAATCCGGATACGGCGGCCAGCCGGCGGGCAGAAGGTGTTTTCATGAGTGATTTCGTTCTACGACAGGTCAACCCGGACAGCGGACCTCCGGCGGCGGGCAGGCCGCAGCCGGAGGCCGAGTCCGTCAGGTCTCGTCAGCGGATGCCGGCACCGGCAAGCGCGTCGGGCGACCACTCGTTGGCCGGAAGCGGATTGATGTAACGCACGCCTTCATACGGGCCCATCAGGAAGCTGATGTTGTAGACGCCCGAGGTCAGGTCGTAGAACACCTGCGTTTCCGCGTTGGGGGTCTTGGCGTCGTAGCTCGGCGACATGTGCGCGAAGGAGGCGCGGTACAGCTTGCCCTTGGCGTCGAACTGGTCTGCGGCCAGGGCGGTCCAGCTGTCCTCGTCGAGATAGAACGTGCGCTTGGCGTAGATGTGGCGCTTGCCCGGCTTGAGCGTCGCTTCCACGACCCACACGCGGTGCAGTTCCCAACGCACCAGGTCCGGATTGATGAATTGCGGCGTGGTCACGTCGGCCGCCTTGTTGTGGTAGGTCAGCCGGTAGGTGTTGTACGGGACCAGCATTTCCTTCTTGCCGACGAGCTTGAAGTCGTAGCGGTCCATGGCGCCGTTGAAGATCCACGAGTCGTCATAGGTCGCGGAGCCGGCCGTGCCCGGGTTCGGCGTGTCGTAGGAGATGTCGGGTGCGAGCTTCACGCGGCGCTGTCCCGGCAGGTACAGCCAGGCGCGGCGCGGACGCTTGAGCGGATTGACCACGTCCACGGCCATCAGCGCTTCGCCCGCGCGGCGTGCCGGCGCGTTGTAGAAGATCTTGGTGCGGAAGTAGACGTCGGTTTCCTGCGCCGGCTTGGTGTTCTTCGCGTCGTAGTACGGATATTCGACGAAGAGCTTGCCGCTGGTGGCCAGCGCCGGCGTGCCGGAGGAGTCCACGTTCCAGTTGTCGTACTTGAAGGTGCTGGCCACGCCGACGTAGCGCAGCAGGTGGTTCCACATCGCCTCGTAGCCGCTCTTGGGAATCGGGAACGGATAACCGCCGATGGCGCCGGAGATGCCCAGGCCACCATCGCTGGTGCTGGCGCGGGTCGCGTTCGCGAGCGTGTTGTCCAGCACGCGATCAGGCAGGGCCACGGTGCGGTGCGTCGGATACACGTCGATGCGGAACTTCGGATACTTCTTCAGCAGCGCGCGCGTGCCCACCGTGAGCTCGCCCTCGTACTGCGCCATGTTGGCCGCGGTGATCGTCAGGCGCGGCTTTTCCTTGGCGAAGGGGTCCGGGCGGGTCGAGCTGCCGGCCTTGAAGCCCGCCGGCGGCGTGGTCAGGCCGCCGGTGTAGGCGGGAATGGTGCCGTCGGCGTTGCCGGCCGTTTCGGCGCCGACGCGGGTCAGCTTGGTGCCGAGCTGCTTGGCTTCCTCGGCGCTGACGGCCGCGTGGGCGGCGTTGCCGAGGACGGCCAGCAGCGCGCCGGCCAGGATGGTGTGAGCGAATTTCATGTTGGTGTTCCTTTGCGTATGTCGACCGTGCGTCACAGCGTGGTCTTGAAGGTGAAGACCACGAAGCCGCGGTCCTTGAGCAGCGCGTTGGCGCCGCCGTTGGAGGTGATCACTTCGAGCGCGTTGGTGGTGGTCGGGCCGAAGAAGTCCACGTACTTCAGGTCGAAGCGGTACTTCGAGTGGAGATCGACGGCCACGCCGGCGGAATAGCTGCCGGCATCCTCGTTGCCGCCCAGCAGCACGGCGGAGTTGCCGCTCAGGCCGCGCGAGTAGCTGATCGGCACGGACAGGTCGGCGCCCGGGAAGAGCTGGTACTTGGTCGGAGTGAAGTTGATCGCCAGGCCGTAGAAGTCCTTGGTGACCTTGTCGGCCGGAGTGATCAGGGCGCCGGTCGGGCCGACGACCCTGTAGTTGTCACGACCCTTGAAGACCGCCGCACCTTCGCTGACGTCGTTCCAGCGGTTCCAGGTGAGCTCCACGATCAGGTTGGCTGCATCCCACACCGGGGTGTCGGCGAAAGTGGCGAAGCCGTTGAGCACGCCGTGCCAGGTCGAGCCGCGCGCGCCACCGGTTTCGCCGGTCTTGGGCGGGGCGAACAGTGCGCCCGCCGGCAGCGCCGCTGCAAACGGAGCAAACGATGCCGGCAGCACGCTCACCGTATCGCTGAGCAGCGGCATGTTCTCGCGGTAGTTGAGGTCGGCGCCGACGCTCACGCCCCACAGGTTCTTGGACAGGCTCAGGCCATAGATCTTGATGTCGTCGGCGTAAGCCGCGGCGTAGCGGCCGATGGTGCCGCCCAGGATCTCCGGCACGGTCGCCGCGGACGGGTTGATGTAGCAGGTGGTCGAGGTGGGCGGGCCCAGAGGCGTCGCGCCCAGCGCGCGGCACAGACCCGGGGGCGTGGCGGGGCGTACCGCCGGAGTGGCGTTGCCCTGCGGCAGCACGTCGGCGGTGATGCGGTAGTACGCGCCGAGCGTGCCGTCGAGCCACTGCGGGCTCCAGCGCGCGGACACGCCCCAGTCACCGCTCTCCTGGGGATCGCTGTCCTGCCCCCGCACCAGGCGGTTGACGCCCAGCGGGTTGGCGGCCGTGACTGCAGCGGCGCCGAAGATGAAGGACTCGCCACCGCGCAGCAGATGGTCGTTGAAGCCGAGGAAGGAGCCGGACTCGGGGATGCGCGCCTGTTCCCAGTCGAAGAAGTACTGGGCCGCGAAGGAGAGTTCGGGCGTGGCCTGGATCTGCGCCGAGATGGCCTCGCGCGGCAGGAACAGTTCCTTGGCCTCAGTGCCGGGGACGGAGAACAGCTTGCCCAGGTCCAGCGCCGACTGGCCGTAGCTCAGGCTGTGCACCGGGCTGAGCATGGCCTCGCCCCAGAACACGGTGTGGCGGCCCAGCTTCACGTTGACCGGCACCGAGCCGACGTCGAACTTGGCGAACACGAAGGCGTCCAGCAGCTCGCCCGACGGGCCGTGGAAATAACGGTCGGTCTCGTCGCTGAGTCCCAGCGCCGCCTTTCCGTTCTTCATGTGGTTGGACGAGACCAGATGGTCGTTGTCCGAATCCTCGGCGGCCAGGTCGTACCAGCCGGCGCCGCTGACGCGGAAGCCCAGGCGGTCCTTGTAGACGAAGTCGAGCTCGCTCAGCAGGTCGAACCGTTCGGACACCATGCCGCGGCCGAAATTGCGGTCGCCGTCGTCGTAGTTCGGACTGTTCAGGATCGCCTCGCGCTGCGCATCGACGCGATTGGCCAGATTGACGCGGAACGTGTTGTCCCAGCGCAGGACGACGTCCGGATTCCCGGTATTGATCTCGACGGCCGCGGCGCTGCCGGTGGCCGCCAGCGATGCCACGATCATGGCGCTGAGCAACCGCTTCCGCGTCTTCGGCGACGCCTTGTTTACTTGCAATGACTTCACTTAACCCACCCCCCCGTGTGTTGATCTGGCCCTTCCGGAGCAGCCGTTCTTTTGCGGCCGGATCCAGAAGGGGACGGTGGAGTTGATGCGGATTTTCTGGCCGCCGCCCCCCCTGTGTCGGGGGGGTTGGGCAGGCGATCGTGTGTTGTGCGAAGGACTGCGCGGAAACGCCTGGCGGCCTTCCCGATTCAGGTGCCGCGGCATCGCCGCGGGTTGGGCATCGCCGGTTGCCTGACTAGGCGCCGTCGTCGAGCAGGCCGATCAGGCGCGCCTGGTGCACGGCATTGCGGCGTGAGCCGACCCCGAGCTTGCCGAACAGGTTCTTGAGGTGCCACTTGATGGTTTCGTCGCGGACGTCCAGGGTCCGGCCGATCTGCTTGTTGGACATGTTGTTGGCCAGCAGGCGCAGGATCTCGCTCTCCTTGGCCGTCAGCAGGGCACTGGTCGTGACCCGTGCCGGCGTCGGGGCGGCTGGGCGGGGCGAGGCGGGGCGTGCCGTGGCGACGGCAGGACGGGGTGCCAGGTCAGTCAGTTCCGGGTGGGTGTCGACCACGATCCGGGCCAGTCCGTAAGCCTCCGCCAAGCTGTTGGCCTCCTTGAACAGGGGCCGTCCGTCTTCACCCGCGCGCCGGAGGGCCAGCGCGCGCAACAGCTTGATCCGGATGCTGTCCTGGTTGCGGCGCAACCGGTCGGCGATCGGGGCGATCCGGTTCAGCCCGGCGAGCATGGCGTCCGGATCGCGCCGGGCCAGGGCGTGATAGGCCTGGGCGATGCCATGCACGATGGTCAGTTGCGTGCCCAGCAAACCCTCGCCGGTCTTGATCTCGTCCGGAACCACGGCTTCCAGGCGCCGGTACAGCGTGGCGCAGGTCTCGCCGTGCTGGCGCAGGGCATGCATCCGGATCTGTTCGGCCAGGCTCACCAGACACAGCCGGGGCATGTGCCGGCGCTCGCCCAGCGCATGCAGGCTCTCCAGCAGGTCGTAGGCGCGGTGTTCCTGGCCGTGCAGTGCCAGCCAGCGCGCGCGCAGGACATAGGCGCTGGCCACCGTCTCCGGCGCCGCCAGCCGTTCGATCACGTCGAGGCGGTTCGCCAGCAGGCTGGCCACCGCCTCCGGCTCGTCGCGTTCCCACAACGCAGATGCCAGCGCGGTGGCCAGCATCCCCGCCACCTGGCTGCGCCGGCCCACGACGCTCTCGGCCTGGGTCAGGGCGGTGCGCAGCACGCCTTCGGCGAGCCGGACCTGGCCCTCGGCCAGGTAGCTCATCCCGACGAGCCAGTCGCCAAAGCTGCGGCTGGATTCCATGCCCGGGATGCCGTTGTCGTGTGGGGCACTGAGGAAGAGATAGCGCGTCTGTTCCGGCTCACCCCGGTACAGGCAGATCTGCGCCTGCTGGTTGGCCAGGAAGCATTGCAGTTTGGTCGAGGACGGCGGTGTACGTACCGACCAGTCCTCGAGCAGGGCCGCCGCATCGTCGACCCGATCGGAGAAGAAGGCGGCGGCGGTGCACACCGCCGCACTTTCGCCGCGGTCTTCCGGCGCTGCGTCCGGATCGGCGTAAATGTGCGCCACCAGTCCCCGGGCCGCGTCGTGGTGCCCGCCCAGTGCCAGCGCCCAGGCCGCGGCCAGGCGCAGGCGCGGGCGCCGCGTGACCTCGGTCTCGGGCAGGCGGTCGAGCCACTCCAGGACGCGGCCCATCTGCCCGCGCAGGATGAGTTCGTACATGCAGCGCTCTGCCAGGTCGTAGGCCAACGCTGTCTGGCCGGCGCTGAGTGCGAGCTGCGCGGCTTCCTCGTACATGTGGTGGTCGGCGAGCCAGCGGCTGGCGCGTTCGGACAGGTCCTGGCGCTCGGACGCGGGCAACCGCTCGAAGCGGCGCAGGAGGAACTCGCGCGCCAGCGGATGGATGCGGATCCATTCGCTGTCGGTGGCCTCGACGAAGATCGGGGTCGTCTCGCACAGGTGCAGCAGCAGCGTGCGTGCCTCGTCATTGCCGGTCAGCGCCGTGCACAACGCGGGCGTGACCGCCTGGACCAGGGCAATGCGGATCAGGAAATCGGCCTGCTCCGGGGTGAGGCGCGCAAACAGCGATTCGACGAAGTAGCTCTGCAGATCACCACGGCCAGTCGAGATCGCCCGGATCGCCTCATCCAGGTCCTGGCTCTTCTCGATCGAGGAAATCGCCAGCTGCAAGCCCAGGGGCCAGCCCTCGGTACGCTCCTGCAGCAGGGCGCAAGCGTCGGCATCGATGCGTTCGCCGAAGCGGGCCCGGAGCAGGGCCATGGTGTCTTCGAGGCGGAAATGCAGCGTGGGTGCCGTGACCGTGGCGTATTCGCCGCGCGCCAGCATGTCCGCCACCGGCAGGGCGACGCGGCTGCGCGAGGCGAGCACGACCTTGAGGTTCGGAGGTGCATTCAACAGCAGATAGGCGAGCGGTGTCCGCACCGTCGCGTCCGGCAACGTGTGCACGTCGTCCAGGAACAGCATGACTTCGTGCGCGAGATCCGCCACGGTCGCCAGCCATGCGGTCAATGCATCCAGCGCATCGCCCTCGTCGAGCATGGCGCCGGCCAGCCCGGCACCGAATGCGCCGCGGTCACTGCCCAGGCGCGAGGCCGCGATCAGCCCCTTGACGAAGCGTATCGGCTCGTCGCGTTCGTCGAGCGTCAGCCAGGCCACGACGGCGGCGCGCGCCAGCGATTCGCGCCGCCATTGGCCCAGCAGCGAGGTCTTGCCGAAACCGGCCGGCGCCTGCACCGCGATCACCGCCTTGTGCTCGTAGCCAGGGGCGTCCAGGCGCAGGTTCTGGCGCAGCAGCAGGCCTTTGCCCAGGCGCGGCGGCGTGGCCTTCAACACGAGTTCGGGAGGTACGTTGTCCGGTCGCATGGGTCCGATGGCTGGACGTTCCGGGTCCGCTGCGCCGACAGGCGATAAGCGGCCAAGGGTAGCGAGTCGTCCGGGGCTTGGCGAACCGGTGCGTGCGTCCGGCTCGTTTGTTGATGGCGTGCCCGAGGTAGAAGCGTGCGTGTTCGCGTTGCCTGCCACCACGTGTCGATGCGTGGCGCGGCTTTCCTCTGTCGCAGCGTGGCGTCGCGTCTTTCTTCGCTGCTGATGATCGGTGCGTCCACGCATGCTGTTGCCAGCGTCCGATTCTGAAAAGCAAATCCTGGAAAGCAAAAAGCCCCGCATGGACGGGGCTTTTACTTCTCGACGCGGTGGTGGCTATGGGTGGACTCGAACCACCGACCCCAGCATTATGAGTGCTGTGCTCTAACCGGCTGAGCTACATAGCCGCGCGAAGAACCGCAAATTATTCCGGCTTGGGCACCCCCCGTCAATCCTCCGGCGCTTTGCTTGTCCGCCGACAGAGGCCGTGGCAGAGTCGGACGCAGTGCATTCTGGAGTCCGCATCGTGATCGATCCGGACGGTTACCGACCCAACGTCGGCATTGTGTTGATGCATCCGGATGGCCGGGTGTTCTGGGCCCGCCGCGTGCATCGCGACGGCTGGCAGTTCCCGCAGGGCGGGATGAACAGCGACGAGACGCCGCTGGAGGCCATGTATCGCGAGTTGCGCGAAGAAACCGGCCTGTTGCCCGAACATGTTGAAGTCCTCGGCGCCACCCCGGGCTGGCTCCGCTACCGCTTGCCGCCGCGCGCCGTGCGCCGCCACGACCGCCTTGTCTGCATCGGCCAGAAGCAGGTCTGGTTCCTGCTGCGCCTGACTGGGCAGGAAAGCGATCTGCGCCTGGACCTGACCGACAAACCTGAATTCGACCATTGGCGCTGGGTCGACTTCTGGTATCCGGTCGAGCACGTGGTGACCTTCAAGCGCGGCGTCTATAACAGCGCCCTGCGCCACCTGGCGCCGGTCGCCCGCGTGGTGGCGGGGCTGCAGGCGGTCCCGGTGCCGGGACCGGACCCTCGCGACCTGCGCCGCAATGCCAGCCGCAATCGCCAGCGGCCCCGGGCGCGTCCCGATTCGCAGGCGCGGGGCGGCAGCGGCTCCGACCCTGCCTCTAATTGACAATCATTCTCATTCATGGCGGAATAGTCCTGCAGCCGAACCGGCTGCTTTTTCCGATCACGCCGCCCCATGTACGTCTGCATCTGCAACGGAGTCACCGACCACGACATCAACCAGGCCGTTGAGGCCGGGTGTCGCAGCGTGGCCGAGCTGACCATGCGGACTGGCGCCGGTGCCAGCTGCGGCAGCTGCCTCGACCTGGCAGCGGAGCTGATGGACAAAGCGCGCGCCGTGCGCGACCTGCCACTGCCGGTCCTGTCGCAAGCCGCCTGATCCCGCCGGTCCCTGAGGGGCCCCGTAGCATTCCCGATGCAACTTGTTCGCGGATGCAGTCGATTCGCGTTTCGCCATCGCCCGCGCGTGCGGACTAGAGTCCGCGCATCGACAGCGCACGGAGCAGGGCCATGAAGGGCGACGCCAAGGTCATCGAATTCCTTAACAAGGCGCTCTACAACGAGCTCATCGCCATCAATCAGTACTTCCTGCACGCCAAGATGCTGAAGAACTGGGGCCTGAAGGAACTCGCGGAACACGAGTACCACGAGTCCATCGATGAGATGAAGCACGCCGACAAACTGTCGGAACGTATCCTCTTCCTCGAAGGCCTGCCGAACTTCCAGGCACTGGGCAAACTGCGCATCGGCGAAACGCCGCGCGAAGTACTCACCTGCGACCTCGCGCTGGAACTGGAAGCACTGCCGATGCTGCGCGAAGGCATCATCTACTGCGAAAGCATCAAGGACATCGTCAGCCGCCAGTTGCTGGCCGACATCCTCGAATCGGAAGAGGAACACATCGACTGGATCGAAACGCAGCTGTCGCTGATCGATCGCATCGGCGAACAGAACTACCTGGCGATGAAGATCGAAAGCTGAGCCTCGCCGTCGCCGCACCGCGTAACGAAAACGCCACCGCAAGGTGGCGTTTTTCTTTTCAGCCGCATCGCTGCGCAGGGTCGGATCGCACCGTCGCGTTACACCGTGCCCAGCCCCGACTGGCCGTCACTCCGGCGGCGTCGGAACAGCTTGCGCCACAACCACCACAGCGCCAGCGCGAAGGTCACCGTGATGAACACCACGATCGACAGCGCCAGCCACGGATGCGCGAACACCAGCGCCAGTCCGCCTACCGTCGCGACGTCCTCGGCCACCGATGCGGTCCAGTTGGTCACCGGTTCGGGCGAAGTGTTGAGCAGGGCGCGCGAGCCCGCCTTCAATGCGTGGCTGGTCAGTGCCACGCCCGCGCCCGCGGCGAGCGCGCCTACGCCCAGGTTTCCGTCGGGCGACAGCGTCGCCGCCGCCAGGAACGCCCCGGCCGGCACCCGCAGCAGCGTATGCAACAGGTCCCAGCCAGAATCCACGCCCGGGATCTTGTCGGCGAAGAACTCGACGGCCGCCAAGGCGCCGGAGACGCCGATCACCCACGGCGACTGGGTCACTTCCAGGGCCGGGGGCAGGTCCAGCCATCCCAGCGCCCCGGCCAGGCCCACGCCGAACACGGTGAGGTAGACGCGAATACCGGCCAGCCAGGCCAGCACTACGCCAATTGCGAACAAGTGCGCATCCGACATGGCGTGTCTCCCGCTAGACTCCGCGCCGAGTATAGGGGAAGGGGAATACCGCCCAGTCCGGTCCAATGGCCCGGTCGGCGCGGGTTCACGGCGCCACGCCGGTCGTTCGACTGCCGGACGACCAGGCCTTGCTCCATCAGCACCTGGGGAAAAACCATGTTCAAGAAAGACAAGAAGTCGACCATCGCGCCTGGCCAGGTCGACACCCTGATCGGCCCGCAGGTCGTCATCCGGGGCGACTTCCATTTCGCCGGCGGCCTCTACATCGAAGGCCGCGTCATGGGCAAGATCATCGCCAGCAATGGCGAAGCCGCCCAGGTCACCATCGCCGAAACCGGCGTGGTCGAAGGCGAAGTCCGCGCGCCCAACGTCGTCATCAATGGCCAGCTGGTCGGCGATGCCTACGGCGAACTGGTCGAGATGCATCCGCTGGCGCGCGTCAACGGCAACGTGCACTACAAGGTGATCGAGATGATCGCCGGCTCCACGCTGACCGGCCGACTGATCCATGCCGAGACCGTGATCGTGGCGGACGCGACCAACGTCACGCCGATCACGCCGGACGTGACCATCGCCTGAGCAAGCGTGGCGTTGTCGTAACCGCCGGCACATACTGCCGGCGGTCAATGCCGTTACCCTCGCCGCATGTACAAACGTCAGAAGACTTCCTGGCTCGGCGAACACTGGCCCGTGCTGGTCGGCGCAGTCGTTTTCCTCGTGGCGATCGGATTCGGCGGCTGGGGTGCGTGGCGTGTGTTCGCACCGGTCTCGGGCGATCCGCGCGCGGAGATCGGCAGCCTCAAGCGTGAGCAGGCGCGGCTGCGCGACGACAGCGAACAGCTGCGCCAGCGCGTCGCCACGCTCAGCCGCTCCGACCAGATCAGTCGCGATGCCAACCGCGACCTGCAGGGCGCGATCGCGGACCGCGACGAGGAGATCGCCGGCCTGCGCGCCGACGTTGCCTTCTACGAGCGCCTCGTGGGCGCTACCGCCACGCGCCACGGCCTGACCGTGCATGCGTTGAAGGTGCAGCAGCAGAACGGCCCCGCCTGGCACTTCATCGGCACGCTCACCCAGAACCTCAACCGCGGCGCGATCAGCGACGGCACGCTGACCCTCACGCTCGAGGGCACGCGCGAGGGCAAGCTGCAGAAGCTGGCCTGGAACGACCTGCGCCAGCAGGCCACCGCGCCGGGCATCGTGTACTCGTTCAAGTACTTCCAGCAGGTCGAGGGCGACATCTTCCTGCCCGCGGGGCTGACCCCGGTCAAGGTCACCGTGCGCCTGCAGCCGCGTTCGGGCGCCGCGATCGAGCAGTCCTTCACCTGGGCCGAAGCCCAGCGCGGACAGACCGTTGCCGAATAATGGGTTGAATGCCCTGCCTTTGCGCCCCATCCTGAGTCCATGAACAGCTCCAGCATCCCCGCCGCCGCAGCGGCCGCACCCGATTACCAGTCGCTCGACCGTCCGCTGCAGTTCACGTCTGCAGCAGCGGCCAAGGTGCGCGAACTCATCGCCGAAGAGGGCAATGCCGAGCTCAAGCTGCGCGTCTACATCCAGGGCGGCGGCTGTTCCGGCTTCCAGTACGGTTTCGAGTTCGACGAACAGCAGGGCGAGGATGACCTCGCCGTGCAGACCGACGGCGTCATCCTGCTGGTCGATCCGCTCAGCCTGCAGTACCTGATGGGTGCCGAAGTCGACTACACCGAAAGCCTGCACGGCGCGCAGTTCGTGATCCGCAACCCGAACGCCAAGACGACCTGCGGCTGCGGGTCCTCGTTTTCCGCATGAAGCTCCCTCCCCCGCACAGCGGGGGAGGGCCGGGGTGGGGGCGAGCGCCGAAGGCGCGAGCTGTTCTCCGCCGCAAGCACAAGCCGCCCCCTCCCAGCCTCCCCCGCGCTGCGCGCAGGGGAGGAGCAAGCCGCGCGCGCTGCGTGCAAACCGCTAGAGCTCCCTCCCCCGCATAGCGGGGGAGGGTTGGGGTGGGGGAACGAACGCCGCAGGCGCGAGCTGTTCTCCGTCGCAAGCACAAGCCGCCCCCTCCCAACCTCCCCCGCGCTGCGCGCAGGGGAGGAGCAAGCCACGCGCTGCGCGCAGGAGGAGGAAGCCGCGCGCAAGCCGATAGAGCTCCCTCCCCCGCATAGCGGGGGAGGGCCGGGGTGGGGGCACGAGGTCGCGTGCGGGCACGAGCGATAATCCCCGCAACTCCGCGCCATGGATTGCCCGATGCCCGCATCCCCGTTCGCCTTTGTCGAAGCCGATGCCTGTCGGGCCGCGCTCGATCGCGCCGACCACCTGCGCCACGACAACGACGCGCTTGCCAACCTGTGGCCCGACGCGCGCGTGGTGCTGCTCGACGACAGCGGTCTCGCCTTCGCGGATGAACAACGCCAGCTACTGGCGCCCACCGGCGCGCAACTGAGCGCCGGTCCCGGCGGCCCGGGTGCCGCCGTGTTCCTCGGCGTCGACGACAACGGCACCGGCTGGTTCGCGCTCGATGCCGGCCTCACCGCGTCCGATGCCCCACAACGCTGCGACCTGCGCACTGCCGCCACGCACTGGCCGCACTTCGACGCCTCCGTGTTCGCGCAGGCGCGCGCCGTGCAGCACTGGCGCCAGCGCCATCGCCACTGCGGTGTCTGCGGCGGCGCGCTCGCGTACTCGCGCGGAGGCTGGCTCGGCACCTGCACGCAATGCCATGCCGAGCATTACCCGCGCACGGATCCCGCCGTGATCGTCGCCGTCAGCGACGGCGAACGCCTCCTGCTCGGCCGCCAGAACGGCTGGCCCGCGCGCCGCTACTCCACCATCGCCGGCTTCGTCGAACCCGGCGAATCGCTCGAACACACCGTTGCCCGCGAAGTGCTGGAGGAAACCGGCGTGCGGGTGAAGTCGTGCCGCTACCAGGCCTCGCAACCGTGGCCGTTCCCGAGCTCGCTGATGCTGGGCTTCGTCGCCGACGCCCATCCGGACACGCCCAGCACCGGCGACGAACTCGAGGACGCGCGCTGGTTCACCCGCGAGGAAGTGCGCGAGGCGCAGGCGCGCGACGCCGACCCGACGCGCGACGATGGCACCGGCCTGCTGGTCTCGCCGCGCCTGTCCATCGCGCGCTGGCTGATCGACCGCTGGGCAGAGGGCTAGAATCCAGCCGTCCCCCCGAAAGGACCCGTCATGGCCGTCACCCTGCTTGCCGTCGTCGCCGCGCTGGTCATCGGCCACGTCGCGCAGTCGTTGGCCGCGGCGATGCGCCACTACGACTGGTACGGACACTGGCTGGGCTGGCTCGACACACAGTTCCCCGAAGGCAGCTTCTGGCACGGCCGCTGGGGCGTAACCCTGGCCCTGCTGCCGCCGGTGCTCGCGGTAAGCCTGTTCCAGGTCGCGCTGCACCAACCGCTGTACGGCCTGGTCGGCCTGCTGTTCGCGATCGCCGTGCTGTTCTACACCTGGGGTCCGCGCGACCTCGACCTCGACATCGACGCGATAGCCAATGCGACCGATCCCGCCTCGCGCCGCGAAGCGCTGCTGCGGCTATGGCCCGATGGTGCGCCCTCCATCCTCGACGGTGGTGCGATCGTTTCCGCCGTGTTCCAGAACGCGTTGCGGCGCTGGTTCGGCGTGCTGTTCTGGTTCCTGGTGTTCGGTCCGTGGGGCGCGATGCTGTACCGCCTGACCGTGCTCGCCTGCGAAGGCAGCTTCGCGCGCAAGCTGCCGCACGAGACCGCGATCGGCGCGCGCACCCTGCTGAAACTGCTCGACTGGCCGGTCGCGCAGCTGCTCACCCTTTCGCTCGCGCTGGTCGGCAACTTCGACACCGTGCTCGGCGCCTGGCGCGAGAACGGCGGCGCGTCGTTCACGATCGACCACCACTTCCTCGATGCCGCGGGTCGCGCCAGCGTGCGCAGCGAACTGGCCGAGGAAGCCGCCGACTACGGCGACAGCGTGGACGCCGCCACTACCGGCGCGGCGCCCGTCGCCACGATTGCCACCGCCGCCGAACTGCCGGAACTGCGCGACGCCATGAGCCTGGTCTGGCGCAGCCTGCTGGTGTGGCTGGCCGTGCTCGCGCTGTTCGTGATCGCCGGCTACGTCGCGTAGGGCGCCGCGGTGATTCCAGGTAATGGCGATGCACGCCGCGCCGCCGCGCGTTGAGGCATCTGCCTGACGGGCTGTTGCTCTGCGGCCGCTATACGGGCTGCGCCATTGAATCTGCACGTCGATCTCCCCGCGCGCTGCGGCGCGTTGGACATACCCGCAGGTTCAGTAGATCGCGGCGCCCCCGCCCGGCGCCAGCCACGCGAAGCCCGGCAGGTTGCGCACCACGCCGAACACGAGCAACACCACGATCCAGGCGCGGCCGTCGAACGCCACGCGCGCCAGCACCCGCGGCAGCAACGCGCGCTGCGTCAGCCCCTGCAGTGCCATCACCGCGAGCAGCGGCAGGCCCAGCACCACCAGCGCATTCATCGCCAGCGCGCGCGCCAGATCGAAATGCACCAGCGCATGCAGCGCGCGGGTGATGCCGCAGCCGGGGCAATACCACCCGGTCAGGGCGTGGAACGGACACGACGGGAACAGGCTTCCCGCCGCGTTCGGATCAAACGTGCGCAGCAACCAGATCCCCGCGATCGCCGCACCCAGCGCGATGGCCGCGATCGCGGCCGTCGCCTGGCGGGACAATTGGGATCGTTGCGGCACGGTGCTCATGCGCCAGGATCACCGATGCTCCATCTGCTCGATGTAGTTCTGCCAGTACTGGTTGTTGTAGCCAGCCATGCGCATGCCGACATTCATGAGCAGTCCGAAGATGACCAGCCCGGTCGTGATCCAGCACCACAGCTTGGCCTTCTTCGATGCGTCCTCGGCACCGGCGCGGTCACCGGCGCCGAGCTTGCTGTTGACCTGCGAGGCAAACACGATCGCGACCACGCCCGGAATCGCGCCGACGACGCAGCAGACACAGAAGGCGACGATGGTGATCAGGATCGCCCAGACCAGGTAGTTGGGAATTGGCCCGTACTGCTGCGGCTGTTCCGGCGGAAATGACGGCGGTGCACTCATTACTCTTCCCCTAAGTGATGAAGGATGGATCCCCAGCAGGCCGATGGCCCTGGCGGCATCCTAGCAGCGGCTCCTTGCCAGCGTCATCGCGAAACGGTGGCTGTGCATGCCAGTGCAAAGCTTCCCGCAGCACACCTGCATTTCCTTCTCCCGCTTGCGGGAGAAGATGCCCGCAGGGCAGAGCGCTCTCGCCCAAAGCCAGGCAACCGCAGTCCTTCTCCCGCTTGCGGGAGAAGATGCCCGCAGGGCAGATGAGGGCGGCTCTTGCCGTTGCCAAAACCCACAGCCCCCACACCCCTCAAGCCGCATCCCCCCGCAACTCCCGCACCGTCGCCTGCAGCGATTCGGCGGTGGTCAGGAACGGATCGATCGCCGCATCCGCCGCCACCTCCACGTGCGCACGAAAACGCCGCGGCACGCGCATCCGCCCCAGGCGATTGTCGCGATGGCTCCACATGCTCGACCACATCCCGCGCAACGCCATCGGGATCACCGGTACCGGCCGCCGCTCGAGGATCTTCTCCACGCCCGACTTGAACCTGGCGACCTCGCCGTCCCTGGTCAGCGAGCCCTCGGGAAAGATCCCGACCAGCTCCCCATTCCTCAGCGCCGCATCGATCTCGTCGAACGCGCGCTGCATCACCGCGGGATCCTCGCGCGCACCGGCGATCGGGATCGCCTTGGCGGTGCGGAAGATCCAGCTCATCACCGGAATGTTGAAGATCTTGTAATACATGACGAAGCGCACCGGCCGCGGAATGCTCGCCGCCAGGATCAGCGCATCCATGTAACTGACGTGGTTGCACACGATCAGTCCCGCGCCGTCGTCGGGTACGTGCTTCTCGATGCCGTGCAGCTTCAGCCGGTACAGCGTGCGCACCAGCAACCAGCTGACGAAGCGCATCGCGAACTCGGGCACGATCGTGAAGATCCAGATCGCCACCAGTGCATTGGCGATCGCCAGCGCCAGGAACAGCTGCGGGATCGACCAGTGCAGCAGCCGCTGCGCCGCGATTCCCACACCGGCCGCCAGCACGATGAAGAACGCGTTCTGGATGTTCACGCCCGCGATCACGCGCGACAGCTCGCCCTTGGGCGTACGGCTCTGGATCAGCGCGAACAGCGGCACCAGGAAGAAGCCGGCGAACAGGCCAATGCCCACCAGGTCCATCACGATCCGCCACGCCCCCGGCTGACGCAGGAAACCCCCCGCATCCAGCCCCGTCACCGGCGCCAGGCCGCTGCGCGCGAAGTACAGGTCGAGCAGGAAGCCGGTCATGCCGATCGCGCCCATCGGTACCAGGCCGATCTCGACCGTGCGCGCCGACAGCTTCTCGCACAGCAGCGAGCCCACGCCGGTGCCGATCGAGAACAACGCCAGCGCCAGGATGTAGATGGTCGCATCGTCGCGCGGCGCGCCCAGGTTGATCTCGGCATAAGTCGGCAGGTTCGAAGTGACCACCGTGCCGAAGAACCAGAACCACGACACCCCCAGCACCGAATTGCGCACGCCTTCCTGCTTGCGCGTCAGGCGCATGATCGCCAGCGACTCGGGGATCGGATTCCAGTTGATCTGCAACTCCGGCGCCCCGGCTTCCGCGCGCGGGATGAAGCGGCTGACCACGTTGCCGGTGATCGCCAGCAGCACGATGGCTACCGCTGCAACCGCCGGCCCGTGCGCGCCGGACACCTGGAAGATCAGTCCCCCGAACAGCATCCCCGCCAGGATCGAAATGGACGTGCCCATCTCCACCAGGCCGTTGCCGCCGGTGAGTTCCTCCGGCCTGAGCACCGACGGCAGGATCGAATACTTCACCGGCCCGAACAGCGTCGACTGCAGGCCGGTCGCGAACAGCGCCACCAGCAGCACGACCATGTTCTGGGTGAGGAAGCCGATCGCCGCGAACGACATGATCACGATTTCCATCGTGGTCGTGATGCGGATCAGCTTCGACTTCTCCAGCTTCTCCGCGATCTGCCCCGCGGTGGCCGAGAACAGGAAGTAGGGCAGGATGAAGATCGCCGGCGCCAGGTTGGTGTAGAGCGTCTTGTCCTCGGGGCTGACGGCGAGGTAGCCGAGCAGGCCGATGATCGCCAGCCGGTAGACGTTGTCGTTGAACGCACCCAGCGACTGGGTCAGGAAGAACGGCAGGAAACGTCGCTGCCGCAGCAAATCGAACTGCGAATGATGGTTGGCCGCCATGCGTCCCCCGGGGTTTGGCGGGAGCCTAGCAAACCGGATGCGGTTTCCCGAGCGCCCGCCGCTGGGCATATCTCTTCTCCCGCTTGCGGGAGAAGATGCCCGAAGGGCAGATGAGGGCAGGCGGACGAGCGGCGCTCTCACACAAAGCCACCCACATTCCTCTTCTCCCGCTTGCGGGAGAAGATGCCCGAAGGGCAGATGAGGGCGCTCTTTACCACCAGCCGCGCCACCGCCCATCACCTCGTGGTGGTCACCAGCGCAACCGAACGCAATCTCCCAAAAGCGGCATCCACTTCCGATGAGCGCCGTAAAAGCAGGGCGAACCGGCATGCGCCGAACTTCCTGACCGCTTTACAACGGCGCGACCGTTCCAGCCGGAAAGGGATTCCGCCCGCGCCATGCGGGCGTACCATCAAGTTCTCGCCCGCCGGAGCACCGCCATGAACCGCATGCTCGTCGCGATCGCCGCCTCCATGGCCCTCGGCCTGGCCGCGTGCGCGACCACACCCGTGGTCTATACCGATTTCGATCCGTCCGCGCAGTTCGGCCAGTACCGCACCTACAGCTGGCAGGAAGAAAAGGCCGAGCGCGCCGCGCCGCTGATGCAGCAGCGCATCATCAACGCCATCGACGCACAGCTCAGCGCCAAGGGCTGGAGCCGCGCGCCCAGTGGCAGCAGCGACGTCGTCGTCGCCGCCAGCGTCGATAGCCGCCAGGAATACGACATCGACACCTATTACGACCCGTTCTGGGGCTGGGGTGGCTGGGGCTGGGGTGGCTGTTGCTGGGGCCACGGCGGCTACTGGGGCGCCGGTTACGGCTGGAACAACTCCACCGTGCGCGCCTACACCGTCGGCACCCTGAACGTCGACATGTTCGACGCGCGGACCAAGCGCGCGATCTGGCGCGGCAGCGCCGAAAGCACCGTGCACCGCGATCCCGCCCGCCAGACCGCCGACATCTACACCGCCGTACAGCAGATGTTCGCCACCTTCCCGCCCGGCAGCATGCCGGCGCCGGCGCCCACGAAGCAGTAAGCCCGCAGCATCTCCCTTCTCCCCGCAGCTTCTCCCTTCTCCCCGCAATGCGGGGAGAAGGTGCCCGAAGGGCGGAAGAGGGGCGCTTTTAGTTCCCACGCCAACAAAAAAGCCCCGCCAAAGCGGGGCCTTTTTTGCTCGCAATAAAGCCCCTCAGCTATCCCACACCAACGGCCCAATCCGTTCGCGCACGACCATCTCCCATTCGCGCTTGCGGGTCACCATCTCCTTGAGGGAATAGCCGGTCGGCCCGTCGAACCTGGTCAGGCACCGCCATGTCAGGTCACCGGGCTCGCCCAGCCAATCGGGTTCGCGTTCCTCGCAGAAGATGCCGATGGCGTCCATCGCCGGGGCGTCGGCTACCTTGGGCTTGAGGCGTACGTTGTAGCGGACCGTGCAATGCGGCATGACGGCAGCTCCTGCTGGCGGGGCGCATTCAGTAAGCCATGACGCACGTGAAGACCGGGATTACCCGCATGGGTGGGGGCGTAGGAACTCCCCCGGGCCGCCCGCCACGCTTTCCTTCTCCCCGTCCGCCACGATTCCTTCTCCCGCCATGCATTCCTTCTCCCCGCCTAGCGGGGAGAAGGTGGCGCGCAGCGCCGGATGAGGGGCGCTCCTTCTGCGCCATGCCCCAAAAAGAAAAGGCCCAACGGGGCCTTTTCTCCACAACCAAAACCTCAAGCCACGGCCGGCGCGCTTCACCTGCAGGCCCAATACCCTGCGCCCGCGGTTTCGATGGACTGTGCCCACGCACCTCTATCCCTGCGCATGCACCCGCCGGACCGACCGCGCGGAGCCCATCATCTGCGTCCGCACCCGCCGGCACTCGCGACTTAACCGCTTCAGCCCGTTTCTGGCCCCCCCAAAAAAAGTCTCCCCGCATGCGACGCACACCGGGCATGATCACGGTCCGGGAATCGTGGTGGGGGACCACATGACCGCACTCACCGATCGCTTCACTCGGGCCGTCGACTACGCCCGCATCGCCCATGCTGCCCAGGTTCGCAAGGGCTCGGGCATCCCGTACCTCTACCATCTGCTTGGCGTCGCCAGCCTGGTAATCGAATTCTCCGGCAGCGAGGACCAGGCAATCGCCGGCCTGCTCCACGACACGCTGGAAGACTGTGGTGCCCACCACGAGCCGATCATCCGTAAGGAGTTCGGCGACACCGTGGCCGACATCGTGCTCGCCTGCACCGATGGCACCGCGGAAAGTAAGGGCGAACACACCACCCCCGAAGCCAAGAAGCGTGACTGGTTGGCCCGCAAGCAGGCCTACATCGCGCACCTCACCGAAGCGCCGGATCACGTGCTGCTGGTGTCGGGCTGCGACAAGCTCCACAACGCCCGCGCAATAGTGCAGGACCTGGAAGACCCCGCCGTCGGCACCGACGTCTTCGATCGCTTTACTGGCGGCCAAGAGGGCACGCTGGGTTACTACCAGTCGCTCTGTGAAATCTTTCGAAAGCGCGGGACGCCAAGTGGGTGCGCGCTCGATGCCACGGTCGAGAGGATGCACGCCCTCGCTGGCGATGCTCCGCGCCGGCCCCTGGCTCGCTGAGCGAAACCGCATGCCCTCCGAAAGCCTCAAGCCAATCCGTCTCGAAGTCCCGCTCGCCGACTTCGTTGAAGGCCTGCGCCGCACACTGAAGGTCATCGGCCGCCGTAATGCCGGCGACGCGCTGGTCTCCTACGCCGACGGGCAGCTGTGCATCCGGCTGGGCGGCGCCGAGATGAAGGTGCCCGCGCTAGGCCACTGGCCTGGCGAGGCTCGCGTGGACTCGATTTGGTTACGTACTTTTGCCCGCGTCCCGCCTCTCCAGAATCCCCTGATAGTGCAGGTGGAGGAAGGGCGCCTGCGCATAGCCCGCAGTTCAGTGCCATGTCACTGGCAGCGCCCGGGTGAGGCAAGAGTGGAAGCGCCGCTCGGACTCGAGCCGCGTGCACTCATCCGCCTGGCACATGCACATTCACATGAGGAGTTGGAGAAGTCCGGCATCGCTGCGGCGGTTGTGGGTGCGCGCAAGGAGCTAGACAAAAGGATTGACGCGGCAGCGAAGCAGTTGGCGCCGTTTGGGGTGTCGCCTGCAGACGTTCGCTTGCTGGTGATTACAAAGCTGCAGTTAGCGTGAGCCCGATGGATATTTGAGTCCCAACATCAAGTTCAGGCTGCCGGAAACGGCAACGGCCTGAGTAGTTCTCGGAGAACAATACGCCATGGATGGCAAGCCACCGAACCGCGGAGCGGTTCGACCACCTTGCTGGAAGAGATCCATGGCCAAAGCGCCCCACCCCAATACGCAAGCCGTTCTGAAGGAGTCGCTCAAGCGTCGGCTCGGTAAGCGGCACAGCGGATTCACAGGCAACTACAACAGGTCGGGGGCTGAAGCATGTTGAATAACATGGCTCTGCATCAGCTCGTCCCGGCGGCTTTTCTGGCATTGCTGGCTTTGCTGTTTGTCTTTTTGTTTGCGATCCCGGCGATTAGGCAGCGAATACTGCTTGCGCGCGTGTTGAAACAGCTCAAGGCGCTCAAGCGCGAGGCGCCACTCTCCGAGTACGAAAAAATATTCGGGCGCAACGACAGACTGCGCCACCTCTGGAAGGAATATAAGGACTCGCTACATGCGCAGGAGGTCATGCGGGACGGCGTGTCGGTCGTCGCTGCAGTTCGCGCGACAGTGCCCGCCGAGACGTACCTGAGCCCGCATGTGCTGGTTGATAGTCCATTGCGGGCAGACTTCTTCAAGCACCTGCCCGGCATCCTCACTGGTCTGGGCATCATCGGCACCTTCTGGGGCCTAATTGAAGGCTTGCGAAGCTTCACAGTCAGCGATGATCCGGATGCGGTGCGCAACGGGCTTGAGTCTCTAATGGGGGCCGTGGGCGGTGCTTTCGTAGTTTCCGGGAGCGCCATCGCCCTAGCAATAAGCGTGACCATCATCGAGAAGCTCATGCTCACCCATTTGCACGGGGTGGCCCTGCGCATCGTCCAAGAGGTCGACTCACGTTTCGATGCAGGGGCGGGCGAGGAATATCTGTCTCGGCTTGTGCGCGCATCGGAAGATTCCGCCAGCCAGTCAAAAATCCTGAAAGACGCGCTCGTTCGTGAGCTTGGCGACGTGCTACGGGAAATCGCGGCAACGCAGAGCGACACGAATGAACGGCTCAGCTCCCAGCTCGGCCAGCGCATCGAGTTGCAGACCGCCGCTGCGCGCGAGGACCAGCAAGCACTCAAGTCGTCGTTGGTGGCCGCTATCAGCGAAAGCCTCAAGGCCCCACTGGAAGAAATCGCGGGTACAGTGCGCAATGCGAGTGGCGACCAGAGCGCAGCCGCCGTGCGGATGCTGCAAGACGTCATGTCTAGCTTCAGCCAGCGGCTCAATGATTTGTTCGGCAACCAGATCAATGGCATCAACGAACTCAACCGGCAGACCGCAGAGGGCATTCAGAACGCGGTGCACGGCCTGACCGCGTTGGTCGACAAGATGGAAGCCAGCGGCCAGCGGTCTTCGGAAAAGATCGGCGAGCAAGTGGAGCGCGCTATAGAGCGCATGGAACAGCGACAGTCGGAACTCAATGCGCAATCCGAGACGCTGGCAACCCAAGTGCGTGACTTGGTCGAACAGTCGCAGACTCGGGCCACCACGCAGATGGAGCAGACGATGACGCGGATGGGCGAGGAGCTCGGAGCTGCTTTGGCAAGGCTCCAGTCCGTGCAGTCCTCGGCGATGGATGCGGCGGCCGCGCAGGGCCAGGCGGTATCGGCCACTGCGCAGACGGCGATCTCGAACATCACGTCGGCGGTCGAGCAAGCTGCCCGTTCGCTGTCCGACGCGAGTGCCGCGATGGCGAGCAGTGTGGCCACGCTGTCGGACACGACGCGGACTTCGGTCGATAGGATGCACGCAGGCGCAGAACGACTGCATACCGCCGCGACCGCCTTTGCCGACGCAGGCAACGGTGTCGGAGGCGTGTTGGAGCGCGCGTCCGTCATCAGCGGCAAGCTCACGGAGACGTCGGCCTCCCTGACTGCAGGGGCGGGCGCATTGCAGGCGGCGCTTCTGGACTACCGCGCACAACGTGATGCCATGACAACGGCGGTCGAGGAGTTGCGCCAGATAATCGACGGCGCGCGCCGCGAAGCCAGCATCACTGCAGATGTCCTGCATCGCATCGAGGAGTCGTCACAGCGGCTGCGCGATGCGCAACAGGCTGCCCACGACTACATGGAAGGGATCAACGACGTCATATCGTCGTCCACGGACACGTTCCGGGATAGCGTGAGGACGACGATCGATCAGGTGAACACCTCTTTCCACGAGCGCCTTTCGGAGGCCGTAGGGATGCTGGCGAGCACGGTCCAGGATCTTGACGACACGCTGACCGGCCTAGTGCCGCAGAGGTAATCCATGCTCGGTACGCGAATCGTCATTAACAGGGGCGGTCGAGACGAGGAAGAGAAGCCGTTCTGGATCTCTTTCGCCGATCTCATGACGGCCCTGATGGTCTTGTTCCTGGTGGTCATGGGAGTCGCGCTGCTGGCGGTGACTCGGAAAGTTTCCGAGCGTGAGCGACAGGAGCAGGAACGAAATCGGAACATCGAGATCCTGCTCAATCGCTTCGAGCAGGCAGCGCAACGCTACCCCGGCATTACCGTGGATCGCGAGCGGGGTGTCATCGACTTCGGGTCGCGTGCGCAGTTCGACTTCGCAAGTTCGGCGCTGGCGCCAGAACGGGGGGCGTTTCTCCGGAGCTTCGTTCCTGAGATTCTTGAGCGGGCGAACGATCGCATTGGCCGGAGTGTCCTCAAGCGCATCGTCGTTGAGGGTTATACCGACCGCACGGGTTCGTATCTCTCGAACCTGAATCTGAGTCTTCAGCGCAGCCAGCGCGTCCTGTGCGCGATGTTTGCGCCGTCCGGGGACCACCTGCTGTCCGACTTGCAGAAGACAGAAGTGCGCGATCTGTTCCTGGTGGGTGGCTATTCCTTCAACGCTTCCAAGAAAACTCCCGAGGAAAGCCGGCGCGTGGAAATGCGGCTCGAGTTCCTGGGGTTGGGTGAGCAGCGGGGCACGGCCGCGGAAGATGACCGCAACTTCGGAAGCTGCTCCCTGTGAGCACCTTGCTGGAAGATCTCGCGCGCCGGTTGGGTGCCAGCGAACAGCGGCGCCCGTCGACGGCTCGCGTGCATCACCGAATGGAAGCGGTACTGGCTGACCTGAAGAAGCGGACGCAGGGCGCAGCGATTCCCGCAATCGACGATGACGTGCAAGAGCGCGTGTTGTCTGCCTTCTGGAGCGAACCGAAGCTTGGGACCCTTCGCGATGCGCGCATGGTCACATTCGGAATGGCGCGCGAGGTGGGCCCACGCCGCCAGTGCGTCATGCGGGACAAACTACGCTTCCGCGCCGTGCTCGACGAACGAGATGGTGTGGGGCAGTGGCTCGATAGTCCACGCCGCTTCCGGCGCTGCTATCAGGGGCTCGTGAGGTCGTACTTTGCTTTCGATCCTGATCATCGCGACGACGCGGCTGCGCGCGAGAACTGGCACGAGTTGCGGGATTACCTCTCTGAGCACCGGACACGAATTGCCACTCACGCGAGGGATCCGGAGTGGGTAGGTACCGCGCAGGCGGAGCCGGAACTGTTTACGGGGAGTCCGTGCTCGCGGTATGCGGCGGCCGCACTCGAAGGCGATCTGGCGCGCGTGCACCAAGTCGGCAGCCACCTCGGCATTCCCGATGCGTCCTGGTTCTTCCGACAGCTGGTCATGGCACGCCTGCACGCTGCCGTGGACGCTGCGGATACACGGTTCATTGGTTACCTGCCTGGGCTGCTGACGATGCTGGACGAGCACCCAACAGTTGCTGATGAGGGGCTCGGATTGCTGCTGGATCGCTACGTGGCCTGTGCCAACCCGTCGCAACACTTGGGATTACGCGAAAAGTCGGTCGTCAGATGGGGCAACCCATGGCTCCCTTCGAGGGAAGCCGCATGGGGTCGCGTCAAGCCTGAGACGCGGCGCTTGGTGGGCGAATGGCTTAAGAGCGAGTTCGTCGAGGCGTTCTTCACGAAGATGGCGACGGACGGCGGTGGGGATCGTCGCCGGATGGATTTCTGGCTGCGCTATGTTCCTGTGATGGACGGGGTGCAGTTCGCATTGGGGGCCTCGATGCGTCAGTTGAAAGACAGGGACTTTCTCCTGCTCAAGAAGCGGATGGAGGGATTAATCTCCAATCTCTCCGAAGGCAGCCCCACCAATAACGCCTTCATCATGCGGCTTGGCGGCATGACGATCGTCGAATTCGGGGACCCCAGTCATGCGGTCTATGGCTACAAGTCGGCAGGCGGAGTTCCATTCGACCTGGATCGACCTCTGGGGATTGCGGTAGACGCAAGGAACTCGCTAAAGAATTCCTCCAACGTGTTGCGGTTGCGACACCAGGATGGCGTTCACGGCTATCGACACTGGGAAGATCGATTTGCCGCTGCGTTGTCGGCAGCCGCTGTGCCAACGCCGACCCGTCGTCGACCTGGAACGTCAGCGGGAGCCGCGACTTCCGTTGCGCCTGCCCTGCCCGCGGGAGCCGGCTCGGGCATTCCGGCTTACTCCAAGACCAATCTTGCGACCTTCGCAAACGACCATCGTATGACCGTGCGGGATATGACCGCCGATAACGGAAATCTTTGGGTGCTGGATTATGGCCGCGTCCCAACTGCGGAAGTGATTCGTACCCTGGCTGCATGGGGCTTTACGCATAAGCTCGGAAAGGGCTGGTGGAGAAAGTAAGAATGTTTGGACGCAAGACCTCGGGTCCTGGATACCAGCGATACGCCACCACGATGGATTGGGATGGCCTGAAGGTTGCCCCATTCCCGAATGGCGAGTTGTCGGACCCTCTGCTGCCCGGGTTCTTGCAGCAGCTCGTTGACGAAGGTCTGGCCGACTCTTGTGGCGATCAGGTTGTCGTTCCCTGGGATGGCCTGTACTCCGCGCTGGACAGCGTCGAGTACGTTGGCTTGGCGCTGGCCTTCGGTCTGCCTCGCGAGACGCAACGCAGCATGGTGCTTCGGAGCGATGGCTCCCTGGCCGATGCGGATTTCAGTATCGCCGTCGCAGGCTGGCGCGCAGCAGGCGGTCCCGTAAGAGTCATTCCGCTTGTCGGGCCAGTGCTGCAATTGACGGATGGGCCTGAGTTGATGCGGGCTGCGCAATGGAGCGTCGTTCGCGATATCCGGCAGTTCGCGGCGCGTGGGGCGGAAAATCACAACGATGCAGCGCACCGCGCTGCCTGGGCGCGCATTCGGCAAGGCGCGCTGGTCGCGGGTGCCGAGGTGGACGACTTCCTGCGTCGCACCATCGTCCTATCGCCGGAGCGGCTCGAAATCCGGCTGCGGCGGTCGGAGCACGTGAATGACGACCATGTCATTGAAGTCGATCCCGCCTTTGCGGGAGCGCCCGACGGCTGGCTCGCCAAATTCGACGCCGCGCAGCGCGTCCAGGATCGCTACGACCTCGTGACGGAGGAAGGCATCGTCCAGGTATTGGTCACACCCCAGGTGCGGACCGTGCTCGAGGAGATCAAGCGCTTCCCGATGCGGCGTGTCGCGGGCTCGCGCGCACAGGCCTTCATTCTCAATCCCTACGCCACGCTCGGCGAAGACGCTCGCAACGTCATCGTGGAGGAGCAGTTCGAGGAGGCCCGCGAGGCCGCCGGGTTGGACTACGACCGTTTTCGTCCGCTGGTCGACCGGGATGACCACGGCTATCCGCACCGTGTCGCTCTCTTCATCGAGGCCGTCAGCAAAGCGGGAGAGGGGAGTGCCGAAGAGGTCCCTCTCGATGACGGCGGCCTCGATCGCTTCGTACGCGACCTGGAAAGTGCGATCGCCAAGCAGTTCCAGCTTCTGGGTTGGAACGGGTACGACCTGGCGCTCGATGGCGATGCTGAACAGCACCTCGAGATGCTTCGCCAGGTGCGCGAACAGCGGCGACTGCCACCGATCCTCATCCACTTCGATTCGGTCCACGACCTCAGCGGCTATTCCTCTCGCATCGCCGGCGTGGGCTTCGAAAAACCCTACGTGTCGCCGTTCATCGCTAAAAAGGATGACGAAGAGGGTTGGTTCCCGGAGAACGTCGTGCCTGGTGTGCTGTACACCCCGCCAGGATCCGATAGGCCGCTGACCATTCCGCTCACGACGGGGCAGCTGAAGGCGCTGGTGGAAGCGATCGCAAAGGCGATCGAGCGTGGCGATGGGACGGTCCTGGTCCCTGGCATCGATGATCCAATCGACGTGCCGACGGCGCAGGCGCTGGTTCAGTCGCTGCAGGGGGCCTTGGGCGCTGTCCAATCAGGCGATTTCGACCCGCCACCACAGCCCGAAGACATCATCCTGCCCGGCGGCGATGCGCCTCCGGCGCCAGATGCGCCTCGGCGGGCGAAGTCGCTACTGTTGCGTTCCAACATTGCTGAGGTCGACTACGAAGAACGGCGCGAGGCTCTGAAGCCTGTTGATGGCGCGACGCGACTGCCCGCCAGTCTGAAAGAGGGAGTCAATCTGCTCCCGCACCAGCACGCTGGTCTCGGTTGGCTGCAGCACCTTCATGCACAGAGGCACGCACACCAGGTGCGCGGTGCGTTGCTGGCCGACGATATGGGCTTGGGCAAGACAATTCAGTTGCTTGCCTTCATGGCGTCGCTGATCGAAACGGATGCCGTTTCCCATCCAATGCTTGTGGTGGCGCCAGTATCTCTGCTCGAGAACTGGAGGGAAGAAATCCAGAAGTTCTTCGTGCCAGGAGCGCTGCCGGTGATGACGGCTTACGGCGCTACGCTGGCTGATCTGAGGGTGCCGCGCGCTCAGATCGACGAGCGTCTGCGCACAGAGGACGGCCTGGTCAACTTCCTGCGCCCCGGATGGGTCGGCGACGCCCGCATCGTTCTGACGACCTATGAAACGCTGCGGGACCTGGAGTTCTCGTTCGCCGCGCAGCATTGGAGCGTCATGGTCTGCGACGAGGCGCAACGGATAAAGAATCCGGCCGCCATGATGACGCGTGCCGCCAAGAAACAGCGTGCCGACTTCCGCATCGCCTGCACGGGTACGCCCGTGGAGAACACGCTCGCCGACCTCTGGTGCCTGTTCGATTTCATCCAGCCTGGTCTGCTCGGCGCGCTCAACGAATTTGGGCGCAAGTACCGTCGGCCGATCGAGGCGCGGACCGATGAGGAAAAGGAACGGGTCGAAGAACTCCGCAGACGCATTGAGCCGCAGACGCTGCGGCGCACGAAGGCGGACGTCGCCAAGGACCTTCCGGAGAAGCTCATTGACCAAGGCTGTCGCGGTCTCCAGATCTCCACGACCCAGCGCAACCTGTACTCGAACGCCGTCCGTGCCTACAAACAGAGTCGCTCGCCCGGTGCCGCCCCCGGCGCATTCACGCATCACCTCGAGCTGCTGCACTACCTCCGACTTCTTTGCACCGCGCCGAGTCCACCTGGCTGCACGGTCTTCCAGCCGGCGCCCGTAGCGCAATACCAGCAGGAAGCACCCAAGTTCGACTGGCTCGTGCGACAGCTGGCTTCGGTCCGGGAGAGGAACGAAAAGGCCATCGTGTTCTGCGAGTTCAAGCAGCTCCAGCGCCTGCTTCAACACTACATCCATGCCGTATTCGGGGTCCGCGCTGACATCATCAACGGCGATACCAGTGCCGATGCCCAGCACGCGAACAGCCGGCAGAAGCGGATCCATGCGTTCCAGGCAAAAGAGGGCTTCGGGGTGATCATCCTGTCGCCGGTGGCAGTTGGATTTGGCGTGAACATCCAGGCCGCGAACCACGTCATCCACTACACACGCACCTGGAACCCAGCCAAGGAGGACCAGGCAACGGACCGTGCCTATCGGATCGGCCAGCGGCTCCCTGTCACGGTGTATTGCCCCATCGTCTCGGCGCCGGACTTTACGACGGTCGACGTCAAACTTGACCGGCTTCTTGAGCTGAAGCGTGAACTCGCCAAGGACATGCTCAATGGCGCAGGAGATGTTGACGGCAGTATCGATCTGCCGGACGTCGTTCCAGGCGATGAGGCGCATGGACTCGAACAGGAGATTACTGCTGACTTGCTGGGCCGATTGGAGTGGCGCCACTTCGAAGGGATGGTCGCGGTTCTATGGGCAAAGCAGGGCTTTGGCACGTGCTACTGCACGCCGGTGTCGGGCGACAATGGGGTGGATATCGTTGCGATCGCGGACGCCAACGGCGTCCTGATCCAGACCAAGACGTCCTCCCGCGTCGACGCGAGGCTCGGATGGGAAACGGTAAAGGACGTCGTGGGTGGGCACGCCTTCTACAGTGGCCAGCATCCGGGAGTGACGTTCGGGAAGGTGGGCGTCACCAACCAGTACTTCAACGATAATGCTGTCGAACAGGCGCGGCTCAATTCCGTCGATCTGTACGACCGCACGCGACTCGCGGACCTGCTGCAGCGCTTTCCTGTGACGTTGACCGAGGTAGAGCGCGTGCTGGCCGCCAGAAAGTGATTAACAAGGATCTCGAATGACCAACGAAGAATTCAAACGCACCCTCTGGGACGCTGCCGACAAATTGCGCGGCTCGGTGGCGGCGGCGCAGTACAAGTACCCGGTGCTGGGGCTGGTGTTCCTCAAGTACGTGTCCGACATGTACGACGCACAGGCGCAGGTGATCCGCAACCGTCTCGCGGAGCCGAAGTCCGATTACTACATCGAGGACGAGGCCACGCGGCAGGAGAGCGAGGCCGCCTTCACCGGCGACAAGACCTTCTTCGATGTCGACAACGTGTTCTGGATTCCGCCGGACGCGCACTTCAGCGTGTTGCTGGCGCAGGCCACCGTGCCGGACCTGGCGCAGCGCCTGGACAAGGCCATGGGCGCGATCGAAGCCGAGAACCCGCGGTTGAAGGGCGTGCTGTACCGCGAGTTCTCGCGTCTTGAACTGGAGCCGGGCAAGCTCGGCGAGCTGATGGGGCTCGTCGCGCGGCTGAAGTTCGATCCGCACAAGCACAACAGTCGCGACGTGTTCGGCGAGGTGTACGAATACTTTCTCGGCCAGTTCGCGCTGAAGGAAGGCGCGCGCGCCGGCGAGTTCTACACGCCCAAGAGCGTGGTCAACCTGCTGGTGGAGATCCTCGCGCCGTTCAAGGGCACCATCTACGACCCGGCCTGCGGCTCGGGCGGCATGTTCGTGCAGTCCGCACGCTTCAAGGACGCGCACCAGGCGCAGCTCAAGAAGAAGGGCGACCTCGCCATCTACGGCCAGGAGCTGATGGCCGCCACCCGTCGCCTGTGCCTGATGAACCTCGCCGTGCACGGCCTCGACGGCGACCTCGGCGCCAGCTACGGCGACACCTTCGCCAACGACCAGCACAAGACCCTGCGTGCCGACTACGTGCTGGCCAACCCGCCGTTCAACATCTCCGACTGGGGCGGCGACAAGCTCGCCGACGACCCGCGCTGGGTACATGGCATCCCGCCCAAGGGCAACGCCAACTTCGCCTGGCTGCAGCACATGCTGGCGCGCCTGTCCGCGCGCGGCCGCGCCGGCATCGTACTGGCCAACGGCTCGATGAGCTCGCAGCAGTCCGGCGAGGGCGACATCCGCCGCGCGATGGTGCAGGCCGACGTGGTCGAGTGCATGGTCGCGCTGCCAGGGCAGCTCTTCTCCAACACCCAGATTCCGGCGTGCCTGTGGTTCCTGTCCAAGGACAAGGGTGTGGGCGGCAACGGCAAGGTGGACCGGCGTGGGCAGGTGCTGTTCATCGATGCGCGCAAGGTGGCCAGCGGCCGCATCAACCGCACCCAGATCGAGTTCACCGATGAAGACATGCAGCGCGTCGCGCAGGCCTACCACCGCTGGCGCGGCAGCGACTTCGTCGATGGCGGCGAGTACGCCGACGAGCCGGGCTTCTGCTACAGCGCGCCGCTGGCGGAAGTGGAGAAGCACGGCTTCGTGCTGACGCCCGGCCGCTATGTCGGCGCGCAGGCGGAAGAGAACGACGACGAAGCCTTCAACGACAAGATGGAGCAGCTGACCGCACAGCTGGCCGAGCAGATGGCGAAGGGGGCGGAGCTGGATGCGGTGATCCGGGAGAAGTTGGGGGCGCTGGGTTATGGCGTTTGAATGGGAGCAGCAGTCACTTGCTGATCTGTATGAATTCAGCTCGGGCTTGTCCAAGCCTCGTTCCGCCTTTGGAACGGGCTATCCATTTCTGTCATTCAAAGATGTCTTTTACAACTCTGCCGTGCCAACGCGCTTAACAGAGCTAGTGAACTCAACTGAACAAGAGCGTGTGCGCGGCTCTGTCAGGCGCGGCGACGTATTTCTTACTAGGACAAGCGAGACGATGGACGAACTCGGCATGAGCTGCGTTGCTCTAGCCGATATCAAGGATGCGACGTTCAACGGATTTACGAAGCGGTTGCGACCTAGGGTTCCGAATCGCGTTGCGCCTGAATTTGCTCGCTACTACTTCAGATCGCCCACCTTTAGGCAAGACATCTATTCGATGTCGTCCCTTTCCACGCGCGCAAGTCTCAACAATGAGATGCTGGAAAGACTGACGATTACGTTTCCTACGTACAACGCGCAACGTGTCATCGGTAACACACTTGGTGCACTGGACGAGCGAATCGACAGTCTGCGCCAGACTAACGCCACCCTCGAAGCCATCGTCCAAGCCCTGTTCAAGTCCTGGTTCGTGGACTTCGATCCCGTGCGCGCTAAGGCCGAAGGCCGCGAGCCGGAGGGCATGGACGCCGTCACCGCCGCCCTGTTCCCCAGCGAGTTCGAGGATTCCGAACTCGGCCCGATTCCGATGGGTTGGCGTTGCGTCCGGTTTGGCGATGTGGCGACCCAATCCAAAGGCAGCATCAATCCGGGGGCGCGGCCGGAACAGAAGTTCGAGCACTACAGCCTTCCCGCATTCGATGCGGGGCAGTTGCCTCTTTCCGAGGGTGGCGAGGCGATCAAGAGCAACAAGACGCCGGTGCCTTCGGGTGCCGTGCTGGTTTCCAAGCTCAATCCACACATTCCCCGCATCTGGTTTGTCGGTGACGTGGCGGAAAACTCGGTGTGTTCCACCGAATTCCTCGTATGGGCACCCAAGCCCGGCATCGGCAGCACGTTTGTGTACTGCCTGGCATCGTCCTTGGCGTTCAACTCCGTCATGCGCCAGTTGGTCACCGGGACGTCCAACAGTCACCAACGCGTCAAGCCAGACCAGCTTGCTGAAGTGCAGGTGGCCGCAATCAGTGATTCATCGGCCGTGGCGTTCGAGTCCATTGCGGCACCACTTCTGCGTCAGGTCGAACGCAATCGCCAGCGCGCCGCCACGCTCGCGCAACTCCGCGACACCCTTCTCCCCCGCCTGATTTCCGGCAAGCTCCGCCTGCCCGAGGCGGTAGTCGAGATGGCGACGGTGGCATAGCAGGACGACGAAGCAGGCGGGATCGGTCAACAAGGACAAAGAATCATGGCTTTTTCAATCGACGAATCCACATGGAATGCGTTCCTGGCCAAATGGCCGCTGGAGCGTCTGCGGACGATGGCATTGGCCGATTACACGAGCGCAGGCAACAAGGACTGCTTCGCGTATTGGATGGAAGCCGGGCTCGATCAGTACGGCAGCATCTGGGGCGGGTCGGCGTTCAAGTTTGGCATCTATTCCCGCAACGAGCACACGCCCAAGCAGGGCGACAGTTCGATTGCCTACGACTCGGACTACGGCTGGTATCGCCGCTTCGGTGAGACCCACGATGCCGCGTTCGAAACCGTGCGCCGGGAAGTGGTCGCGGTTGCGGAGGCGGCGCGCGCCGGCCGCTGGAGCGACATCGACAAGTCCGAGCTTGGCCCCTCCTATCGCTGGAAGATCGCGTTCCACTATCAGGATCGCAGCCAGTCGCGACTGTTTCCCTGCGTGTTCCTGCGCAAGCCATTGCTCCACGCCTGCGGATTGCCCGACAGCGACAGATCGACGCCGCTGAGCACGCTGTACGGGCGCGCTGCTGCCCTGCGCCGCGCGGATGAGTCGCTGATGGACTTCAGCCGCCGCGTGTGGCGCGACTGGGTGATGGCCACGCCGCTGCGGATCACCCTGAAGGACGGCGCAGTGCACAACGGCTACCTGCCGATCAACCTGATCAGCGCCCCGTTCCCGGAGTCGATCCGCGGCGGCAACACCGACGCCGAGGCGGGCGAGCCGGTCAGATTTCGAACCGACACGGGCTGGGAGTTCGAAAGCGATGTACGTGCGCCCGGGACCGACAACGGTCGGATCCGCGTGCGCTTTGGCCGCTACTACCGCGAACGCAACGTGCAGCCCGGCGACGTGATCCAGCTCCAGCCGGACGACGAAGGCGTCTACCTCATCACCCATTACCCGAAGGGCGGTAACCGCCTCCCGGCCACGAACGCGATTCGTTCACCCGCGACGGACTCCATGGCTATCGAAGAACCCGATTCCGAGTGCCTGCCCATGCCCATCAACAAGATCCTCTTTGGCCCCCCCGGCACCGGTAAGACCTACCGTACCGTCGACGAGGCGCTGCGGATACTCGACCCGGTCTATCTCGCCACCCATGGCGGCAGTCGCAGTGCGTTGAAGGCGCGGTTTGACGAATTGGCGAATGCGGGGCGCATCCGCTTCGTGACCTTCCATCAGAGTTTCAGCTACGAGGACTTCGTCGAGGGCATCCGCGCCGACCTCGAAGGCGATGAGGACGGCGAGGACGAGAAAAGCGGCCTGCGCTATCGCATCGATCCCGGCGTCTTCAAGCAGATATGCGACGCGGCGCGTAGCCGCACCGTGGCGGAAGCCGGTTCGGGCATCGACATTGCCGGACGCCGGATCTGGAAGATCTCGTTGGGCGACGCCAACACCGAGGGCCACATCTTCGACGAGTGCATGAGCAAAGGCCTGGCGTTGCTCGGGTTCGGCTCGGGCGCGGACCTGTCGGGCGTGACTTCGAGGGCGGACATCGTGGCGCGACTGCGCGCGGCCGGCGAGCAGGTCGAATCGAACGACTATGCGGTTACGGCGCTGGATCTGCTCGTCCGCCGGGTACAGGTGGGCGACCTGGTGGTGGTCTCGCAGGGCAACCTCAAGTTCCGCGCCATTGGCGAGGTGACCGGCGGCTATGTCCATGTCGATCGCGATGGCGCCGATACCTATGCGCAAGGCCGGCCGGTGCGGTGGCTGCGCCAGTACGACCCGGCGCGTCCGTACACGGACCTGATGGAGAACCGCTTCAGCCAGATGACGATCTACGCGCCGGGAAAGGGCACGATCAACTTGGAGCGCCTGTCGGCCCTGCTAGCGCCGGAACAGGCGGAAGCGCAAGTGGCGGAACCCCACGTGCTGATCATCGACGAGATCAACCGCGGCAACGTATCGCGCATCTTTGGCGAGCTGATCACCCTGATCGAACCCACCAAACGCGAGGGCTGCCCCGAGGCGCTGGAAGTGACGTTGCCGTATTCCAAGAAGCGCTTCAGCGTGCCGCGCAACGTGCACCTGATCGGCACCATGAACACCGCCGATCGTTCCCTGGCCGGGTTGGACGTGGCGCTGCGCCGGCGATTCGAGTTCGTGGAAATGCTGCCCGATATCGATGCACTTGATGAGGTGGTGGTCGACGGGGTGCCGGTGGATGCGCTGCTATCCACCATGAACCGGCGCATCGAGGTGCTGCTGGGCCGCGACTACATGCTGGGTCATGCGTATTTCATGCGCCTGAAGGACGCTCCGTCGCTGGACGTGCTTGCCGAGGTGTTCGAGCGGCAGGTACTGCCCTTGCTGCAGGAATACTTCTTCGCGGACTGGCAGAAGATTGCCTGGGTGCTCAACGACCATCGCAAGCCGGAGGAACTACAGTTCCTCCGGCAGGCCAATGCGGGCATGGCCGAATTGCTGGGTGAAGGCGTGGAGCTGCCTGGCGAAGGTCGCCTGTGGGCGATCAATGAGCAGGCATTCCTCAAGCCGGAAGCCTATCTGGCGATCATCAAGGCTCCCCAGGGCGTCAAGGTTCCCCAGGTCGCGGCGTGACCCTCGTAACCGTCCGCGAGCACGCCAGGCTGACCACCGGGCCGGTCCCGGCCGGTAGCCTCGACGAGGCCAGTATTCCGGTCTCAGCGTTCGACTGGCTGTGCCGCGAGGCCCAGCGGCATCGCGCGGGTGGCGCTGCGCTGGTACAGGTGGAGGATCGGCGCTGGCTGCGACTGGACAACTACGTGGGCGTACTCGAGTCCCCTTGCGGTACGCGGATCGAGATTCTGCCCAAACACGTGCGCGGCGAGACGGACAGGGCCACCGCGCGGAAGGTATTGGTGCGCATGCTCCGCCACGGCCTGCGGCTGCCGGTGCGGGACTCCGGTCCCACCGCGTTGCAGACCTTCGATGCGCCGGTGAGCGAGTGGATCATCCAGCAGTTCCTGCGGGAGCTGGATGCGCTGGTAAGGCGCGGTTTGCGCTTCGACTACCGGCTGGTCGAGGAAGAAGTGCGGTTCATGCGGGGCCGGCTGCAGGTGGCTCGCCAGCTTCGGCAGCCGGTCGGCGGGCAGCACCTGTTCCAGGTGGAGCACCAGGTCTTCGATGCCAACCGCGCGGAGAACCGGTTGATCGCTTCCGCGCTGGTCAAGGTGGCGGGCATGACCCGCGATCCGGCGAACTGGCGCCTGGCGCATGAGCTGGAGCACCAGTTGGTCGAGATCCAATGCAGCCAGGATGTCGCTGGCGATTTTCGGCGCTGGAGCGGCGACCGGCTGATGAGCCACTACGGCAACATCAGGCCGTGGTGCGAGCTGATCCTTGGCAACCGTAATCCGATGTCGGCGCTCGGCGAGTGGACAGGGCGAAGCTTACTGTTCCCGATGGAAAAGGTGTTCGAGTGCTACGTGGAGGCGAGCCTTCGTCGTTGTCTGCCTGCGAAGGCAAAGCTCAGGCCACAGGCGGCTGGTCAATACCTGTGCAGCCAGGGGTCGCGGAAGTTGTTTCAACTGCGCCCCGACTTCGTGGTCGAGTACGAGGGCAGGATGTGGGTAATAGATGCCAAGTGGAAGCTGCTCAATGGGGCCGATGTCGCCAACAACTACGGACTGAGTCAGAGCGACTTCTATCAGCTGTTCGCCTATGGGCAGCGGTACCTGTCGGGGCAAGGACGCCTGGCCCTAGTGTTTCCGAGGTCAGAGACGTTCCTGGCGCCACTGGAACCGTTCGATCTGGAGGATGGGCTGTGGCTGGACGCGGTTCCGTTAGATCTTGAAAGCGGCGAGTTGATCGGCGCGTCACTTCCGGCATGAATCGGGTTATCTCCTCTCACAGATGGCGAAAGGCATGCAGATGAGCGCAAGGCAGCAACGCTTTGGAGTGTCGACGCGATGAAGGAAAATCATCTGGAAGAGGTCTGCCTGGACTGGCTGGAGGGCCTGGGCTGGACTCGCATGCACGGCGAGGCGCTGGCACCCGGTGGTACCGAAGCGGCACGCGAACGCTGGTCCGAGGTGGTGCTGGCGCCACGTTTGCGAGAAGCGCTGGTACGACTAAATCCACAACTGGCCGCCGCCGAGGTGGAGGCTGCCGTTACGCACCTCTCAGGCTTTGGCGCGCAGTCGCTGGTCGACGGCAACCGCGAGGTGTACGACTGGCTACGGAACGGCGTGCCTATTGAACGTGTCGAACACGACGGCCACCGTTCTGTGCTGCGGGTCCGTGTCATGGACTTCGAAGGTGGGCGCAACGATCTGCTCGCCGTGCAGCAGTTCACGGTGCAGGGCCAGAAGCTGCGGCGGCCGGACATTGTGCTGTTCGTCAACGGACTGCCACTGGTGGTGATCGAGCTGAAGAATCCGGCGGATATCAACGCCGATTTCGAATCCGCCTACAACCAGATCCAGACCTACAAGGCGGACATTCCGCAGCTGTTCTGGTTCAACCTGTTCAATGTCATCTCCGACGGCACGGTGGCGCGCTATGGCTCGATCAGCGCCGACCTGTCGCGGCATTCACGCTGGCGCCTGCTGGAGGGGAAGAAGGTCGGTAAGGGGCAGCTGGAGCTCGAAGTACTCATGCGCGGATTGCTGGACTCGCGCACGCTGCTCGACTTCTTCCGTGGCTTTGTCGCCTATGGCGGCGCAGATGGCGGTGCGAGCTTCAAGATCATTGCGCAGTGGCACCAGTACCACGGCGTGCAGCGCGCGGTGGAGCGGGCGGTCGATGCCTTGGTGCATCGCAGGGACGGCAAGGGCGGGGTGATCTGGTTCACCCAGGGGTCGGGCAAGTCGCTGCTGGCGCTGTTTTACGTGATGGCTCTGCGCGACCGTGCCGAGTTCGGCAATCCGACTGTGGTGCTGGTAACCGACCGCAACGATCTGGATGGCCAGCTGTTCGAGACGTTCGCCGACGCCTCGTGGTCGCTGCGCGGCACGCCGCAGCAAGCGGACAGCCGCGAGGATCTGCGCGACAAGCTGTCGCAGGTGCAGGCCGGTGGCATTTACTTCACCACCATCAACAAGTTCGCGCCGCGTCCTGGCGAGGGCGGCGTTCCTGTGCTGTGCGATCGCTCCAACGTCATCGTGATCGCCGATGAGGCGCACCGCACGCAATACGGCTTCACCGCCGAGCTGGACACCAAGAGCGGTCAGACCAAATACGGCCTGGCCAAGTACATGCGCGACGCGTTGCCCAAGGCGATCTATTTGGGCATGACCGGCACGCCGGTGAGCCTGGATGATCGCGACACCGAGGCGGTGTTCGGCACCTATGTCGACGTGTACGACATGATTGCCGCGCAGGAGGACGAGGCCGTCGTCCCCGTGAGCTACGAGTCGCGGATCATCGAGCTGCGCTTCAACGAGGCCGAGAAGCAGGCGCTGATGGACGAGTTTCTCGAAGTTACCGAGGACGAGGACAGCAGCGAGCAGGGCCGGACCGCGAGCCGGTACACGCGGCTTGAAGCGCTGGCGATGGCTGAAGGGCGCCTGGCGATACTGGCGGCCGACCTAGTGGGGCATTGGGAGGCGCGCACGCAATCGCTGGCCGGTAAGGCGATGGTCGTGGCGATCTCGCGCGAGGCGGCGGTGCGGCTGTACGACGAGATCGTGAAACTGCGCCCGGACTGGCACGACGCTGACATCAACAAGGGCCGAATCAAGATCGTGATGACCGGGAGCTCGGCCGATCCGATCCATTTTCAGCCGCACCGTACCGACAAGCCGCAGCGCAAGCTGTTCGAAAAGCGGTTCAAGGATCCGGACGATCCGCTGGAAATCGTGATCGTCCGCGACATGTGGCTGACCGGCTTCGACGCGCCGCCCGTACATACGCTGTATGTCGACAAGCCGATGCAGGGCCACGGCCTGATGCAGGCCATCGCCCGGACCAACCGCATTTGGAAGGGAAAGCCGGGCGGGTTGATCGTCGATTACATCGGCATCGGCGAGGAACTGAAGAAGGCGATCAAGCAGTACACGAAGGATGCTGGCGGTGAACGTGAGCCGGTGGATACCTCGGGTCAGGCGTTGGCGATTCTGCTCGACACGCTGGACGTGATCCGGCGTGAGTTCTTCCATGGATTCGACTATCAGGGCTTCGCCGACCCCAAGCGGGCGCTGGCGCTTCTGGGGCCGGCCATGGAACACGTACTGCAGGTCGATCCGGAACCGGACGAGAAGGGCCGCAATCGGGGCGTACGGGCCTATCTCGACCAGGTAGCTAAGCTCACCAAGGCGCAGGCTTTGGCAGGAACCCGTCATGAGGCGATGGCCTTGCGCGAGGAGATCGCCTTCTTCCAGGCCGCGCGCGTATGCCTGATCAAGCTGACCCGCGCCGGTGAGGGCCGCTCGCGACTGGAGAAAGAGGCGGCGTTGCGGCAGCTGGTCGCCAAGGGCGTGCTCGTGGAAGGCGTCAACGACATCTTCGGTACGCTCGGACTGGGCAAGCCCGACATCTCGCTGCTGGATGAGCACTTCCTTGCGCAGATTCGCGAAATGCCGACCAAGAATCTGGCCGCGGAACTGCTGGAACGGTTGATCGCTGATCAGGTGCGGGCTCGCGGCATGCGCAATGCCATGCAGGGCAAGGAATTTACTGAGCGGCTTGAAGACGCCATTGCGCGCTATCAGAACCGAGCGATCACCACAGTCGAGGTAATCGAGGAACTGATTCGTCTGGCGAAGGAAATCAATTCGGCCAGGCCACCCGACGGAATGACTGAAGAGGAGTTCGCGTTCTATCAGGCGCTGTGTGAGAACGAATCGGCCGTGCGAGAGATGGGGCACCCGGTGCTGCGTGCGCTGGCACAGGAGTTGACCGACAAGCTGAGGAAGTCGGCAACGATCAATTGGCAGAACCGCAATTCTTCGCGGGCGAAGATGATGGCAATGGTCAAGGTTCTCCTAGCCAAGTATCGCTATCCGCCGGACAAGCAGCCCAGCGCACTGGAAAAGGTGATTACGCAAGCGGAACTTCTGGCTGATACGTGGGCGCTTGAAGAGGCTGCGTAGGTAAAGGTTGGTGGGAAGACAGTTCAGCCGGCTGTTGGTCTTGGAACGTTTGGAGGTAAACGATGTCAACAGACCCTCGCTTCGAGATCGAAGACGTACTGACCGCTGCTTCAATCAGATTCAAGCGGCTGACGCTCAATCCGCCTCCGCCGCCGGACCCGAATAGAAGCTTTTCTGCATCGATCGGTGATGTTAGCTATCACTTTGCCGTGGGAGATCGAAACCGTACGGGGCCACCGCCGTGGGCCATTGGGTTCTCCAAGCAGTTCAAGAAAGACACGGCAGCACTCGATCGGAAGGTGATGGGGCGAATCCTGGAAGTTCTGGAGGATCTGTCCGATTACGAGCTTCCATTTCACGCGGTGGGCGATACGTTCAAACCGTTGAAGGGGGAGCTTGAAGGTTGCTGGCGCTATCGGATAGGCGGCGACCGACTTATCCTTCAACCGGAACCGACTAGCGGGCGATTGAACGCCATCGCTTTTGGCGCTCGGGGATCCATCTACGATTAACGTGAAAGCTGCTTTTCCGGGACGCGCTCCGCCAGCGGTAGCACGACTCTTCAAGGCGAAAATCAGGTAAGTACATGCGAATTCACGGCAACCTGTCCAAATGGAACGACGACCGCGGATTTGGATTCATCACTCCCGCCCAAGGGAGCGATGAACTCTTTGTCCACATCTCCGCCTTCCCACGCGACGGCGTCCGGCCGCGCATTGGCGAGCTCGTGTCCTTCGAGGTCGAAGCGGGCAACGACGGCAAGCAGCGCGCCGTCCGCGTCCAGCGACCGGGGCGCCGTGCCGGTGCCAATAGGGCGCGTAGCAGGGACTCGACCGCGGCCACGCCTCGTCCAGTCGCCGCAATGCTCGCCCTGCTGATCGTCGGGGCGATTGGTGCGTTTGGATACAGCACGTTCACTTCGAACCAGGCCGCCGCTCCGGCGCAGTTCTCCACTCCCGCCGCGCCCTCCGCAGTCGATCGGTCTCGCTGCGACGGCCGCACCCGCTGCCCGCAAATGACCTCGTGCGCCGAGGCCAAGTACTTCATCCAACATTGCCCGGCCACCGAGATGGATGGGGACCATGACGGCGTGCCGTGTGAAGACCAGTGGTGCGGTGTGGAGTCCGGGTTCTAGCGGGCCATTCGATTCGGCGCTGTGGGCTAACCGGAGTCAGGCCTCTTGGAAGCGAACCGCCTGCATTCACGCTTGATTTCAACCAGGCGATCCGCAGCCTCCACACGACCCCTGCTGCTGAATCGGTGGGCACGGCACGCTGCCGTATGAGCAGAACACACAGCAGTCGCCCGCTTTCGGGCTGAGGGTTTCGCCGCACGCAGTGCAGGTGTGGAAGAAGAGGCAAGCCTCGGTCGGCATGGTTTCCAGGCTCTGGTGCCCGCAATGCGGGCAGGTCAGGAGGCTTTGCAATTGCACGGCGGTCATTCGGATCTCCGGTGGATGGAAGGAGGGCGGCGTGGCCGCCCTCCCTGAGTCATTGCAACGCGGGCAGTACAAACGCAAACACGGCGCCCAGCGTGGTGCACAGCGTAGCGACGGACCACAGCACCAGGCTGGTTCGCCGCAACCGCGTGCACGCCAGGGCCAGCGCAGGATCGGCGGGGCACGGCAAGGTGCGCGCCCGCCACACCATCGCGCCCGACAGCACCAGCAGGACGAAGGCCAGTCCGAACACGGCGGCCTTGTGCTCCGACAACCACACCAGTTGCGGTACCGCGGTCACCAATCCCGCCAGGGCCGCACCTGCGCCCAGTGCCACCATCACCGCGGGTAGCACGCAGCACACCAGCGTGCCGCCGCTGGCGAGCAGGGTCAGCAGGGCTACACCCAGGTTGCGGCGCAGCGGCGCCTGCGCATCGATCGCGTCAGTCACCGCGCTTCACCTGCTGGCGGATTTCGTCGAGCGAGTGTTCGGTGCGATGGATCGCGACAACGGTGTAGCCGGAATCCTTGAGTGCCTTGCGCAGGGCCGCATCGTCGATGTCGGCGCCATCCTTCAGTTTCACCGCGACGAGGTGGTGTTCGAGGTTGACGAAAACGCCTTCGGTGGCGGGAAGGCCCTTCAGCGTTTTCTCGATGCCCTGGGCGCAGAACCCGCAGACCAGGCCGTTGACGTCCATCTCGATGGTTTTCGCCATCGCAAACGGGGAAGCGCCGAGCAGCAACGCGGCCAGAAGAAACTTGAATCGGTTCATGTGAATAGTCCTGATCAGAAGTTGAACATGGCCATGGCCTGGAGCTTGCCGTCGGTGGTGGCGCCGACCTCGACCCATGCGCCGCGCTTGAAGAAGCGGACGAGGAGCGCGGTTTCGGTGCCATCGAACAGGTCGCCGGTGTAGCGGCGGCCCTGCACGACGAACCAGGTGGCCAGCGTGTCGTACTCGTGCTTGTACGGCGCCCAGCCCAGTTGCAGGGTGTCGATGCGATGCGAGTAGTGATCGCTTTCCTGCAGGTCGGAGCGGAACGAGCCGTACACGCGACGGGTTTCGTAATCGGCCTGGACACCAACGTTGCGTGCCAGCGTGCTGCCGTCGAAATCATTGCCGGTGGCACGCCCAAGGCCGCCCCAGGCGAAGACATTGGCTTGCGCGCCGGGCAGGTTCCAGCGCTTTGCCAGCAGGTTGCCGCGCAGGTAGGTGACGTGGCGCTGCTTGCTGCCGTCTTCGCTGGTCAGTTCGAGCCAGCCGCCGCCCACCGAGTACCAATAACGCGGTGCGTAGAAAAGCTGCACCTCGTTCATGGTGCCGGCGCCGTATTCGGCCATGACCGTCGTGCCTTTCGCGAAAGCGATCGGCTTCGCCATGCCCAGCATGGGCAACAGGCTGAGCAGCGCCATCGCTGCCCAGCGTAAAAGGGATTGCATCAGTGTTCTCCGTGATCGCCGCGCACGGCGGCGTGCGGACGCGAGGCGTCCGTATCGTCGTTACGGAGAGGTCACGCGATCGGAGGTCGGAGCGGTGTATCGATCAGTCGTGAAGGCGGCGCCGGCGCATCCCACGGCACCTGGATCGCCGCTGCGGGAATGCCCATGACCAGGCGCGGCAATTCGGGCAGGCAAGCCGTGCCCATGCAGGCAGACAGGTCGCAGGATGCCGGCGTGCAGCAGTCGCAGGGCATTTTGTGCGCGGCTTTTGCCGCGCCCATGTCGTCGCAGGGCATGTCCGCCATGGCCGCGGCCATCCGCGCGGCTGCGGCGCTTTGCAGCGTGTCGGTCGCGGCCTGTGCGGGCACCACGAGCGCCGTCGTGATCATGGAAATGACCAGGAGCCAGTGCAGAGCCAGACGGGCAAGGTGACGCATCGACATGGGCGGATTGTAGCGCTGCCCGACAACGGACCGCCTGCCTGCCATCGGCTAGCGAATCCGTTCAAGGAGGTGCGTGGGCGGTTGCTTCCAGCCGGGAGCGGGCGTTCGCCACGGGGCGGGGTTACGGGCACGGAACCTGGACAGTGCGGGGATTTTCACGGGGTATTTAGCACCAGCAACTCAAGATTGCGGCCCCCGGCCGGACGAAACGAGGCGATGCGATGGACGCTCTCATTGAACGGAACCGCGACACGCTGATCCTCCTCGCACGCATCCTCCTCATGATCCTGTTCGTCACCTCGGGCTGGAGCAAGCTGATGGACTTCCAGGGGACCGTCGGTTACCTGGCCTCGATCCACACGCCGATGCCGCAAGTTGCCGCTGGCGTGGCGGTGTTCATGGAATGCCTCGTCGGAATCGCGTTGATCCTGGGACTCTGGACACGACCCCTCGCGCTGCTGATGGCGTTGTTCGTGCTGGGCACGAGCCTGATCGGCCATCCGTTCTGGTCGATGGAAGGCGCAGACCGCGCGATGAACATGACGCACTTCTACAAGAACCTCGCGATCATCGGCGGCTTGCTGCTGCTTGCGGTCACCGGGCCAGGCCGGTTCGCGCTTGCCAGGCATCGAACATGAGCGACGAGGCACGCACAGCGATGGCTGTGCCGTGCCTTGCCAGGCGATGCGAGCCAGGAACCGGGCGTCGCGCCGCGGCCGCCGCCATCACCGCTTCGCGTAGGCATGGACACCGTCGCTGCGATCCGAGTCCATGACCGAGCCGCCGTCCGCCGAACGCCGTCGCCGCGAGGCCAAGAGCCAGCTCGACGCCACCGTTGTCGGCATCGAGCTCACGCTCATCAGCATCATCCAGGGCCTGGCGCTGGGGGTGCTCGTCGCCAGCGCCGTGCAGCCGCTGGTGCGGTTGCAGTGGCAGGTATGGCCGTACCTGCTGACAGGACTGCTGGTGATCCTGATCTTCTGGTCGCGCTCGCTGATCCACACACTCTCGTTCATCGGCTGGCCGCTGGAGTTCGGCCACACCTTCCTCTACTTCGGCGCGACGCTGATCGAGGCGGCTGCGCTGAGCCAGGTCGACAATCCGGAACATTGGTTCGCACTCAACGCGATCTACGCCGCCGCGGTCTGGGGCCTGTATGCGTGGGACCTGCGCCTGGTGCGGCGCCATGCCCTGGATTTCGGCACCACGGAGGAACTCGCGCTGCTCGACGACATCATCCGCGACCAGCGCCTCAACATCGCGGTCATGATGCCGCTGGCGGTGGCCTTCCAGGGCCTGGCCTGGTGGCTGGTGCATGCCTATCCGCGGATGCTGCTGCACGATCGCTGGCACCTGCTGCTGATCGGCCTGACGCTGTTGTTCAGCGTCAACTACCTCCTTGGCGGGGTGCGCCTGCTACAGCGCCGGCAAGGCTGGATTCTCGCGCGCGCCGCGCAGGAGCGCGCCGAGTCGTGACCGGATCGCCGGCTTTCGCGCAGTTTTTTCGTTGCCAATGGCACCCTCTCCGCACGATGCCCGGCTGCGCACTCCGCGCAACGCGTCGACCCGAGGCAGGAGAAGCGGCATGAACACCGTAGTCAGGCTGGCCGTGGCCTTCGCGGCCGGTGCAGCCGTGATGTATTACTTCGATCGCGAGGGCGGCCGCCTTCGTCGCGCCCGCGTGCGCGAGCGTGGCGGCGACCTGCGGCACAGGCTTGAAGAAGCCGCGCAAGCCGGCGCGCGGCGGAGGGTGGAGCGTACGCATGGCACGGTGATGCCCCAACGTACGCGGGTGCGGACGGAGCCCGTCGACGACGCGCTGCTGCGTGACCGCATCCGTTCCCGGCTGGGGCATGTGGTCGCGCATTCCTCGACGCTGCTGGTGGATGTGGAGGCGGGCCACGTCGTGCTCGGCGGCGCCGTGGCCGCCAGTGATATCGAGCCCGTGGTGCATGCCGTGGCGGAGATTCCGGGCGTACGCAGCGTGGACAACCGGTTGTCGGTGGAGGCGCCGGAAGGGGCGGTCAGCAGGCACTGAGGATTCGGAAGCAATCGCGTGCACTGCGGGTAGGTTCTGCGAATTGAGCCGCTAAGAGCGCCCTCATCCGCCCTTCGGGCACCTTCTCCCGCAAGCGGGAGAAGGGAGCGTGTGGGCGAAGCGGGTCCGTCAGATCACATCCCACGCATACCCGCCCCGCGCCAGCACGTCGGCCGCGAGCCGCTCGGTCTGCGCATCCTCGTTGCGCTCCAGGCCACGCCGGTTGCCCGCCATGCGGCGCCGCGCTGCGCGGGTGAACATTTCAGCGATCTCCACCGCCTGCGCCGCGGCGGGATGCTGCTGCTTGAGCAGGCTGTCGGCGCGCGAGAGCACGCACAGGCCGACGAACAGGTCGATGGCGATGTCGGCGATACGCTTCTGCGCGTGTTGCTGGTCGGCGATGGCCTTGCCGTGCTGGCGCAGCAGCGCGTCGGACGACTTCGACAGTTCCACCGCATACTTCTCGTACACCGCGGCCAGCTTGCGCAGCGGCTCGGCCAGTGGATGCACGATGCGGTCGGTGCCGACGCCGGTGGCTTCGCGCACGCGCCGGCTCGTGTAGTCGCCGAGCACGCCGAAGCCCTTGATCGGGTCGTTGAAGATGTCGCCCACCGCGGCCTTGAGCTCGCCCAGGCCGGCGCCCACGTCCTTGAGCCCGGACAGGGCGATGTACAGGCGCAGGATTTCGTTGGTGCCTTCGAAGATCGACAGGATGCGGGTGTCGCGGGTGATCTGCTCGTAGGGGAATTCGCGCATGAAGCCGTTGCCGGCGGCGATCTGCAGCGCCTCGTACGACGCGCGCTGCACGGCTTCGCTGGCGAACACCTTGCTGATCGCCGCTTCCACCGAGTAGTCGGTGCAGCCACTGTCGATCAGGTGCGCGACCATCCACACCGTGCTCTCGGCGGCGAAGCAGTCCACCGCCATGCGCGCGATCTTCTCGCGCACCAGGCCGAACTCGGCGATCGGCTTGCCGAACTGCTGGCGGTCCTTGGCCTGCGCGGTCGCAAGCCGCAGCAGCGTGCGCATGCCGCCGACCGCGCCGCCGCCCAGGCCGGTGCGGCCGCTGTTGAGGATGCTCATCGCCACCTTGAAGCCCTTGCCGACCGGGCCCAGCACGTTTTCCGCCGGCACGCGCACATCGACGAAGGCGACGGTGGTGGTGGACGAGGCGCGGATGCCCATCTTGTCCTCGTGCGGGCCGTGGCTGACGCCCGGCCAGCCGGCCTCGACCAGGAACGCGGTGATCTTGCCCTCGGGCGTATCGGTGCGCGCGAACACGGTATAGAAGCCGGCGATGCCGCCGTTGGTGATCCAGATCTTCTCGCCGGTGAGCGTCCAGCTGCCGTCGTCGTTGCGCGTCGCCCTGGTACGGATCGACGCGGCATCGGAGCCGGCGCCGGATTCGGTGAGGCAGAACGCCGCGATCAGTTCGCCACTGGCGAGGCGCGGCAGGTAGCGCTGCTTCTGTTCGTCGCTGCCGAACAGCAGCAGGCCCTTCATGCCGATCGAACTGTGCGCGCCGATGGTCAGCGATACCGAGCTGTCGTGGCTGCTGGTCTGGCCGAGCACGCGCGCGTAGGCGCCGTTGGAGAGTTCCAGCCCGCCGTAGGCCTCGGGAATGATCAGGCCGAACAGGCCCATGTCGCGCAGGGCCTGGATGAAGTCGGCAGGTTGTTCGGCGTCGCGGTCGTAGTGCTTGAGGTCGGCGGCCTTGTCGGCGAGGAACTGGTCGATGGCGTCGGTCATCGCGCCGAGCATCTCGCGGTCGCGCGCGCGGATCTGCGGATACGGGAACAACTGCTCGTCGAGGATGTTGCCGAAGAACAGCTGCTTGGCGGCACTTTCGTCGCGAAGCGTGGCAGGACCGCCGGCGGCGGTTTCGGCGGGGGCGGTCGACATGGCGGTGCTCCGCGGGACGGTGCCGGGATTGTCCTCCCGGGGATGGGGCGAGGCCAGCGCGGGGACGGATCGCTGCGTTGCGCAGCGGGTGGCGCCGCCAGCCGGCGTTCACGGCTGCACGTATGGTTTCCCGGCGCGTGGATTTTCCGCGATGTTCAACAGAGCTGCTTCTTGGAATCAAACCGGACCGCGGAACAGCCCCTGCCTGAATGCAGTTGCTTGAATGAAGCGCCTAGTGTGCTTGCGTGACCTGCCCGCCAAGCGCAGCCACGTACCCGGGGAAGTCGGACACATTGTTGTGGTCGGCGCCGGGGATCCTGACCAGGTTGGCGATGCCCGGCGGGAACGCCCTGGCGAGCTTCTCCGAGCTTCGATTCGGGATGACCTGGTCCTGCGTGGCAACGATGAGCGTTGTTGGAACGGTCATGCGACTGGCATAACGCCACGATTCATACCTGTCGCGCAGGATCAGCCTGACCGGGAACAGTTTGAAGTGATCGGCGGCAACCTCGGCGATGCTGTCGTATGGAGTGACGAGCACCAGCCGATCCGTTGGTCTCGATGCTGCGATCTGGATCGCCACTCCGCTCCCCAGGCTGCGCCCGATGATGGAGATGCGCGGATGCGTCCTGGCTACCAGGTCGTGCAGCGCGATCCCATCGGCAACCAGCGAGCGCTCCGACGGCGTTCCAGTGCTGCCGCCATAGCCGCGATAGTGCATCGCATAGATCGCCGTGCCCGGGAAGGCCTGGCTCAAGGGCGCGATTGCCCTCGAAACGTCTTCGGCATTCCCGCCGAAGTAGAGGATGGCGCGATCGCTGCCGATGTCATTGGAGGAGGCGTCGTTGGAGGAGGCGCCGTTGGAGGAGACCACGATCCGCGCGTCATCGCGCTGCAGGATGAAGGCGGGAACGTCGGGATTCCGCCCCGTCGGGTAGTAGATATAGGAGCGTTGGGACAGGTAGAGCAGTCCGCAAGCGGATAGATACATCAGTCCAGCGAGCAGGATGCCAGTGATCAACAGCTTGGGACCTGGTCTCATGAGGACTCAGCGAAGCCGGAACATGCGCCGCATCTTCAGAGGCGCTTCGGCCATCGGTCAAGGGCCATCGGTCAAGGGCGTCCGCGGACAAAAGAAACGGGCCGCATCAAGCGACCCGTTTCATCTTTGATCCACGCTAGTTTGGATCTGCGCTACGTGGATGCGTCCGGACGCTGTACGCGCCAGGCAGTCATGTCGCTGGCGACGTTTTAGTGGCGGTCGCTGCCGCTACGATCGCTTGGGGTGCCCATGGGCTTGTTGCGATCCTGCGACTGGTCCTGTGAACCCAGCTTCTTGCTCTGGTCGTCGCTACGGCTCATGTGCTGCTTGGACTGGTCGTCGCGGCGGGTGTTCTGCGAATCAGACTTGTTCTTCTGCGGGGTGGTGGGCATTCGTGATCTCCGTTGGAAGGAGGTCCTTGATGGACCGCGGCCTACCTTACGGATCGCGTGTTAGGCGTTTGCTCGCATTGCGTTAGCACTGGATAACGTGATTCACGTCCGCTGGTGATAAGGCGACAGGATGAATGCGCCACCTGCGACGCTGCTTCCGATTCATGCAGCTGACTGGTCGGCTGCGCGCAGTCACGCTGTATCGCCTGCCGCGCGCGCTACGTGGAAACGCCAGGCTGGCGATGCGGAAGTGACAGCGTGGAGGCTCCACGCCGACTACCCGGTCGCCAGCTCAAACCGGAATACCGCGCCGCGTACGTCGTCGACCAACTCGATGGCCGTGCCGTGCAGTTGCAGGATCTGGCGCACGATCATCAGGCCGAGGCCGCCGCTGTCGCGATTGCCCGACACCAGCACCGACGGCGTGTCGAACAACTTGGCTCGCAGCGCCGGCGGAATGCCCGGGCCGTTGTCGGCGATCGTCACGATCACGCTGCGCGGTGTAGTGCGCAGCGCCAGTTCGATGCGGCCGCCTTCGGGCGTGTGGCGTACGGCGTTGTCCAGCAGATTGGTCAGGACGCGTTCGATCAATCCCAGATCGCCGACAACGGCGGGAACTTCGCCGGGGATGTCGGCCAGCAGCGACTGCCGCCTGGATTGGGCCGCCAACTCGAATTTCTGGAAGACGTCCTGGACCAGGTCGGGCAACGAGAACGCCTGCAGGTCCAGCTGCACGGAACCGTATTCCAGGCGCGCCAGTTCGAACAGCTCCTGCACCAGGCGGCCGACCTTGCGGCTCTGCGCCAATGCGATGTCCAGGTAGCGGCGACGCTCGGATTCGTCCAGCGTCGTGTCCTTGAGTGCCAGCGTTTCGAGATAGCCGTGCAGGGAGGACAGCGGCGTGCGCAGGTCGTGTGAGATGTTGGCCACCAGCTCGCGGCGCTGCTGGTCCTGACGGGTCAATTCCTGCCACTGCTCGCCGATGCGCTGCGACATGTGGGTGAAGGCGTGATCGAGGATGGCGATCTCGTCCTTCTCGTCCGCAGGCAGCGGAGCCGGTGCCGCGGACAGCGACTGCGGCGCGTGGCCCTCCACATCGAAGGCCTGGATGCGCTCGGTCAACTGGCGCAAGGGGCGCGTGACCCAGCGGAACGCGGCGATGCCCGCCAGCAGTCCCAGCACCGCCACCAGCGACACCGACCACAGCGTCGTGCGCAGCGTGGCGCTGGCCGCGACATCCGCGACCAGGGCATCGCGTTGCTCGCCCAGCAGCACCACGTAGATGTAGCCGACGTCGCGTCCCTGCACGCGCAGTGGCGCGGCGTTGAACACTTTGCGGCCGCGCGCGCTGCGCGGGTCGTCGCCCAGGATTGGCAAGCGGTCGCCGCGCAGCAGGCGCTGGATCGGCGCGACATCCACCTGCTTGCGCCTGAGGTGGCCTTCGGGCGCGTCGTGGCCAAGGATGCGGCCCTGGTCGTCGAGCAGGTAGACCTCGACACTGGGATTGACGGCCATGAGCTTGCCGAACAGGTCGCGCACGTTCGCCGGCCGCAGGCCGCGCTGGTCCATCAGTTCGCCGTTGTGGGCGATGTGCTCGGCCAGCCCGCGCGAGAGGCGTTGCACTACTTCCTGCTCGTGCATCGCGCTGGTGCGCACCTGCGTCATCGCCAACGCGGCGACGCACACCAGCAGCAGGCCGCAGAACACGGCGGACAGGCGCTGGGACAGGCTCAGGCGGATCATGCGCCGGTGCCCCCGGCGGAAGGCGCGTCGGCGAACTTGTAGCCACGCCCCCACATCGTGAGGATCCGCCGGGGATGGGCCGGATCGGCTTCGATCTTGGCGCGCAGGCGGTTGATGTGGGTGTTGACCGTGTGTTCGTAACCGTCGTGCTGGTAGCCCCAGACCTGGTTGAGCAGGTCCATGCGCGAGAACACCTGGTCCGGGTGGCGGGCGAAGAAGTGCAGCAGGTCGAATTCGCGCGGCGTCAGTTCGAGCGCCTGGCCCTCGATGCTGGCCACGCGCGCGACGGGATCGATGCGCAGGCCGTGCAGCTCGATGACGCCGGAGTCGATGCGCGCGTTGTGCGCCATCGCCTCCACGCGCCGCAGCAGGGCCTTCACTCGTGCCACCAGTTCCAACATGGAGAAGGGCTTGGCGAGATAGTCGTCCGCGCCCAGTTCCAGGCCGAGGATGCGGTGCACTTCGCTGGAGCGCGCGCTGGTGATGATGATCGGGGTATAGCGGGCCATGGCGCGTGCGCGCTTGCAGATCTCCAGCCCGTCGACGCCGGGGAGCATCAGGTCGAGCACGAGCGCATCCCAGCCGCCTTCCTCGAGCAGGCGCAGGCCTTCGTTGCCGTCGGCAGCGTGCACCACCTCAAAGCCTTCATCGCGCAGGTGCAGGCGCAGCAGCTCGGCGATGTGTGCGTCGTCTTCGACTATCAGTACGCGTTTGACTGGGCGGGGCATTCGGGGGGATCCGGCAGCCGTCGTGGGTTCAGGCGGGATTGTGGTCAATACCGGCCCTGAAGGTGTCACGCAAAATTTAACTTTACGTGAGGACTCGGTGACGCGGCCGGGCGGACCATGCGCCCATGCAATCGCAACCGGGAGCCCGAGATGTCCTTGACCCGCAGAGAAGCGCTACGCGTTGGCGGCCTGGCCATGGTCGGCGGCCTGCTTGGCCTGGGCGCCTGCAGCCGCGCGCCGGCGGCGACCGCCATGGCCCGGCGTTTTGAAGTGATGCACAGCGACGCCGAATGGCGGCAACGCCTGACGCCGGCGCAGTACGCGGTGCTGCGTGGGCACGGCACCGAGCGCCCCTACAGCAGCCCGCTCAACGATGAGCACCGCCACGGGACCTTCGCGTGCGCGGGCTGTGGCTTGCCCTTGTATTCATCGGCCACCAAGTTCGACAGCGGCACCGGTTGGCCCAGTTTCTGGGCGCCGTTGCACGACGCGGTCGGGGAGGACACCGACTCGACCTTCGGCATGGCACGCACCGAAGTGCATTGCCGTCGTTGCGGCGGGCACCTGGGCCACGTCTTCGATGACGGCCCGGCCCCCACCGGTTTGCGCTACTGCATGAACGGCGTGGCGATGCTGTTCGCCCCGGGCTGAGCGGCAATCCGAGCTGCAATCGAAATCCACCGAAAACTCCACCCAAACCGCAGGGAATTCCGATGCTGCTACTCGTCCTCGCCTATCTGGGCGGCGCCCTGACCATCCTCAGTCCGTGCATCCTGCCCGTGTTGCCGTTCGTGTTCGCACGTTCGGACAAACCCTTCGCGCGCGCCGGTCTGCCCATGCTCGTGGGCATGGCGGTGACCTTCGCCGCCGTGGCGACGCTCGCGGCCGTGGGCAGCCAATGGGTGGCCCAGGCCAACCAGGTGGGGCGCTGGATCGCCCTTGCACTAATGGCCGCATTCGCGCTGGCGCTGTTGTGGCCCGCGCTGGCGAACCGGGTGGGTGCGCCGTTCCAGGCGCTGGGCAGCCGCCTCAGCCGCTCCTCCGATATCGCCGACGAACAGGGCCACGGCGGTGTCGGTGCGTCGCTGCTGCTGGGCGTAGCCACCGGGCTGCTGTGGGCGCCGTGCGCCGGCCCGATCCTCGGCCTGGTGCTGACGGGCGCTGCCCTGCAAGGGACCAGCGTGGGGACAACCGCATTGCTGCTAGCCTACGCGCTGGGTGCCGCAAGCTCGCTCGCCATCGCGCTGTTGATCGGCGGCCGCGTCTTCGCCGCGTTGAAGCGTTCGCTCGGCCTGGGCGAATGGGTACGGCGCGGACTCGGGGTGGCGGTGCTCGCCGCCGTAGCGGCGATCGCACTGGGGTTGGATACCGGCCTGCTCACGCGCCTGTCCACGGTCAGCACTGCGCGCGTCGAACAATCGTTGCTGGATCGCTTCCAGCCCACGGCGATGTCGGACGCGAACGCGATGACGAAGGACGCGCCTGATGCCCCCGCGATGATGATGACCGCCAACGCCGGTGCCGTTGATGCGTCCGTCCACAGCGAAGGCATGCTGCCGTCGCTGGCGGGCGCCAATGCGTGGTTGAACAGCAAGCCGCTCGACGCCGCTTCCCTGCGCGGCAAGGTCGTGCTGGTCGACTTCTGGACCTACTCCTGCATCAACTGCCTGCGCTCGCTGCCCTATGTGCGCGAGTGGGCGCACAAGTACCAGGACCAGGGGCTGGTGGTGATCGGCGTGCATGCGCCGGAGTTCGCCTTCGAACGCGACCTGGGCAACGTCCGCCGTGCCGTCGCCGACCTGGGCGTGACCTATCCGGTGGCGATCGACAACGACTACGCGATCTGGCGCGGCTTCAACAACCAGTATTGGCCGGCACACTATTTCATCGATGCACAAGGCCGCATCCGCGCCCATCACTTCGGCGAGGGCGACTACGCAGGGTCTGAACGGATCATCCGCCAGCTGCTGGAAGAGGCGGGACGCTCGCAGCTACCGACCATGGCCGACAGCGCCGGCAACGCGCAGGGAGTGGAACAGCAGGCCGACACGGACAACCTGCAATCGCCGGAGACCTACGTCGGGTACGCGCGCGCCGAACACTTCGCCTCGGCGGGCGGCCTGGTGCGCGATCGCGGCCACGAGTACGCGAACGCGACGCCGCTGGCGTTGAACCAATGGGCTCTGTCCGGCAAGTGGACCGTCGGCCCCGAGGATGCGCGCGTGGACCAGGCCGGTGGCCGCGTCGCCTTCCGCTTCCATGCCCGTGACCTGCACCTGGTGCTCTCACCGGACGCCGATGCCAGGCCCGTGCGTTTCCGCGTGCGCGTCGACGGCCGCGCGCCCGGCGATGCGCACGGAGAGGACACGGATGCCTCGGGCATGGGCGTGATCGGCGGGCACCGCCTGTACCAGCTCGTGCGCCAGCGCGGCGACGTTGGCGAACACACCTTCGAGATCGAGTTCCTGGATCCGGGCGCGCGCGCCTACGCCTTCACCTTCGGCTGATATCCCCGGCTGATATCCCTTGGAGCACCCGTCATGAAACTTCCGCTGGACAGACTGCTTGCCGGTGTCATCGCCGCCGGCGTCGCGGGGTTGATGATGGCGATCGTGTTCACGCTGCAGCTCCCGTTCGGCAGCGCCAATGCGCAGGCGATGGCGATTCCGCCACCGGCCCCCGCATCGGGCACGCAGGCACGCGCGGGCATGCCCGCGCACAGCGAAACCGTCGTGTTCGCGGGCGGCTGTTTCTGGGGCGTGCAGGGCGTGTTCCAGCACGTCAACGGCGTGCAACGGGCCGTGTCCGGTTACATCGGCGGCAGTGCGGCCACCGCTCGTTACTACGTCGTCGCTACGGGTGCGACTGGTCACGCCGAAGCCGTGCAGGTGACCTACGACCCCGCGCAGGTCAGCTACGCCACGTTGATGCAGGTGTTCTTCTCGGTCGTCCACGACCCCACCCAGCTCAATCGCCAGGGACCGGACCATGGCACGCAATACCGTTCGGCGATATTCACCACGACGCCGGAACAGGCGCAGGCGACCCGGGCCTACATCGCCCAGCTGGGCCGGGCCGGCGTGTTCCATGCGCCGATCGTTACGCAGGTCGAAAGCGGCAAGCGGTTCTATCCAGCCGAGGCTTACCACCAGGACTACCTGACGCTGCATCCGGACGAGGCCTACATCCGGTTCAACGATCTGCCGAAGATTGGCGAACTCAAGCGCCTCTATCCCGCGCTATACCGGCCGCGGGCGGTACTGGTCGCGGCGCACTGATTCGCGCGGTGAGCGTGCATGCAGTTGGGATTCTTCGATGTAGAACGACGGGCCGCTGAAGCGGCCCGTCTTCTTCCCTGCGTTCGCGGCATCAGTGCTTGAGCATCTGGTCGCGTGCCTGTTCCGCGCGCGATGCGCCGATGGCGGTCTCGACCTGCTTGACCTCTTCCGGCGGCGGCAATACGGCGGGCATGCCGAGCGATTGCAGCCACAGTTCGCGGCACCAGCCGCGCGTGTGGTAGAGGTGGTGGTCTTCGTCCTGTTCCACCGCGTCATGCGCGGCCCGCAGCATGCGGGTGTCCACGCCGGAACCGTGTTCAACGAGCTGGCCGATCAGTTCCCAGTTGCCATGGTCCTTGGTTTCCGCCAGCACCACGCATTCGCAGGCAACCAGTTCGGCGGCAGTACGGTCGCCGATCCTGAGCGCCATCTCCATCGCGGATACCAGTGCTCCTCCGATGTGGGAGACGACCCTGCGCCCCGGCGTGGGCGCGGCGGGGTCGAGGCCGAGCTCGGTCAGCAGGCGTGTCGCCACGTCGACGTGCGTGCGGGTCTGCGCCAGGTACTCGTGCCATTCCTTGCGCAGGTCGTCATTGACGGCGCAGCGCAGCGCGGTCTCGTACACCTGAATGCCACCGAGTTCGGTTTCCAGGACCTGGTAGAGAAGTTCCTGCAGCTGGTCCTGGTTGATGGCCGACTTCTTCATGTCGGGTTCCTTGCGTTGTGGGGAGTGCCACTACGTTGAGTGTTTCGCATCGAAGGAATGGTGAAAGCGACAGGCGCGCACGCGTTCATCGCGTCGCCGTGTCGGGAGCAACGCCCCAGCGCTGTTCATCGGTGTGGATGCTGCGTGCATCACGCGACGCGTGCGCGGTGCCGGGCATTCCGGGCGTCGCAGCATGCCCGGTTGCGACGCGCATTGGCGCGCGTTGCATACTGAACTCCGTCCGCCCGACGGCCTGTCCCAGGCCAATGCGATCTCCCTGCCTTGGAGGAAGCCATGCATTACTCACGCCTGTGCGCCCTGCTGATCGATTGCAACACCGCCGATGTCGACCAGGCCGCGAGCTTCTGGGCAGCGGCATTGGGCCGTGCGGTCGATCCCGGCCACCCGGGCACGCGCGGCAACTACCGCATGCTGGAAACGCCGCCCGACGAGCCGATCGTGCAGATCCAACGCGTCGAGCACGAGAGCCGCGTGCACATCGACATCGAAACCGATGACATCCCCGCCGAGGTGTCCCGGCTGGAAGGCCTGGGGGCCAGCGTGGTGAGTCGCCTGGAACGGTGGGTGGTGATGCAGGCGCCAACGGGGCAGCGATTCTGCGTGGTGCGCGTGCAGCGCCCCGGGTTTCCGAAGAACGCAAACCGCTGGACGTGAGCCCCGTTCTCCATGGCGGGGTATCTTGTCCATGGCGGACACCGACGTTCGCCTGCTGCCACCGTTCGCCTGCGCCCACAAGGAATCCTTGATGAAACCCCGCTCCTCTCTCGCCTCCGACGACCAGCGCCGCATGGCCGTGCTCATCGATGCCGACAACGCGCAGCCGTCGGTGATCGAAGGACTGCTTGCGGAAGTGGCGAAGTACGGCGTGGCGAGCGTGAAGCGCATTTACGGCGACTTCACCTCCAACCAGCAGTCGCAATGGAAGAAGGCGCTGCTCAAGCATTCGATCAGTCCGGTGCAGCAGTTCGCCTACACCAGCGGCAAGAACGCCACCGACAGTTCGTTGATCATCGACGCGATGGACCTGATGTACACGCGGCGTTTCGACGGCTTCTGCCTGGTGTCGAGCGACAGCGACTTCACCCGCCTGGCGCAGCGCCTGCGCGAGGAGGGGCTGACGGTGTACGGCTTCGGCGAACGCAAGACACCCGATGCCTTCGTGCAGGCGTGCGACAAGTTCATCTACACCGAAGTGCTGCGCGCCGAAGGGCCGGCACCCGTCGTGGCGCCGGTGAGGGCTGCCAAGCCGGCGTCCAAAAAAGCCGCGAAGCAAACGAAGCCGCCCGTGGCGCCAGCACCCGCTGCGGCCCCGGCCACGGCCGCGCCCGCACCGGACAAACCCGCCGGGCCCTTGCCGCTGCCGCTGGAGCTGATCCGCCAGGCGATCGAGGAAGCCTCGGACGAGGAGGGTTGGGCGCACCTGGGCAGCGTCGGCAATTACCTCACCAAGATCCGTCCGGACTTCGATCCACGCTTGTACGGACAGAAGAAGCTGAGCGACCTGCTGCGCCAGCATCCGCGCCACTTCACCGTGGAGGAGCGCACCACGCCGGGCAGCACCGGCAAGACCCTGTTCGTGCGCGCGGTGGAGTGAGCCGGCGTGCTGCGTGGGTCGCGCTGACGCACACGCTCTAAACGCCCGCCGGCCGGCGTGCATCCAACCCTGCGCTGCAACCCGCAGCCGACCGGGGAAATCGCCATGCAGCGCTTGCGCGCCATCGTGTTCGCCGCCGTCCTGCTGGCCGCCGGCCTCGGGCATGCGCCCGTGGCGATCGCGGCGTCGGTCGACGACTGGCGGGTCGACCTCGATGAGATCGGCAACACGCTCGTCCTGCAGCACCCCGATCCCTACACCCGCATCGGCCGCGAGGCCTTTGCCCGCGATCTCGAATCGCTCAAGCGGCGCCTGCCGGAGTTGAGCGAAGAACAACGCGTGGTCGAGGCGATGCGCCTGGTCGCGTCGATCGGCGACGGCCACACCTTCCTGGAGCCCACGGGCGATGCCTTCAAGGCGTGGTATCCGATCCGCTTGTACCGGTTCTCCGATGGCATCTTCGTCACCAGTGCGCACAAGTCCGTGGCCGGGCTGGCCGGCGCGCGGATGCTGGAAATCGGCGGGATGCCGGCGGACGAGGCGCTCGATCGCGCGCGGGCGTTGATGGGGGCCGACAACGACGTCGGGGCCAGCGAGAACGTGGCTGCGCTCAGCAACGCCGGGCTGGCGAAGGGACTGGGACTGGCCGATGCCAGCGGTGCGTTGCCGGTGAAGGTGCGCCTGCGCGATGGCCGCGTGCGCGTGCAGAAACTTGCGCCGCAGCCCGGTGGCAGTGGCCTGGGCTGGCGGTTCCGCAGCGAAGTGTTCGGCGCATCGATCGGCGACTATCCGGACTGGGTGGCGGCCTTCGGTGCGTCGCCTTCCAGCGCGTTCCGTACACCCGATCCGGCGCGTCCGCTGCACCTGCGCTATCGCCGCCACTACATCGGCGTGCCGCTGCCCGAGCGCGACGCGTACTACATGCAGGTCAACTACGTGCTCGATAACGAGGACGAGGCGTTCAACGCCTTCTTCCACCGTGCCATGGCCGAGGTCGACAAGCAGAAGCCGCGCCGCCTGATCGTCGACTGGCGTTACAACTCCGGGGGCGATGGCAGCAAGTTGACCGCGATGATCGCCGAGTTCATCCGCCGCGGCGACGCGCCGCCGTGGCGGGAGCTGTACGTGCTCACCGGACGCAAGACCTTCAGCGCCGCGGTGGGCGCGGTCGAAGAGTTCCTCGCCCGCACGCCGGCCACCTTCGTCGGCGAGCCGGCGGGCGCGGGGCTCAATTCCTTCGGCGATGCGGGCACGTTCAAATTCGAACACGCGCAGCTGTCGCTGAGCTGCTCGAGGCGCCGCCACTGGGGCCGTTCCGACAGCCACGATCCGTACACGCCGGTGGACGTGCCGGCGGTGTTTTCCTTCGCCGACTACATCGCCGGACGCGATCCTGCGGTGGATCCGATCCTCGCCGGTGAGGAGATGCGCGCGCTGCACCTGATCGCCGCTGGCGACGGCGGTGCGGCGGTGCGTCGCGTGTACGCGCAGCGCCAGGCGCGGTTCCGTGGCGTGCCGTGGTGGACCGCGGCACGCGATGATCCGATGACCTCCGCCGGCTATGCGCTGGTCGACCAGGGCAAGCTGGCCGATGCGCTCGAAGTCCTGACCGTCGATGCCGAAGCCAATCCCGGCCTGTGGCGCGCCTGGAACAATGTCGGCGACCTGGAACTGAAGAACGGACATCGCGAGGCGGGGCTGGCGGCGTACCGGCGCTCGCTGCAGCTCAATCCCGGCAACGCGGAAGCGCAGCAGGTCCTGGCGGAGCCGGCGAAGACCCCGTGATCCAGCGGGACGGGCGCGCCATCACTTGGCCTTGGCATGAGCGTCCGTACCGTCGTTTCATCTGGTTTGATCAACGACGGACGTGGTCGATTCCGCTGTTTCCCGCGATGCGAAGCTGCGCCAGCGCTGGACCAGGGCGACAGCGGCCCTGCGCGCATCGCAGGCGCGACTGGCCAGGTTGGAGGCGGCGCTGCACGCGCTGCCGGATGGAGTCGTGGTCCTCGACCCCGAGGGCCGCATCACCGACATCAACCTGTGCGCGTTGCACCTGACGGGCTGGCCGCAGGCGCAGGCGCTGGGGCGCCCCGTGCATGAAGTCGTCCAGTTGCGTGACTCGCAGGGGCTGGCCGTGGACCTCATGGCGGCGGGCCATGGCAAAGGTGCGACCCTGCTGGTCCGCCAGGACGAGCACGAGGTGCTGGTGCATGCCACCTGCGCGCCCGTCCTCGACGAGAGTCGTCGCCGCATCGGTGCGGTCGTCACCTTTCGCAATGTCACCACGGCCACACGCCTGAACGACGAGCTGCACTACCACGCCACCCACGACCCGCTGACCGGCGTGTCCAACCGGCGTGCCTTCGAGTCGCGCCTGGAGCGCGCGGTCACCAACGCGGCCCGCGACGGCACGGCACATGCGCTGTTGTACCTAGACATGGACCGCTTCAAGGCCGTCAACGATGCCTGCGGACATTTCGCCGGCGACGAACTCCTGCGCGGATTCGCGGTAGTGCTGCAGCGCAGCCTGCGTGACACAGACACCGTGGCGCGGCTGGGCGGCGATGAGTTCGTGATGCTGCTGGAGCATTGCGATCCCGCCGAAGCGCGATTGCTGGCCGGGCGCGTAATGGAGGCGTTGGGCGAGTTCCGTTTTCGCTGGCAGGAGCACGAGTTCTCGGTCGGCGCCAGCATGGGCGTGGTCACCTTCCACGGCGACGCGCTGTCGCCGCACAGCCTGCTGCAGCGTGCGGACGAGCTGTGCTACCAGGCCAAGGCGCGCGGCGGCGGGCAATTCGAGGTCGAGGCCGCCGTGGGCCTGTCCGGCGTGCCGGCGCGGACACCGCAAAAGCGAGAGCCGCTTTGGCCGTGACAGCTGCCGCGGCCAGGCGTCGTTGCCGCGGAACAGGACATCGTCGGCGCCGGCGGCCTTAAGCTCCGCGCGATGCCTTACGGAGCCAATGACGATGCAGGACGCGGAAGGCCTGGCTCCCAGCCGCCTGCAATTGCCCCCGGGCCCGTGGACCACGGTGCTCGACGGCTTGTGTCACCGCTTCCCCGCGATCGCGCGCGACGTCTGGATCGATCGCTTCGCCCGTGGCCTCGTGCAGGAGCCGAACGGCACGGCGTTGCCGCTCGACGCGCCGTACCGCGTCGGCGCGGAGATCCGCTACTTCCGCGAGGTCGTGGACGAGGCGCCGATTCCCTTCACGGAAACCGTGCTGCACGCCGATGCGCAGCTGGTGGTGGCAGACAAGCCGCATTTCCTGCCGGTGACGCCCGCCGGCGGCCACGTGCGCGAGACGTTGCTGGCGCGGCTGGTGCGCAGGCTGGGCAATCCGGACCTGGTGCCGTTGCACCGGATCGATCGCGATACCGCCGGGCTGGTGCTGTTCTCGGCCAACATCGCCACACGCGATGCGTACCAGTCGCTGTTCCGCCAGCGCCGCATCCACAAGCGCTACGAGGCGATCGCGCCCGCGCTGCCGGCCCTGGCGTTTCCACTGGTGCATGCCTCGCGCCTGGAGGCGGGCGAGCCGTTCTTCCGCATGCGCGAAGTCGACGGCGTGGCGAACAGCCAGACCCGCATCGATGTGCTCAGCCGCCGTGGCGCGACGTGGACCTACGTGCTGGAGCCGGTCACCGGGCGCAAGCACCAGTTGCGCGTGCACATGGCGGCGCTGGGCGCACCGATCCGCAACGACCGCCTGTATCCGCAGCTCACGGCGGCCGCCACCGATGACTTCGCGCGGCCGTTGCAGCTGCTGGCGCGGGAACTGCGGTTTTCCGATCCGCTCACGGGCGCCGAGCGTGTGTTCGTGAGTCGCCTGTCGCTGCAAGGGGACGGCGTCGCGTAAGGCGCGGCGTGAATGCGCGGATTGGCGGATATCTGCGCGATCCGGGCCGGATCGGCGGCGACCGGCACCGGCTCGAATCCCCTCCTGTGCAGGGCGGCGTCACCAAGGTGAACCGCGGCCAAGTCGTGGCTGCGGTCTTCACGTCGTCCGGCCGCAAGGCGCGCCTAACCTGTCGGACAACACCTGCAAGAGCACCTGCAAGAGGAGGTCGCCATGTCCGCGGAAACCAAGACGCCGCTCGATCATGTCAATGCCACCGTGGTGCAGCTCAAGGAGATGCGCCACTACTGCAAGAACAACGTGGAGCTGCTGACGACGCAATGGCTGCTGTTCGATGGTGAGTTGTCCAAGCTGAAACAGGCGGCGCGGATCGAGGAACTGATGACGCGCCAGGGCGAGTTGTACGACGCGCTCGAAGCCGAGATCACCGAACTCGAGGCGCTGGCGGTGACGTTGCAACCGACGCCGGAGGAAGAGGCCAGCACGCTGCACTGATGCACGGATACGTTGCCTGATGAGGGGAGGGTGGCCCTTGCCGGCTGCGAGGCCGGCAAGGGCTTGCCACTTAGGCATTCGCTAGGGGATCGCGTGGGCCAGGGCGCGGACCCTGATCGCACTGCAACGCACTAGCCATCGCACTAGGCGGCTTCGAGCCGCCCCAGGATTTCGGCCGGATCCACCGGCTTGACCAGGTGGCCATCGAAGCCGTGCTCGGCCGTTCGCACGTGATCGTCCTGCTGGCCCCAGCCGGTGACGGCGATCACGACGACGTCGCGGCCGCCCGGCAGCGCGCGGATCCGGTCGCACACCTCAAAGCCGTCCATGTCCGGCATGCCCAGGTCCAGCAGCACGACGTCCGGTGCCACCGCTTCGATCACCGAGAGCGCGTCGAAGCCGTCATACACGGCGTGGACTTCGTGGTGGGCGAGGGCGAGCAGGCGGGCGAGGGAATCGGCGTGTTCGCTGTTGTCGTCGATGATGAGGATGCGTTTCGGGCGGGCGCTGGGCGCGATGGCGGTTTCGATCGTGTGGTCGAGGGCGGCGTTCGCGTCCAGCAGCGGCAGTTCGACGATGAATTCGCTGCCCTTGCCGATACCCTCGCTGTGCACGGCCACCGTCCCGCCGTGGAGCATCACCAGGTTGCGCACCAGGGTGAGGCCGATCCCCAGCCCGCCCTGCGTCTGCAGCCGCGTGTGTTCGCTCTGGGTGAAGAGTTCGAAGATGTGCGAGTGCAGTTCGGGGTCGACACCCGCGCCGTTGTCGACGACGCTGATGCATACCTTGCCGTCGTCCACACGCGCCTTGAGCGCGATCTCGCCGCGGATGGACGTGTACTTGGCGGCATTGTTGAGCAGGTTCGACAGCACCTGCGCGATCCGGATCGGATCGACGTCGAGCGCGACGGGTTGCTCGGGCAGGTCGACGCTGAACCGGTGGCCATAGGCGTCCAGCAACGGCTGGCTGGTCTCCACCGCGGTGGTGACGATGTCGCTGAGGGCAACGTGGCGGCGCCGCAGCTCGATGCGGCCGCGGGTAATGCGCGATACCTCCAGCAGGTCGTCCACCAGGTGCACGAGTTGATTGACCTGGCGGTCCATCACGTCGAACAGCGCGCGCGAATCGGCGCTTGCCGTTCCCTCCATGCGCAGGATGTGCAGGCAGTTGCACAGTGGCGCCAGCGGATTGCGCAGTTCGTGGCCGAGCATGGCGAGGAACTCGTCCTTGCGGCGATCGCTTTCGCGCAGTTCCATGTCGGTATGCCGGCGTTCGAGCAGGTCGGCGGCGAGGCGAGCGAGGATGTCGAGCTGGCGCAGCTCGTGCTCGGAGGGCTGGTGCGGCTCGCCCCAGTGCGTGGACATCATGCCGACGATGCGGCCGTTGCGTGACTTCAGCGGCGTGGTCTGCATCGCCACGATGCCGGTTTCGCGATAGTTCTCCACCAGCGCTTCGCCGATCTCGGCGGCCATGCCGCGCACGTCGCCGTAGATGACGCGCTGGCCGGTGGCGAGCGCGACGCCGCAGGACGTGCCGCAATGGTCGTCCAGCCATTCCCACGCCGCCGCGGCGCTGGGACTGAAGCCGCGATAGGCGAGCAGTTGCAGGCGCGACTCGCCGTGCAGCATCTGCAGGCTGGCGAAGGGCGAATGCATGATCGTGCAGGCCGCGTCGATGATCGTCTCGTGGATGATCGCGACGTCGTCCTCGCCGAGGAGTTCGCGGCTGACCTCGTGCAGGGTATGGGCATCGGCGAGTTCGCCGGCGAGTTGCGCCTCGCGTTCGCGCAGCGTGCCGTCCAGCCTGTCGCGTTCGACCAGCATGCCCGCCATCTGCGCGCCAAACACGGCGAGCTGCGTTTCCCATTCATACGGTGCCCGTGCTTCCTCCAGGCACAGGCAGAACGAGCCGATCGCCAGCCCATCGTCGGGGCGCAGTACCGGCACCGAATACGTCGCGTGGATGCCGTGCGCAAGGCACACGTCACGCCACTGCGCATCCCACGACGTGTCATCGGCCGTGTCGGCGCAGGAGAACGGACGATTGTGGTGGATCGCCGCGCTGCAGGTGCCGTGGTGTCCCGGGCTGATCGGCATCTGGACGAGGTAGGCCAGTGCGCTCGCCGCGAACGGGGCGACGGCCTCGACGACCTGCGTGCGTTGCGGATCGGTCAATACGAAACAGCCGTGCATGCGCGGGTTGAGGCCATGCACGGCCTGGTTGACCGCCTCGAGGCATTCCGCGCGTGGCCGCCCCAGCGCGACCATCTCCAGCAGGGCGTTCTGCGCCATGGCGAGGGCTTCGGCGCGTCGTGGACGGGTGATGTCGACGGTGACGCCGGACAAGCTGTGGGGTTGACCGTGTGCCTCGCCGCTGCCGCCGCGCGCGTTGATCCAGTGGATCGAGCCGTCCGGCCAGACCACGCGGTGCTCGATGTCGTAGTCGCAGTGGCCCGCCGCGGCATCGTCCAGTGCGCGCTGCACCCGCGAGCGGTCGGGCTCCGGAATCGCGGCCAGGCCACGCTCCAGCGTCAGGTCCGCATCGGCCGGCAAGCCGAAGTTGGCCTTGCACAAGGCCGAGACAGTGAGTTCGTGGGTGACCAGGTCGAGATGCCAGGTCCCGATCCTGCCGGCCTGCAGGGCGTGTTCGAACTGCGCCGGCGCGCTGTCCGCAGCGGTGGCTACCGGCGGTACGTCCGCGGGCCGTGACGTGCCGGCCGATTCGGCGGACGACAACGGCAGGCCGGCAGCGTGGCCTTCACCCGCGGCGCTCGAAGCCATGGAGTTTCCCGATGAGACGGACGGATGGGAAATCTTGCGTTAGCGATGTGAAGAGCGGCTTCACACCGCGAGTCGGCGCGGCTTCCGGTGCGCGCCGCCGCCATTGGCTGGCGCCGCTGTTCGCGTTCGCGCGAACGCTGGGCGATAGCCCCTCAGGCGGCCTTGCGCTCGCGGGCGATCGCGCGCCAGCCGATGTCGTGACGATGGAACTCGCCATGCCAGGAGATGCCGGCGACGGCCTCATAGGCGAGGCGCTGCGCATCGGCCACGCTGTCGCCCAGCGCGCACACGCACAGCACCCGGCCACCGGACGTGACGACGTGCTCGCCTTCGGTCCTGGTGCCGGCGTGGAAGACCTGGGTGTCGTCGATCTCGGGGGCGTCGATGGTGTTGATGACATCGCCGGTGCGCGGCGTGCCCGGATAGTTCTCCGCGGCCATCACCACGCCGAGGCTCGGACGCGGATCCCACTGCGCCTGCACGCCGTGCAGGCGCGCGTCTATCGCGGCTTCGACGAGGTCGAGCAGGTCGCTCTGCAGGCGCAGCATCACCGGCTGGGTTTCCGGATCGCCGAAGCGCACGTTGAATTCGATCACCTTGGGTGCGCCCGACTTGTCGATCATCAGGCCGGCGTAGAGGAAGCCGGTGAACGGCACGCCGTCCTTGATCATGCCCTGCACGGTGGGCTCCACGATTTCGCGCATCACGCGCGCGTGCACCTCGGGCGTGACCACCGGCGCGGGTGAGTACGCACCCATGCCCCCGGTATTGGGGCCGGTGTCGCCATCGCCGACGCGCTTGTGGTCCTGCGAGGTGGCCATGGGCAACGCGGTCTTGCCGTCGACCATGGAGATGAAGCTGGCCTCCTCGCCGTCGAGGAATTCCTCGATCACCACGCGCGCGCCGGCGGCGCCGAAGGCGTACTCGCCGAGCATGTCGGTGATCGCGGCTTCGGCTTCGGCCAGGTTCATCGCCACGATCACGCCCTTGCCCGCGGCGAGGCCATCGGCCTTGATCACGATCGGCGCGCCCTTCTGGCGCACGTATTCGAGCGCTTCGTCGACGTGCGTGTGCACGGCGTAATGCGCGGTGGGAATGTTGTGGCGGGCGAGGAAATCCTTGGCGAAGGCCTTGCTGCCTTCCAGTTGCGCGGCCTGGGCGGTGGGGCCGAACACGCGCAGGCCCTCCGCACGGAAGCGGTCGACGACGCCGGCGACCAGCGGGCCTTCGGGACCGACGACGGTCACCGCGATGTCCTCGTTCCTTGCCAGCGCCAGCAGGCCGTCGATGTCAGTGGCATTGACGGCGACGTTGCGGCACTTGGTTTCCGTCGCGGTGCCGGCGTTGCCGGGGGCCACGACCACTTCGGTCACGCGCGCGGACTGCGCGAGCTTCCAGGCGAGGGCGTGTTCGCGACCGCCGGAACCGATGACGAGAACTTTCATGCGTGCCTGCTCCTTTGTTCTCTCACTCCCTCCCCCGCTGGCGGGGGAGGGTTGGGGTGGGGGAGGTAGGTGAGTCGGCCCCCATCCGCCCTTCGGGCACCTTCCCCCGCGTGCGGGGGAAGGAACACAACTCTAACGTTCATCCCAACGGGAAAGGCTTAACGCGACGGCCTTTCCCGCCGAGGAGTGAAGCAGCGACGCCTCGGAAAACTACAGCTTTGCTCAATGCCGGAAATGGCGGATTCCGGTAAACACCATCGCGATGCCGTGTTCATCGGCGGCCGCAATGACCTCGTTGTCGCGCATGGAACCGCCCGGCTGGATCACCGCCTTGATGCCCGCGGCCGCGGCGGCGTCGATGCCGTCGCGGAATGGGAAGAAGGCGTCGGACGCCATCACCGAGCCCGGGACTTCCAGGCCGGCTTCCTCGGCCTTGAGCGCGGCGATCTTCGCCGACACCACGCGGCTCATCTGGCCGGCGCCGACGCCGACGGTGCGCTGGTCCCTGACGTAGACGATGGCGTTGGATTTCACGAACTTGGCGACGCGCCAGGCGAACAGCAGATCGGCCATCTGCGCCTCGGTCGGCGCGAGCCTGGTGACCACCTTGAGTTCGTCGCGGCCGACTTCGCGGATGTCGGCGGTCTGCATCAGCAGGCCGGAGCCGACGCGCTTCACGTCCATGTTGTTGCGGCCGTCGCCGTGCGGGATGCGCAGGACGCGGACGTTGGCCTTCTTCTTCGCGTAGTCGAGTGCGCCCGGCTCGTAATCCGGCGCGATCAGTACCTCGACGAACTGGCGGTCGAGGATGGTCTTCGCGGTCGCCGCATCGAGCGGCTTGTTGAAGGCGATGATGCCGCCGAAGGCCGAGGTCGGATCGGTGGCGTAGGCGGCTTCGTAGGTATCGAGGCAGCCGTTGCCTTCGGCCACGCCGCAGGGATTGGCGTGCTTGACGATCACGCAGGCGGGCTTGTCGAACTGGCGCACGCATTCCCACGCGGCGTCGGCATCGGCGAGGTTGTTGTACGACAGCTCCTTGCCCTGCAGCTGGGTGAACGTCGCCAGCGTGCCCGGCACCGGCCACAGGTCGCGGTAGAACGCGCCGTGCTGGTGCGGATTCTCGCCGTAGCGCAGGTCCATCACCTTGACGAAGTTGCTGTTCTGCTGCGCCGGGAACAAGGCGCGCGAGCCGTCGTCGCTGATCGAGGAAAGGTAGTCGCTGATGCAGGCGTCGTACTGGGCGACGCGGTTGAAGGCGGCGACCGACAATGCGAAGCGCGTCTTCGCCGAGAGCGTGCCGTCGTTGGCATTCAATTCGTCGACGAGCCCGGCGTACTGCGCCGGATCGGTGGCGACGGCGACGCGGGCGAAGTTCTTCGCCGCCGAACGCAGCATTGCCGGCCCGCCGATGTCGATGTTCTCGACGATGTCGTCCATCGAACTGCCTGGATCGGCCGAGACCTTCTCGAACGGATACAGGTTGAGCACCAGCAGGTCGATCTTGCCGATGCCGTGCTGCGCCATCACCGCATCGTCGATGCCGGCGCGGCCAAGCAGGCCACCGTGCACGAGCGGGTGCAGGGTCTTGACCCGGCCGTCCATCATTTCCGGGAACCCGGTGAGGTCGCTGACGTCTTTCACGGCCAGGCCGGCCTCGCGGATCGCCTTGGCGGTGCCGCCGGTCGAGAGCAGTTCGACATTGCGTGCGGCCAGGGCCTTGGCGAGGTCGATCAGGCCGGTCTTGTCGGAAACGGACAGCAATGCCCGGCGCACGGGCAGACGATCGGTAGTCATGGGAGTGAGGCGGGGGGAAAGACCCGGAATTATACCGGCGGCCGCAGGATGGGCCGGAGGGCCTGTGTTTCCGGATAGTGCGGCCCGGATGGTGCGTCCTGGATGGTGCGTCCTGGATGGTGCGGCGCGGACAGTGCGTCCCTAAAGCCGCGCCTGCGCTGCCGCTTACTGCTCGAGTTACTGCTCGAGCCCGTATTCGCGCAGCTTCTTGCGCAGCGTCGCGCGATGGATGCCCAGCATCGAGGCGGCGCGGCTCTGGTTGCCTTCGCAGTGCGCGAGCACTTCGACGAACAACGGAATCTCGAGTTCGCGCAGGGCGATCTCGTACAGATTCTCGGTGCCACTGCCGTTGAGATCGCCGAGGTAACGGCGGATCGAAGTGGCGACGTGGTCGCGCAAGGGGGGGCGCGGTTTGGTGCGATTGTGATCGTTACGATCGGCAGCGGCGTTCAAGCAGTTCCCCCCGGAATCTTCCGCCGCACGTGTGCCCACACGGTGCCGACGGGACCGGGAGTCTAGCGCGGGGGTGTCGCAGGCAACAACAAGAAATGCGGGGGGGTCCGCAATTCGCGTTTTTGGCCTACATGAAGTCGAAAGTGAACGCCACGACCTGCCGGGGCGGCTCGATGACGTCGAGCTGGATGGTCGCGCTCTGGCCGGGTGCAATGTGACCGTCGTCACGCTTGCCCAGGTATTCGGCGGGGGTAAAAGCGCGCAGGCCGACCTGGCGGCCGTCCATGTCGGACAGCGTCAACAGGACCGTCGGCCACGGCTGTTCCCAGCGGGCGTCGTTGCGGAAGCTGGCGCTGACGTGCAGCACGCCGCGTGCGCCCGGCTTGGGCTGCACGCTGCGCTGGAGCATGGTGAATGCCGCCGGCTCGCGCCATGCCGGCACCTGGCAACGCAGTGCGCCGCAAACGCCGCTGATGAGCGGGCGCCAACGTGCGTTGGCGGCCAGTTCCTCGCGTTGCGCGAGCAGGATCTGCGCGAACAGCACGACGGCCAGTGCAATCACCGCCAGCCAGCTGCGCCAGTGCGTCGTGCGTACCGGTGCCGGCGCGTGGCGGCGCGCGAAGCTGGGCGCGTGGGAGCTGCGCTTGCGGCGCGGTGGCGCGACTTCCGCGGGCGGTGTGGGTGCGGCGCTGTTGTCTTCATCGTCGGTCGTTGCCATCGGTGCGATGGCGGCGTCGGCCGGTGGCACCGTTGCGCTGACCTGGGCTTCAGGCTTCGCCAGCGGCTTGGCCAGCTTGGGATCGATCGCGCTGCCGCAGCGCGGACAGCGCAGGCTGGCGCCCTTGGGCGCGGCGACGAGGAAGCTGCAATTCGGGCAGGCGACGAACATGGCCCTATTCAAGCACGCCGACGCGCGCGCGGTCAGCCGCGTCGACGCGTGCCGGTGACGCGCATCCAGTCTTCGAGCCGTTCGGCGCGCAGGTCCTCGAAGTCGGCGGCATAGCGCGCGATCACTTCGTCTTCCTGGCCGGCGAGGATGCCGGACATGGCGAGGCGGCCGCCGGGGGCGACGCGTGCGGTGAGCGTGTCGGCCAACGTGACCAGCGCGGAGGCGAGGATGTTGGCGACCACGATCGGATAGGCGGCGGCGGGTTCGTCGGCGGGCAGATGCACGCTGAGGCGATCGCCGACCTCGTTGCGCTCCGCATTGTCGTGGGTGGCGATCAGTGCCTGCGGGTCGTTGTCGACGCCGACCGCGTGCGCGGCGCCCAGCTTCAGCGCGGCGAGCGCGAGGATGCCGCTGCCGCAGCCGAAATCGAGCACGCGCCGGTCCTGCAGTGCGTTGTCGCTGGCGAGTTGATCCAGCCACTGCAGGCACAGCGCGGTGGTCGGATGGGTGCCGGAACCGAAGGCGAGGCCGGGATCGAGGCGCACGATCGCAGCATCGGCTGCCTGCGCGTCCGCGGGCAGCTCGCTGTTCCACGGCACGATCCAGGTGCGTGCGCCGAAACGCAGCGGCACGTACTGGTCCATCCATGCGCGCTCCCAGTCCTGGTCCTCGACCTTGCGGAAGCGCGCCTGGGTCCAGTCGAGTTCGCCGTCGAAGGCCTCCAGTGCCGCCAGCAGGATCAGGGCGTCGGTGTCGTCGGAAAACAGCGCGGTGAGCACCAGTTCGCCCCACAAGGGCTGCTCGCCGACGCCGGGCTCGAAGATCGCCTGTTCGTCGGGCGCATCGGCGTGCGCGTCGGCGAGCGTGACCGCGAGCGCGCCGACGTCTTCCAGCGCGCGTTCAAAGCGCGGTTGCTGGGCTTCGGTGCAGGGAAGGCTGAGTTCGAGGAAGGGCATGGGGGCGCGCCGCGTAAACCGGTGCGCATTATCCCTCACCAGGCGACGAGTCCCCGCCCTCGAGCCATGCACGCCGCTTCGCCAGTGCCGCATCGAGATCGAAAGCCGGTCGAAACGTACGGCAGGCGTCCGCCAGCGTGCGCTGTTGTTTGTTTTCCAGTGCCGTGGCCATGGCCTCACCAGCATGCTCGACGACGCAGCCGGCCTGTGCGAGCGCGGGACGCTCCAGCCACGGGCGCCAGTCGACGGCGCACTCCACTTCCAACTGCTCGCCCTGACGACGGAACCGGGCGCGCGAGGCGCTGGTGTCGGTCGCATCGAACAGGCCGCAGGTCGCGTGGATCTGGCGCAGCGGCGATCTTTGCGCGGCTACGGTGGCGGCCAGATGCGTGGCGAATTGTTCGGAGGCCTGCTCCAGCAGCGCCTCCAATTCCTCGGAAGCGGGATCCCGGCCGTCGAACAACTTCCTGTCGACGCTCAACCCGATGAAGACTTGCAGCTCCATGCGTGATCGTCTCCGTTTTGCGAGGGCTCACGTCCCTCACCCTGCGTCGCAGGCGGCGCGGTCCCTCGCTCCCGCAAGCGGGGCGAGGGATACGCCGCATCGCGACATGTCACGCCATCGAGATCGACTTTTCCTTCTGTTCCTTCAGCCGCTTCTCGAGGTAGTGGATGTTCTGTCCACCCTGCTGGAAGCCGGCGTCGGAGAGGATGCGCTGCTGCAGCGGGATATTCGTCTTGATGCCGTCGACGACCATCTCGCTCAGCGCCACGCGCATGCGCGCGATCGCGGTTTCGCGGTCGGGCCCGTGCACGATGAGCTTGCCGATCATCGAGTCGTAGTTCGGCGGCACGCGATAGCCCTCGTAGATGTGGCTGTCGACGCGCACGCCGGGACCGCCCGGTGCGTGGAAGTGCTGGATCAGGCCCGGGCACGGCATGAAGGTCTCGGGATCTTCCGCGTTGATGCGGCATTCGATCGCGTGGCCTTCGAGCACGATGTCGCTCTGCTTGAGCGTGAGCTTGTTGCCGGCGGCGATGCTGAGCTGCTCGCGCACGAGGTCGATGCCGGTGACCATCTCGGTGACCGGATGCTCGACCTGGATGCGGGTGTTCATCTCGATGAAATAGAAGCGGCCGTTCTCGTAGAGGAACTCGAACGTGCCGGCACCGCGGTAGCCGATGCGCTTGCACGCTTCGACGCAGACCTTGCCGATCTCCGCGCGCTGCTCCGGCGTGATGCCCGGCGCCGGTGCTTCCTCGACGACCTTCTGGTGGCGGCGTTGCATCGAGCAGTCGCGTTCACCCAGGTGGATGGCACCGCCCTGGCCGTCGGCGAGCACCTGGATCTCCACGTGGCGCGGGTTCTCCAGGAATTTCTCCATGTAGACCATGTCGTTGCCGAACGCGGCCTTGGCTTCGGTCTTGGTGGTCTGGATGGCGCTGTGCAGGTGCGCTTCGGTGTGGACCACGCGCATGCCGCGGCCACCACCACCACCGGCCGCCTTCACGATCACCGGGTAGCCGATTTCGCGCGCGATCTTGACGTTGGTCGCGGCGTCGTCGCCGAGCGGGCCGCCACTGCCGGGCACGCAGGGCACGCCGGCGGATTTCATCGCGCGGATCGCTTCGACCTTGTCGCCCATCAGGCGGATGGTGTCGGCCTTGGGGCCGATGAAGATGAAGCCGGACTGCTCGACGCGTTCGGCGAAGTCGGCGTTCTCGCTGAGGAAGCCGTAACCCGGGTGGATCGCCTGCGCGTCGGTGACTTCGGCGGCGGCGATGATCTGCGCCATGTTGAGGTAGCTGTCGGTGGACGGCGCGGGGCCGATGCACACCGACTCGTCGGCCATGGCGACATGCTTGAGGTTGCGGTCGACGGTGGAATGCACCGCGACCGTGCGGATGCCCAGCGCGTGGCACGCGCGCAGGATGCGCAGCGCGATCTCACCGCGGTTGGCGATTACGACTTTATCGAGCATGGGTGGTTCTCATGAATTCTGGAGTTCGTTCCGGTCCGTCGGCCTGCAGGCCGACGGACGTTCGCGGGCTCGCGGCTGGCGCCGCTCGAAACACCGCTCACCCAATGACAAAGAGGGGCTGGTCGAATTCGATCGGCTGACCGCTCTCCACCAGGACCTTGACCACGGTGCCGGCGACGTCGGCTTCGATCGGGTTGAACATCTTCATCGCTTCGATAATGCCCAGCGTCTCGCCGGCCTTGACTGCCTGGCCGACGGTGACGAAGGCCGGCTTGTCCGGCGCGGGCGACGCGTAGAAGGTGCCGACCATCGGCGCGCGCACGACGTGGCCCGGCGGCAGGTCGGCCGCGAGCTTGGGCGTGCCGCCGCTGGCGGCTTCGGTCGGACCCGCCATCGGCATCACCGGCGCGGGTGCGGCATGGGCCTGCATCATCGGCGCGGCCATCGTCATCGTGCCCCTGGGCGTGCGTGCCAGGCGGACGGACTCTTCGCCTTCCTTGATTTCGATTTCGGCGAGGTTCGACTCTTCCAGCAGGTCGATGAGCTTCTTGATCTTGCGCAGGTCCATGGTGGGCCTCTGTAACGACGATGAGTGGGAAATCGGAGCGACGCGCGCGTGCGGCGTCAGTGTTGGTCCAGCCGCGCCAGCGCGGCATCGAGCGCATAGCGGTAGCTGTCGGCGCCGAAGCCGGCGACGACGCCGACCGCGAGGTCGCTGAAATAACTGGTGTGGCGGAACGGTTCGCGCGCGTGCGGGTTGGACAGGTGCACTTCGATGAACGGAACCGCCACCGCTGCCAGCGCGTCGCGGATCGCCACACTGGTATGGGTGAAGGCGGCCGGATTGATCACGATGAAGCGGGTGCCGTCCGTGCGCGCGGCCTGGATGCGATCGACGAGCTCGTGCTCGGCGTTGCTCTGCAGGCTGTCGAAGTCGTAGCCGGCGGCGCGGGCACGGGACTCCAGGTCTCCGTCGATCTGGTCCAGCGTGGTGTGGCCATAAACCCCAGGCTCGCGGGTGCCGAGCAGGTTGAGGTTGGGGCCATGCAGGACCAACAGCTTTGCCATGGGAGGAGCGGGGTCCGCGAACCGAAGGCCGGGAGTGTGGCCCAAGGCGGTTCGGCTGTCCAGACGTTCGCTACCGTATCGGCGAAGTTGTAGGGAGTTAAGCAGTTGTTGGAGTGGTCACTCTAGAACGGTGCCGTCCGGGCGGCAGGCTACCGTGATTTTCGCCGCGCCGCCGCGCGCTGGGTCACAAACGCACGGGCTTTTGGCCGCCTGGCGTCGGCGCTCAGCGCGCCCACTCCTCGATTTCGCCTTCCCGGAAGGGGCCGATCTTCTGCTTCACGACCCGGCCCTGCGCGTCCAGCAACACCGAGTAGGGCAGGACGCCGCGGGGGTTGCCGAGGCGGACGCCGGCATCGCGCGGGCCGGGGGCATCGACCAGCAGCGGGTAACTCACCGGAATCCGCTGCAGGAAGGCCTCGACCGCGGCGGTGTCATCCAGGGCGATGCCGACCACTTGCGTGCCGTTCGCCATCTGGGACCGGGCATAACGGTCCAGCTCGGGCATTTCCCGGACACAGGGTCCGCACCAGCTGGCCCAGACGTTCACCAGCAGCGGCCGGCCGGCGTAGGCCTGCGGCAGGGTGACCGCTTCGCCGCCGAGGGTGGGCACGGTGAACGTGGGCACGATCGCACCACGTTCGGCGATCTTCAGGTCGGCAGGCGGCTTGGGCGCCGAAGCCGACAGCGCCCCCTGCAGCACCCGTTGGCCGAGTTCCGTGTGCAGCAACGGAGCGGAGCCGTGGCGCCACAGGCCGGCCGCGACCCCGAGGCCACCGGCGACCAGTGCGACCAGCAGCAGCTTCGCTGTCGACCCCAGCTTCATCGCGCGGCGTTGGTCAGTGCCGCGCGCACGCCGTCGCCGGTCAGCACCACCGGCAGCACCTGGCCTTCGCCGCCGTTGCGCGGAAACACCACGTACAGCGGCACGCCTACCGCCCGATAGCGCTGCAGGAAGGCGGTCAGGGCGGGGTCGACATCGGTCCAGTCGCCGACCATGTAGACCGCGTTGGCCGCTGACATCGCGTTACGGAAGCCGTCGCTGCGGAACACGGCGCGTTCGTTGGCCTTGCAGGTGACGCACCAGTCGGCGGTCATGTTGACGAAGACGACGCGGCCCGCGGCACGCAGGTCGGCGAGGCGCTGTTCGGAAAAGGGCACCGGGGTGATGCCTTCGCTGGGCGCGGCGAGCGTGGCGGTCGTGTCCGGACGCGGCATCGTGTGGATCACCCGCAACGGCCAGGCCAGGGCGACCGCCGCCAGCACCGCTGCCACCATGGCCCAGCGGTGGCCGGTCGCGCGCGCGCGCGTCCACGCCCAGGCGGCGAAGGCGAGCAGTACCGCGGCGAACAGCCACCAGCCGATCGCGTCGGCGCCACGCTGGCGGGTCAGCACCCAGGCGAGCCACGCCGCGGTGAGGTAGAGCGGGAAGGCGAGCGCCTGCTTGAAGGTTTCCATCCAGGCACCCGGGCGCGGCAACCGGTGCGCGAGCGCGGGCACGAAGCCGATCAACAGGAACGGCAACGCCAGGCCCAGGCCAAGCACCAGGAACACCAGCAACGCGATCAGCGGGGGCGCCGTGAAGGCCCAGGCCAGTGCGGCGCCCATGAACGGTGCGGTGCATGGCGTCGCCACGACCACCGCGAGAACGCCGGTGAAGAAGTCGCCGAGGGGGCCGGATTTGGTGGTCAGTGCGTGGCCCGCGCCGGTCCAGCGTCCGCCAACGTGCCAGACGCCCGACATGCTCAGGCCCAGTCCGAACATCAGCAGCGCCAGCAGCGCCACCACCAGCGGCTGTTGCAGCTGGAAACCCCAGCCCAGCGCCAGCCCCGCCTGCCGCAGCGCCAGTGCCAGGCCGCCGAGCAGGATGAAGCTGAGCACCACGCCAGCGGTGTACCAGAGCGCATGCCTGCGGGCGCGCGCCGGGTCCTCGCCGTTGCCGGCCAGCGACAACGCCTTCAACGACAGCACCGGCAGGACACACGGCATCAGGTTGAGGATGAGTCCACCGAGCAGGGCGAGCGCGAGCGCGGAGAACAGATTGAGATTGCCGCCGCGCGGGATTCCGGCGGGCATCGCGGTGGTGCTGGAACTTGCGGGTTGCGTCCCCGTCGCTGCGTCACCTGCCTGCGCAGTCGTTGCAGCCGACGCAGCGTTTGCAGGAGCAGCCCCGTTCGCGGCCGCCGCGGCCAGGGCGGCGTCGCCGGGATTGGCGACCGGCGTGATCGTGCCCGCTGGCACGTCGAGGGTCACCGACCGCGTCATGGGCGGATAGCAGATGCCGTCCGTCTGGCAGCCCTGGAAGGTGGTGGTCAGGGTCAGCTTCGCCGCATCGGTGCGCGTGCGCTGCAGCGGTAACGGCACGTCGACCTGGTCGAAGAAAACGATCACGTCGCCGAAGTGTTCGTCGTGATGCGCCGTGCCTTGCGGCCACTTCGGTCGCCCGGCGGCGATGCCGGCCTTCGCGGCCGCCGCATCGAACTTGAAGGTGGTCTTGTCGCGATAGAGGTAATAACCACGCGCTGGAGTGAAGCGCAGCAGCAGCGCATTGCCATCGCCGACGATGGCTTCAAAACGGAAGGCGTCTTCGGGAGGCAGTGGCGCGGCATCTACGGCGCCCGCGCCGGCGTTGCCCAGCAGACCACCGCTCAATGGCACGCCGGAACCGCGCGCCGCATTGCTGCCGAACGCCACGACCGGCTCGTCGGCCGCGGCCGCGGCGGGCAGCGCCACGGTGAGGGTGCGCGTCTGCGGCGGATAGCAGATGCCCGCGTCGGCGCAACCCTGGTAACGCACTTTCAGTGTGGTCGACGCGCCGTGCGCTTCACCCGGCAGGTTGACCGTGAGCGCATTGCGATAGGTTTCGACGCGGCCGAAGTATTCGTCCTGGTGCGGCTCGCCGGCCGGGATCAGCGGCGCCTGTGCAGTGAAACTGGCATCGCTCTGCACCCGGATCTGGTGGCGGTAGAGGTAGCAGCCCGGCGCGATCTTCCAGCGCAGCGCGATGCGATCGGCAGAGGTCGCCTGGGCTTCGAGCACGAAAGCCTGCTCGACCGGCAGCAGGTTGTTCTGGTCGTTGCACGACGGCGCTGCAGCCAAAGCCGGCGCGGCGCCGGTCCACAGCAGGGCGGTACACACCAGCAGCTGGCGGGCCAGTGCGAGGAAGGCGCGCGGCATGCGCGAGGTGGGGAAGCTCATTCGGGATCAGGCGCCCAGGGAGGGTGACAAGGTGGTTTCCGCACTCACCCAGTCGAGATAGGCGGGCAGGCCGGCGCAGGCTTCGACCGCGATGAGTTCCGGCAGTTCGTACGGATGCAGGGTGCGCAGCCGGGCGGTCAGGGCGTCCAGACGATCGGCGGTGGTCTTGATCAGCAGCAGCACTTCGTCGGCCTGCTCGACCTGGCCCTGCCAACGGTAGGTCGAATGCACGCCGGGCAGGCGGTTCACACACGCGGCCAGGCGTTCATCCACCAGGACGCGCGCGATCGCGTCGGCGCTGGCCGCATCAGGGCAGGTGCTATAGGCGAGCAGGACGGACATGGCGCGATTGTACTGGCCCGCCACAAACTCAAAGCTCCAGCACGGGTCGTGCCGCGCCCGCGGCTGATAATCGCGGGCTGCGGACTTCACCAGGCAGCGGCCCTAGCGCGCGCTGCCGATCTTGCGGCCGGTGCGCAGCGAGGCCAGTTGCTCGACCACTTCCACCAGGGGCGCGCGCGAACGGGTGGGAGCGTCGCGGAAAGCGAGGATCAGGCGCAGCTCGATCGGGTCCTCGATCAACAACGCATCGGCCGCGGCGACCGAATCCAGGGCGGTATCGCTGGACAGGCTCATCTTCCCGCGCCCGGTAGCGAGCCACTCGAACTGCACCCCGCAAGCCAGGGCCACCTCGCGCATGTGGGTGACCTTGGGGTGCTTGCTGTTGTTGGTTTCCCAATGGCTGACGGCGCTGCGCTGCACCCCGATCGCACTGGCGAGGGCGGCTTGGGACAGGCCGGCATGGCGCCGGGCCAATCGGATGCGCTGCTGGGGCGTCATTGCCTGCTCCGTTCCATGAACACGGGCCGATTGTTACCAAAAGTCACGTCGATATCAACAGACACCAGCCGGTGTTCACTATTGGTATCATGAACAGAAACAAAATATTTATCTATCAGTGCTTTAGACGAGTTTATAGGGCGTTGTGGATACCAATGTTCAACAAATGACTACGATTTCATACTGGACAAGGGGCAACCGCCGGCACAAATTGCCCCGGTCCGGCACGGATGCCGGCTCGACAAGACGTCAGGTAAGGAGATGCGGCGCCGGGACTGCGCCAGGGCGAGGACAGCCATCTCCAAACCGGAAAGAGCGCGAACCCCTGTCCGCGCTCTTTCTTTTTGGCCCTCTCCCTTAGGTCCGAACCTCCCCCGTTCGGACTTTTTTCTTTCCGGCGCTTGAAAGCCCGGCCCTGGGCCCCATCTGGTGGCAGTCCCGGCTCGCCGGGTCTTTCTACGCCGCGAATCTGGCAGTCGCCTGAAGTGACTGCTAAAACGCAGGCCATTTCCTTACCACTCAAGCATTTACGAGGGTTGCCATGAACATCAAGCCGCTGTTCGACCGCGTGGTCATCAAGCGCATGGAAGAAGAAAAGCTGTCCGCGGGCGGCATCGTGATCCCGGACTCCGCCACCGAGAAGCCGATCAAGGGCGAAGTCGTCGCCGTCGGCGACGGCAAGGTCTTCGACAACGGCAACGTCCGTGCCCCCAAGGTCAAGGTCGGCGACAAGGTCCTGTTCGGCAAGTACAGCGGCACCGAAGTGAAGCTCGACGGCACCGAATACCTGGTGGTGAAGGAAGACGACATCTTCGCGGTCATTGTCTGATCGCGCGTCGCTTCCAAATTTTCTTTTTTACTGAATTCTCTTTGAGGTAATCCGCAAATGGCTGCCAAGGAAATCCGTTTCGGCGAAGACGCCCGCGCAAAGATGCTGCGCGGCGTCAACGTGCTCGCCAATGCCGTCAAGGCAACGCTCGGCCCGAAGGGCCGCAATGTCGTGCTCGAGAAGAGCTACGGCGCCCCGACGATCACCAAGGACGGCGTGTCCGTCGCCAAGGAAATCGAACTGTCCGACAAGTTCGAGAACATGGGCGCGCAGATGGTCAAGGAAGTCGCTTCCAAGACCTCCGACAACGCCGGTGACGGCACCACCACCGCCACTGTGCTGGCGCAGGCGCTGATCCGCGAAGGCATGAAGGCGGTCGCCGCCGGCATGAACCCGATGGACCTCAAGCGCGGCATCGACAAGGCCGTGGTCGAAGCCGTGTCCGAACTGAAGAAGATCTCCAAGCCGTCTTCGACGAGCAAGGAAATCGCCCAGGTCGGCGCGATCTCGGCCAACTCCGACACCAACATCGGTGACCTCATCGCCCAGGCGATGGACAAGGTCGGCAAGGAAGGCGTGATCACCGTCGAAGACGGTTCGGGCCTGGAGAACGAGCTCGACGTCGTCGAGGGCATGCAGTTCGACCGCGGCTACCTGTCGCCGTACTTCATCAACAACCAGCAGTCGATGCAGGCCGAACTGGAAGATCCGTTCATCCTGCTGCACGACAAGAAGATCTCCAACGTGCGCGAGCTGCTGCCCGTGCTCGAAGGCGTCGCCAAGGCCGGCAAGCCGCTGCTGATCGTCGCCGAGGAAGTCGAAGGCGAAGCCCTCGCCACCCTCGTCGTCAACACCATCCGCGGCATCGTCAAGGTCTGCGCGGTGAAGGCCCCGGGCTTCGGCGACCGTCGCAAGGCGATGCTGGAAGACATGGCCGTCCTCACCGGCGGCACCGTGATCTCCGAGGAAGTCGGCCTGCAGCTCGAGAAGGCCACGATCAAGGACCTCGGCCGCGCGAAGAAGGTGCAGATCTCCAAGGAGAACACCACCATCATCGACGGCGCCGGCGAACACACCGCCATCGAAGCGCGCATCAAGCAGATCAAGGCGCAGATCGAAGAAACCTCTTCGGACTACGACCGCGAGAAGCTGCAGGAGCGCGTGGCCAAGCTGGCCGGCGGCGTCGCCGTCATCAAGGTCGGTGCGGCTACCGAAGTCGAGATGAAGGAAAAGAAGGCCCGCGTCGAAGACGCGCTGCACGCCACCCGCGCTGCCGTGGAAGAAGGCATCGTCCCGGGCGGCGGCGTCGCGCTGCTGCGCGCCAAGGCCGCGATCGCTGGTCTCAAGGGTGCCAACGAAGACCAGAGCCACGGCATCCAGATCGCCCTGCGCGCCATGGAAGCGCCGCTGCGCGAGATCGTGACCAACGCCGGTGACGAGCCGTCGGTCATCCTCAACAAGGTGATGGAAGGCAAGGGTGCCTACGGCTACAACGCCGCGACTGGCGAATACGTCGACATGATCGAAGCCGGCATCCTGGATCCGACCAAGGTCACCCGCACCGCGCTGCAGAACGCCGCGTCGATCGCCGGCCTGATGATCACGACCGAAGCGATGGTCGCCGAGCTGCCGAAGAAGGAAGAGCCGGCGATGCCGGGCGGCGGCGGCATGGGCGGCATGGGCGGCATGGATTTCTGATCGCGCCGCGATGAACGCGTAACACGGAAAAGCCCCGCAGCGATGCGGGGCTTTTCTTTTTCCTGTTGTCACTGGGCGTGTTGTCACTGGGTGATCAGATCCAGGCGCCCGTACAACCCGTGTTCCTCGTCATCCGGGCCGGAGGAGAAGAACAGCGTGTTGACCGGCTGGTGCAGCAGGCCGTTGCCGAAGGCGAGAGCCCACAGGCCATCGATCACGATCGGGTTGAAGTTCTTGTCGCGCAGCGGGCCCATCGGGAGGCCGAAGACCGGCTCGAAGGCATTGATGCGGCCATCGCCGAAGTTGCCGATCAGCAAGGCGTTGCTGAAGACCCCGAACTTTGCCGGTGCGAGTGCAACGCCCCACGGCGCATTGAGGACGCCACGGCTTGCGACGCGCCGGATCAGCGTGCCCTTGGGCGAGTACACGTCGACGTAGCCCAGGCCCGGCCCCGTCTCGTCTTCGAGCATCGACGGGTCCTGCTTGGCGTAGGTGACATAGATGTCGCCGCCGATGGCATGGATGCCGAACGGCGCGAATCCTTTCGGGATGTCAGGATCAACGAACGCACCCGCCGGCAGCTGCAGCGGCTTGAAGTTCTGGTCGAACACATCGACCTTCGCGTGGAAGAAATCCGATGCGTACAGTAGCTGCATGTTGCCGTTTGCACTGAGCGCCAGGCCCCGGTAGCTGGCGCCGCTGGCCGAGTTGTCGGCCATGCGGATGGCGTGGGTAAAGTCGACCGCGGGCGCCCATGCGGCGATGACGCCTTCTTCGGTGGCGAAGATGAAGCGGGCCGGCTGGTTGGGCGCGACCAGGAAGTTGCCGGATCCATTGAAGACGATGCCGGTCGGCGAGCCGCCGGTGGGATCGGTGGGAGTGGGAATCTGCACGACCAGAGCGTTGGCGTTGCCGTCGCCGTCATAGAGCGTGGACGTGTGGCCATCGGCATTCGCCACCCAGGCGAAGCCGAACGGGTTGAAGGCAACGCCCCAGGAATTCACCAGGTTCGGATCGGTGTGCTCGGCGGGGATGAATCCGTCGGACACCAGGTTGCGCTGTTCGAAGCGTAATCCTCCGTGTGCCTGGACCCCCTGGAATGCGGGGGCGGCCGCGAATGCGAACGCCAGGGCCAGGGTCGCGCAGGTGCGCGCGGTAAGCGACTTCATCTCGGTTCTCCTTGGGATAGTGCAGTTGCAACTGCGAGTGCGCAGCGCTGCGTGCGGCGGGCGCTGCGGCCAAGGGTGTATGCCGGCCACGCCGACGAAGGTTCATCCTCACGCCGCCTGAACATCGACGGCGTTCGGGGCGCCGACAATTGAACCGCAGCGTCCGCTCCGGGCATTCACCAAGCAGCGAGGACGAGAACGAATGGTGCGACGGCCGGGCACCGGCATCGATGCGCGAGACATGCAGGGTGCGGCGTCCGTGGACGAGGCCGCGCTGATGGAGAAGGTCGCAGCCGAGGATATGAAAGCGTTCGAATTGCTGTATGGCCTGTATCACCCGCGGCTTGCGCGATTCCTGTTGGGCATGACGCGGCGGCCGCCGCTGGTCGAGGAAATCCTCGACGACACCATGCTGGTGGTGTGGCGCAAGGCGCATACCTACAACCCGGATGCGAGGGTGTCGACATGGATTTTCGGGATCGCCTATCGGCAGGCGCTCAAGGCCTTGCGGCAGGTCGACGATGCCGTCGAATCCGGCGCGGACTCGGCGGGGCCGATGCCCGCCGAGCAGGAGCCGGAAAGCGAGCTGGCGCGGCATGAATTGCGCGTGCGACTGGATGCGGCCCTGCGAACCTTGTCGCCGGAGCAGCGTGCCGCGATCGAGCTGACGTACTACCTGGGCTACGCCTGCCGCGAAATCGCACAGATCATGGGTTGCCCGGTCGACACGGTGAAGACACGCATGTTCTACGCACGCCAGCGATTGAAAAACCTGTTGAGCGCGGACCGCGAGGAGGCCATGTGAGCGGCCGCGTGCTCCCGTTCGGCGGTTCGGCGCACCTCGAGGCGCAGCGCCTGCTGCCCTGGTGGGTCAACGGCACGCTCGAGGCAAGCGAGTTCGAACGCATGTCGCACCACCTCGACGAGTGCGCACAGTGCCGGCGCGAAGTAGAGGAACTGCAGCAGTTGCGCGAGACGTACGCGCAGGCCGCACCGGCGATGCCTGCGCCCTCCTTCGCCAGGCTGCGGCGTCGCGTGCAGGCGAGCGACAAGTCGCCTGCGCCGCTGCAGTGGCGGGACTGGCACCGTGCGTGGCCGCAGATGCCGTTGTGGCTGCGCGGCCTGGTGGTCGCCCAAGGGCTGGGCATCCTCGTGTTGGGAGGCACGCTGCTGATGAGCATGGTCCCGGATCCCGGCGTGCAACGCGACGGGCCCGCGGTGTACCACGCCCTTGGCGCGACCGATGCCCTACCGGTCGATGCGCAAAGCCGCCAGCTGGTCGTGGTGTTCGAACCGGCCATGAGCCAGGAGCGGATGCGCGCGTTACTGCGCGCGAACGGGGCACGCATCATCGACGGGCCCAACGAGGCGGGGGCTTACGTGCTTGCCATCCCGGCCGCGCGCGTCGCAAGCGCGCACGCCGCGCTGCGCGCCACCCAGGGCGTGGTGCTGGTCGAGCCGCTCGATGCCGCGGCCGGACGCTGACCATGCGCGCGCTTCTGCTCCTCTTGTTGACGGCGTGCCTGTCGATGGTGGGCAGCGCGATGGCACAGGTACAGCCGGATCCTGGGCGCGCGGCCATCGACAGCGGCGCCAAGGATGAAGCCGTCCTCGACCGGCAACTGCTGGTGATGTTGCGCGCACCGCCGCCGCACTTCCGTCCCGACAATGCCTACGGCAACGGCTACCAGTCCGCGCCCGGACACGCGGCGCGCAAGCGCATCGTCGCCACGCTTGCCCGCGAGCATGGCCTGCAGTTGTCGGACGAATGGCCGATGCCGGCGCTGGGGCTGGATTGCTTCGTGCTCGAAGCGCCCAACGCCGACGAGCGCGCGCGCGCCATCCCGAGTCTGGCCGCCGATCCGCGCGTGGAGTCGGTCGAGCCGATGCAGCGCTTCCGGATGCTGGGCGCCGGTGATCCCCTGGCGATGGCCCAGCCTGCGGTTGCGCGCTGGCACCTGGATGAACTGCATGCGCTGGCGACCGGTCACGGCATCACCATTGCGGCCGTCGACAGCGGTGTCGACACCGCGCATCCCGATCTGCGCGGACGGGTGGCGCTGGCGCGCAACTTCGTTGACGGCAGTGCGTATCGCGCCGAGAGCCATGGCACCGAGGTGGCGGGGATCATCGCGGCGCGCACCGATGACCGCATCGGGATCGAAGGCGTCGCGCCGGATGCGCGATTGCTGGCATTGCGGGCGTGCTGGCAACCGACGGCGACCGACACCGCGCTATGCAGCACCTTCACCCTCGCCAAGGCACTGCAGTTCGCAGTGGATGCGAAGACGCAGGTGCTCAACCTCAGCCTGACCGGTCCACCGGATCGGCTGCTCGCGCGCCTGCTGGATGTCGCGCTCGCGCAGGGCGTGGCGATCGTCGGGGCCGTCGATGCGAAAGCCGTGGATGGTGGCTTCCCGGCCATCCATCCGGGTGTGCTCGCCATCGCCGCCATCAACGAGGGCGCGCGCGTGCCCGGGGTCCTGCTGGCACCCGGCCAGGGCATTCCTGCGCCGGTGCCCGGCGGCCACTGGCGCTTGGTGTCGGGGACGTCGTATGCGGCGGCGCAGGTCAGTGGCCTAGTGGCCCTGTTGCGCGAACTCTCGCCCGGACTCGCCCCTGCGCAGCTGCGCCACGCATTGACCACCGATGCGGTAGGGTTGGCGCCGAGGCGGCCCCAGTCGATCGACGCGTGCGCCGCGGTCGCGCACGTCAGCCAGCGTTGCGTCTGCGACTGCGCCGCAGCGCAGACAGCGAGGTCGATGCCGCGCCGGTGAGAGCATCCCGTGCGAGTCGTGGTTGCACTTGGCGCCCTGTTGGCTGCTGCCGGCGCCCATGCCCAGGTTTCGGGCACCGTCACCTTGACGTCGGACTACCGCTGGCGTGGCATTTCGCTGAGCGATGAAGGGCCGGCACTGCAACTGGGTCTCGCCTACGACACGGCGGGGGGCTGGTATGCAGGAGCCATGCTCTCGAGCGTGCGACGCCCGTTCGGCACCGAGGCGGATCTGCAGGCGATTGCATACGCCGGCTATGCGCGGCGCATGCGCGGCAATCTGAGTTGGGACGCGGGCGCCGAGTACGTGGCGTTGGTGGGGGAGCCGGACTACAACTATCCGGAGTTCCATGTCGGCCTCGCCTCGCAGCGACTGGGTGCGCGGCTCTCGTACGCGCCGCGCTATCCCGACCGGGATGTTCCTGCGGTCTATTTCGAGCTCAACGGCAACCAGCCGATGGGCAGGCGCCTGCGGCTGCTGGGACACCTGGGATGGCAGCGCCGCGGCGAAGATGGAACCGGCGATGACGGGGGCGACACACGCGTCGACGCCCAGGTCGGGCTGGGCATCGCGCTCGAACCGTTCGATCTGCGGATAGCCTGGAGCCAGGTCAATGGCCGCGACGAACGTGCGCGCCAGTACCCGGCCGGGGGCAACGACGACAGCGGCTGGATCGTGACGCTGTCGCGCGCGTGGTGACCCTGACAGCCGTGGAAGCCATCCACCTCCATGGCTTGGCGTGCCCCAAGCCCCCGGAAAAGCAGCCTCGGCGGGCGGCTTTCTGAACTCCCAAGTATCGTTTTGCACTGCAGCGTGCATTGGGAATAACGCTTCCTTCACGATCGGCTCGCATCCCGACGTGGGGGAGGGAGCAAGGCCCGCTACCGGTTCCGACCGATAGCGGGCTTTTTTATGGGCGCTTCCTTGAGCCGGCCCGATGCTGCAGTGCAGCGGGCGCCGGGCTGCACCGGCTGTCTAGACTGGCCAAAGCGTGATGGGCCGCACGCTTCCCCAGGGGCAATCAAGGATTACTACTCATGAGACAGCTCTCTCGTGCCATTTGCGTGGCACTCGGTGGTGTGGTGTTTGCGTCGTCCGCGCACGCGGCGACTTATGTGGTCCAGGCAAAGAACCTCGCGTTCGATACGCAGCTCGCGCGCAAGATCGAAGCCGCGGGCGGCACGATCACCGCGCGACTGCCGCAGATCGGCGTCGTCTTCGTCGAATCGACGGACGGTGCCTTCAAGGCGCGCGCAGCGAAAGTGCAGGGTGTGCGTTCGGTGGTGCAGGACATCGTGCTGCAGTACGACATTCCCGAAGCGACTTCGGTCGTCGAGGCGGACTTCGCCAATCCGCCCGCGTCAGGCGATAACGACACACGATTCAATCTGCAGTGGGGCAGTGCGGCCGTCGACGTCGCAGGGGCCTGGAATGCCGGCTATCGCGGCGCCGGCGCGACGGTAGCCGTGCTCGATTCGGGCATCGCGTGCCTGCATCCGGATATCGCCGCCAACCTGCTGATGTCGGAATCGACCTCGTTCGTAGCGGGGGAGGGCGTCTGCCTGACCCATGTCAACGCGTTCAACCATGGCTCGCACACCGCCGGCACCATCGCATCGCCGGACAATGGCATCGGCACGATAGGTGTTGCGCCGGAAGCCAAGATCCTGGCGGTCAAGGTGCTGTCGGAAGTCTCGGGCAGCGGCAGCTTCGAGGGGATCATCAACGGCATCGTCTATGCCGCCGACCACGGTGCCGATGTCATCAACATGAGCCTGGGCGTGCGTGGCGGACTCCAGGTCAATGGCCCGGGCGCCAACGACACGGCGGAACTGGTCAATGCCACCAAGCGCGCGGTGGCCTATGCGCGCTCGCAGAACGCGATCACGATTGTCTCCGCCGGTAACGACGGACGCGATCTCGACCACGATTCGGGCGTGCAGATCTGCGATGGCGCCGACTGCTACCGCGCCAACCTGCGTGCGTTCCCGGCACAGCTGCCCAACGTGGTCAGCGTCGCGGCAACGTCGCCGATGGGCTGGGCGACCACTGGCGGCAGCAACCTCGACCTTCCCGCCAGCTACACCAACTACGGGCAGTCGGGAATCACGGTAGCCGCGCCAGGCGGCGACTTCGCCTATGCGGGCAACGAGAACTGCCTTGTCGCCGGCATCGTCCGTCCGTGCTGGGTGTTCGACGGCGTGTTTGCGGTGGGTGGCTACGCCCAGAATCCGGGCGGTCCGTTGCTGGCGTCCTACAGCTGGTCGTCGGGTACCAGCATGGCGGCGCCGCACGTCTCGGGCGTTGCCGCGTTGATCATCGGCAAGCACGGTGGCGAGCTGGCTCCGTCGGAGGTCGAGCGCATCCTGCGCGCGTCGTCCGACGACCTGGGCAAGCCGGGTAACGACGACTTCTACGGTGCCGGACGCGTCAACGCTGCCAAAGCCGTGCAGTTCTGAGTTTCCGCTAATGCGTCAGACCATGCGGCCGCCTCCGGGCGGCCGCATTTTTTCGCGCATGCCAGAATTGCGCGGATGAAGGACGCAACCCGTGATGCCATCGCCGAACGCGCGCTGCAGCGCCTGCGCAACCTGCCCGGGTGCGCCGAGGCCCTGGCCGATCCGCAGGCCTGCGATCGCCTGCGCCGCGTCGCGCTGGCCAGCGACTTCGCGGTCGAGACGATGCTGCGCCAGCCCGAACTGCTGCCCCGGTTGCTGGCCGACATGCCGGCACCGGCGCCGCCGGAGCTGACCGCGGAGAACCGGGCCGACTGGCCCGCGCTGCTGCGGCGTTACCGCGCGGCGGAATCGGCACGGCTGGTGTGGCGCGATGTCCTGGGCATGGATGCGGTGGGCGACACGCTCGCGGGTGCCACGGCCCTGGCGGAAACCTGCCTGCAACGCGCGCTGGGCGCGATCGAGCAGGATTTCGCCCAGCGCCATGGCGTGATCCGCGACCGCCAGGGCCAGCCGCAGCGGCTGGTGGTGTACGGGCTGGGCAAGCTCGGCGGTGGCGAACTGAACTTCAGTTCCGACATCGATCTCGTCTATGCCTACGAGTGCGACGGTGAGTCCGACGGCGCCCGCGCGCTGGCGGCCGAAACCTATTACGCGCGCATCGGCCAGCAACTGGCGAAGCTGCTCGATGAAGCCACCGCCGACGGTTTCAGTCACCGCGTCGACCTGCGCCTGCGCCCGTATGGCAACGTCGGCCGCGTCGCGTGGTCGTTCGCGGCGATGGAGCAGTACTTCCAGCACGAAGGTCGCGACTGGGAGCGCTACGCATGGCAGAAGGCGCGCCCGGTCGCCGGCGACCTCGCGGCGGGCGAACGTTTCCTCGAAACCTTGCGGCCGTTCGTGTATCGGCGTTACCTCGACTATGGCGCGCTCGACGGACTGCGTTCGATGAAGGCGGCGATCAGCGCCGAAGTCGCCCGCCGCGAGCTGGCCGACGACATCAAGCGCGGTCCTGGCGGCATCCGCGAAATCGAATTCCTGGCGCAGGCGTTGCAGCTGATCCGCGGCGGGCGCGAGCCGCACCTGCGCGAGCGCCGCCTGTTGCCGGCGCTGCAGGCCCTGGTCGATGCCGGCCACGTCAGCGCGGACACCGGCATCGCACTGGCGGATGCCTATCGATTCCTGCGACGCATCGAGAACCGCCTGCAGATGCTTGCCGACGCGCAGACGCACGCGCTGCCGGATCGCGATGAGGATCGGCGGCGCATCGCCATTGCACTGGGCTACACCGGCTGGGACGCCTTGCGGGCCGAGCTCGATGCGCATCGTGCGCGCGTCACCGCCGAGTTCGACGCACTGCTCGCGCCCCGGCACAAGGCGCTGACCCCCGGCGCGCTGGCGTCGTACTGGCATGCGCTGCCCGATGCAGGAGATGCCGACGAGCTGCGCGCTGCCGGTTTCGCGGAAGCCGAGCAGGCCGACGGTCTGCTGCGTGATCTCGCCCGCAGTCCGGGCGTGAAAGGGCTGTCGGATTCTGCGCGCGCGCGCCTCGATCGCGTGCTGCCGGCGTTGCTGCAGGGGGCGGCGGGTTCGCAGCACCCGATGCTGGCGCTGCGCCGGCTCCTGGCCCTGCTGCAGAACATCCTACGCCGCAGTGCCTACCTGGCACTGCTCGACGAACAACCCGCGGCGCTGCAGCGGCTGGTCGACGTCGTGTCCCGCAGTGCCCTGCTGGCCGAACGTCTCGCCGCGTATCCACTCCTGCTGGATGAACTGCTGGATGCGCGTGTCGGCGGCAGCCTGCCCGGTCGCGAGGCCCTGCTCGAAGCGTGCGCCGCCGTCGCCGGCGACGACACCGAAGAGGTGTTGCAGGAACTCAACGAGCTGCGGCAGGCGCTGAGCTTCCGCATCGCGATGGCCGTGCGCGACCACCGCCAGCCCGCTGCAGCGAGCGCGCAGCAGCTGGCCTGGCTCGCCGACGGCGTGGTCGCGCGTGTGCTGGCGCTGGCGTGGCAGGAAGTCGGCAGCGCGCACGGCGTCATCGCCGATGCGCGGTTCGTCGTGCTCGGCTACGGCAGCCTTGGCGGCGAGGAGCTCGGCTTCGGCTCCGATCTCGACCTGGTCTTCCTGTACGACGCGCCGCCCGACGCGCACTCGGATGGCGCGCGGCCCCTGGACGCGACGCGCTGGTTCGCACGGCTGGCGCAGAAGATCGTGGCGCTGCTGGGCGCGGTCACTGCCGCGGGACGGCTGTTCGAGGTCGACGTGCGCCTGCGTCCCGACGGCGCCAAGGGCCTGCTGGTGTCATCGCTCGCCAGCTTCGGCGACTACCAGCGCGAGCGCGCGTGGACCTGGGAACACCAGGCGCTGGTGCGCGCGCGCTTCGTCGCCGGCGACCCGGTCCTGCATGCCGACTTCGAGCGCGTGCGCGCGGAAACGCTGGCGCATGCACGCGATCCCGCGCAGGTGCGCGAGGATGTGGTCGCGATGCGCCGGCGCATGCGCGCGGAGCTGGATCGCAGCGATGCGGCCGTGTTCGATCTCAAGCAGGGCGAGGGCGGGCTGGTCGACCTGGAGTTCGTGCTGCAGGCGCTGGTGCTGGTGCATGCGCAATCGCGGCGCGAGCTGCTCGCGCCACGCAACACCCCCGGACTGGTGGATGCGATGCACGCGGCCGGCCTGTTCGACGCCGCGACCACCGCCGCGCTGTTGGAGGCGCACGCTACCTTGCTGTCGCGTGGACTGGAGTGCACGCTGGATCGCCGTGCGCGGCGCCTGCCACTCGATGCCGGGCTCGAAGCCGCGCGCGTGGCCGTGCGTACCGCCGCGCGGGCCAACGGCCTCGCTTTCGAATAGCGCCAAAGCCGTGCGTTTGCGGGCTACAGGCCCAGGCGGGTACGGACTTCCGCCGCGACGCGTGCGGTCTCGCGCAGCGGGGTCACCGCAAAGGGAACCAACGACTCGTCCAGCGCGCGGATGCGGCCGCGTGCGATCAGGCTGTCGACGAAGCGGCGCGGCCGCCCGCTGATCGCGTCGTGGCCGGACACGAACACCGGTGCGTTGGTCGCGGCCGCTTCCGACAGCATGTTCACCGAGTCGGCGGTGCAGACGATGCGGTCCGCCCAGCCCAGCAGCCCTGCGTACGGATTGGGGCCGTCGCCTGCGTCGCACCACGTGACGCCGAGTGCCCCCAGCTTTTCCCGCAGCAGCACCTGTGCCGGCGCGGGCGTGCGGCGCGACGCGGTTGCCAGCACGCTGCCGCCTTCGCGTGCAACGTGCGCCGCCAGTGCGTCGAGCCCATGCGCAAGCGCCTCGAGGTCGACGCTGCCATGCGCGCTCGTCCCGCCGAGCAGCACCGCCGTGCGCGGTTGCGGCAACTGCGCGAACGCGGCGAATTGCTGCCGCGAAGCCGCCAGCCACAGGTCGTCGACCGGATGCAGGCTGCCGAGCAGGGTGATGACGTTGTCGCCGCCAAGGCCATCGTGTTCGGGGGCGATGACCACGTCCCAATGCCGCGGATCGATGCGCGGATCGAGGATCTGCACCGCGCGTGTGCCGCGCTCGCGCAACAGCCGCGTCGCCAGGGCGGCCTGGCGACCGCAGCCGATGGCGAGGTGCGGCGGGGCCGCCAGTGCGTGCGCGAAGGCAGCGCCGAAGGCGTTGCGCGCCGCCGGCAGCCGCCGCGGCGACAGCCAGCGCCAGGGTGCGCGTGCCTGCAGCGTCCACTCTCGCGCCGATGCCGTGCCCAACGCCGCGACCAGGGCCTGCGCCTGCCGCACGTTGCCGGCATGGCCATCGCTGAGCGTCCAGGCATCGGGGCGTTGTTGCATCGGGGAATAGGTCCGTTCCGGCGTCGCCGCCTGTGGTTTCACGCGCCAGACTCTACACTTCCCCGCCTTGGCCGCGACGGCCACGCACCCCTGCGCCCGCTGTATCCGTATTCCTGTGTCCTGGAGATCGATTGATGCATTCCGCCTTGCCGGCCGACGCGCTGGACCAGTTGTTCCGCACCGCCCGCACCCACAACGAGATCGGCGGTGAGGTCAGCGACGAGTTGCTGCACCAGCTTTACGACCTGCTCAAGTGGGGACCGACCACGGCCAATTCCTCCCCGGCGCGCTTTGTGTTCGTGAAGTCGGCGGAGGCCAAGGCCAAGCTCGGTCCGGCGCTGGACGAAGGCAATTACGCCAAGACCATGGCCGCGCCGGTGACGGTGATCGTCGCCTACGACACGACCTTCTTCGAGAAGATGCCGTACCTGTTCCCGCACACCGACGCCAGGAGCTGGTTCGACAGCAAGCCCGCAGCCGCGATCGAGACCATCTGCCTGCGCAACGGCAGCCTGCAGGGCGCCTACCTGCTCCTGGCCGCGCGCGCGCTGGGCCTGGATTGCGGGCCGATGTCGGGCTTCGATAATGCCAAGGTCGACGCGGCGTTCTTTGCGGGCACGCCTTGGAAATCGAACTTCCTCGTCAACCTCGGCCATGGCGATGCGCAAAAGCTGTTCCCGCGCTCGCCCCGCCTCGCCTTCGACGAGGCCGCGCGCATCGTCTGATCTGGGTTCTGATCTGTTTTGCGAATCTTCCGGCGCGTTACGCGCCTCCCTGCATCACCACATTTCCACGGAGTCCACCATGTTCAAACCCCTGACCCTCGCCGCCGCGCTGTTCCTGGCGGGTAATACCCTGGCTGGCAACGCCTTCGCTGCCCCGGTGTCGTACAAGATCGATCCCAACCACACCAACGTCATCGCCGGCTGGACCCACTTCGGCTTCTCGCACCCGACCGCGCGCTTCGGCGAGGTCGATGGCGTGATCGTCTACGACGCCGCCCATGTCGGCCAGTCGTCGGTCAAGGTCACCATCCCGCTGACCGGTCTCGACACCGGTGTGCCGGATCTGGACGAGCATCTGCGCAGCGGCGATTTCTTCGACGCCGGGCAGTTCCCGGTCATCACCTTCGCCAGCACCAAGACCGAACCCGCCGGCGACAACAAGCTGCGCGTGATCGGCGACCTCACCGTGCACGGCGTGACCAAGCCGGCGGTGCTCGAGGTGACCCTGAACAAGTCCGGCGAGCATCCGCTGGGCAAGCGTGCGGCCATCGGCTTCGACGCCAGCACCACGATCAAGCGCAGCGAGTTCGGCATCGCCAAGTTCGTCCCCAACGTCAGCGACGACATCACCATCCGCATCACCACCGAGGCGATGGTGCCGAAGCCGGACGCGGCCAAGAAGTAAGCCGCGATGATCATCGAGCGTCCCGCCGATGCGCGTGGCCGTGGGGGTGCCGACTGGCTTGCCAGCCGGCACACCTTCTCCTTCGCGAGCTATTACGACCCCGCGTGGATGGGTTTCGGTGCGCTGCGGGTGATCAACGACGATCGCGTCGCCGCCGGTGCGGGCTTCCCCCCGCATCGCCACGCCAACATGGAAATCCTCAGCTACGTGCTCGAGGGCGCACTGGCTCATCGCGACGACAGCGGCGGTGGCGGCGTGATCCGCGCCGGCGAGTTGCAGTGGATGAGCGCCGGCCATGGCATCGAGCACAGCGAATACAACGCCAGCGATGCCGAGCCCGTGCACTTCCTGCAGATCTGGATCCAGCCCGACCGCCTCAACGCGCGGCCGGCCTATGGGCAACGGGTGGCGGCAGGCGACGAATCCCGCGGACGCTGGGCGTTGCTGGCCTCGCCCGACGGCGCCGATGGCAGCCTCGCCATCCGCCAGGACGCGCGGCTGTACCTCACGCGGTTGGAGGCAGGCGCCGGGATCGGGCAGCCGTTGGATCCGCAGCGCCGCTACTGGCTGCAGGTCGTGCGCGGCGCCGTCGAAGCGGCGGGCAGGAAGCTCGCCGCCGGCGATGCCATCGGCCTGACCGAGGAAAGCGGAACTTTGCAGCTCGCGGCCACCGAGGCCAGCGAAGTGCTGCTGTTCGACCTGCCGTAGGCGGACTCAGCCGCGTTCCACTGAGGGGGCGGACCGCGAGCCCGGGTAAGCACAATGTACCGTCGAAAAGCCGGTCGCCACCTGCCTCGGCGCGCTGCGGCGCGCTGAACCGGGCCGCTAGTGGAAGATCATCGCGGCGCCCTACAATGCGCCCCCACGCTTCACGAAGTCGCACGCCATGACTGCCGCCCCGATTCATCCGACCCAGGCCAACGCCGAGAAGCGCTACGTCGTCACCCGCGCCGACCTGCCGCTGAGCTGCCCGCTGCCGTCGATGGCGCTGTGGAACTCGCATCCGCGCGTGTACCTGCCCATCGAAGCCGAACGCGAATGCCAGTGCCCGTACTGCGGCGCGCACTTCGTGCTCGAAGATTGACCGCCGTCATCCCGATCTCTTCGATCAGCTAAGGACAGGCCATGCGAGCGCCCCGCCGCATTCCGATCGCCATCGAGGCGCCGGTGGTTTGCCATTACCGGCCGCGGGCGCGGCTTAAACCCTGGCGTGTCGTCGGGTCTGTCGCGGGCCCATGCGCCGCCTGACAGTTGTGCAGTTGCTGCCCGCGCTGGAATCCGGCGGGGTCGAACGTTCCACGCTCGAGATCGCCGAGGCGCTGGTGCGCGCCGGCCATCGCGCCATCGTCGTCTCCGCCGGCGGTCGGCTGGTGCCGGCATTGCAGGCCTTGGGCGCCGAACACATCACCCTGGACATCGGCCGCAAGTCGCTGCTGACACTGCGCCATGTCCGCGCGCTGCGCGCCTTGTTCGCGCACGAACGCGTCGACCTCGTGCACGCGCGTTCGCGCCTGCCGGCGTGGCTGGCGGTGTTCGCCTTGCGCGGCATGCGCAACCGGCCGCGCTTCGTCACCACCGTGCACGGACTCAATTCGCCCTCGCGCTACAGCGCGGTGATGACGCGCGGCGAGCGTGTGATCTGCGTGTCCGACACCGTGCGCCACTACGTGCTGAAGCATTACCCGGCGACCGACGCGGCCAGGCTGCGCGTGATTCCCCGTGGCATCGACACGGCGATGTTCCCGCGCGCGCCGTACCCGGATGCCGCCGCACGGGCGTGGGCAGCGACGCAGCATCCGGCCCTGGCGACGCCTGGCCCGTTGCTGCTGCTGCCCGGGCGCGGTACACGCCTCAAGGGCCACGCCGATGCGCTCAGGCTGCTGGCGGGGCTGCGCGCTGCGGGCAGCGCGGCCACGCTGTGGTTGCCGGGCGCGCGCGAGGCCGGCCGCGAGGCTTACATCGCCGAACTCGAACGCGAAGCCGCTGCGCTTGGCGTCGCCGAGGCCGTCGCCTTCACTCCGCCCACCCACGAGATCGCGCGCGCTTACGCGGCCAGCGACCTGGTGCTGCAGCTCTCGCGCAAACCCGAATCCTTCGGCCGCACCGTCGTCGAGGCGCTGTCCGTGGGGCGTCCCGTGCTCGGCTGGGCCCATGGCGGCGTGGGCGAACTGCTCGCACAGTTGCAACCACGCGGCGGCGTCGCCCCCTTCGATGCCGACGCACTGCTGCAGGCCGCACGCGACCTGCTGGCGCAGCCGCCGTCGCCTCCGGCTACCATTCCGCACACGCTGCGCGCGATGCAGGAGTCCACGCTTGCCGTCTACACCGAACTCTGTGGCTGAGGCCCCTGCCGCCATCCATGGCGACCAGGAGGGTGGCTGGCACTGGGCGCCCGCCTGGATCCTCACCTATGTCGCCCTGTGGCCGGCGCCGGGTTATGCCGAAGCGGTCCTCGTGCTGGGCGCCCTGGCGGCGATCTTCAAACTGGTGGTGTCGCGCTTCCGCGGCGGCGCGCAACTGCTGAGCAACCATGCCTGGGCGCTTACGAGCGTGCTGTTCTGCGCCTACTGGGTGCCGGAACTGGTGTCCGCCATCGACAGCATCGATCGCGCGCACTCGTTCGCGCAGACCGCCGAAGACCTGCGTTACCTGCCGTTCCTGTGGCTGGTCGCCTCCGCGGTGGCCAGTCCGCGCGGACGCCGCGTCACCTTCACCGGGCTGGCCGTCATCGTCGGCGTGTGGACGCTGGATGCGCTGGTGCAGGCGTTCACCGGCACCAGCCCGCTGTTCTTCGGCATCGATTCGATCAAGCAGGCCATCAGCCACCATCCGATGTGCACGAGCGAGGAAGTCGCCGCGGCCGACCGCCTCAGCGGCGTGCTGGGGCCGTGCAACCTGAAGCTCGGCCAGGTGCTGGCGAGCATGTCGCCGTTCGCGTTGTACGCCGCGGGTCGCCGCTTCCACGCGACGGGCTGGCTGGTCGCCGCCGCCACGATCGGCCTGGTGCTGCTGTTGGCCGGTTCGCGCGCATCGTGGATCACCTTCGCCGTGGTGCTGGTGTTGTCGGGCTGGGGCCTGTTGGGATGGAAGCGACTGCTCGGCGTGTTCGCCTTCGGTGCGATCGCCATGGCGGTGATGACGGCGACCGTGCCGCAGGTACGCGAACGCATGCAGCGCACCACGCATGCGTTGACCGCGGACGAGACCGGTGTCGACAGCGCGCTGTCGGGCCGTGGTCGCATCTGGGGCGCGGCGCTGTGCATGGCACGCGAACATCCGGTCAACGGCGTGGGCGCGCGCGGTTTCCGCGAAGCCTTCCCCGCCTGCGATCCCGATCCATCGCAGCCGCCGGCCTGGGGCAGCGGTCCCGCGCTGCATGCGCACCAGATCGTGCTCGAGATCCTCAGCGAAACCGGCGGCATCGGCCTGCTGCTGTGGCTGTCGGGCGTCGCCCTGGCGTGGCGGGCATGGCGTTTCGCCGACGAGGCCGCGCGCGAGGATGCCCGTCCGGCCATGCTCGCGCTGGCCGCGACCGTATTCCCGTTCAACACCCACCTGGCGTTCTACTCCACGTTCTGGGGTGGGCTGACGCTGTTGCTGGCGGCGTTGTACGCCGGCAGCCTGCTCTCGCGCGGCGTGCGCGGCGCGGCGGTCGCTAGGTAGCCGCCCGCTGCGTCTTGTATGGCGACACCATGCCCGCCGGGCGCCGTTTGAAGCGGCGGTGGATCCACAGGTACTGGCTCGGCGCCTCGCGCACCATCGCCTCGATGCTGGCATTGACGCGTGCGCTGTCGGCGGTGGCGTCGCTGGAGGGGAAATCCGCCAGCGGTGCGCCCACGCGCAACACGTAATCCGCGCCTTCGCGGCGATGGAAGAACGGGATCACCGCGCAGCCGCTCAGGCGCGCGAACTGGTGCGTGGCGGTGATCGTCGCCGCCGGTACGCCGAAGAACGGCGCGAACACAGTGTCCTTGCCGCGCATGTCCTGGTCCGGCGCGTACCAGAGGAAGCCGCCCTGCTTGAGGTGGCGCATCGCCGGGCGGATCTCGTCGTTGCTGTACATCGCGCAGGCATAACGCAGCCGGCCGCGCTTGACCGCCCACTCCAGCACCGGGCTGCGCAGGCGGCGGTACATGCCGGCGAGCGGGATGTGGTCGCACATCAGGCGTCCGCACAGTTCCAGGGTCATGAAGTGGCCGGAGACGAACAGGACGCCGCGCTTTTGCGCCTGCAGCGCGCGCACGTGCTCCAGGCCTTCGATGGTGACGGTGCGGCGCATGGGTTCCGCCGAACCCCACCATGCCCGCGCGAATTCGAACAGGCCGATACCGACGTCGCGGAAGTGCGCGCGCAGCAGGCGTTCGCGCGCGGCTTCGTCCAGTTCGGGAAAACACAGCGCGATGTTGATGCGCGCGGCACGGCGGCGCGTGGGGATCAGCATCCGCGCCAGCCATCCCGCCACGCGGCCCAGTGCGCGCTGCAGCGGCCACGGCAATCGCGCGGCGGTCCACATCGCGGCGTAGGCGAGCCACATCGGCCAGTGTCGCGGGCCACGCGGGGGCGTGCCGGGATCGGTGGGGCTGGCGACGGGGGTGGACGGATGCGCTTCGGACATGGGGCGATTCTAACGATGCCGTGGAAGCAGCAGGCCAGCGAGGGTGGTGGCAACTTCGTTATCCTTCGCCGATGCCGCCAGTAACGAAGCCTGATCTCGTCGAGCGCCTCCTGCGCGTCCTGTATTCGGCGGCCCTGTACCTGCTTGCTCCCATCACGATCTATCACCTGATCTGGCGCGGCTTCCGCCAGCCTGCCTACCTGCAACGCTGGGCGGAGCGCTACGCGGTCTACAACCAGGATCCGATGCCCCCGCGCACGCTGTGGGTGCACGCGGTGTCGGTTGGCGAGGTGAATGCCGCGTTGCCGCTCGTGCAGGCGCTGCGCCGCACCTATCCCGACCTGCGCCTGCTGGTCACCACGATCACGCCGACCGGGTCCGAGCGCGTGCGCGCGCTGTGGAAGGACGAGGTGGAGCACGTCTACCTGCCCTACGACCTGCCTGGTGCGGTCGGGCGCTTCCTTGATCACTACCGACCCTTCGCGGCGCTGATCATGGAGACCGAGTTGTGGCCGAACCTGCTGTTCGGCTGCCGCGATCGCGGGATTCCCAGCTACATCCTCAATGCGCGCCTGTCGGCGCGTTCGCTGCATGGCTACCAGGTGCTGGCGCCGCTGGTGGGGCGCGCGTTGCGAACCGTGCATACGGTCGCGGCGCAATCGCATGCCGACGCGCAGCGTTTCGTACACCTGGGCGCGCGCGAGGAGCAGGCGCTGGAAGTGGGCAACCTCAAGTACGACGTCAACGTGCCCGACAGCGTCGCGCAGTTCGCCACCGGGTTCCGCGCGCACGTCCCGGGCCGGCCGGTATGGATCGCGGCGAGTACGCACGAGGACGAGGAAGCCGACGTCATCGCGATCCACCGACGCCTGCGCGCGGCGTTCCCCGACCTGCTGCTGTTGTGGGCGCCGCGGCATCCCGAACGCTTCCGCGCGGTGGCCGAACAGGCGCGCAGTGCGGGCTGGCGGGTTTCCGCCCGGGCGCGTGGCGGCTGGCCGCAACGCGATGACGCGGTGTTCGTGGTCGACACACTGGGCGAGCTGGTGAATTTCTACGCCTGTGCCGATGTCGCCTTCGTCGGCGGCAGCCTGCAGGCCATCGGCGGCCACAACCTGCTCGAGCCGGCGGCGACGGGGACCGCGATCGTGACCGGTCCGCACCTGCACAACTTCGCCGAGATCGCGCAACGACTCGAGCAGGCAGGCGCGCTGGAGATCGGCGCCGATGCGGAGGCCATCGGCCGCGATGTCGCCGCCCTGCTCGGGGATCCGCAGGCGCGGGCGCGCATGGTCCAGGCCGGGCGCATGCTGATTGAAACCGGACGCGGTGCGGTGGCGCGCACCCTGGCCCTGCTGGAGCCGGTACTGCGCCCGCGCGGTTGAGGCGAGGGCCGGCATCGCGGCCACCAGTAAAAAACAAAGGCGGCCATCGGCCGCCTTCGTTGCATCGCCATCCGCCGCGTTTTATTGCAACGGCGTCTGTAGCTTGGCCTCGGTATCCACCGTCAGCAATGCGTTGATCTCCTTCATGTCATCCACGTCGAGCGTGCCGGCGGCCTGCTCGAGCAGGAGGCGGGCCTGCAGGAAGTTGTAGCGGGTCTGCGCATAGGCCAGCTGGGCGCGGAACAGGTTCTGCTGGTTGGTCAACACGTCCAGCACGGTGCGGGTGCCGACTTCCAGGCCGACCTGCGAGGCGTCATAGGCGGCACGGGCGGAAACCAGCGCCAGGCGGCGGGCTTCCACTTCGCTGATACCGGCGACCAGGGTCTGGTAGGCATTGCGCGTATTGCGGTCGAGCGCGCGCTTCTGCTGGGTCAGTTCGTCTTCGGTGACGTCGCGGCGCGCGAGCGCCTGGCGCACGGTGGACTGGGTGAAGCCGCCGGTGTAGATCGGCACCGACAGGGTCACGCCGATGAATGGACCATAGTTGTGGTTGTCGATGTCAGACGAGAACGGGCCGCCGGTGCTGGTGAAGTTGTTGTCGCCCCAGGTCTTGGTGTCGCCGTAGCCGCCGTTGAGGTACAGCGTCGGGTAGTGCCCCGCGCGTGCGGTGCTCACGTCAGCCTCGGCCGACTGCAGTTGCAGTTGCTTGGCCTTCAGTGCCGGGTTGTTCGTGGCGGCGGAGTCCACCCATTGGTCGATGCCGGTGGACTCCGGCAGGGTCGGCTTGAAGTCTTCCGGCAGGCCCTTCAGGTTCGTCACGGGCTGGCCGGTGAGTTCGCGCAGCGCCTGGTAGGAATCCTCGACCGCGTTGCGGACCAGGATGGTGTTGGCGCGCGCGCTGTCGTACTGGGCGCGGGCTTCATGCACGTCGGTGATCGGCGCGAGGCCGACCTCGAGGCGCTTGGAGGCGAAATCGAACTGCTTCTTCAGCGCGGTTTCGGCGGCCTCGGCGGCAGCGAGTGATTCCAACTGCACCAGGACCTGGAAATAGGCGTCCGAGGTGCGGGTGATCAGGGCGTCCGCGGCCGAGTCGAGCTGGTAATCGGCCGCTTCGGTCAGGGCGTTGGCGCTCTTGAGACGGGTGAAGTTGCTGTGGTCATAGACCATCTGGCGCACGTTGACGCTCAGGTCCCGGGTCGTGGTTTCCGACTTGCTGCGGCTGATGAAGATGTCGTTCGGGGTGGTCGGATCGTTATCCGGATCGATCGTGCTTTCGCCGGGATTGGTGCTGCGATTCCGGTTCATGGTCGCATCCGCGCCGATCTGCGGCAGCAGCGCGGAGCGGGCCTGCACCGAACCTTCACGGATGGCGAGGCGGGTGGATTCGGCACCGGAGAACTGCGGATCGCCTGCGCGCGCCAGTTCGTAGGTCTGCAACAGGTCTTCGGCGTGGGCTGCGACGGGCAGCAGGGCCGAGGTGCTGATGACAGCGGCTAGTGCGAGAACAAGCGGATGACGGCGGCTCATGCAAGGTCCTTGTTTTTATACAACTCGTTACAACTCGAACGTGGGCGCCGGCGCAGCGCCGGCGAGGTAGGGGAGATCGGTCTCGAACAGGGATTCGATGCGCGGCGAGCCCGACTGGTTGCGCAGCAGGACGGCTTCCATCGCCGGCGACCGGCCGCGCACGATGAACATGCGGCCATCCGGTTGCAGCCAATCGATGAAGCGCGTCGGGATCGTGGACACGGCGGCCGTGACGCAGATCGCGGCGAAACGGCGGCTGCTTTCCCACGAGAACGCATCGGCGGTGATCACGTTGACATTGCCGATGCCCCGTGCGGCCAGGTTGGCGCGCGCGGCGTCGGCGAGATCGGCGTGGCGTTCGAGGCTGACCACCTCGCGCGCCAGCTGGCCCAGGCAGGCGGCGAGGAAGCCGCTGCCGGTGCCGATTTCCAGAACATCGTCGCCCGGAGCGAGTCCAAGCGCCTGCAGGGCGCGGCCTTCGACCACCGGCTTCATCATCACTTCGCCGTGGCCCAAGGGCAGGGCGAGGTCGGTGTAGGCCAGGGTGCGGTGCGCGGCGGGCACGAAGCCTTCGCGCGGCAGCGTGGCGAGGACGTCGAGCACGCGCGGGTCGAGCACGTCCCAGGGGCGAACCTGCTGTTCGACCATCAGTTCACGGGCCTTGGCGAAATCGATCGTGCTCATCTCGGGGATTCTGTAGGGGACGGCGGGGTGCCAATTCTAACGACTGGGCTTGCCCATCGCCGTGGAAAGGATCGCTGCCGGGCCGATTTCCGCCTTAGTGCCAGAAGTAACCAAGACTGAAGTAACCAGAGCGTGCTCAGCGCTTGCGTGCCGGCGTGGCCTGGTAGGCGCGCAGGAACATGTCGACGGTCGCCTGCACGTGCGCCTCCGCTTCGACCGGGTCGATCTGCTCGATGCAGCCGCACAGCAGGAGCATGTTCATCTCGCCCTTGAGCATGCACAGGAATTGTGAGGCGGCACGCTGCACGTCCGGGATATCCAGCGCACCCGCGGCGATCTCGTCCCGAAGGAAGGAGGCCAGGGCCTCCTGCACCAGGCGCGGCCCCGCGTCCCAGAACAGCTGGCCGAGCTTGGTCGGCGGCGGCTGCGTGGTCACCACGCGATGGATCGCGAGCGATTCCTCACTGTTGATCAGGGTGACGAAGGCGCGGCCGATGCCGAGCAGTTGATTGCGCAGCGAGGAATCCGGGTCGACCGCGAACAGGCCATTGGCCAGTTGTTCCTCGCACTTGGCGGTGATGGCGGCGGAGAACAGCGTCTCCTTGTCGCCGAAGTGGCTGTAGACGGTGAGCTTGGAGACGCCGGCCTCGGCGGCGATCTGATCCATGCTCACGCGCTCGAACCCGTGCGCCGTGAACATGCGCTTGGCCGCTTCCAGGATCGCGGCGCGCTTGCCCAGGTCCTTGGGCCGGCCGGGGCTGCTGGGTTTGGGGGTCGGGATTTTCGAGGGTGCGGACTTCATGGGGTCAGATACTAGACTAGCGGGTTTTATAAATATACAGTACCGGCTAGTTCACTAATTCCCCCGTATGAGGGCTGGCGCCATGAGTAGCAAATTCCCCCACGTTTTTGGCGGTCTTGCGGTCCTGGCCGCGGCGGTCGCCCTGGCGGGCTGCAATAGCGAGGCCCGTACGACCGAGGCGCCGCGGCCGGTGCTGGTAATGCATCCCGGTGGCGGCGCCGAAGCCGCGCTCACCGCCTACGCCGGCGAAATCCGGGCCCGCGAGGAGAGCCCGCTGTCCTTCCGCGTGGCCGGCAAGCTGGTGCGGCGCGATGTCGATGTCGGCGCGCACGTGCGCCAGGGCGACGTGCTCGCCGTGCTGGATGCGGGCGATCTCGCCGCGCAGGCCCGCGCCGCGCAGGCGCAGCTGACCGCCGCGGAAGCTGAACTCGGCCGCGCCCGCGCCGATCAGGCCCGCTACGCCAAGCTCGCCGGCCAGCAGCTGGTCAGTCGCTCGGCGCTGGACGCACAGAACGCCGCCGCCACCGCGGCGCAGGGCCAGGTCAATGCCGCGCGCGCCAACCTCGATGTGGCCCGCAACCAGTCGGCCTATACGCAGCTGCGCGCGCCGCATGACGGCATGATCGCCAGCCGTGCCGCCGAGGCCGGGCAGGTCGTCGGTGCCGGACAGACCGTTTTCACCATCGCCGCCGACGGCGGCCGCGAAGTCGCCATCGCACTGCCGGAAAGCCGCATCCGCGAGTTCCGCGTCGGCCAGCCGGTAGCGGTAGAACTGTGGAGCGCGCCGGGCCAGCGCCTGCCGGGCACGATCCGCGAAATCGCCCCGGCCGCCGATCCGCAGGCGCGCACCTATGCCACGCGCGTTGAGCTCACCGGCGCGGCGGCCAAGGCGGTCGACCTGGGCCAGAGCGCCCGCGTGTACGTGCAGGACAGCGGGACGCGCGCCGCGCTCAACGTGCCGCTGTCGGCGATCCAGCGCGGTGCCGGCGACGCCACCGCGGTCTGGGTGGTCGATCCGTCCACCAGCAGGCTGCATCTCGCGCCGGTGCAACTGGGTGCCTTCGGCGAAACCACCGCGCCCGTGCTGTCCGGCGTGAATCCCGGCGCCTGGATCGTCACCGCCGGCGGCCACCTGCTACGCGAAGGCCAGGTGGTCGCGCCGGTGGATCGCGAGAACCGCCCCATCGCCATGGCCGCCACGAAGCCGGTAGCCCTGACGGCCCGTTGATCCTTCCACTCCTCCTTCTCCCCGCGTGCGGGGAGAAGGTCGGGATGAGGGGAGCGCCGCAGGCGCAAAAGCAGTCCCTCATCCGCCCTTCCCCCAGCGAGCTGTCGCTCGCTTCGCCTTTCTCCCCGCGACGCGGGGAGAAGGGACTCTCAAATACGGAACGCTGACCTATGCGTCGTTTCAACCTGTCCGAGTGGGCGCTCAACAACCGCACTCTCGTCGTCTACGCGATGCTGCTGCTGGCGCTGATCGGCGCCTGGTCGTACCGCCACCTGGGCCAGTCCGAGGATCCGCCCTTCACCTTCAAGGCGATGGTGGTGCGCACGCTGTGGCCGGGCGCCACCGCCGACGAGGTCTCGCGTGAAGTCACCGAGCGCATCGAGAAGCAGCTGATGCAGACCGGCAAGTACGAGTTCATCCGCTCGTACTCGCGCCCGGGCGAATCGCTGGTGACTTTCGTCGCGCGCGATTCGCTGCATTCGAAGGACATCCCGGATGTCTGGTACCAAGTGCGCAAGAAGGTCGGCGACATCCGCCCCACGCTGCCGGAAGGCACCGTCGGCCCGTTCTTCAACGACGAATTCGGCGACACCTTCGGCAACATCTACGCCTTGACCGGCAAGGGCTTCGACTACGCCGTGCTCAAGGACTACGCCGAGCGCGTGCAACTGGAACTGCAGCGCGTACCCGACGCTGGCAAGATCGAGCTGGTCGGGCTGCAGGACGAGAAGATCTGGATCGAGGTCAGCAACACCAAGCTGGCCACGCTGGGCATTCCGCTCGATGCCGTGAAGAGTGCACTGGAGCAGCAGAACGCGGTGGTGCCGGCGGGCTTCTTCGAGACCCCGACCGAGCGCGTGCAGCTGCGCATCACCGGGGCCTTCAAGTCGGTGGAGCAGATCCGCGACTTCCCGATCCGCACTGGCGGCCGCACGATCCGCCTCGCCGACGTGGCGACGGTGACGCGCGGCTTCAGTGATCCCGCCGCGCCGCGCATGCGTTTCATGGGCGAGGATGCCATCGGTATAGCCGTCGCGATGAAGGACGGCGGCGACATCCTCAAGCTCGGCAAGACCCTGGAAAGCGAGTTCAAGCGCCTGCAACGGTCGCTGCCGGCCGGCATGGAGCTGCGCAAGGTCTCCGACCAGCCCGCGGCCGTGCACGAATCGGTCGGTGAGTTCGTGCGCGTGCTGGCCGAAGCCGTGGCGATCGTGTTGCTGGTGAGCTTCTTCTCGCTCGGCTTCCGCACCGGCATGGTGGTGGCAGTCAGCATTCCGCTGGTGCTGGCGATGACCTTCGCGGTGATGCACTACTTCGGCATCGGCCTGCACAAGATCTCGCTGGGTGCGCTGGTGCTGGCGCTGGGCCTGCTGGTCGACGACGCGATCATTGCCGTGGAGATGATGGCGATCAAGATGGAGCAGGGCTTCTCGCGCCTCAAGGCCGCGAGCTTCGCCTACGAGACCACCGCGTTCCCGATGCTCACCGGCACGCTGGTGACGGCGGCCGGCTTCCTGCCGATCGCGACGGCGGCATCGAGCACGGGCGAGTACACGCGCTCGCTGTTCCAGGTGGTGACGATCGCGCTGCTGGTGTCGTGGATCGCCGCGGTGCTGTTCATTCCCTATCTGGGCGACCGCATGCTGCCCGACCTGCACAACGCCCATGCCAAACCATCGTTCTGGCAACGACTGCGCGCATTGAGCTCCTTCCCCCGCAAGCGGGGGAAGGCTGGGAAGGGGGCTGCGGATGCGGACTTACCCCCACCCCAACCCTCCCCCGCAGGCGGGGGAGGGAGTGACGTGCACGATCCGTACGGGTCGAAGTTCCATGTCGCCTTCCGCAACCTGTTGGACGCCTGCCTGCGCCGCCGCTGGCTGGTGATCGGCCTGACCGCGGGTGCGTTCGTGCTGTCGGTCGCGATGTTCCGTTTCGTGCCGCAGCAGTTCTTCCCCGATTCCACCCGCGTCGAACTGATGGTCGACATGGAACTGGCCGAAGGCGTCTCCCTGCGCTCGACCGAGACGCAGGCGAAGAAGCTGGAGGCGCTACTGAAGAAGCGCGAAGGCATCGACAACTACGTGGCCTACGTCGGCACCGGTTCGCCGCGCTTCTACCTGCCGCTCGACCAGCAGCTGCCGCAGGCCAACTTCACCCAGTTCGTGGTGCGCGCCAAGGACACCGAGGCGCGCGAGGAACTGCGCCACTGGCTGATCAACGACGTCGCCCCGAAGTTCCCCGAACTGCAGCTGCGCGTGACACGCCTGGAGAACGGGCCGCCGGTGGGCTACCCGGTGCAGTTCCGCGTGTCCGGCGAACACATCGACCGGGTGCGCGCGCTGGCGAAGCAGGTCGAAGCGAAGGTGCGCGAGAACCCGAACGTCGCCAACGTCAACCTCGACTGGGACGAGCCCAGCAAGGTGGTGAAACTGGTGATCGACCAGGACCGTGCGCGTGCGCTGGGCGTGAGCTCGGCGGAAGTGGCGCGCTTCCTGTCGGGTTCGCTGTCCGGCCTGCACGTCAGCACCTACCGCGAAGGCAACGAGCTGGTCGAGATGCTGATGCGCGGGCCCGCCGAGGAACGCGCGCGCCTGGACCTGCTCGGCAGCCTCGCCGTGCCCACCGCTAACGGGCCGGTGCCGCTGTCGCAGATCGCCAAGCTCGAATACGTGTTCGAGGACGGCGTGATCTGGCACCGCGACCGCTTGCCGACGGTGACCGTGCGCGCCGACATCCGCAACACGCTGACCGCGCCGACCGTGGTCGCGCAGATCCTGCCGACCCTGGAAGGCATCCGCGGGCAGCTGCCGGAGGGCTACCTGCTGCAGACCGGCGGCGCGGTCGAGGATTCCGCCCGCGGGCAGAACTCGATCAACGCCGGCATGCCGCTGTTCCTGCTGGTGGTGGTGACGCTGCTGATGCTGCAGCTTCGCAGCTTCGCGCGCACCGCGCTGGTGCTGCTGACCGCGCCGCTGGGGCTGATCGGGGTGACGTTGTTCCTGCTGGTGTTCCGCGTGCCGTTCGGCTTCGTCGCCATGCTCGGCACGATCGCGCTCGGCGGCATGATCATGCGCAACTCGTTGATCCTGGTCGACCAGATCGAACACGACATCGCGGCCGGCAACGACCGCTGGCATTCGATCATCGAGGCGACCGTGCGCCGCTTCCGCCCGATCGTGCTGACCGCGCTCGCCGCGGTGCTGGCGATGATTCCGCTCACGCGCAGCGCGTTCTTCGGACCGATGGCGGTGGCGATCATGGGTGGCCTGATCGTGGCCACGGTGCTGACGCTGCTGTTCCTGCCGGCGCTGTACGCGACGTGGTTCCGGGTGCGCCGCGATGAGAGCCGAGCTGCGGGTCAGAACAACGCGCCGCAGCACGCCTCAGAAGCAGGCGGCGGCTGACGTCTTTGCGGCGGGCCATCCGGAGGCTCTCTCCCCCCTCCCGGACTTTCGGATGGCTCGCCGCACCCATTCTTCACTGCCGACACGCAACCGCGCGTCCGTCTCAGCCCAGCAGCTCCGCGCGCAGCGCGTCGTAATCAGCTGCCATCGGCCACCCTTGCGCAGGCCGCGCCAGCCACGCCGCCAGCGCGGGTGGCAGTTCCACCGCATGCTCGACCAGCGGTTCGACGATGCTGTCGAACTTTGCCGGATGCGCGGTCGCGACCACGGCCCAGGGGCGCGTATCGGCGGCTTCGCGCAGGCGTTCAAGCACGCACAGGCCGACGGCGGTGTGCGGGCAGGGCACCACGCCATGGCGTTGCGGTGCCTCGCGGAGGGTGTCGCGGATGGCGTCGTCGTCCACGCTGAAGGCGCGCATGGCGCCGCGCAGTTCCGCATCGTCGCGGTGCCAGAAGCGCAGGCGCTCGAAATTGCTCGGTGCACCAACATCCATGGCATTCGCCAGCGTGGCGACGCTCGCGCGCGGAGCGTAGTCGCCGCCGGCGAAGTAGCGCGGCAGCGCGTCGTTGGCATTGCTCGCCAACACGATGTCGCCGATCGGCAGGCCCATGCACCGCGCCAACCAGCACGCCAGCGCATTGCCGAGGTTGCCGGTGGGTACGATGAAATTCAGCGGCACGCCGTGTCCGGCCCGGAATTCCAGCGCGGCATGCGCGTAGTAGGCCATCTGCGGCAGCAGACGGCCGAGGCTGATGCTGTTGGCCGAGCTCAGCGACAGGCGCGCGCGCAGCGACTCGTCGCTGAGCGCCTGCTTCACCAGGCGCTGGCAATCGTCGAAATTGCCGGCGACGCGGTAGGTGCGCACGTTGTCGCCGAAACATTCCAGGCCGTGCGCCTGGCGCGGCGCGACGCGGCCGTCGGGGTACAGGATCACCACGTTGAAGCCGGGGCGGCGGTGGAACGCGGCGCCGACCGCGGCACCGGTATCGCCCGAGGTGGCGACGAGAATAGTCGTGGGCGGCGCGGTGGGATCGCGCAGTCGCGCCAGCGATTCGGCGAGGAAGCGCGCGGCGTAATCCTTGAACGCGGCGGTGGGGCCATGGAACAGCTCGAGGACGTGATCATTGTCCGATGACGCCAGCGCGCGCAGCGGCGCGGGCCGGGCGAAGGCGGCGTCGCACAGTGCGGGCAGCGCCTCGCGCAGGTCCGATTGCAGGAAGTACGGGGCGAGCACCGCGCGGGCTGTCTGCGCCAGGGTGGCGCCAGCGCGATCCATGTCCGCGCGCGGTATCGATTCGGGCACGTAGAGTCCGCCGTCGGGCGCCAGTCCGGCCGCCAGTGCCACGTCCAGCGGCGCGGGCTCGACGCCACCGCGCGTGCTGGCGAACCTCATGCAACGAGCTCGGCGCGCGGCCCGTTCACCGGCGAAACGTAGACATCGCTCTCCAGGCCGGCACCGGCGAAGGCGACCTGCATTGCATGCGCCGCCCATGAGGCCTCGTCCGCGCTGGCAAACCAGCCGAACACCGTGGGCCCCGCACCGGAGATGCTCGCGCCGAGCGCGCCGTGCGCCAGCGCCGCCGCCTTCACTTCCGCGAAACCCGGAATCAACGCGGCGCGGCGTGGCTCGACCAGCACGTCGCGCAGGCCCTCGGCGATCAGCGACAGGTCGGCGCGTGCCAGTCCGGTGAGGAACAACGCCAAGTGCTCGCTTTGCCGCACGAAGTCGCCGATCGCATACGGCTGCACGAGCGCCGCGCGTGCATGTCGCGTCTCCAGCACGAAGTGCGGATGCACGGCGGCGCAGTACAACTCGGGTGCGGGCAGGCGGATCGCCCGTGTCGATGTCGCCAGCACGACGCCTCCGAACAACATCGGCGCGACGTTGTCGCCGTGCGTGCTGCCGCTCGCGACGGCCTCGCCGACCAGGGCGAGCGGGTAGAGGTCCTCGCGCTCCAGTGGCATGTCGAGCAGCGCATTCGCCGCCACCAGCGCCGCCACGCACGACGCGGCGGAGCCACCCAGGCCCGAGCCCAGCGGAATGCCCTTATGCAGGCGCAGTTCGAAGCCGTGCGCGATGCCATGGCGTTCGCGCAACTCGATCAGCGCGCGGCCTGCGGTGTTGAGCGGCGCATCGAGCGGCAGCTGCGCGACCCCGGCGACGTCGCCTTCGATCGCGCTGATGCGCACGACCGGTTCGCTGATGCGCGTGACCTGCGCGCGGTCGCCCGGCCCGGCGATGCTGTGGCCGAGCAGGTCGAAGCCGACGCCGATGTTGCCGACGCTGGCGGGGGCGAAGGCCGTGGTTTTGGTCGCGGTCATGGAGGCGGGCGGAGGGCGGAAGGGGGATGCGGCGACGGGGACAACGCTCATGGCCGTGCCCCCAGCGCCTGCGCGATGGCGAGAATATCGCCGAACACGCCCGCCGCCGTCACGTCGGGACCCGCGCCCGGTCCCTGCACCACCAGCGGATTGCAGGCGTAACGGCGGGTCCGGAACTGGACCAGGTTGTCGGTGAGCTGGCTGTGCAGGCTGGGGTGGTCCGGATCGGGCGAGACCAGGCCGACGCGTGCACGGCCTTCGCTGTCCAGTCGTGCGAGATAGCGGAGCGCGCGACCTTCGCGCCGCGCCGCGTCCAGCCGCGCCTGCAGCGGCGCATCGAGTTCCTGCAGTCGCGACAAAAATTCCTCGCGACCCACCTCGCGCAGCGCCGGTGGCACGAGGCTTTCGATTTCCACGTCTTCCAGCGACAGCTCGCGTCCGGCTTCGCGTGCCAGGATCACCAGCTTGCGCGCCACGTCGACTCCGCCGAGATCGTCGCGCGGATCGGGTTCGGTGTAGCCCAGTTCGCGCGCCTCGGCGACCAGCCGCGAGAACGGCACGCTGCCGTCGAAACGATTGAACAGCCAGGCCAGCGTGCCGGAAAACACGCCTTCGACTTCGGTGAGTTCGTCGCCGGTATCGAGCTGGTTGCGCAGGGTCTGGATCACCGGCAGGCCGGCGCCGACGGTGGCTTCGTAGCGGAAGTGGCCGCCGTGCCGGGTCGCCGCGCGGATCGCGCGATAGCGCTCCAGCGGACCGGCGCCGGCATGCTTGTTGGGCGTCACCACATGGATGCCGGCCGCGAGCCACTCGGCGTAATGCGCGGCGACCGCATCGCTGCCGCTGCAGTCGACGATCATGGCGTGCGGCAGGTGCTCGGCGCGCACGTGTGCGGCAAAACGGGCGAAGTCGAGCGCTTCGCCTTCCTCCAATGCTGCAACGGCCTCCGAGGGATCGAGTCTGCGTGGCGCCAGGTGCATGCGCCGGCTGTTGGCAATCGCGCGCAGGCGCAGGTCAAGGCCGCTTGCGCCTGTCTGCTTCGCTTCGATCGGAATGACCCCGGCGCCGCTGTAGCGCGACGCGGCCTGCGCCAGCTGTGCGAGCAGGGCGCGACCGACATTGCCGGGGCCGATCACGCCGACCGACAGCGTCTGCGGCGACAGCCAGAAGGCGGCGTGCGCAGCGCGCAATCCGCGCGTGGCGTCCTCGGCGGATACCGCGACCGAGACGTTGCGTTCGCTCGCACCCTGCGCGATCGCGCGGATGTTGACGCGCGCCTGGGCCAGGCCATTGAACAGGCGTGCGGACACGCCCGTCGTGCCGACCATGCCATCGCCCACCGCCGCAAGCACCGCGATACCGGGCGTGACGCGCACGCCTTCGACCTGGCCGTCGGCGATGGCGTCGCGGAATGCCGCCTGCACGGCCATGCGGCCGCGCTCGGCCTGATCGGCACGCAGCACGCAACAGATGGAATGTTCGGAGGAGCCCTGCGAGATCATCGTCACCGACACGCTGGCCGTATGCAGCGCGGCGAACATGCGCTCGGCCGTGCCAGGCACGCCAATCAGGCCGGCACCGGTGAGCTCGAGCAGCGCCATGTCGGAAACCAGGCTGAGCCCCTTCACCGGCGAGGCGGCGGGCGCCGAATCGGCGGTGATCAACGTGCCGGGCGCCTGCGGGCGCAGCGTGTTGCGGATGCGGATCGGCAGGCCTGCCTGCATCGCCGGCGCCATGGTCTGCGGATGCAGCACCCTGGCGCCGAAGTAGGCCAGTTCGCAGGCCTCGGCGTACGACATCGACTCCAGGCACACCGCGTCCGGCACCAAGCGCGGATCGGCGCTGAGCACGCCGTCGACGTCAGTCCAGATGGTCAGTTCGCTGGCATTGCACAGCACCGCGAAGATCGCCGCCGAATAGTCGCTGCCGTTGCGCCCCAACGTCGTCACCGCGCCATCGCTGCCGCGGGCGATGAAACCGGTGACGATGACGTTCGCCTGCCGGTTCGCCGCACGCCATGTGGCCAGGCGGGCACGGCTGCGCGGCCAGTCGACGCCGACCCCGAGTTCGCCGGGATGGACTGCGAGCACCTCACGCGCATCCAGTACTGCCCAGCCGGCGGCTGCGCCATCGAGCGTCGCCAGCAGCATGCGCGCAGACCAGACCTCGCCCGCGCCCTGCAGCGTCGCGAACCATTCCGGCCGGCGCGAGGGCGTGGACAGGGAGGCCTGCAATGCGGCGAATTCCGTTTCGAGCCATGCGACCAGCGCGTGCGCGCCCTCCGCGTCGAGTTCGCCTGCGACTGCGATATGACGGTCGCGCAGTGCCCTGAAATCGTCGTGCCAGCGCTGCCTGGCCAGTGCGGACTGTGCCAGCGAGGTCAGCGCATCGGTGACGCCCTGCATGGCCGAGACCACCACGATGCGCGGTGTACCCGTTCCGCGCAGCAGCGCCGCGACCTGCCGGAATCGTTCGGCGGTGGCGAGGCTGCTGCCACCGAATTTGTGCGCGTGGCACAACGCGGCGCCGGCCTGCGCGTGGGCGTCCGGCTTCGCCAGCGGCGAGGGAGGAGGATCGAAGGGCATGCGAGGGCTCCTGATAAGCCCCGCAGCCGCCGGACGCGTGTCCCCGCATCCGGTCCGGATGCGGGGCGGGGTTTGGAATCTCAGTCCACAACGCCCAGCCGCATCCACCATCGGGTCATGGTGATGGTAGTGCGGGCAGTGGCGGTCGCGCGCGCGTCGATCGCAGCGTGGCTGCGGATCGGACGGAAGCGCGTGGAAAGAAGTTGCATGGGGCAGTGATAGCGGCTGGTGTCAGGGCGTGTCAAATAACCTTGTGGCGGCATCAGTTCTTTCGCGCACGCAGTCATGCGTCCGGGCAAACCCTGCCGGTGGCACTGCTGTCTGGTGGAACCCCTGGCCGAAACCGGGTCAGACCTTGCGGAAGTACCCGTTGGAATATTCGTTCGCGTACAGGACCGAGACCCGCTCGGGCTTGTCGGCGAAGAATTCGTCGGTCGCCCGCTTCACGCCCGGCGAGGCGTAGGTGTCCTGGATCCCTTCGCACGGATACACGGCGGGGTCGTAGTACACCCCGAACATGGCGATCGCCCCCGGCGACATCCGCGCATACACGTGCGGCAGCACGTGCGCGGTCGAGGTGTACAGGTCGCAATCGATCAGGGCAAAGCTGATCCGGTCGGGCAGCTGCGCCGGAATGGTGTCGTCGAACCAGCCGCGGTGGATGACCGGCAGCGACGGCAGGCCGAGGTAGCGGAAGCTCGCTTCGAACCGTTCGAGGGGCGCGGCCATGTCGCCCTTTCGGTAGACGCTGTCGGCGGCGTCGGTAGCGCTGGGTTCGGGCAGCCCTTCGAAGCTGTCGTAGACATGGAAGGACTTGCCGGTTTCCCCGCCGGCCGACAGCACCGACTGGATCACGACCGAGGAGCCGCCGAGCGCGCATCCGACCTCGACCAGATCGCCCGGAACGTCGTAGGCGCAGGTCTGGCTGGCGAGATGGAACACGTTCACGCGCGACTCGACATTGCCGTAGCCCCAACTGTACGGCCGGGCCGCGACGCGCAATCCCGTGCCGAGGCGGGCCAGTACCTGGTTGGCGATGCGCTGGCGCCGTCCCGGTGGGCGGTTCAGGCGGGCGACAACGATGTCATCCATCGAAAACGACAGAGGGGGATATGAGGGGCTGTTCACACCTGCAGGCTAGGGAAAATCGCGTGTGCTCTAATATCCCCCGAAGCGGGGGTACTGGCCTTGGCCGGTTGAGACACACCCTTCGAACCTGATGCGGATCGCACCGCCGTAGGGAAGCTTCGCCGGATCCGTCACGATTCCGTCACGATCCGAGCGCCGCCGCTTCGTCCGCGTAGCGCCGCGAATGATCTTCCCTTGCCATGATGTCTACGCGCCGAAGCGCGGGACGAAATCCGGCAATCAAGGTCGCTCTCGCGCCACCGCTCCCACGAACAATGGACGAAACAGATGAACGCGGTTCCCACCGAACTCCTCCAGCAGGCCGAGCAACTGTCGGCCGACGTCACCCGCCCGATTCCAGGCTCGCGCAAGATCCACGTCGAAGGCTCGCGGCCCGACATCCGCGTGCCGATGCGCGAGGTCGCGCTGACGAAGACGCCGACGATGTTCGGCGGCGAGGACAACGCGCCATTCGCGATCTACGACTGCTCCGGTCCGTATACGGACCCGCTGGCGAGCATCGACCTCGCCAGCGGCCTGGCGCCGCTGCGCGCGCAATGGATCGGCGAGCGCGGCGATACCGAACTGCTCGATGGCCTCTCGTCCGAATTCGGCCGCGCGCGCGAGCACGACCCGAAGCTGGATGCGGTGCGCTTTGGCCAGCGCCCGCAGCCGCGCCGTGCCATCGCCGGTGCCAACGTCTCGCAGATGCATTACGCGAAGCGCGGCGTCGTCACGCCGGAGATGGAATACATCGCCATCCGCGAGAACCAGCGCATCGAGGCGATCCGTGAGGCGCACCTGCTGCGCCAGCACCCGGGCGAAGCCTTCGGCGCCAGCATCCAGAAACTGATCACGCCGGAATTCGTGCGCGACGAAGTCGCGCGCGGCCGCGCCATCATCCCCAACAACATCAACCATCCCGAGAGCGAGCCGATGATCATCGGCCGCAACTTCCTGACCAAGGTCAACGCGAACATCGGCAACTCCGCGGTGTCGTCCGGCATCGCCGAGGAAGTCGAGAAGCTGGTGTGGGCGATCCGCTGGGGCGCCGACACGGTGATGGACCTGTCCACGGGCAAGCACATCCACGAAACCCGCGAATGGATCATCCGCAACTCGCCGGTACCGATCGGCACGGTGCCGATCTACCAGGCGCTGGAGAAGGTCGATGGCCGCGCGGAAGAGCTGACGTGGGAAATCTTCCGCGACACCCTGGTCGAACAGGCCGAGCAGGGCGTGGACTACTTCACCATCCACGCCGGCGTGTTGCTGCGTTACGTGCCGCTGACCGCCAAGCGCGTCACCGGCATCGTCTCGCGCGGTGGTTCGATCCTGGCGAAGTGGTGCCTGGCCCACCACAAGGAAAATTTCCTCTACACCCACTTCGAGGACATCTGCGACATCATGAAGGCCTACGACGTGGCCTTCTCGCTGGGTGATGGCCTGCGTCCGGGTTCGATCGCCGACGCCAACGACGCCGCGCAGTTCGGTGAACTCGAAACGCTGGGCGAACTCACCCGGATCGCGTGGAAGCACGACGTCCAGACCATGATCGAAGGCCCCGGCCACGTGCCGATGCAGCTGATCAAGGAGAACATGGACAAGCAGCTGAGCGAGTGCGGCGAGGCGCCGTTCTACACGCTCGGTCCGCTCACCACCGATATCGCACCGGGCTACGACCACATCACCTCGGCGATCGGCGCGGCGATGATCGGCTGGTTCGGCACGGCGATGCTCTGCTACGTCACGCCCAAGGAACACCTGGGCCTGCCCAACAAGCACGACGTGCGCGAAGGGCTGATGGCGTACAAGATCGCCGCGCATGCGGCCGACCTCGCCAAGGGCCACCCCGGTGCGCAGGCGCGTGACAACGCGCTGAGCAAGGCGCGCTTCGAGTTCCGCTGGGAAGACCAGTTCAACCTCGGACTCGACCCGGAACGCGCCCGCGAATTCCACGACGAGACGCTGCCCAAGGATGCGCACAAGGTCGCGCATTTCTGCTCGATGTGCGGCCCGCACTTCTGCTCGATGAAGATCACCCAGGACGTGCGCGACTACGCCGCCGAACATGGCGTCGACGAAACCGCGGCGCTCGAGGAAGGCATGGCCGAGAAGTCGAAGGAATTCCTGGCGCAGGGCGCCGAGGTCTACCGCAAGGCCTGAGGCCGTGCCGTGCTCCGCAGGCAATAGAGCGCCGGAGCGGGACCACTCCGGCGCAAGAGACTCTGGGGGAGAGCGACGCCGGGCGGCCGGCGTCAGGGCGTCGCGGGGCTCTGCATTCAGCGCGGGCAACGGCCGGGTAACCCGCAGACTCTAGAATCTGTCCAGCCAACACGCCTTCCAGTGGCTGGCAACCCCGTTTGCGGCATCTGTCGGTTCCATTGACCGCACTGGCGGCCACGCGCGCACCTCCGCATCATCTTCAGGATTCATGTCGATCTCTTCATCGCCCCCATCGCCGCTGCCGTCCGCCCGCCTGCGCGTGGGCGACTGCACGGTCGACATGCCGTTGCGGGAGATCCATGCCCCCGGCGCGCGCCGGCCCCGGCGCGTGACCCCAAAGGCGATCGCCGTACTGGCGGCGCTGATCGAGCAGGGTGGCCGCGTCGTCAGCCGCGATGCGCTGCTTGCGCAGGTGTGGGCCGGGACCATGCCGAGCGACGACGTGGTGACGCAGGCCATCACCCAGCTGCGCAAGGCGTTCGACGACGAGCGCGGCAATCCGCGCTACATCGAGACCATCGCGAAGTACGGATATCGCCTGCTGGCGCCGGTGGAATGGCTCGCCGAATCCGCGGCGAACGGTGCCGAATCCGCCGCCGCGCCAGCGCCGGAGGAGGCACCCCGGCAATGGCCGAACTACGCCGCGACGCCGACCGATATCCGCGGCGGATGGGGCGCTATTGCCATTGCGCTGGGTGCGGCCGCGCTGGTGTTCGTGCTGGCGCTGGCCTGGTCGCTGCGCCGCGAGGCGCCGCCCGGTGAAGGGAGCCCGGCGCGGGCGCAGACCGGCGCGCGCGTTCCGGCGACCACCAGTTACCGGCTCATCACGTCGGTGCCGGGCATCGAGAGCAGCCCCGCGCTCTCGCCCGATGCAGCCCTGGTCGCGTACGTCGCGGTACCCACCGGGCATCGCCGCACGGCGATCATGCTGCAGACCACCGACCCGAGTACGCCGCGGCAGCTGAGCCACCCCGAAGGCGACACCTCGGACCGCGCGCCGACCTGGTCGCCGAGCGGGCGCGAGATCGCGTTCCTGCGCGTGCGCGATGGCGATGGAAATGGCGGTGAGGACTGCCGGGTCATGGTGGTGCCGTCGAACGGCGGGGCCGAACGCAGCGTCGGCAGCTGCGATCCGCGCAACCCGCCGAGCTTCGACTGGACCTTCGACGGCCGCGGCCTGGTATTCGGCAGTCGCGGCACCCCGACCGGCGGCGCCGGGCTGCGCCTGCTCGATCTCGCCAGCGGTGAGTGGCGCCTGCTGGATTACGGCGCCACCGCCCTCGACGTGGATTTCGCGCCGCGCTATTCGCCCGATGGCCGCTGGATCGTCTTTGTCCGCAACTCGCCGGTGGGCGACCTCTACCGGATTCCGAGCACGGGCGGTCCACCGCGTCGCCTGACCCGCCTGCATGGCGATATCCGCGGATGGGACTGGATGCCCGACGGCCGCAGCATCGTCCTGTCGCGTTGGAGCGGCAGCGAAAGCCGGTTGATGGAGCTCGACCTGCGCAGCGGACTGGTGCACGACATGGGCATCGCCGATGCGCTCGAGCCCACGGTCGCGGCACACGTGCCCTCGATGGCCTTCACCGAAGCGCGCAGTTACTTCGGCATCCACCGCATGGCCCTCGGCGGCCGCCGCCCCCCGGAGCGCCTGTTTCCGTCCTCGGGCCGCGATCGCCTTCCGGTCATCGCGCCGGACGACCGCCAACTGGTATTCACCTCGGACCGCTCCGGCGCGTTTGCCCTGTGGTGGGCCGACCTGGCCCGGCCGGAATCGCTGCGCCTGATCGAAGGATTGCGCCCGGAGTCCTGGCATCCGCCCGACTGGTCGCCCGACAGCCGGCGCCTGCTGGTGGTCGGCAGCGGCGACGCCGGGTTCGGGTTGTATGAGGTGGTGCCCGCCAGCGCGCAGGTCGTGCGCCTGCCCAATCCGGTCGCGGACGTAGTCCAGGCGCTGTATGTCCCCGGCGACGGCGATCGCCTGCTGGTGATCGCCGGTGGCGAGGAGGGGCGCCTGCGCCTGCAGCTGTACGACCGGCGGACGGCGCCCTGGCGCTCGCTAGCGGCGATCGAGGACATCGCCGTCGCCCGTGTCGATCCGGCGCACCAGCGGGTGCTGTTCACGCGACCCGGCCAGCCGGGCCTGTGGCAGGCCGACCTGGCGCTATCGGCGGCGAGCGTCCGCCAGGTCGATGCTGCCGTACCGGAAGTCTCCAGCTACCGCCTGTGGTCCGTGACCGGGCAGGGCGACATCTATTACTTCGTGCGCACGTCCGATTGCGCGTCGGCCCTGCGCCGCCTGGGCGATGCCGCGCCGCCGTTGTGCGTGGACCGCAACCGCCGCAGCGGCCCCAGCGGCTTCAGTCTGTCGCCGCGCGGTGACGTGATCTACGTCACCCTTTCCCTGTGGGATGGTGGCGACATCGGTTTCATGCCCATGTCGCTGCCACCGGAGCCGATCGGTTCGCAGTGAGCCAAGTGGCTGAGCTGCAAGGGAAAAGCTGCATCGGAAGTCTTTCGGAACGGCTTTCGGCAGGATTTCGCACAACTCTCCGCCAATTTTCCTGAAGCCGGCGCCCGTGTCGGGCAAATCCACACACCTGTTCTTGCACAGAGAAGGTGGATAAGTGGAATCGACACAGTGGGCCGACCGCGGCCAGATCCTGCAACCTGACATGGCCGACGCCGGCCAGGCAGGCTGCATCGGCGTGACCCGCCTGGGCAGCGTCCAGCTTGAGAACGGCGGCTTCTCGGTCTGGGTCCAGATCCGGGGCAGCTCCTGGGTCGAGGCCCGGGAAGGCCGCTTCCAGCTGCAGCGCGGCGAGTGGATCGCGCTGGAAAAGGATTCGCGCCCGCTGGTCCAGAGCGACCGCCATGGGCTGTGCATCGGCCTGAGCCTGGGCTCCGACGTGCTGCGCGCCCTGGGCCGCCTCTCCGACGGCGCCCTCTACGCCGGCCGCGGCCGCCTCAGCACCCACGATGCCCGCATCGCCCTGCGCCTGTGGCGCGACACCGCTACCCGGGGCCCGATGGCCGACATCGCGCAGCTGCGCCCGCTGCTCCTGCACCTGGTCGGCGCGCAGCGCGAGCTCGCCGAGCGCGTGCCGCGCTGCCCGGGCCGGTCGCGCAACCGCAAGCGCCAGGTCTTTGGTCGCCTGCAGCGCGCCCGCCTGTTCCTGGAAGGCAACAGCGACCGCATCGTCCGCATCAGCGAACTGGCCGAGCTCACCAGCTTCTCCAGCTGGTACTTCTCCAAGACCTTCCTCTCGCTCTACGACGAGAGCCCGCAGGCCGCCGCCGCGCGCCTGCGCGTCGAACGCGCGGCCGACCTGCTGCAGGGCACGTCGATGATGATCGGTGAGGTCGCCGCGGCGTGCGGCTTCGACAACTGCTGCAGCTTCGCGCGGGCGTTCCGCGCGCGATTTGGCGTGTCCGCCTCGCGTTATCGCCAGGGCGTGCGCGCCGTCAGCGAAACGAGATCTCCGCCAAATGCCGCAAAGGCACCCGTTGTGCATCGCAAAGCTTCATTGCGTACCGGCACGTAAGTTGCCGGGGCGCTCTTAACGAGCCTGTAACGCACCAATAACGATAGCGACACACAACGATCATCCGGAGAGAGAACAGATGACCCATCGCCACACCGCGATGACGCGCGGCCTTTTGCCCGTCAGCATCGCGCTTGCCCTGGCCCCGGCATTCGCCGGCGCGCAGGAAGCCCCCGCCGCCCCGGCCGAACAGGCCACGACCCTCGATCGCATCGAGGTGACGGGCTCGCGCATCCGCCAGTCCGACATCGAGACCGCCCAGCCGGTCATCCAGATCACCCGCCAGCAGATCCAGCAGCAGGGTTTCACCTCGGTTGCCGACATCCTGCAGAACCTGACCTCGGCCGGCTCGCCGGCGATCTCGCGTGCGCAGGCCCTGGCCTCCGGTGAAGACGTCGGTGGTTACTACATCGACATCCGCAACCTCGGCGCCGAGCGCACCCTGGTCCTGGTCAACGGCCATCGCCTGGGCATCTCGACCAGCGGCCTGCAGGACCTGAGCCAGATCCCGGTCTCCGCGGTCGAGCGCATCGAAGTGCTGAAGGACGGCGGTTCGTCCCTGTACGGTTCGGACGCCATCGCCGGCGTGGTCAACGTGATCACCCGCAGCAACTTCGACGGCGTCGAAGCCAACGCCTACCTCGGCCAGTACAGCCAGGGCGACGGTGAGAAGCAGTCCTACGACTTCACGATCGGCAACCAGACCGATCGTTCCAGCCTCACCGTGAGCTTCGAGTACACCAAGGAAGAGCCGGTCTTCGCCAAGGACCGTCCGTTCAGCGCCTACGGCAACGTCGGCGAAAACTTCGCCGATGACTTCCCGTTCTCGGGCTGGAGTCCGGTCAGCCAGAACGGCTCGGCCCTGCTGCCGTGCGGCCCGGGTGGCGCGCGCGTCTTCTGCACCCTGACCCCGGGTACCGATCCGCGCAACATCGCCAACTACACCCCGCTGGTGCCGTCCCAGTACGCCAACTCGAACGAACAGATGTTTGTGCAGACCGGCATCGAGCGCCAGTCGGTGTTCGTGAACGGCTCGGTGGACATCACCGACAACATCCGCTTCAAGACCGACCTGCAGTACAACAAGCGCACCACCGACCAGCAGATCGCCGGTTACCCGTACCAGTCGGCTTCGTTCACCACCCCGCTGGCGGCCAACAGCTACTTCAACCCGACCCCGGGCACGGCCCTGACCTTCCGCCGCCGTCTGTGGGAAGTGCCGCGTACCACCGAGAGCAGCCTCGAGACCTTCCGCGTCGCGGCCGGCTTCGACGGCACTTTCCAGATCGGCGAGAAGTACTGGGACTGGGACGTCAGCGCCAACATCAACCGTAACGACAACATCAAGACCGGCCACGGCGACGCCAGCCTCCTGGCCACCCGCAAGGCCCTGGGCCCGTCGTGGTTCAACCCGGCCACGGGTCGCGTCGAGTGCGGCACCGCCGCCGCTCCGATCGCCTATGGCACCAACGTGGCCACGCAGTGCATCCCGTGGAACCCGATGGCGCCGTTCGGCGACACCCAGGCCGGCTCGCTCAGCGGCAACCCCGACCTGATCGCGTTCCTGTTCCCGCAGTACACCGACACCGGTCGCACCAACTCCAAGACCTACAGCGCCAACCTGTCCGGCTCGCCGTTCACGCTGCCGGCCGGTGACCTGGGTCTGGCCGTGGGTATCGAGCACCGCGCAGAAGACGGCCGTTTCGTCCCCGATGCGTTCCGTCAGGCGGGTACGAGCACCGGCCTGCCGGCCACCACGACCTCGGGCGCCTACTCGCTGGACGAAATCTACGGCGAGCTGGAAATCCCGGTCCTGGCCGACATGCCGTTCGCGAAGGAGCTGAGCTTCAACGTCGCGACGCGCTACTCGGACTACTCGAACTTCGGTAACACGCTCAACAGCAAGTTCTCGCTGCGCTGGCGTCCGATGGACGGCCTGCTGGTCCGCGGCACCTACGCCGAGGGCTTCCGCGCGCCGTCGATCAACGACCTGTTCGGCGGTCTGAATGCCAGCTTCGAGTCGTACACCGACCCGTGCGGCGTGGGTGCCAACAACAGCGTCAACGGCAATGCCGCCTGTAACGCCGCTGGCGTGCCGCTCGGTTACGTGCAGCTCGGCCAGGGCCTGGTGCCCTGCACTGGCTATCCGTGCCAGACCCCGGACCAGTTCATCAGCGGTTCCAACCCGAACCTCACCCCGGAAACGGCCACCACCAAGACCGCCGGTATCGTGTGGAGCCCGAAGTGGGTGGAAGGCCTGGACATCGAGCTCGACTGGTACAACTACGACCTCACCAACGCGATCATCCAGGACAGCCCGGACACGATCCTGCGTGACTGCTACGTGCTGGGTAATGCCTCGCGTTGCGACAGCATCGTCCGCGCCGCCGACGGCCACATCACCAACATGTTCTTCGGCCTGGCCAATCTCGGCGCGCTGGAAACGGAAGGCTGGGACCTGAACGTTTCCTACAAGCTGCCGGAAACCTCGTTCGGCAAGTTCGCGATCAACTGGGACAACTCGTACACCAGCAAGTACGACACCCTGACCCAGGACGAAGACGGCAACGACATCATGGTCGGCGAAGTCGGCACGGGTGGCGTGTTCCGCCTGCGTTCGAACCTCGGCCTGAACTGGAACTACGGTATCTGGGGCGCCAACTGGACGGCGCGCTACTACTCCGGCATCTATGAGAGCTGCGTGCCGAACCGTCCGTGCAACGATCCGGACCGCATCGCCAACGGCGTTGAGGACGCGATCAATCGCCTGGGTTCCAACACCTTCCACGACGTCCAGGTCAACGCCAAGCTGCCGTGGGATGCGACTGTCGCGGTGGGTGCCAACAACGTCTTCGACCACCTCGGCCCGACGATGTTCACCCAGCCGAGCAGCAACTTCCCGTACTACGGTGGCTTCGACATCGGCCGCACGATCTACGTGAAGTACCAGCAGCGCTTCTGATCGTTCCCGGATCGCTGAGCAACACCGCTACGGCCCCGCAAGGGGCCGTAGTTTTTTGTGGATGCGGCGCGGCGGCGAGTGGGGCACACTCGCACGCCATGAACGATGTCCGGGATCATGAACCCAGCTGGCGCGTCCCCTGGCGCCGCCACCCGTCGGCCTTCCTGCTGGCCGCGCAGCTGCTGAGCCTGGTGATCTTTCCCCTGCTCGACGAAAGCACGGGCGGGCGGGTGGTCTTTTCCGCCTTCGGCGCAATGGTGCTGCTGCTGGCGGTGTGGGTGGTCGTCCGCACCCCGGCGGTCAACTGGATCGCGTGGCTGATCGCGATTCCCGCGTTCGTGCTCTCGATCCTGTCGGTGGCGTCGGACAGCGAACTCCTGCTGGTGTGGTCATCGGCGCTGGAAGCGCTGCTGTATTTCTACGTGGCCGCGAGCCTCATCGCCTACATGCTCAGCGACCACCGGGTGACCACCGACGAACTGTTCGCCGCGGGGGCCACCTTCACCCTGCTGGCGTGGGGCTTCGCCTACCTCTACCTGATCTGCCAGGCGTGGTACCCCGGCAGCTTCACCGGAGCGGTGATGCCGGAGCGCCCGCGCACCTGGCTGGAGCTGCTGTTCTTCAGCTTCACCAACCTGTCCGCCACCGGTCTCGGCGACATCCTGCCGCTCGGTTCCGCCGCGCGCGTGCTGACGATGCTGGAGCAGCTCGCCGGCATCGGTTACATCGCGGTGGTCGTCTCGCGCCTGATCGGACTGTCGCTCCTGCGTGCCGACTCGCGGTGAGGCGTTAGCATGGCGGCCGTTAGGATGGCGATCGTTTCCGTCGAGGTTCGTACATGAAGTTGCCGCTTCCCTTCATCCAGTTGCCGCTCCTGTTCGATGCCGCGACGCTGGCAGCGGAGGTCAACGCCATCGAGGAATCGAGCTGGCGCCCGCACCCGCAGGGATTTCCCGGCAACTCGATGCTGCCGCTGGTCGCCATCGACGGCGATCCGGACAACGAGAGCTACGCCGGCACCATGCGCGCCACCGAGTACCTCCAGCGCTGTCCGTACCTGAGCCAGGTATTCGCGAGCATCGGCGCCACCGTGGGACGCAGCCGGCTGATGCGCCTGGCCGGACAGGCGGAAGTGAAGCGCCACGCCGACCAGGGCTATTACTGGGCCGAACGCGTGCGCGTGCACGTGCCCATCGTGACCCAGCCCACCGTGCGCTTCGAATGCGGTGGCGAGACCATCAACATGGCGCCCGGGGAATGCTGGATCTTCGATACCTGGCGGCAGCACTGCGTGGTCAACGATGCCACCCAGTCGCGCGTGCACCTGGTGCTCGACACCGTGGGCGGAGCGGGCTTCTGGGACCTGGTCGACCAAGGCCGCCCGCATGACGGGCCACGCGCGGGATGGACGCCGCGCCAGCTCGCGCCGGTGGCCGGACAGGTCGCCGGGTTCGCCTGCGAAACCGTGAACGTTCCGGCGGTGATGAGTCCGTGGGAACTCAAGAGCCACTTCGCCCTGCTGTTCGCGGACGTGGAGCCGCACGCCAACCTGCAACGCCTGCGCGCGCTGACCCAGCGCTTCACCCGCGCGTGGCAGGGGCTGTGGTTCCAGTACGGCGATGCGCCCGCCGGGCGCGACGAGTTCCGCCGCCTGCTGGCGAACTACATCGCCGAGTCCCGCCCGCTGGCCGAGCCGATCCGACTGAAGAACGAGCTCAACTGGTACGGCGCCATGCAGGTGATGATCGGTCGCTCCGCGGTGCAGGCCGGCACGAAAGATGCCATCCGCCAGCGCGACCCGGGCGACTACGCCTGAGGCACTCGCCAGCGATTTTGCCGTGACTTCCGGCAGGGCCCGGGGCGTCGACGCCAACCTCGTCCTGCCTCCGCGACAAGACCCATCAAGTGGGTCGCACTGATTCCGCCACATCCTGCGCGTAGGCACTTCGTTGGCTCGGGCCGGGGTGGCATATGGAACGCAAGCTGCTGACCACCGCCGTATGCGCGGTGCTTTTCGTGCAGGCTGTGAACGCGCAGGCGCAGGACACGACCGCCCAGGACAAGGCGGCTCAAGACCAGACGGCCCAGGACGCCTCCGCGCAGGAGGCGCCCGCGACGCCGGCAACGCCGCCGGCCGAGGAGCGCCGCGAGGCCACCAATCTCGATCGCGTCGTGGTCACCGGATCGCGCATCCCGCGCAGCCAGATCGAAACCGCTTCGCCGGTCACCACCATCACCGCCGAAGATATCCAGAAGCAGGGATACCGCAACGTTTCCGACGTGCTGCGCGCGCAGCCGCTGGCGACTGGATCGTTGCAGGACAACCAGTTCGCCGGCAGCTTCACCGCCAACGCGACCACGGTGAGCCTGCTGGGCCTGTCGCCGAGTTTCACCCTGATCCTGCTGGACGGGCGCCCCATCGCCGATTACCCGCTGCTCTATAACGGCCAGAGCAACTTCACCGACCTCACCAGCATCCCCACGGCGATGGTCGAGCGCATCGACATCGTGCCCGGCAACCAGTCGTCCATCTACGGTTCGGCGGCGATCGCCGGCGTGGTCAACATCATCCTGAAGAAGCACATTGAGGGCGTGCAGCTCGATGCGCGCATCGGCGGTTACACGGAGGGCGGCGGCAACAACCAACGCCTGCAGGTCACCGGTGGCAACACCTGGGACCGGCTCGACCTGACCTGGGGCGTGCAGTACAGCCACCAGGATCCGATCTACATGCGCCAGCGCGACTTCACCGACACCACCGACGACAACCCGAATCCGAACCTGCGTTACGGCAGCCGCACCTTCATCATCCTCAATGGCTTCACCAACCAATACGACGATCCCGGCAGCAACTGCGATCGCGTCGCGGAGAACTTCGGCGGCACCACCCGACTGGACTTCCGGCCCGGGCGCGGCAACTTCTGCGGCAGCCGCGCGCAGCCGGGCTATGCCACGCTGCTCAACGACGAGCGCGGTGTTTCGGCCTATTTGAATTCCAGCTACCGGCTGACCGACGACGATGAGCTCTACGCCAGCGTGCTGTTCGGAAAGTACCGCGCCAAGAACGACGGCGGCTCGCACTTCTGGATCCCCGACATCAATGGCACCCACAACAACTTCATCTGGAACGAGACCGAGCAGACGCTGGAAACCTACCAGCGCATCTTCTCTCCAGAAGAACAGGGGCCGGGCGAGAACTTCTACGACACCGATTCCGACTCGTACAACGTCGCCTTCGGCGTCAAGGGCGCGATCGGGAATTCCAGCTGGGACTACGACGCCTACTACAGCCGTTCCGGCTACAAGGTCACCTCGGACCAGCTGTGGCCCGTCGCCGACCGGATGGAGCAGTTCTTCCGCGACCAGTTCCTCGGTCCGCAGCTCGGCACCTACTACGGCTACCCGGTGTATGCGCCCGACAAGAACGCCTTCTACCAGTCGGTGACGCCAGCGCAGTACCGCGCGTTCTCCGACAACATCCACAACGAATCGTCGACGTGGACGCAGAACGTCAACCTGCAGCTCGTCAACAGCAGCCTGTTCAAACTGCCGGCGGGCGATGTCGGCATGGCGGCGATATTCCAGGCCGGCAAGCAGCATTGGGACAACCCGATCGATCCCGGCGTCGCCGGCGATTTCTTCTTCGGCCTCAGCGGTACCAGCGGCAAGGGCGACCGCACCAATACCGCGGTGGGCGTCGAGTTCAGCGTGCCCCTGCTGGCATCCCTGACCGCGAGCATCGCCGGGCGTTACGACTACTACAAGAACGTCGATGCCGGCTCCGATTCCAAGCCGACCTACAAGCTCGGCCTGGAGTACCGGCCGATCCAGAGCCTGCTGCTGCGCGCGAACTACGCGACCGCATTCCGCGCGCCGGACATGGGCTACATCTTCACCGGTGGCAACGGCTTCTTCACCACCGAGACCGATTTCTACAAGTGCGAGATCGACCCCGACAACTGCACGCTCTACACCGGCATTTCGGTGGAAGGCAACCAGGTCGCCAACCCCGACCTCAAGTCGATCAACGCGAAGTCGTACGGGTTTGGCTTCGTGTGGGCGCCCAGCAGCAACTTCGACCTGCGCGCCGACTACTACAACGTCAAGATCGAGGATGAGGTGGTACCGCAGTCGACCACGCAGACGCTGTTCGACGAGAACGAGTGCCGGCAGGGACGCCTGGATCCGCAGTCGGCGCGCTGCATCGATGCGCTGGCACGGGTGCAGCGCCTGCCCGTGAATCCAAACAATCCGCTGCTGAGCGAGAACCTCGACCTGATCGTGGTCAAGGGCATCAACATCGCCGAGGAAAACGTGTCCGGCATTACCGCCGGCGCCAACTACCGCTTCGACAGCGACTGGGGCCATTGGCAGATCGGCCTGGAGTACAACCACACGTTGGAGCACGAGACCCGCACCTTCCCCGACCAGCCCACGTTCGATCTTTTCTCCAGCGGGCAACTGCTCACGGCGGAGTTCAGAAGCATCGTCGCCGGCGACATCGGCTGGGAGCGTGGGAAGTGGGGCGCGAACCTGCACGGCACGCGCTACGGCTCGATGCCGAACTATGCGCGCCAGTTCAGCACCGATCCGGAGAATCCCTACGTCACCAGCAACGGAGTCGGGCCGGGACGGGTGGCGCCGTGGATGCTGTACAACCTCAGCGTCGATTACCACCTGACCGAGCGCAGCGTGCTGAGCGTCATCATCAACAACATCCGCAACTCGGAGCCGCCGCGTGATTCCAGCTATGACGGATCGCAGGGCTTCGCGCCGCCGTTCTACAACATCTTCGCGTACAACGGCTACGGGCGTTCGTGGTGGCTGGAATACCGCATCGACTTCGGTGGCGGCGGCGACGGCTAGCGCGCCGGGTCTGTGCTGGCTTCGATGAGGTCCTGCAGCGGCTGCAACTGCCGCGCATAGCGGCGCCATTCGCCTATCCCGCGCGCGTGGATCGGTTCGCGCACCTGCGCGCTGCTGAGCGTGGCGACGCTGGCGGTGTTGCGCGTGTGGTCCAGGCATTCGCGTGCGAAGGGCAGGCCGCAATGTTCGAGCAACGCGCGGCAGGTGCCCTGCGTGTCCTGGACCAGCGCGGTATAGGACAGGTCCAGGAATGCATCCGGCATCACCTCGCGCCAGTGCCGCATCAGCCGGCGGTATTGCGCGTGGTGATGCGCCAGCGAGGCGAAGTCGTAGCTGTAGGCGTAGGTATCCCCGAACAGCGCGCGGTAATTGGAGAAGCACAGGTCCATCGGGTCGCGCACCATGTGCACGATCCTCGCCTGCGGCAAGGCGCGGCGGATGCAGCCCAGCAACAGGAAGTTGGGCGGCAGCTTGTCGATGTAGTACGCACGGCCGTCGGCGCGCCACTGGCTCTGTTCGAGGTAGCGCCGCCCCAGCTCGCCGAAGTCGAGGGCATCCATGTCCGCGAGCAGCGCTTCGTCGAGCAGCGCATGGCCGTGGCGGTCGGCGACCCAGCGCAACTGGCGTGGCAGGTCGGTGAGTTCGCCGGCGCCCGCCACCTGTGGGTGGTTGCCGAGGATGCGTTCGAGCAGGGTCGTGCCCGAGCGCGGCATGCCGACGATGAAGATCGGCTGTGGTCCGCCGAAAAGGCGGCCGGGCGGCGCGACGAAGGCCGCATCGAAACGTCGGATCACCGCGCCGTACAGGCGCGTCTCCGCCGGCGCGTCATAGTCCAACCGCTCCGCCATCACCGCGTTGCCGCGCACCAGCGCCGCCCAGGCGTTTTCGTGGTCGCCCAGGTCGTCCAGTTCCTTGTGCAGGGCGAATTCGAGGGCGGCATGGTCCTCGCTGCCGCGCTGCACGCTTGCCAGGCGCGCGTGGAGGGCGTCCACGTGGTTGTGCGCCGGCGTCTGCCGGCGGATCCGGGCCAGGGTCAGGGACGCGCGGCCGAAGCTGGGGCCCGCGCGCAGGCAGGCTTCGAGTTCCGCGCCGGCGCGCTCGATCTGGCCGTTGAACTGCAGTTGCAAGGCGTGGAAGTAGCGGAAATCGGCCGTGTCGAGGCCGAGAGAACGCGCGCGCTCCATCAGCTGCAGGGCGTCGGCGTTCAGGCCCAGGCCCTGGCAGACCTGGGCGAGCGCGGCCAGCGCCGGCGCGGAGCGCGTCGAGGCTACGACGGGATGGCGCAGGCAGGCGCGCGCGGCGTTGGTTTCGCCCACGGCGGCCAGGGCCTGCGCGACGTGGCAGACCGTGGTGACGTCATCGGGCAGCGCGAAGGCGGCGAACTTCAGTTGCTCCGCGGCCGCGCGCACGCGGCCCTGGGCGAGCAGCACGCTGGACAGGAACAGGCGCGCACCGACGTGTGCCGGCGCCGATTCCAGCAGCGATTCGAACGCGGACCGCGCCTGCTCCAGGCGGCCGGCGACGGCGTGTTCCTGGCCGGACAGCCACAACTGCCGGGGGTCGGTGGTGAGGCCCATGCGAAAACGCTAACACCGCGCGGCGACGGCGTCCCCCGCGATGCTTGGCGGGTCGGCCTGGCGCGCCATACGAAAAAGGCCGCCCATCGGGCGGCCTTTCCGTATTCGAAAACGGCGGTGCTCAGAAATTCGGCTTGTCCGCGCTGTCCTCGTAACGCTTGATGGCATCGAGCAGGATGGCCTTGGCTTCGACGGCGTCGCCGAAACCGTCCAGCTTCACCCACTTGCCCTTCTCCAAGTCCTTGTAGTGCTCGAAGAAGTGGCCGATGCGATCGAGCCAGTGCTGCGACACCTGGGCGATGTCGGTGATGTGGGCGTAGCCACCGAAGATCTTCGGCACCGGCACTGCGATCAGCTTTTCGTCGCTGCCGGCCTCGTCGGTCATCTTCAGCACGCCCACCGGCACGCAGCGGATCACCGAGCCGGGGACCAGCGGCAGCGGCAGGATCACCAGCACGTCGGCCGGGTCACCGTCGCCGCACAGCGTGTGCGGGACGTAGCCGTAGTTGCACGGGTAGCGCATCGGCGTGGACAGGATGCGATCGACGAAGATCGCGCCCGAAGCCTTGTCGACCTCGTACTTGACCGGCTCGGCGTCCTTGGGGATTTCGATGATGACGTTGATTTCGTCCGGCGGGTTCTTGCCGGTGGGGACGAGGTCCAGGCCCATTGCGATTGCTCCGACGTGCTGGGCCGCAGCCGGAACGGCCGCGGTTGGGGGGAAGGGGAGGGCGCGCATTTTACCCGCTGCCGGAGTGGGGCGCAGGCACCCAATCGGCCTGCATCGGCTGTGAACGCGCCGCCTGCTACGTTCGCAAACCCCGCCAATGGAGGATCTGCCATGGTCCGGTACGGTCTGCTCGCCCGGCTGGAAGCCAAGCCCGGCAAGGAAGCGGAACTCGAGGCGCTGCTGGCGGGGGCGCTGCCCCTGGCACAGGCGGAGCCGGCGACGCGTACCTGGTACGCGTTCCAGCTCGGGCCTTCGACCTTCGGCATCTTCGATACCTTCGAGGGCGAGGCCGGGCGCCAGGCCCACCTCGAGGGCGGGATCGCCAAGGCGCTCATGGACAATGCCGATCGGCTGCTCGCGACTGCCCCGCAGATCGACCGGATTGATGTGCTGGCGTCGAAGTAGGGGGATGGGTAGAGGGTCGCCCGGCACGTTGCGGAAAAAAAACGGCGGCCGCAGGGGCCGCCGTTCTTCGAAATGCCGCGATCTGGCCGTCCCTCACCCCTAGCCCTCTCCCGTGCACGGGAGAGGGGGAGTGATCGTCGCGCTGCGCGCGACAACGCCATCTGTTTAGAGCAGGGGTACCAGCAGCAGCGCCACGATATTGATGATCTTGATCAGCGGGTTCACCGCGGGACCGGCCGTGTCCTTGTAGGGATCGCCGACGGTGTCGCCGGTCACCGCGGCCTTGTGCGCCTCGGAACCCTTGCCGCCGTGGTGGCCGTCCTCGATGTACTTCTTGGCGTTGTCCCATGCGCCACCACCGGTGGTCATCGAGATCGCCACGAACAGGCCGGTGACAATCGTGCCGATCAACACGCCGCCCAGCGCCTTCGGCCCCAGCAGCAGGCCGACGACGACCGGAACCGCGACCGGCAGCAGCGACGGCACGATCATTTCCTTGATCGCCGACTTGGTCAGCATGTCCACGGCGCGCGAGTAATCCGGCTTGCCGGTGCCCTGCATGATGCCGGGGATGTCGCGGAACTGGCGGCGCACTTCCTCCACCACCGCACCGGCCGCGCGACCCACCGCTTCCATCGCCATCGCACCGAACAGGTACGGAATCAGGCCGCCGATGAGCAGGCCGATGATCACCATGTGGTCGGACAGGTCGAAGGTGAAGTTCACGCCCGGATTGTTGGCCTGCAGGTTGTGCGTGTAGTCGGCGAACAGCACCAGTGCCGCCAGCGCCGCCGAGCCGATCGCGTAACCCTTGGTTACCGCCTTGGTGGTGTTGCCGACGGCGTCGAGCGGGTCGGTGATGCTGCGCACTTCCGGCGGCAGTTCCGCCATCTCGGCGATGCCGCCGGCGTTGTCGGTGATCGGACCGTAGGCGTCGAGCGCGACGATCATGCCCGCCATCGACAGCATCGAGGTCGCGGCAATCGCGATGCCGTACAGGCCGCCGAGCGCCTGCGCACCCCAGATCGCGGCGCAGATCACCACGACCGGCAGCGCCGTCGCCTTCATCGACACGCCCAGGCCGGCGATGATGTTGGTGCCATGGCCGGTGGTGGACGCCTGCGCGATGTGCTGCACCGGCTTGAACTGCGTGCCGGTGTAGTACTCGGTGATCCACACGATCGCGCCGGTCAGCACCAGCCCGATCAGCGCGCACCAGTACAGGTTCATCGCGCCGTAGCTCGAATCCGCCATCAGCTGCTGCGTGATCGGGAAGAACGCGATCGCGGCCAGCACCGCCGACACGATGACGCCCTTGTACAGCGCGCCCATGATCGAGCCGCCTGCCTTCACCTTGACGAAGAAGGCGCCGATGATCGAAGCGATGATCGACACGCCACCCAGCACCAGCGGGTACATCACCGCATTGTGGCCGGCTTCGTTGACCATGAGCCCACCCAGCAGCATCGTCGCGATGATCGTGACCGCGTAGGTCTCGAACAGGTCGGCCGCCATGCCCGCGCAGTCGCCGACGTTGTCACCGACGTTGTCGGCGATCACCGCGGGGTTGCGCGGGTCGTCCTCGGGAATGCCCGCTTCGACCTTGCCGACCAGGTCCGCGCCGACGTCCGCACCCTTGGTGAAGATGCCGCCGCCCAGTCGCGCGAAGATCGAGATCAGCGAGGCGCCGAAGGCGAGGCCGACCAGCGCGTGCAGCGCGGCTTCACCGGTCACGCCCATGTGATGGGTGAGCACGACGTAGTAGCCGGCGACCCCAAGCAGGCCAAGGCCGACGACGAGCATGCCGGTGATGGCGCCGCCGCGGAACGCGACGTCCATCGCCTTGCTGATGCCGCTACGCGCGGCTTCGGCGGTACGCACGTTGGCGCGTACCGACACGTTCATGCCGATGTAGCCGGCCGCGCCCGACAGCACCGCGCCGATCAGAAAACCGATCGCCGTCTGCCAGTTGAGAGCGAAACAGATCACCACGAACAGCACGACGCCGGCAATCGCAATCGTCGTGTACTGGCGATTGAGGTAGGCGCGCGCGCCTTCCTGGATCGCGCCGGCGATCTGTTGCATGCGTTCGTTGCCGGCGGGTTGTGCGCTGATCCAGCGCGCGGAAACGATCCCGTACAGGATCGCGATGACGGCGCAAACCAGCGCCAAGGCCAAACCGTACTGCTCCAGCATGAACCCTCCCCCGAGTGGACATAAAAGGAATTTCTGGGAAAACCACAGGTTGTTCGGTGCGCTTGCGGGCGGCTGGAAAACACGCCGGACAAGGCAACGACCCGACTATGGCACATTTCCCCAATCGGAACGGACGCGGGCCGTGACCGCGATCACGCGGGTGCGCGGCCCCTGCCAGGGGCGGCGTCAAAACGCGTTCACGCCGCGCATGCCAGCCTGCGGTTTCGTTGCCGTGAAGGAGCCGCCGCATGCGCGTCCTGCCCCTCCTGCTGATCGCCTTCGCCTTTCCGGCGTCGGCCGCAGGCAAGCCCGAAATCGCCCGCGCCACCGGCACGCCCCAGGCGGTCGGTGCGCTGCACACTGTCCGCTCCATCCCGGAGGCCTGCGCCCGGCTGGAGGGCATGTTCACCGGCGATGCCGCGCAGCCCTACCGCCTGGCGCCGGTGAGGAGCTCGCCGACGTGCCAGCCGCGCGCGCGCTTTGTCGACTTCGCCAAGGCGAAGCCGTCGGAAGCCAGTGGCTGGAAATTCAACGACGAGATCCGCGTGCCCAATGCGGCGTGTCCGTCGCAGCTGGCGGTCGTGCGCGTGTGGCGCAAGCCGGTCGAGGTCGCGCCACCCACGCTCGATGCGCAGGGCCGCGCGCGCATCTACCTGGAAGACGCGCAGCAGCAGGCGAAACAGAAGGGGATGCCGAACGTGCCGATGTATGCGGCGGAGATGAAGCTGGAAGGCAAGGCCTGCGGCGGTTGAGCAGGCTGGAAACAACAAGGGCCGCTGTGCGGCCCTTGTTGCTGGTTCAGGAACAACGAATCACTCGGCGAGCTTGAGCTTGTCGGCCATGCCGTCGAACGTTGCCTGGTCGGACGGCGACAGGTTCGGGCGGAAAGCCAAGAGGCCCATGGTGACCGTGGCTTGCACGTAGTAAGTCTCGCCGGCTTCGATTTCCATCGTCAGCACGTCTTTGACCTCTGAGTGCACCGTGTACTGATGCGTGCCGGGTTCGACGTTCGCGACGAAGTACTTGCCGCTGCGCAGCTTGCCGAGCTCGACTTCGCTTTCGCGCACCTTGAAGCCGACGCCGCCGCCGGTGAACTTCGAGGGACGGAAGAAAACGATCTGGGCCTTGCCGGCCTGCGGGGCACCGATCTTGCTTGAAGCGGCAGGGGATGCGGTGTCTGCGGCGGGCGTTGCCACTTCGGCGGCGGCAGTGGCGTCGATGGCCTGAGCGGCCTCCTGTGCGAACGCCGCAGCCGGAATGGCGAGCATGATGCAAAGCGCGAAACGGTGAAGCATGGAACGCATGGTCTATTCCTGTTGTGCTGAGGTTACGGGCAGTGTCGGCGCGGTTGTGAAGTTCGTTGACGCGCCGGAGGAAGGAGGTAGGTCCTGCGCGAGCTTTGCAGTGACGAGGGTGCCGGCAGGAATCTCGATCTCTTTTCCGTGGATGAAGAGGGCAAACGGTCCCAGCGCGAACGAGGCTGCCACTGCTTCGTTGGTCTTATCCTGTCCCTTGCCACCGAGTTTGAGGCCGCGCAGACGCCACCGAGTGCCATTGAGTTCCAGGTAGCGAGCTGCGATCAGCAGTTCTCCCGGTTTGCCGCCGCCGTGCGAAGGCTCGGCGTGCACGATCTCGCCGATGCCAGTGGTGTCGGTCGGAATCAGCGTAGTGCCGTCGCACGTGACGGGCGCATGCAGTTTGAGTGCGAATTTGTCGCCGCGTTTTTGTCGCGCGGAGCTGATGGCTTCAGCGATCTCCAGTTCCACCAGTGCATCAGGTGCGATCTGGCAACCGGTCTCCGGAGGCACGGTGGATGGTGCGGTCGAAGCAGCATTGCTTGTGCTTTCCGCCGGCATCGTCGTAACCGGATCGGCTGTCTGAGCGAGCGCGTACGGGCTGCTGGCCGCGATGGCGACAGCCATCGCGCAAATGCGAATCTTCATTCGGTTCCCCAAACCGGTAGCGGCAAACGGTAGCCGAACGTTTCCCGATTGCCAACTGAGAGGCTTGTCTTATCGCCCTGAGCTAGCCGACAAACTCGGCCAGTCGGCGAGGCACGGCGACGTTCTTGAGCGTTACATACTTCGGCAATCCATCGCGCCCATACGGCGGCGGTGCCTCGCCGCGAATCAGCGGTTCGAGATAACGTCGCGCGGCGTCGGTGATGCCGTAACCATCCTTGCGGATGAAGTTCGTCGGCATCTTCTTCTCGTGGTTGGCGATCTTCGACAGCGGTGCCGCTTCGATCTTCCAGCGGTACGGTGCATCGGACGTGCGCACGACCACCGGCATCACCGCGTTCATGCCCTTCAAGGCGAATTCCACGGCGGCCTTGCCCACGGCCTGCGCCTGGGCAAGGTCCGTCTTCGATGCGAGGTGGCGCGCGGAACGCTGCAGGTAGTCGGGCAGGGTCCAGTGCACCTTGTAGCCCAGCGTGTCCTTCACGCGGCCGGCGAGGTACGAGGCGACGCCGCCGAGCTGGGTATGCCCGAACGAGTCCTTGCCGGCGCCGGCATCCGCGACGAAGCGGCCATCCGCGGTCTGGATGCCTTCGCTGGCGACCACGACGCAGTAGCCGACGCGCTCCACCGTCGCCTTCACCCGGGTGAAGAAGCTCGCCTCGTCGTAGGGACGCTCCGGGAACAGGATCAGGTGCGGTGCGTCGTCAGCCGACGCGCCGGCCAATCCCGCCGCCGCGGCGAGCCAGCCGGCGTGGCGGCCCATGGCTTCGTAGACGAAGACCTTGGTGGAGGTGTCGGCCATGGCGGCGACGTCCAGCGCGCACTCGCGTACGGACACGGCGGTGTACTTGGCGGCGGACCCGAAGCCGGGGCAGCAGTCGGTGACGGCGAGGTCGTTGTCGACGGTCTTGGGCACGCCCACGCAGGTCAGCGGGTAGCCGAATTCGGCCGCCAGCTGCGACACCTTGAGCGCGGTGTCGGCCGAATCGTTGCCACCGTTGTAGAGGAACCAGCGCACGTCGTGCGCCTTGAGCACGGCCAGCAGGCGCTCATAGCGCGCGCGGTCCTGCTCCAGCGATTTCAGCTTGACCCGGCAGGATCCGAAGGCACCCCCGGGGGTATGGGCGAGGGCACGGATCGCGGCCGCGGATTCCCTGGAGGTATCGATCAGTTCCTCGCGCAGGGCGCCGAGGATGCCGTTGCGGGCGGCCAGGACCTTCACCTTGCGGGCACGGGCCGTCTGGATAACGGCAGAGGCGGTGGCGTTGATGACGGCGGTGACGCCGCCGGACTGCGCGTACAGCAGGGTTCCAGAGGCCATGGGAATCAATGCTCCAGGCAGGATGGGGTAAGCTGGCCGCCCGATTTGACCCGATTCGTGACCCTGTTTCGGCGTCCGCCCGACGGCCCGGCTGCTGCAGTGTAGCGCCGCCTCGCGGGCGACCCTCTCTCAAAGAATTCCCCCTTTGTTTCAGGAGTGATGTAGATGCGATTGGTATTGCTCGGTGCGCCCGGTTCCGGCAAGGGCACCCAGGCCGCAAGGCTCAAGGACCACCTGCAGGTGCCGCACATCTCCACCGGTGACCTGCTGCGCGCCGAAGTGGCCGCCGGCAGCAAGCTCGGCCTCGAGGCCAAGGAAGTCATGGCCCGTGGCGAACTGGTCAGCGATGCGATCCTGCTGGGCATGCTCGAGGACCGCTTCTCGCGTCCCGACACCCGTGGCGGTTTCATCCTCGATGGTTACCCGCGCAACCTCGCCCAGGCCGATGCGATGGGCCAGCTGCTGGTCCGCATCGGCCAGCCGATGGACTACGCCGTGCAGCTGGACGTGCCGACCGACCTGCTGGTCGAACGCATCGCCGGCCGAGCCAAGGCCGAGGGTCGCGCCGACGACAGCCCGGAATCCGTGCGCACGCGCCTGCAGGTCTACAACGACCAGACCGCACCGGTGATCGATTACTACCGCCAGCAGGGCCAGCTGACCGTGGTCAACGGCGTGGGTTCGCTGGACGATGTGTTCGCCCGCATCATCGAGGCGATCGTGCCGGCGCACGAAGTCGGGTGAGGAGAAGCGCTTGCGAGCCATTGGCTCGCGCTTCGACGAACGCCCGGCCACGGATGGACGGGCCGGACGATACGAAGCGGGGTAGTTGCGCCATGGATGGCAACGGATTCCACCAGAAGCGATTGTGAAACTCCCTCTCCCGCTCGCGGGAGAGGGTTGGGGTGAGGGCAGGGCGCCGGCTTCGATAGAAGCAGCGGGCACTCTCCCCCATCCCTTGCCTTCCCCCGCAAGCGGGGGAAGGGGAGTTAGCTCCCTCTCCCGCTTGCGGGAGAGGGTTGGGGTGAGGGCAGGGCGCCGGCTTCGATAGAAGCAGCGGGCACTCTCCCCCATCCCTTGCCTTCCCCCGCAAGCGGAGGAAGGGGAGTAGGTGCCGTGCGGGAGTCGTGTTGTTCGATAATCCCGCAATCTTGCAGAGGTTACTGATCTTGAAACTCCATATTTTGGGTATCGCCGGTACCTTCATGGGCGGCGTTGCCGCCCTCGCGCGCGAACTCGGCCACGAGGTCGAAGGCAGCGACCAGAACATCTATCCGCCGATGTCCACGCAGCTGGAGCAGCTCGGCATCGCGCTGCGCCAGGGCTATGCACCGGAGAACATTTCCGGCGACTGCGACGAGATCGTGGTCGGCAACGCGCTCTCGCGCGGCAACGGCGCGGTGGAGCAGGTGCTCGACGACGGCCGCAAGTACAACTCGGGCGCGCAATGGCTCGCCGAGAACGTGCTGCCGGGCCGCGACACGCTGGCCGTGGCCGGCACGCACGGCAAGACCACCACCACCACGATCCTCACCTACCTGCTGGAAGCGGCGGGCCGTGCGCCCGGCTTCCTGATCGGTGGCGTCGCCGAGGATTTCGGCGTTTCCGCGCGCCGCGGTTCGGGCCGCGAGTTCGTGGTCGAAGCCGACGAGTACGACACCGCCTTCTTCGACAAGCGCAGCAAGTTCGTGCACTACCGGCCGCTGGTCGCGATCCTCAACAACCTCGAGTACGACCACGCCGACATCTTCCCGGACGTGGCCGCGATCCAGCGCCAGTTCCACCACCTCGTGCGCACCGTGCCGCGTCGCGGCCGCCTGATCGTCAACGGCGAAGACAAGTACCTCGCCGAAGTGCTGGCGATGGGTTGCTGGACCCCGGTGGAGACCTTCGGCCTCGATGCCAGCCTGGTTCCGCAGGCGTCGCGCTCCCTGTCGCATGGCGACCGCGCCGACGACGGCGCGACCGCGCGTGCTTCGTTCCACTGGACCGCGCGCATGCTCAACGAGGACGGCAGCGCATTCGCCGTCGTCCACAACGGCACCGAGATCGGCGAAGTGCGCTGGCCGCTGCTGGGTCGCCACAACGTCATGAACGCGCTGGCGTCGCTCGCCGCCGCCAATGCCGTCGGCGTCGACGTGAAGGCGGTGTTGTCCGCGTTGTCGGACTTCCGCAGCGTCAAGCGCCGCCTCGAAGTCATAGGCGAAGCACGGGGCGTGACCATCTACGACGACTTCGCCCACCATCCAACTGCGATCGCGACCACGCTCGCGGGGCTGCGCGCGAAAGTCGGTGGTGCCCGAATAGTCGTGGCGATGGAGCCACGCAGCAACTCGATGCGCCTGGGCGCGCATGCCGAGGCACTGGCACCGTCGCTCGACCTCGCCGATGCCGTGGTGTTCCTGCACCGCCCCGAACTCGCATGGGATGCGGGCAAGGTCGTGGCCGGCCTGCGCGGTGAGGGCGTCGCCGCGCCCGACGTCGACCGCCTGATCGCCGCGTTGCGTGAGCGCGTGCGTGCGGGCGACCACGTCGTGTTCATGTCCAACGGCGGCTTCGACGGCGCGCCGCGCCGCTTCCTCGCCGCGTTGCACGGCTGACGGCGCCATCGCCGCAGGTACACTGCGGCCGATGGCCAACGAAAGCCTCAGCCTGTTTCCCCTGCACACCGTGCTGCTGCCCGGCGCATCGCTGGGGCTGCGGGTGTTCGAAGCGCGCTACCTCGACCTGGTCCGCGATTGCGGCCGCAGCGGCCGTGGCTTCGGCGTCTGCATGATCATCAAGGGCGAGGAGGTCGGCGCTCCGGCCACGGCGGCGGCGTTCGGTACCGAAGCGGTGATCGAGGATTTCGGCCAGGGCGACGATGGCCTGCTCACCCTGCGCGTGCGTGGCGCCCGCCGCTTCCATGTCGAGCGCGCGCGCGTGCGCGACAACGGCCTGCAGGTCGCGGATGTCCGCTGGTGCGAGGCCGGTGCCGCCGAGCCCGTGCGGCCCGAGCATGGGTTGCTGTCCGTGCTGCTGGAGAGCCTGATCGAGAAGAGCGGCAGCGAATACGCGCACGCGGATCGCGCCTTGTTCGACGATGCCGCGTGGGTCGGCTGGCGATTGGCGGAATTGCTGCCCCTGCACGATGCGCAGCGGCAGGAACTGCTGCAACTCGACGACCCGCATGCGCGGCTGGACCGGATCCTGGCGCTGGTGTCGTAGCGGGCGTCCGGCCCGCCTACCGGGAGCGCATCCGCAACACCAGGCCACCACCGTCCGGATGTGCGGCCTCGGCCGGATGGAAGGATTGCAAGGCTTCGCGCACCTGCGCATGCGCATAACCCTCATCGGCCACCGGCAGCCAGAGTGACGCGGCACTCAGTGCCCGCTGGTAACGCAGGGTCTGCGCCGTGCCCAGCCACAGCGGCGTGCCGTCGCTCAGGGTCGCAGGCGCCGGCCAGAGGCGCAGGGCGATCAGTTCATTCGCCTGCTTGCCCGGTCGCAGCAGCAGCAGCGCTTCCGGACGCGCCTCCAGCGTGGCCGGCAAGACCACGTGTTCGCGCGCCGGTGTGTCGTCATCGAGCAGGCCCAGCGTCGTCACCCAGTTCGCCTGGGACTGCACGCGCCAACCCTTCGCCACCAGCACCTGTTGCAGGGGTCGCAGCGGACCGGCGACCTGCAGGTCCAATGCCCAGCGCCGTCGTTCGTCGCGCTCGTTGCGCTGCGCGGGCAGGGTGGCCCAATCGTTGTCCCACCAGCGTTGCGCCGCGAGCGCGGTCGTCGGTGCGGCGGCGGTGAACTGGGCCAGCAGGCGATCGGCGTTGCGCGGCGCGTGCCACAACGCCGCCGCGGCAAACGCCAGGTAGAACGCCCACGCCAGCGGACGCATCCAGAACGAACGCGCGACGTGGCGACGATATGCAAGGCCCAGGACCAGCAACCAGAGGATGCCGAACAGGGTTCCGCCGATCAGGTCGCTCGGCCAGTGCGCACCCAGATACAGCCGGGCGAACGCGATCACCGTCGTCACCACGCCCGCGAGCAGGTACGGCCAGACGCGTTGGCGTCCCGGCAGTTCGCGCGCGATCAGCACGGCGAAGAAGCCGAACACGATCGTCGTCATCGTCACCGCGACCGACGGAAAGCCGAAGCCGGCCGGCGCCGTGGGCGGGCGCGGCATGTCGATCAACGCCTTCAGCAGGCGGGTGAAGACCAGCCCGAACACGATCGCCGCGATCCAGTGCGTCGCCGCCATCCAGCGCTTGCGCCACAGCAGGTAGAGCAGGGCCACCAGCGCCGCAGGCCCGAGCACCTGCACGTCGCCCAGGCTGGCCAGGCCCGCCATCAGGTGGTCGGCGAGCGGGTTGCGTAGGTTCCACATGAATTCGTGGACGGTGTGGTCCAGCGCCAGCGGACCGCCGCTCGCCAGCAGCGACGCCAGCAGGGTGAACCACGCCCAGCTGATCGCCAGCAGGCATACGGCCAGCATCAGCAAAGAGGGCGATTCGGGACGGTTGGGATCGATCAGCGCGACGGCATAACGGCCCAGGTGCGGATGCCGGCGCGTCCACATGAGCATGCGCGACAGCAGATTGTCGGCATGCCCGGCGAACCAGCGCCACGTGTACAGCACGACGACCCACGCCAGCGCCACCGCGGCCACCAGGCCGCCCAGGACCAGCGCCAGGCGATCCGCGACGGCCGCGATCGCGTCGTAGGACGCGCCCAGCAGCCAGCCCGGGGCCAGGTAGAGAGCGGACCACGCCAGGCATGCGATGAAACTCGGCGGGGCGTAACGGCGCAGCGGCATTCGCGCCATTCCCGCGATCGCGGGCACGAAGGGCCGCATGGCCCCGACGAAGCGGGCGAAGAAGATGCTCTTGATGCTGTTGCGGCGGAACATCGCCTCACCGCGATCGAGCCACTGCGGGTAGCGCGAGAACGGCCAGAGTCGTCGCAACCGGGGGCCCCAATGGTGGCCCACCCAGTAACTCGATGCATCGCCGCAGAAAGCGCCCAGCGTGCAGCACACCAGCGCATAGGGGCCGTTGACGTGGCCGAGGCCGATGAGCACCCCCACCGCGAACAGCAGCGGCAGTGCCGGCACGAAGAATCCGAGGAAGATCAGCGCCTCGGACAGCCCGATCAGGAAGATCACCGCGCCTGCCGCCAATGCATGCGCGCTGATCCATGCGCTGGCGGTGTCGATCCAGGTCGGTTCCATGGCCGGATTATGGCAGCAGCAGACCGCGCTTCGTCACCACTGCGGCCATGGGAGGAGCCCGATTGCGGCGATTTCCTTACACTGCCGCCATGTCATCCGCCTCACGCGAAGTCGCCGCCCTCAAGGCCGACAGTTTCGGCCGCATCGCCCTCATGCGCGATGACGCCGGTCTGTTCGTGCGCCGCGACCTGGGCCACGTCCCGCTGTGGTTGCGCCTGCCTGCGTGGTGGCTCGCGCGGCGCGAGGCGCACGCGTTGCAATGCGTCTCGGGGCTCGCGGCAACGCCGCAGCTGCTGCGCTGGGACGGCCGCAAGCTCGATCGCAGCTACCTCGACGGCGGCGCGATGTACCAGCGCCCGCCGCACGGCGATCTCGCCTATTTCCGCAAAGCGCGCCGCTTGCTGCAGCAGCTGCATCGTCGCGGCCTCGCCCATAACGACCTCGCCAAGGAAGCCAACTGGCTGGTGCTGGCGGACGGGTCGCCCGCGATCATCGACTTCCAGCTCGCCACGCGCGGACATCCGCGTTCGCGCTGGATGCGGCTGCTCGCGCGCGAGGACCTGCGCCACCTGCTCAAGCACAAGCGCACCTACTGCCCGCACGCCCTGACGCCGGTGGAGCGGCGGGTACTGAAGCGGCATTCGTGGCTGCGCGAGGCGTGGTTCGCCACCGGCAAGCCGGTGTATCGCTTCATCACCCGCAAGCTGTTGAAGTGGGAAGACAACGAAGGGCAGGGACCCAAGCCATGACGTCGCTGGCAGGAAAAACCTTGTTCATCACCGGTGCCTCGCGCGGCATCGGCCTCGCCATCGCGCTGCGTGCCGCGCGTGACGGCGCCAACATCGCCATCGCCGCGAAATCGGCGGTACCCAACCCGAAATTGCCCGGCACCATCCACACGGCGGCGGACGCGGTGAACGCGGCCGGTGGGCACGGACTGGCGCTGAAGTGCGACATCCGCGAGGAGGACGAGGTGCGGGCGGCGGTCGCCGCCACGGTCGACGCCTTCGGCGGCATCGATATCCTGGTCAACAACGCCAGTGCGATCTACCTGCGCGGCACCCTGGACACGCCGATGAAGCGCTTCGACCTGATGCAGCAGGTCAACGCGCGCGGCACCTACCTGTGCGCGCAGGCCTGCCTGCCGCACCTGCTGCAGGCGGCGAATCCGCACATCCTCACGCTGTGCCCGCCGCCTTCGCTGGACCCGAAATGGTGGGCGCCGCATACCGGTTACACGCTGGCGAAGATGGGCATGAGCTTCGTCACGCTCGGGCTGGCGGGTGAGTTCGGTCCGCGCGGCGTGGCGGTGAATGCACTGTGGCCGCGCACGCTGATCGCCACCGATGCGCTGAACATGATTCCCGGGGTGAGCCCGGGCAATGGTCGTTCGCCCGCGATCATGGGCGACGCCGCCCACGCGATCCTGACGCGCGCTGCCGCAGGCTTCAGTGGCCGCTTCCTGATCGATGATGAGGTGCTGGCCGAAGCCGGGGTCACCGACCTGTCGGGCTACGCGGTGGATCCTTCGCAACCGCTGTATCCGGATCTGTTCCTCGATTGAGTGCGCTGCACGGGAGCTGCCATGAAATACCTCCACAGCATGATCCGCATCCGCGATATCGACGCCTCGCTGCGCTTCTTCTGCGAAGGACTCGGCCTGGAGCTGAAGCGGCGCAACGACTACCCGGAAGGCAAGTACACCCTGATCTTCCTCGCCGCGCCCGGCACGCCCGATGCGGAAGTCGAGCTGACCTACAACTGGCTGCCCGAAGACGGCTCGCCCAGCGAGGACTACGGTTCCGCACGCAACTTCGGCCATCTCGCCTTCCGAGTCGCCAACATCTATGACATGTGCGCGCACCTGCAGGCGATGGGCTACACCATCAACCGGCCTCCACGCGATGGCCACATGGCGTTCGTGCGCTCGCCCGACCTGATCTCGATCGAGCTGCTGCAGGACGGCCACCTGCCGCCGCAGGAGCCGTGGCGATCGATGCCGAACATCGGGCAATGGTGATTGCGCGGTAATCGCCAGGCCTCACCCTGAGGCGCTTTCGACGGCGGTAGGCGACTAAGCCCACCACGCGCGGGAGGGCGGCATGCCGGCGACCGGCACCAGTCGCTTCGTCCCCCACTGTTTCGGCTAAGCGGCGCGCGCGCGGATGCGCGAAAATGGCGGTTCTTCCCCCTCCATACCGCCATGAGCACCTCCGCCGAACTCTTCGCGCTGTCCGAGCGCTACTACCTGCCCGTCTACCGCCCACGCCGGATCGTGCTGGATCATGGCAAGGGTTCGCGCCTGTGGGACCGCGACGGCCGCGAATACGTCGACTTCGGCGCCGGCATCGCAGTGAATGCGCTGGGGCACGCGCATCCGGCGCTGGTCGCCGCGCTGACCGAGCAGGCGGGCAAGCTGTGGCACACCAGCAACGTGTTCGTCAGCGAGCCGCCACTGCGGCTGGCGGAGGAACTCGTCGCCGCCTCGCGGTTCGCCCAGCGGGTGTTCTTCTGCAACTCCGGCGCCGAGGCGAACGAAGGTGCGATCAAGCTGGTGCGCAAGTGGGCGACCGCGCAGGGACGTCCACCGGAGCGTCGCGTGATCCTCAGTTTCCGTGGCAGCTTCCATGGCCGCACGCTGGCGGCGGTCACCGCCACTGCGCAGCCGAAGTACCACGAAGGCTACGAACCCCTGCCGCCGGGCTTCCGCTACAGCGACTTCAACGACCTGGACGCCGCCGCGGCCGCGATGGCGACGGGTGACGTCTGCGCCGTGCTGGTCGAGCCTGTGCAGGGCGAAGGTGGCGTGACGCCGGCGACGCCCGAATTCCTGCAGGGTCTGCGCGCGCTGTGCGATCGCCACGACGCATTGCTGGTGTTCGACGAGATCCAATGCGGCATGGGCCGCACCGGCCAACTGTTCGCCGCGCACACGTACGACGTAACGCCCGACGTGGTGACGCTGGCGAAGGCGCTCGGCAGCGGCTTCCCGATCGGCGCGATGCTCGTCGGCGGCAAGGCGGCGGACGTGATGCAGTTCGGCGCGCACGGCACGACTTTCGGCGGCAATCCGCTGGCGACGGCGGTCGCGCGTGCGGCGTTGCATGAACTGACGTCGCCGGCGCTGCTGGCCAACGTTGCAAAGCAGTCGCAGGCGATCCGCGACGGGTTGGCTGCCATCGATGCGGAATTTGGCATTTTTTCCGAGGTCCGCGGCCGCGGTCTGATGCTCGGTGCGCAGCTGAGCGAACGTCATGCCGGCAAGGCAGGCGAGATCCTCGACCGTTGCGTCGACCATGGCCTGCTGACGCTGCAGGCCGGACCGGACGTGCTGCGCTTCGTGCCGGCGCTCAATATCGGCGATGCGGATGTCGCGGAAGGACTTACGCGCCTGCGCGCGGCGATTGCCGGCTTCGCCAAGGCTTGATCCAAACAAAAAAGCCCGGGAAACCGGGCTTTTTTGATGGCTCGCGGAGGCTCGAGCCCCGCGGTCAGTTGCGGATGATGGCAAAGGCCTCGCGCGCGGCCGCGATGGTCTGCGCGATTTCCGCTTCGCCATGCGCGCTCGAGACGAAGCCGGCTTCGAAGGCAGACGGCGCCAGGTACACCCCGCGTTCCAGCATCGCGTGGAAGAACCGGTTGAAGCGTGCCGTGTCCGAAGCCTTGGCGTCCTCGAACGTTTCCACCGGGCCTTCCCGGAAATACAGGCCGAACATGCCGGGCACCCGCGTGGTGGTGAAGGCGATGCCGGCATCGCGCGCGGCGGCTTCGAGGCCGTCGCACAACGCATGGGTGCTGCGCTCCAGCGCGGCGTGGAAGCCGGGCGTGCGGATCAGGTCCAGCGTGGCGAGGCCCGCGGCCATCGCCACCGGATTGCCACTCAGCGTGCCGGCCTGATAGATCGGGCCGCTGGGCGCGACCTGCGCCATCAGGTCGCGACGTCCACCGTACGCACCCACGGGCATGCCGCCGCCGATGATCTTGCCGAACGTGCTCAGGTCCGGGGTGATGCCATAAAGCGCCTGGGCGCCGCCGAGCGCGACGCGGAAGCCGGTCATCACCTCGTCGAAGATGAGCAGCGCGCCATGCCGCGTGCACAGTTCGCGCAGATGCTGCAGGTAGCCGGCACGCGGCAGGATGCAGTTGGCGTTGCCGACGATGGGTTCGATGATCAGGCCGGCAATGTCGCTGCCGGCTTCATCGAACAGTTTCGTGGCGGCATCGAAATCGTTGTACGGCAGCGTCAGGGTGAGATCGGCCAGCGCCGCTGGCACGCCCGGCGAATTCGGCAGGCCCAGCGTCATCACGCCGCTGCCGGCCTTCACCAGGAAACTGTCGCCGTGGCCGTGGTAACAGCCCTCGAACTTGACGATGCGGTTGCGCCCCGTCGCGCCGCGCGCCACGCGGATCGCCGAGAGCGTGGCTTCGGTGCCGGAATTCACCATGCGTACCATTTCGCAACTGGGCACGATCGAGGTGATGGCCTCGGCCATCGTCACTTCCAGTGCGTTGGGAACGCCGAAGCTGAGGCCGTCGCGCATCGTGCGCGCCACGGCGTCCAGCACCTGCGGATGTGCATGGCCGGCGATCATCGGCCCCCACGAACCGACGTAGTCGATGTAGCGGTTGCCGTCGACGTCGAACAGGTGCGCGCCTTCCGCACGTTGTGCGAAGAAGGGTTCGCCGCCCACCGACTTGAACGCGCGCACGGGCGAATTGACGCCGCCGGGAATCAGGTCCTTCGCGCGGGTGAACAGGGAGTGGGACCGTTCGTTCTTCATCGGGGCTCTTCGAAGCAGGAAATGTAGGCACGGGTGGCGGCCGCGGGGTCGGGCGCATCGAAAACGCCGCTGATCACGGCAAGCAGATCGGCGCCGGCTTCCACCAGGGGACGTGCATTGTCCGGTGTGATGCCGCCGATCGCCACCCGCGGCACGCCCAGGGCGGCGGCCGTTCGCAACAGATCCAGGGTCGCGCGGCGCGCGTGAGGCTTGGTGGGCGAAGGGAAGAACGCGCCGAATGCCACGTAGGTGGCGCCGGCGAAGACCGCCTGCCTGGCCAGCCCGGCATCGTCGTAGCAGGAGGCGCCGAGGATTGCCCCGGGCCCGAGTTCGTGCCGCGCCAGTGCGATTTCGCCGTCGTCTTCGCCCAGATGCGCGCCGGCGGCACCGATCGCGGCCGCCAGGGCCCAGTCGTCGTTGATGATCAGCGGGACGTCGAAGCTGCGGCACAGTGGCTGCAGTGCCAGCGCCTGCTCGGCTCGCAGGTCCTCGCTCGCGGGCTTGTTGCGGTATTGCAGCCAGGTGGCGCCGGCGCGCAGCACGATTTCGACGCGCGCGAGCAATCGAGCGGTATCGGCTTCATCGGGAGTGATGGCATACAGGCCGCGAGGCGGCCAGCGCGGGTTCATGGCGGCGAGCATCCTCGGTCCGGGCGTGACAAAATGCATCCCCCGCACCGCAAATTCCAGCCATATTTATCCATGAGTGAAGCCGCCACGACCACCATTTACCGCACCTGGATGTGCGTCGTCTGCGGATTCATCTATGACGAGGCCAAGGGGCTGCCGGAAGAGGGCATCGCGCCGGGTACGCGCTGGGAAGACGTGCCCGATACCTGGACGTGCCCGGACTGCGGAGTCACCAAGGACGATTTCGAGATGATGGAAGTCTGACCACATCCGCGAAAGTCATGCCAAGGGCCGCATTGCGGCCCTTTTTGCATCCAGGGGCAGTCAGGAGTGGGGAATGGCCGGGCTGAAGATCAATTCGGCGCCGTTTTCCAGCTTCAGCCGCGCCGCTTCACCGGCATTGAGTTCCAGCACGAACCGCGCCGGCGCGTTGCTGGGATAAGGCGGGCAGCCGTCACCCAGGGCGCAGGGCGGGACATCGCGTTGCTGGGACACCAGGCGCCGCGCATTGTCGAAATAGAGGATGTCGAGCGGGATATGGGTGTCTTTCATCCAGTACGCCTGCGGCTCCTCGGCGTCATGGATGAACAGCATGCCGTGGTCGGCGGCCATTTCGTCGCGGAACATCAGCCCACGCGCGCGCTCGGCATCGTCGTCGGCGATTTCCACCTGGTAGCGCTGTCCGCCCAGCTCCACCCACGTATTGCTGCCGGTCGCGCATCCACCCAGCATCAATCCGGAAAACAGCACGGCAGTCTTGATCAAACGCATCGGTATTCCCCTTGAAAAAGCAGGGCGAAACATCCTGCACGGCGGACGCATCGTCAAGCGCGCCGAAATTTTTTTACAAAACCCTCTTCCCAATCGGAGTGCGGCTGTGCACAATGCGCGCCCCGCTGATCGGGA
>NZ_BAAGXO010000005.1:0-17834 GCF_054779795.1 Lysobacter rhizosphaerae
CGTGATAAGCTATTCATCACCAAATTGCTGATCCGCATGGATTTTCAGGAGCCACCCATGGACATGAACGGGCCGATTCCCCTGGACCGCCAGCTTTGCTTCTCCCTCTACGCGACCAGCATGGCCATCACTCGGGCCTACAAGCCGCTCCTGGACGCCCTTGGCCTGACCTACCCGCAGTACCTCGTCCTCAACGTGCTCTGGGAAGAGGACGGCCAGACGGTCAGCGCCATCGCGGCGCGACTGGCGTTGGAGTCGAGCACCATCACCCCGCTGGTGAAGCGGCTGGAACACGCCGGTTTCGTCGAACGGCAACGCAGCGCGGCGGACGAGCGACAGGTGCATGTGCGATTGACCAAGTCCGGCCGCGACCTGCGCGCGAAGACAGGCTGCCTGGTCGAGAGGCTGTTGCAGCGATCGGCAATGACGCGCGAGGAACTCGCCGCCCTCAACCAGCAGGTGCAAAGGCTGCGCAATGCACTTGCGGCGTCGACAGCGGATTGAGCTGACAAACGGAGACCAAGCAGCTCGCCTGATTCTCGCCGCTGGAAAGCGCAAGCTCGACTGCGCGAGTTCGACCCTGATCATCGACTCCGATCACGAGATCAAGGACCCGCGCGCCGTTGCGACAGAATCCTCGAAGAGGATCTGACTGGAAATAGCGCAAGCGGATTCCAGGCATCCATCTGATGGCCTGGCCCCACAACCGCGCACGCCACCCCAACCAGCGCGCCGTCGACTGATCGCCTCATGCCAGGCGACCCACACCGCCAGGTCGCCCTATCCACCAGGAGACTCCCCCATGTCCCACGTCGACTACCCGAAAGACCGGACCGCCTATCTGCTGGTGGATCCCTACAACGACTTCCTGTCGGAAGGCGGAAAGGTCTACCCGCTCATCGCGCCGATCGCCAACGAGGTTGGCCTGCTCGACAACCTGCGCACCCTCGACCGCACCGTCCGCGCGCGCAACATTCCCGTCTTCATCGTGCCGCACCGCCGCTGGGAGCCGGGTGACTACGAAGGCTGGGACCATCCGAATCCAAACCAGCTCAAGGTCATGAAAGGCCATCACTTCGCCCGCGGCGAATGGGGCGGCGAATGGCACCCGGACTTCACGCCCAAGGCCGGCGACACCATCGTTTCCGAGCATTGGGCCTCGAGCGGATTCGCCAATACCGACCTCGACTTCCAACTCAAGCAGAAAGGCATCACCCACGTGATCGTCGTTGGCCTGCTGGCCAACACCTGCATCGAATGCACCGCCCGCTACGCGTCGGAGCTCGGCTATCACGTCACGCTGGTGCGCGATGCGACCGCCGCCTTCCGGCACGACATGATGCATGCCGCCCACGAACTGAACGGCCCCACGTTCGCTCACGTCATCACGACCACTGACGAACTCGTCGCGAACCTGACCCGGGACTGAGCTCATCGCGGGGTTGGCGACGACACAACTGCACGACGGCGGCGTCGCCGCCGCGCCGCGCGACCAGCTCAACTACGTCGCCTCGCGACATGCACTGTCCAAGGCATCGGTGCGCCATGACCAGTCTCGGCTTCGAGACATAAGCCCATCCGTTTGTATCTGGATGTATCCGCGCCAGCGGCGGCTAACTTTCAAGACAAATCCATGGGTTGCGCGACACCCGCGCGATACCTCGCGACCTCGAAATGGCGGCACCTGAAATGCAGGGCCCACCAGCCCGAGGAAACCGCGATGTCCAACCATGACAACCACAGCCAGCTCCCCCTGATGTCCCGCATCGATGGCGTGGGCCAGTGGCTGGCCCCGCTCGGCCTGCGCGCCCTGCTGGCCTGGGAATTCTTCGAAGCCGGCCGCGAGAAGCTGCAGGGACAGAACTGGTTCGCCGACCTGGGCGACAAGTTCCCGCTGCCGTTCTCGCTGCTCGGTCCGAACGTCAACTGGACGCTCGCCACGTGGATGGAGTTGGCCGGCGCCGTGGCGCTGCTGCTCGGACTGGGTACACGCTACGCCGCGGCCGCCTTGTGGGTGGTCACCGTGGTGGCGATCTATGCGGTGCACTGGCCGACCGACTGGTCGAGCCTGTCCGAACTGTGGCAGGGCTACGCCATCACCAACGAAGGCTTCGGCAACTACAAGCTGCCGCTGATCTACCTGGCGATGCTGCTGCCGCTGATGCTCAACGGCGCGGGCCGCTTCAGCTTCGACCACCTGATCGCTGCCTATCGGTCGCCAGCTGCCTCGACAACCGCCGACAGCTCGGCCTGGGGTGTGGTGCTGTTCGCCATCGGCGTGACCGTATCGCTGCTGTTGCCGTGGGCGGGTGGCGTGCTGGCCATCGTCGGCATCGCCCTGATGACCTGGTCGTGGCGCCGCGCGAGTTCGGCCGGCCGACTGGTCACGGCCTGACCTTCCCGTTCTTTCCGACTCTCCGTTTCGATTCGCCGAGGCAGCGCATTGGTTGCTCCACACGTCTGACCCCGGGTTTGTATCTGGATGTATCTGCCGCGCCGGCAGCCAACTTTCCAGACAAATCCATGGGGTAGGCGACAACCACGCGATACCTCGGAGGGTCGAAATAGCGCCCTGGAACTCTTCCGCTCCATTCGCACCGCAGCCGCGGTGCACCCCACCCGGAGTAAATGCAAATGTCCACTATCAACACGCGCAACACGCGCAGCACCACCGTCGGCGCCCTCGGCGTCGCCCTGGCCGGCCTGGTCCTCAGCAGTTCCGCGTTCGCCGTGCAGCCGCTCGCGCAGGGCTACATGGTCGCCGCCAGCCACGCCGCCGCCGAAGGAAAGTGCGGCGAAGGCAAGTGCGGCGGCAATGAAGCCAAGCCGACGAAGACCGCAGCCGTGAAGACGACCGCTGAAGGCAAGTGCGGTGAAGGCAAGTGCGGCGATGACCATTTCGCCCAGGTCGATACCGATGACGACGGGCGCGTGTCGCGTGCCGAGTTCCTGGCGGCGTCGCCGGAACGTATCGCCGAATTTCCCAAGAAAGACGTAAACGGCGATGGCTTCATCGCCAAGAGCGAGTCCTACGAGTCGATCAAGGCCCTCTACGAAGCCAATGGCAAGTCGTTGCCGGCCGGTCGCTTCAAGGAGTTCCAAGGCAAGTAATCCAGCACCGCTGGTAGGTAGTTCCGGCGTCGGGCTCCGATTTGTATCCGAATGTATCGGCCGCCCGGGTAGAGAACTTTCCAGACAAATCCATGGGCTACGCGACATCCGCGCGATACCTCCGAGCCCTGAAATGTCACCACCAAGGTTCCCCCAAACCCAGATTTCAAATCGCGCCATTCGGCGCACCCCAAGCGGCCACGCCGCATCCCCCTGGAGAAATGCAATGTCACGTAACAACACCCGTAACACCGTCGGCATGCTCGGCGTCGCTCTTGCCGGCCTGGTCCTCAGCAATTCCGCGTTCGCAGTGCAGCCGCTCGCGCAGGGCTACATGGTGACCGCGAGCCACGCCGCCGCCGAAGGCAAGTGCGGTGAAGGCAAGTGTGGCGCCGATGAAGCCAAGCCGGTGAAGCAGGCTGCTGCTACGAAGGCCGCCGAAGGCAAGTGCGGCGAAGGCAAGTGCGGCGACGCCCGCTTCGCCCAGACCGACACCGACGATGACGGTCGCGTCTCGAAGGCCGAGTTCCTCGCCGTCGTGCCGGGTGGCGACACCTACTTCGCCCAGATCGACAAGAGCAGCGACGGCTACATCAGCGAGAAGGAGGCTTACGAGAACGTCAAGCGCGCCTTCGAATCCAACGGCAAGACGGTTCCGGTCGGCCTGTTCGCCAGCTACGCCAAGTAAGACGAGCAAGGCATTACCGCTCTGTAGTCCCCCTTGCGCCCCCTCGATTCTCTCTCCCCCACGAGGGGGCGCCTTTTTCCCCAGGACATCGTGATGCGCACCATCAGTTCTCCCACTTCCGCCGGCCTGGGCTTGCGCCGCGGCCTCATGCCGCAACTGCTGGCCATGAAGGACGGCGCGGTGGATTTCCTCGAAGTCGCGCCGGATAACTGGATCGGCGTGGGCGGGCAGTTCGGCGAGCAGCTGGCGCAGCTTGCGGCGCGCTTCCCGATCAGCGCGCACGGCCTGTCGTTGTCGCTGGGTGGCACCGAGCCGTTGGACATGGACCTGCTCCAGCGCACGCGCGAGTTCAACGACCGCTTCGGCGTCGCGCTCTATAGCGAACACCTGAGCTACACGTCAGACGACGGGCAGCTCTACGACCTCATGCCCGTTCCTTTCACCGATGAGGCGATCCGTCACGTCGCCGCGCGCATCCGCCAGGTGCAGGACGTGCTCGGCCGGCGCATCGCGGTGGAAAACGTCTCCTACTACGCCGCGCCTTACCAGGCGCTGGCGGAGATCGATTTCATCAACGCCGTCCTGGTCGAGGCCGACACCGACCTGCTGCTGGACGTCAACAACCTGTACGTCAATTCGATCAATCACGGCTACGACGCCGAAGCATTCCTGGCGCGCTTGCCGCGCGAGCGCATCGCCCAGTACCACATCGCCGGCCACTTCGACGAGGCCATCGACCTGAAGGTCGACACGCACGGCGCGCCGGTGAAGCCGGACGTTTGGGCGCTGCTGGCCAGCGCCTACCGCCGCTTTGGCGTGCGCCCGACGCTGCTGGAGCGCGACTTCAACTTCCCGCCGCTGAAGGAACTGCTGGAGGAGACCGGGCGCATCCGCATGATGCAGCTGGCCTACGCCGACCGGCAGCGCCTGCTGGAGCAGTCCCATGTCGCCTGACACCCTGCGCGAACAGCAGTTCACCCTGGCGCGCCACCTGCGCGATCCGGGCGCAAATCCGCCGCCGCCGGGCCTCGAGGAGCGCCGGGTCCGCGTGTACCGGGAGCTGTTCTTCAACAATATCGAAAGCCTGCTGGCAGGCGGTTTTCCGGTGATCCGCGAAACCCTGGGCGATGCCCAATGGAAGACGCTGGTGCGCGCCTTCTATGCCAACCACCGCAGCCGCACGCCGTTGTTCCCGCAGATCGCCGCCGAGTTCGTCGACTTCGTCCAGGAGCGAGCCGGTGAGCCCGGAATGCCGTTGTGGCTGCCTGAGCTGGCGCATTACGAGTGGGTCGAGCAGGCGTTGTTCGTCAGCGACGCACAGCCGCCGCAGCACGATCCGGAAGGTGACCTGCTCGACGGCGTGCCGCTGCTGTCGCCGCTCGCGCTTCCGCTGGCGTACCGCTGGCCGGTCGCGGAAATCGGCCGGAGCCATGTTCCGGACGCGCCGCCCGCCGAACCGACCACGCTGCTTGTGCATCGCGACGCCGCCCACCAGGTGCACTTCGCCCGCATCGCGCCGCTGGCGTATTGGCTGCTGGCCGCGCTTCAGGCGAACCCGGCGCCCGGCCGCGAGCACCTGGCTGCATTGGCGGCGGAAACTGGCGCCGATCCAGCCGAAGTGCAGGCGAACGGCTTGCTGTTGCTGCAGCAGCTGCGCGCGCAAGGTGTGATCCTGGGAACTCGCACGGCGGCAGAGTAACGAATCAATCACCGTTGAAACGCGAGCACGAACCCACGCCACGAGACCTTGGCCTTTGGACAAAGGCTCGTCGATTCCTCCCGGCGCATTTGACGCCGGGTAACCGCGGCGGAATCAGGCCTTCGCCTAGCCCAGGACGCCGAGCAATGCCTTGGCTGTGGCTTCGGATGATGCGGGGTTCTGCCCGGTGATCAGATGGCCGTCGACAACCGCCAGGCTCTGCCAGTCGTCGACTTTCTCGAATCGACCACCGAGGCGCTTGAGCTCATCCTCGAGAAGGAACGGCACGACCTTCGTCAGCTGCACCGCCTCTTCCTCCGAATTGGTGAATCCCGCAACCCGCTTTCCCTTGACGATGGGCTCGCCCTTGTACTCGACGTGCCGAAGCACCGCGGGGGCGTGGCAAACCGCGGCAACGGGCTTGCCGTTGTTGTAGAAGCTCTCGATCAATTTGATCGAGACCGGGTCTTCCGCGAGGTCCCACATGGGGCCGTGGCCGCCAGGGTAGAAGACGGTGTCGTAATCTTTCGCCGATATCGTGTCCAGCCGATGGGTATTGGCCAGGACTGCTTGCGCCTTTGCATCGGCCTTGAAGCGATTCTGGGCCGGTGTCTGGTTGGCCGGGTCGTCGCTCTTGGGATCTATCGGCGGCTGTCCACCCTTGGGCGAGGCCACCGTGACGTCGGCTCCCGCATCGGTAAAGACATAGTAGGGGGATGCGAACTCCTCCAGCCAGAATCCGGTTTTCTCCCCGGTGTTGCCGAGCGTGTCGTGGGAAGTTAGAACCATGAGTACCTTCACTTGAGTTTCTCCTGAGATTGATTTCGAAGAATCGTCGGAAAATCCAAGGTAGTCAGCTGACTTCGGCGCCGATTTCCGTGTGCCACCCGCATTCCCGCTGGTTCGTCGTCGTCCGGGTGAGCTAGCGAAACGGCGCTGCGCGGGCGAGCCCAGAAACCAGCGGACGCGCAGCTTTGGCGTGCGTCTTGCGTGTGGAGTGGGTCCATTCACCACATCCATTGGCGTCGGCTGACGCCCGCTACTTCTATCGCCGATTGGGTTAGCACCCGGTGATGCGGCCGAGGCTGTTCGACTCATTGCCTTGTCGTAGCGTCGACGCGGCCAAGGCCTGCGATTCCATCGCGGAGCGGAAGAATGTCTGCGGGAAAAGCAGGGCAGCGGCCATGTCGTCGCCATCACGACGAGCCTCGTCGACCATGCGATCGATGGCGTTCCGTCCGTGCTGGCGTCGCTCACGAAGGGCGGACTCAATGCCGCGACCAAGTCGCTGGCCATCGAGTATGCCAAGTGCGGCTTCAGCGTGAATGCGGTGTCGCCTGGAATCATCAAGACGCCCTTGCATGCGCCCGATACGCACGAGAGGCTGGCTGCGCTGCACCCGGTAGCCCGAATGGGTGAAATCAGCGACATAGCCCAGGCTGTTATCTACCTCGAGTCGGCTGGGTTCGTGACGGGCGAGATCCTGCACGTCGACGATGGGCAGAGCGCCAACTAAAGCAGCGGGGCGGGGGCATTCCTCGCCCCGGGCCAACCAGGAGAACGATCATGCCTATGGTCAATGTACAAATTACGCGTGAAGGAACCAGTCCCGATCGCGACGCACCCACGCCGGAAGAGAAGGCATTGCTCATCAAGGGCATCAGCGAAGTACTGCTGAACGTCCTCAACAAGCCGCTCGACTCGACCTTCGTGGTGATTGAAGAAGTCCCCTTGGAAAACTGGGGCTGGGGTGGATTGCCCGCTCTCGAATTTCGACGACAGCGGCAGGCCGGAACCAGGTAGGACAACTGGATGCTGTTCGTTCTGGTCTCTTGCCCGAACGAACCACCATCTCGCGCTACGCGATCGAGGCCTGACCCGGATCCTTGATCGTTATGGTGGCCGCGAGACCTCCATCCTTACGATTACGTAGCGTCAACGATCCGCCGATCGACGTCGTGAGTTGCTGGGCAATGGCCAGGCCCAGGCCGGTTCCACCGGTGTCGCGGTTGCGCGAAGCCTCCAGGCGATAGAAGGGCTGCATGGCCGACTCCAGCTGATCTTCCGGAATCCCGGGGCCGCGATCGAGGATCGCGATCGAAACCGATCCCTCGCCGGCTTGTGTGTTCACTTCAGCGGCACCGGCGTACTTGATCGCATTGTCGACAAGGTTGCCGACTATCCGACGCAAGGCCTGCGGACGCGTGGTCACCGGCCGCCCGATGTGGCCCGACAGGGTGACCGGCTTTCCGGTGTCCTGGTAATCAAAGACCAGGCTGTCCAGGAATGCATCCAGGTCCACTCGCTGGGGCGGCTCGGAGGCGCCATGAACGCTGCGCGCATAAGTAACGCCGTCGCGAACCAGGTGTTCCATTTGAGCGAGATCGTCGATCAGTTTTCCACGCTCCGGTGAATCGTCCATCGCTTCGGTCCGCAACTTCATCCGCGTGATCGGTGTCTGCAGATCGTGCGAGATCGCGGCCAGGATCTGCAGGCGCTCCTGCAGGTGGCGGGCGATGCGGTCCTGCATTGCGTTGAAGGCGACCATCGCCTTGGCGACTTCGACCGGGCCGTCTGCCTGCAGGCGCGGTCCGTCGCCGCTGGGGCTGAGCGACTCGGCGGCGCTGGCCAGGCGCGCGAGCGGCCGAGTCGCCAGCCGGACCGCCATCCAGGCGCAGAAAAGCAGGAGCAGCAGCTGCGCCGCGAGTACGTACGGCAGCCATTGCGCGATCGGAAGGGCGGAGGGAGCCACTTCAATGGTCAGCGGACTACGGTCGCTCAGCTTGAGATGGAGTTGGAAGCGTTCCGGCGTGTCCGAAATGGCGCCCGCCTGGATCGGGTACTTGCTGCCCAGCACGCGCGAAGTGAGGTTGGCAATGTTTTTGGCCCGCTCGCTGGTCAACGCTCCTCCGGCTTCGCCCGGCCCGAGAATGTAGTGATAGGTGCGGCGTTCGAGGATGGGCAGCCAGTGTTCGCGTTCGGATGCGGGAATATGGTCGAGCACCGCCACCGATGTCCCGATATCGCGCTCGTAGTTGCTGAGCATCATCGATGTGGCGGTGACATAGCGCTCGTAGAAGAGCATGCCAAACGACAGCGCATGGGCGACGAACAAACCTGCAAACAGGATCAGGTACAGGCGCGACGTCATCGTCCTGGGCAGCCAGCGTGACAACGAGCTCGCTTGCATGCTCATGAGTCGTCGCCCACGAGGGTGACCGGCAAGCTGAACACATAGCCCTCGCTCCGTACCGTTTTGATGTAGGCCGGTTCGCGCGCGTCATCCAGCAGGCGCTGGCGCAGGCGGCTCACCAGCAGGTCGATCGATCTGTCGAAATGCTCCGCATCGCGCCCCTGGGTGAGGCTCATCAGCTGGTCGCGGCTCAGCACGCGTTGCGGGTGATCGAGGAACACCCGTAGCAACCGGTACTCCGCGCCACTGAGCGCGACCACCACCTCCTGCTCATCGACCAGATGGCGCGCAGTCGTGTCCAGGCGCCATTTACCGAAGGCGAGCACCCGGCTCATCTCGGTAACCTGCAGGTTGGGCGGCAGCATCCGCGTACGCCGGATCACTGCCTTGATCCGCGCGAGCAGCTCGCGCGAGGAGAACGGCTTGACCACGTAATCGTCGGCGCCCATTTCCAGCCCGATGATGCGGTCGGTCTCGTCATCGCGGGCTGTCAGCATCAGGATCGGAATCGATCGGTGCTTGCTGGCGCGCAGGTTGCGGGAGAGCACCAGCCCGTCTTCGCCGGGCATCATCACGTCGAGCACGATCAGGTCGATCGCGGTGGTCTCGAGGACGGCGTGCATCTCGCGTCCGTCGCCCGCCATCGATACGCGCAGGCCGTTCTTCTTCAGGTAGTCGGCCACCATCTGCCGGATCTCGCGATCGTCGTCGACGACCAGGATGTGATCAACATGTTCCATAGGATGAGGTCCCGGCTGCTTGACGCATCGGCGAGTCGCCGCCGATGTGTCCTGTCCACGTGCCTAGCGCTTGTCCAACAGCTGCTGGATCCTGGCCTCCGTATCGGCATAACCGCCCTCGCCGAAGTGCCGGTAAACGATGCGACCGTCCTGGTTGATCAGGTACTGCGCCGGCCAGTACTGGTTGCCGAAAGCGTCCCAGGTCTTGTAGTCGTTGTCCTGCGCGACAGGATAGCGGATGCCGAATCGCTTCACCGCGCTCTCGAGATTGCCAAGGATCCGCTCGTGGCCGTACTCGGGTGTGTGCACGCCGACTACCACCAGGCCTTGTGCCGCGTAGCGCTCATGCAGCTGCTTCATGTGGGGCAGTACGTGGATGCAGTTGATGCAGTCGTAGGTCCAGAACTCGACCAGGACGACTTTTCCGCGCAGCTGCTGCAGCGTGAGCGGCGCGCTGTTGATCCAGTGGTTGATTCCCGTGAATTCCGGGGCCATGGGCGCGGGAGCGCTGCTGGTCGGCTGGACCGGATCGTCGAAGGTGCCCGCGGTGCACGAGGCGGCGCACAGGCAGGCGGCGAGGAAGGTGATGATGAGCTTGAGCACGTTCAAAGTCCTGTCGAAAAGGAGGGGAGCCACTGCGTTGCCCAGGCCGTGAAGGCTATGTCGTAGTGGAAAAGCTGGAGCAGGGCAACCGCGATGGCGATGGCACCAAAGGTCATGCGGAAAAGGTTGGCCCGGCGATTGAAGAAGGAGAGGCGCGCCGACACCCAATTGCCGCCATAGGCGATCGCCAGCATGGGCAGACCGGCGCCGATGGCGTAGATGCCGAGCAGGGCGGTGGCCTTGCCAGGGGCGTGGGAGCTGGCCGCGAGCGCCAGTACCGAAGCCAATACCGGGCCCGCACAGGGCGTCCATGCCAGGCCCAGGGAAGCGCCCACCAGCAAGGCGCCGGTTCTGCCCTCCGTCGGTCGCGATGTAAGGCCGCCACGGCGGGCGCGCCACTCACGCACGCGCATCACCAGCCAATCGAACGGCGCCGTCCAGACGCAGGCCAGGCCGGCGACGAGCAGGAGCAGGATCGAGCCGGTACGGATGGCCTGCTGCAGTTCGCCCGAGGAAGCCGCCAATGCGCCGATCAGGATTCCACCCGCGGCGAACGTGGCAACGAAACCGGCGATGGTCAGCAGGGGTTCCACCTTGCTGCGTCCGGCGGTAGTAGCCAGCACGATCGGCAACATCGGCAGGATGCAGGGCGAGGCGATGGTGGCCATGCCGGCCGCGCCGGCCAGTGCGTACTCGATCACTTGGCGTGTCCTCTTGCTGGAGTTCGTAAGCCGGGAACTGGCCTGCCGGAGGGCAGGCCAGTGCCGGAAATGCCGGAACTAGACCAGGTTGATCTCGACGTCGATGTTGCCGCGGGTGGCCTTGGAGTACGGGCAGGTCTGGTGGGCGGCGTCCACAAGCTGCTGGGCGACATCGCGCGGCAGGCCCGGCAGGCTGACGTTGAGGCGCGCGCCGAGGAAGTAGGCATCTCCGGTGTTGCCGAGATCCACCTCGGCGTCGACGGCGCTATCGGCGGGGAGAGTGACCTTCAGCTTGGCAGCCGCGATTCCAATCGCGCTGAGGAAGCAGGCAGACCAGCCCGCGCCAAACAGCTGCTCCGGGTTGGTGCCGGTGCCGGTACCGGGCGAAGAAAGCTTGATGTCCAGCCGGTCGTCGGAGCTGCGCGACTTGCCCTCGCGGCCGCCGGTGGTGTGGGTCTTGCCCGTGTAGAGCACTTTTTCGATCTGGTTGATCATGGCGATGATTCCTGTGTGATGTGGTTTGGTTTCGTGGATCCACCCCCCTAAGGCTTGGAGCAATCGGCATTGGGGGTGGGTCGGCCGATGTGGGAAGTCTTTCAAGGCCGTTTGCAGCGGATGTGTTCAAAAACCCGCGCTTGTGCAAGGTTGTGTATGCGGAGCAGCCGCTGATACATGCCGGTACAAACCCCGCATCGCTCGATATCGCGGCGAGCGCTGATCACGCACTGATCGCCCGGGCGCTACGGCTGAACGGCGCGCCCTGCGGATGCGCTGGACGCTTTCATGACCGGGCTGGTGCAGCGGCTGGACTCTTCGACGAGTCGGCACTGTCGAGTCGGACCGCCCGCGCCTTAATGCGAATCGGGAGACGGCGTGCCAAGCGGCGCTACTTTCCGCATCAACGGCACCATGGCGGTGGTCAGCACGAAGCACGCCATCACCGCCAGGAACGTATCCGAGTACGCGAGCGTCTGCGCCTCGCGGTAGGTGATCTGCCAGAGCGGGCGAAGCACCGCCTCGGGGGCTACGGTGCCCAGGCGTTCGGTTGCGCCTGCGATCCAGAGGTTCATCGCCTCGTTGGTGCTGTTCAGGTGTTCGGCCAGGCGGAAGAAGTGCAGGTTCGTGCGGTCATTGAGCAGCGTTGCGCATGCCGCGATGCCGATGGCACCGCCGAGGTTGCGCATCAGGTTGAACAGACCCGAGGCGGCCTTGAGGCGCGCCGGCGCCAGGCCGCCCAGCGTGAGCGTCACGATCGGCGCGACCGAGAGTTGTTGTGCCATGCCGCGCAGCGCCTGCGGGAACAGCAGTTGTTGCGCGCCCCAGTCATGGGTGATGGGCGAGAATTCCCACATCGAGATGGCGAACATCGCCAACCCGGTCATCATGATCCAGCGCAGGTCGACGCGCGGCGCCAGCCACGAGTACAACGGCACGGTGATGATCTGGAACACGCCCGTCGAGAACACCGCTTCGCCGATCTGCAACGCGCTGTAGCCGCGCACACGTCCCAGGAACAGCGGCGTCAGATAGATCGTGGCAAACAGGCCAATGCCCGTGACGAAGGAGAAGAAGCTCCCGAGTGCGAAGTTGCGATCCCGCAGCGCGCGCAGATCGACCAGCGGATTGGCGTACGTCAGCGTGCGGGCGATGAAGCCAACGCCGCCGATCGCGGCGATCCACGCCGTGGCCTGGATCGTGCCGTCGCCGAACCAGTCCCAGCGTGGGCCTTCTTCCAGCGTGTATTCCAGGCAGCCCAGGAACAGCGCCAGCAGGATCATGCCGAGGTAGTCCGCGCCGCGCAGCAGGGACAGATCCGCCTTGTCGATGTTGACGAGGATCGGGACCATGATTGCGACGAACAGGCCCGGCACCAGGTTGATGAAGAACAGCCAGTGCCACGACGCATGCTCGGTGATCCACCCGCCCAGCGTTGGCCCCAGCGTCGGCGCAAGCGAAGCCAGGCCGCCGACGGTTGCAGCAGCGAGTACTCGCTGCTTGCCATCGAAGAAGATGAAAGCCGAAGTGAATACCATCGGGATCATCGAGCCGCCGAGGAAACCCTGCAGCGCGCGGAACGCGATCATGCTCTGGATGTTCCAGGCAAAGCCGCACAGCAGGCTTGCGGCCGTGAAGCCAATCGCCGAGGCCGCAAACAGCCAGCGCGTGGAAAACACGCGCGACAGCCAGCCCGATAGCGGAATCACGACTATCTCGGCGATCAGATAGCTGGTCTGCACCCACACCGTTTCGTCCGCACCGGCCGAAAGAGCGCCGCCAATGTCGCGCAGCGAAGCCGACACGATCTGGATGTCGAGCAGTGCGATGAACATGCCCAGGGACATGGTTGCGAAGGCCAACACCTTCTGCGCAACGCTTGGCACGGCCGGAATGGCCGGTAAGGCAAGCGGCAGGGTGGTCGCGTTCACAACGTCCCCTTGCCCTGGCTCCCGCGGGTGTCGATCTCGACGGCGACGGAAAGTCCCGGACGCAGCAGGCCGAGCGTCCCGTCCTTCGGGTCCAGGACGATGCGCACGGGTACGCGCTGCACGATCTTGGTGAAGTTGCCCGTCGCGTTCTCCGGCGGCAGCACGCTGAACTGTGCGCCCGTCGCCGGCGCCAGGCTCGAAACATGGCCGTGGAAGACCTTGTCCGGCAGGATGTCGGCGCGGATCTCGACCGGCGTACCTTCATGCATGCGTGCGAGCTGGCCTTCCTTGAAGTTGGCATCGACCCACAGGCCGTTCGCGGGGACGATGACGAGTTGTTGTCCGCCCGCCGCCGCATAGGCGCCGAGGCGGGCGCGGCGATTGCCGACCACGCCATTCACCGGCGCGCGCACTTCGGTGTAGCCCACCAGTAGCTGTGCCGCATCGCGTTCGGCCTTCGCCTGCACGAGGGCGGCTTCGGCCTGGCGCTTCTGCGAGGCGATCACTTCGATCTGTCTTTCCGCCGCGCTCAGGCCCGCCTGCGCGTGCTCGGTGTTGGCCAATGCGGTGCGATAGGTGGCGTCGGCGCGCTGTGCGCTCTCCAGGGACACGAGTTGTTGCCCTGCCAGCAAGGCGTAACGGGCCTGGTCGTCCCTGGACCGCACGCCCTCGGCAGCGGCCACGTCGATACTGGCGCGTGCCTGTCGAATGACCGCGTCCTGCAGGTGCGTCGTGGCATCGAGGTTCGCCAGCAACGCTTCCTGTGCGGCGACGGCGCCTTCCGCCTTGGCCAGCGCGGCTCGCAACTCGCGGTCATCGATGCGGAACAGCAGGTCGCCGGCGCGGACACGCTGGTTGTCGTGCACCGCCACCTGGGCGATGTAACCCGAGACCCGCGGTGCGATTACGGTGACGTCGCCACCGACGTAGGCGTCATCGGTGTCTTCGATGAAACGGCCCACGTTCCACCAATGCAGCCCGTACAGGCCGACGGCGATCGCCGCGGTGGCAGAAAGTGCCTTGACGAGCATGCTCTTGCGGGACTTGGGGACATTCGGAACCTCCGTGTTTTCCGGGAGAGTTCCGACGGCGGATAAGTTGGTCATGGCGACACCTGGATTCTTTGTCCGCGGCGGCCTGTGCGGATCGGTGCCCAGGCCGCCGGTTCCGGTCATTGGTCGTTGGCGGCGTAGCGCAGCGCCGGCACGGCGCGCGACAGGCTCGGCCCCATCGCCTTGCGGGCCTGCTCGTATGCATTCCACTCGGCAACATCGGGCAGGGCGGGGATGGTCACCACTTCGCCCTGGGCGAGGCCGGCCAGCGCGGCATCGACCATGTCTTCGGCCGACATCACGATCTCGCGGGGCAGGTGCTCGACCGGCATGCCGGCGACGTCCCAGAACTCGGTCGCGGTGGCACCCGGCAGGACTGCCTGCACGCGCACGCCCTTGTCGGCCAGTTCGTGTTGCAGCGACTGCGAGAACGCGAGGACGAACGCCTTGCTGCCGCCGTACACGCCGTTGAGAAGCTCGGGGGCCAATGCGACGACCGAGGCGATGTTGATGATCGTGCCGGTACCGCGGGCGACGAAGCCCGGGGCGGCGGCATACGCCAGGCGCATCAGCACGTTGACGTTGAGCGTAATCATCCGCTCCATGTCGGCAACGTCGGATAGCAGCAACGGTGTCGTCGCACCGACGCCGGCATTGTTGACCAGCACGGTGATGCTTGCGTCGCGCTTCAACAGGGCTTCGATCCTGCTTAGATCGGCCGGGTCTGTGAGGTCGGCGGCGACGGTTTCGACCGAGCGGCCGGTGCGGTTGGTGAGCTCTTCGGCCAGTTGGCGCAGCTTGTCGGCGCGCCGGGCGACCAGGATCAGGTCATGGCCGGCGCGGGCGAGGCGTTCCGCATACAGGGCGCCGATGCCCGAGGAGGCGCCCGTGATCAGCGCAGTGCCTTTGTGGGTGGTGGTGTTCATGGCGGTTCATATGACCGGCGGTCGCCGGGTGCGGTCGAGAATGTAGATTCGCTTGACCGTGGCGTAAATGTCATATATACCTCGTTTCAGGTCATACCCGTATTTCCGGCCATGCTCACCATCGGCTTCGCTCTTCCACCCGGGTTCCAGATCATGGGGCTGGCGGCCGCGTCGGCCTTCGAGCTCGCGAACGCCAGCACGAAAGACTCGCTCTACGGCATCCGACTGTTGTCGGAGCAGGGTGGCCCGGTGCCCAATTCGTTCGGGATGTCGATCGAGACGCGCCCGCTGGCGCGGCAGAAGCTCGACACACTGATCGTCAGCGGCCGGCTGCGTCCGGAACCGTCCAGCCCTGGGCTGATCAGGCAAGTGCAAAAGGCCGCCGAATCCACGCGTCGTATCGCATCGGTCTGCACCGGCGCCTTCATCCTCGGCGAAGCCGGGCTGCTGGACGGGCGGCGCGTCACCACCCATTGGGTCCATGCGCGCAACCTGCAGAAGCAGTTCCCGAAGGCGCACGTCGAGGACGACCGCATCTTCATCATTGACGGCAATGTCTGGACGTCGGCTGGCATGAGTGCCGGTGTCGACCTGGCGCTGGGCATGATCGAGAAGGATTTCGGCATCGAGCTCGCCCGTGTCGTGGCGCAGAAGATGGTCGTCTATCACCGCCGCGCAGGTGGCCAGTCGCAGCATTCGGCGTTGCTGGAGATGGATGCCACGTCCGATCGCATCCAGGGCGCACTGGCGTACGCGCGCCGCAATCTGCGCGCGCCACTGTCCGTGGAAGAGCTGGCCGAAGCCGCGCACCTGAGCCCGCGCCAGTTCAGTCGCGCATTCCGTGCCGAAACCGGGCAATCGCCGGCGAAGGCGGTCGAGCACCTGCGTGTGGAAGCAGCGCGGGTAATGATCGAACAGAGCCGCCACACTCTGGAAGAAGTGGCGAACGAGACTGGCTTCGCCGATCCGGAAAGGATGCGCCGTGCGTTCCTGCGGACGTTTGGTCAGCCGCCGCAAGTCATGCGGCGCAACGCCCGCCTGGCGGCAGGTTAGGGTGACTGGAGGTCATATAATTCAATCGAGCAATAAATCCGCTCGATTCACGGCCCGTACGCCGGGAGCTGGCATCTCCGTTACTGAGTTCGGATGGTCCGATGCGCACCCATCTCGCCAGCGGAACTGTCGGCGCGAGGCATTCGCTTAGCATCATCAGGCTGCGCGCCGCCTGGCGCCTGCTTGGCAGCGAGGTTGGCCGTCACGCAGGCTTGTACCTGCCGGAGGACTACGATCCGGACAAGCGTCCGATCGTGATGATTCATGGCTTGGGAGGCAGCCCACTCGCGTGGGAGCGACTGTCGAATGAGCTGCGCGACACTCCCGAACTCCGCGCCCGCTTCCAGGTGTGGCATGTGCTCTATCGCGCCGATGCACCGATGCTGGTGATACGCCGCCGCGTACAGCGCTATCTCGACGATGCGTGGAATGTGCTCGACCCCAAAGGCAATGCCCCTGCGCGATCGGGCCTGGTGTTGATCGGACACAGCCTTGGCGGCGTGGTCGCGCGAATGCTGTGTGTGGAAAGTGGCGATGCGCTATGGTCCGCCGCATTCACCGTGCCGCCACAGACTGTGCGGATAAACGCGGCGAATGGGGCCGATATTGAAAGCGTCTTCCGATTCCAGCCCTATCCGGGCGTTTCCCGGGCCATTTTCATGGCGGCACCACACCAGGGCAGCCCCAGCGCTGATCGATGGCTCGGGCGGTTGTTCCGCGCCTTGATTGGTGGAAAGGCTCCGGAAATACAGTCGCTGAGCCGTTTTGCACGTGACCACCCCGACATGGTGCGGGAGGAATTGCGCGTGAACTATCAAAAGGCCAGGTTCAACAGCATTACCAGCCTGCAGACATCACAACCGGTTCGTCGCGCTGGCCAGTCACTAATGCCTGCAGGCATTCCCTATCACACCATTGCCGGCGTCCTTCCAGGGAGTGAGCCGGAAGGTGATGGTGCGGTGCCGCTCAGTAGCGCCATCCTTCCAGGCGCGGCATCGACCCTGGTAGTGGAATCGGGGCACGACCTTTACGACCACGACGAAGCGGTGGCGGAAGTGCTGCGAATTCTTCGGGAAGATCTCATCGAACGTTATGAGTTCGAACCGGGCTCCGCGCAATCTCCAGCGAAGCTGGTCTGACTCGCACACGACGACGTCGCAAGTGAATTGCGCAGCTTTTGCACCTGCTGGTTGAGGGCGGCGAGTTCCTCGCGCGTCATTGCCGAGCGCTGCAACAGCCTCTCGACCAGGCAGCCTGTCTTCGCGCGCACGTCCCGGCCGGACTGCGTCAATCGCACGTGCACCTGGCGCTCGTCCGTCGCGCTGCGTTGCCGTTCGACGAAACCGGCGTGTTCCAGCCGCTTCACCAGCGGGGTGATGGTGCTCGACTCCAACGCCAGCCGTGACGCGATGGCGCTGACCGTCTGGCCGTCCTCTTCCCAGAGCACGTTGAGGACGAGGTACTGCGGGTAGGTCAGGCCCAGGGCATCCAGGAGCGGCTTGTAGGCCCGAGTGATGGCCATGCTGGTGGCGTACAGGGAGAAGCAAAGCTGGCGGTCCAGGGGAATCGGCCGGTTCATGTCCATGGGTGGCTCCTGAAAATCCATGCGGATCAGCAATTTGGTGATGAATAGCTTATCACG
>NZ_BAAGXO010000006.1:0-17069 GCF_054779795.1 Lysobacter rhizosphaerae
GACGATGTACGGCACGCCGACCTGGCGCGACAGCAGGATGTGCTCGCGCGTCTGCGGCATCGGGCCGTCCGCGGCCGAGCACACCAGGATCGCGCCGTCCATCTGCGCCGCACCGGTGATCATGTTCTTCACGTAGTCGGCGTGGCCCGGGCAGTCAACGTGCGCGTAGTGGCGGTTGGCCGATTCGTATTCCACGTGTGCGGTCGAGATCGTGATGCCGCGCGCCTTCTCTTCCGGCGCCGCGTCGATCGCGTCATAGGCCTTGAACTCGCCGCCGAAACGCTCCGCGCCCACCTTGGTCAGCGCTGCCGTCAGCGTGGTCTTGCCGTGGTCCACGTGGCCGATCGTGCCGACGTTTACGTGGGGCTTGGTGCGCTCGAACTTACCCTTAGCCATGGTATGTCTCTCTTTAAATTACGTATTGATTGAACTGGAAAGCTTGCTTCGAAATTCGATCGGAAACCGATCAGGCCTTCTTCATCACCGCTTCGGCGATGTTGTTCGGCGCTTCAGCGTAGTGATCGAACTCCATCGTGAACGTCGCACGGCCCTGCGTCAGCGAACGGATGGTGGTCGCGTAGCCGAACATTTCGCCCAGCGGCACCATCGCGTTGATCGTCTTGCCCGACGGCGTGTCGTCCTGGCCCTGGAGCAGGCCGCGACGGCGGCTCAGGTCGCCCATGACGTCGCCGACGTACTCTTCCGGCGTCACGACTTCGACCTTCATCATCGGCTCGAGCAGGACCGGATCGGCCTTGCGGAAGCCTTCCTTGAACGCCATCGACGCGGCGAGCTTGAACGCCATTTCCGATGAGTCGACGTCGTGGTACGAACCGAACACGAGCTTGGTCTTGACGCCCACGACCGGGAAGCCCGCGAGCGGACCGCTGGTGATGGTTTCGCGCAGGCCCTTCTCGACCGCCGGGATGAATTCCTTCGGAATGACGCCGCCGGTGATGTCGTTGATGAACAGGAAATCGTTCTCGACATCCGGATTCGCCTTGTCGGCATCGTTCATCGGCGACAGCTCGATCACGACGTGGCCGTACTGCCCCTTACCGCCCGACTGCTTGGCGTGCTTGTAGTCCGACTTGACGTCCGACTTGCGGATCGTCTCGCGGTAGGCCACCTGCGGCTTGCCGACGTTGGCTTCCACGTTGAACTCGCGACGCATGCGGTCGACGATGATGTCCAGGTGCAGCTCGCCCATGCCGGCGATGATGGTCTGGCCGGATTCCTCGTCGGTACGCACGCGGAACGAAGGATCTTCCTGCGCCAGGCGACCCAGCGCCATGCCCATCTTTTCCTGGTCCGACTTGGTCTTCGGCTCGACCGCCATCGAGATGACGGGCTCCGGGAAGATCATGCGCTCAAGGGTGATGATGTGGTCCTGCGCGCACAGCGTATCGCCGGTGGTCACGTCCTTCAGGCCCACGGCCGCGGCGATGTCGCCGGCGCGGACTTCCTTGATTTCAGCGCGCTCGTTGGCGTGCATCTGCAGGATGCGGCCCACGCGCTCCTTCTTCGACTTGACCGGGTTGTACACCTGGTCGCCGGAGTTGAGCGTGCCCGAGTAGACGCGGAAGAACGTCAGCGAACCCACGAACGGGTCGGTCATGATCTTGAACGCCAGCGCCGAGAACGGCGCCTTGTCGTCGGCGGTACGGGTGTCTTCCTTGTCGTTGTCGTCGATGCCCAGAACCGGCGGACGATCGGCAGGAGACGGCAGCAGGTTGATCACGCCGTCGAGCATGGCCTGCACGCCCTTGTTCTTGAACGCCGAGCCGCAGAACACCGGCACGATCTCGACCTTCAGCGTGCGCGCGCGCAGGCCGGCAATGATTTCGGCCTCGCTCAGTTCGCCTTCGTTGAGGTACTTGTCCATCAGCTCTTCGGTCGCTTCGGCGGCGGCTTCGATCATGAAGGCGCGCGCTTCCTCGGCCTTGGACTGCAGGTCGGCCGGGATGTCGCCGTATTCGAACTTGGTGCCCTGCGACGCGACGTCCCAATGGATCGCCTTCATCTTGAGCAGGTCGACCACGCCTTCGAAGCCGTCTTCGGCGCCGATCGGCACCTGCATCGGCACGGCATACGCGCCCAGGCGCGACTTCAGCTGTTCGACGACCTTGTCGAAGTTGGCGCCGGTGCGGTCCATCTTGTTGACGAACGCCATGCGCGGCACCGAGTACTTGTTGGCCTGGCGCCACACGGTCTCGGACTGCGGCTGCACGCCACCGACGGCGCACAGCACGAACACCGCGCCGTCGAGCACGCGCAGCGAACGCTCGACTTCGATGGTGAAGTCAACGTGGCCAGGGGTGTCGATGATGTTGAAGCGGTGCTGCGGCAGGGACTTGTCCATGCCGGTCCAGAACGCGGTCGTCGCAGCCGACGTGATGGTGATGCCGCGCTCCTGCTCCTGCTCCATCCAGTCCATGACGGCGGCACCTTCGTGCACTTCGCCGATCTTGTGGCTGACGCCGGTGTAGAAAAGGATGCGCTCAGACGTGGTGGTCTTGCCGGCATCGATGTGGGCCATGATGCCGAAGTTGCGGTAACGCTCGATGGGAGTGGTGCGGGCCACGGGTCACTCTCTTAAGTTTGCGATCTTTGAACTGCGATCTGCAGATGGCCAGATGCCGCCTCGGGGGCGGCGTCCGGTCTGCCGGGCGACATGACGTCGCCACGGCAGCAAGGCTGGTTCAGGTGGGCCGCGACGAACGCGGCGCCTGGATTACCAGCGGTAGTGGGCGAACGCCTTGTTCGCTTCCGCCATGCGGTGGGTTTCTTCGCGCTTCTTGATCGCGCCACCACGGTTCTCGGAAGCGTCCATCAGTTCAGCGGCCAGCTTGCGCGGCATGCTGTTTTCGCCACGCTTGCGGGCCGATTCGATCAGCCAGCGCATTGCCAGCGCCAGGCGGCGCGAGGAACGAACTTCGACCGGAACCTGGTAGGTCGCGCCACCGACGCGGCGGGACTTCACCTCGACCGCCGGGGACACGTTACCAAGGGCCTTTTCGATCAGCTCGACGGCATTGGGATTCTTTTCGCCGATCACGTCCATGGCGCCATAGACGATCTTTTCAGCGATCGACTTCTTGCCGCTCTGCATGACCATGTTGATGAAGCGCGCGATCGTCTCGCTGCCGTGCTTGGGATCGGGCAGGACCGAACGCTGCGGGGTGGAACCTTTACGCGACATGGTGCGTACCTTTTGCTAAATCTTTGACAAAGCCGGTGCGGATGCAGCGGCGCGGATCGTATGCCTGGAAATCAGGACTTCGGACGCTTGGCGCCGTACTTCGAACGGCTCTGGCGACGCTTGGTCACACCAGCGGCGTCGAGCGAACCGCGCACGGTGTGGTAACGCACACCCGGCAGGTCCTTGACGCGGCCGCCGCGGATCAGCACCACGGAGTGTTCCTGCAGGTTGTGGCCTTCGCCGCCGATGTACGAAATGACTTCGTAACCGTTGGTGAGGCGCACCTTGGCCACCTTGCGGAGCGCCGAGTTCGGCTTCTTCGGGGTGGTGGTGTACACGCGGGTGCAAACGCCACGACGCTGCGGGCAGTTCGCAAGCGCCGGCGAGGCGCTCTTGTAGGTTTCAGGGTTGCGCGGCTTGCGCACCAGCTGATTGATCGTCGCCATCTGTGACTCTTTGTTGAAGGCCGAGGCCTGCGGGTGAATCCCGGGAAAACGAACGGCAAGCCGGATGCAATCCGGCCCGCCGAGACGAAAAAGCATAGCTCGCGTTTGACCTTGTCGTCAACGCGAACTATTCGCCCCAAGCGCGACGCGGCTGCGCGCGCCCGGGAAACTCAGCGATCCCGCCCTGCCCTGGGCCCAACACGAGGCGCTCCGTGCGCCTCATTTGGTGATCTGGACGGATCCCACTCATTGAGCGGACCGTCGGAAAGCGGGCGATTCTACATCGAATCGCCCGCCTTGTGCAGCTTTGACGCGAAATTACGAAGCTTCGGCCTCGTCGCCCGTTACTTCGGCCGTCTCAGCCGGGGCTTCAGTGCTGCTACCCGTCAGGGTTTCCAGCTCGGAAGCCGTCAGGCCAGCGGCATTGCGACGGCGCTGTGTGTGATAGGCCAGACCGGTACCCGCCGGGATCAGGCGGCCGACGATCACGTTTTCCTTGAGGCCGCGCAGGCCGTCGCGGGTGCCGCGGACGGCAGCCTCGGTCAGCACGCGGGTGGTCTCCTGGAACGACGCTGCCGAGATGAACGACTCGGTGGCCAGCGAGGCCTTGGTGATGCCCAGCAGGACCGGGTCGGCCTTGGCCAGGATCTCGCCCTTGGACTGCAAACGGGCGTTCTCTTCGACCAGGCGCTGACGCTCGACCTGTTCACCGTTGAGGAACTTGCTGTCGCCAGCATCGGTGATCTCGGCCTTGCGCAGCATCTGGCGAACGATCACCTCGATGTGCTTGTCGTTGATCTTCACGCCCTGCAGGCGGTAGACGTCCTGGATTTCCTTGGTCAGGTACACGGCCAGCGGCTCCACGCCGAGCAGGCGCAGGATGTCCTGCGGGCTCGGCTCGCCGTCCACGACGGTCTCGCCCTTCTCCACGTGTTCGCCTTCGAACACGATGATCTGGCGGTACTTCGGGATCAGCTCTTCGTGCTCATCGCCGTCGATCGGCTTGATGATCAGGCGCTGCTTGCCCTTGGTGTCCTTGCCGAACGAGACGATGCCGGAGATCTCGGCGAGGATCGCCGGGTCCTTCGGCTTGCGCGCCTCGAACAGGTCGGCCACGCGCGGCAGACCACCGGTGATGTCGCGGGTCTTCGACGCTTCCTGCGGAATCTTCGCAACCACGTCACCCACGCCGACCGGAGCGCCGTCCTGCAGGTTGACGATCGAGCGCGGCGGCAGCATGTACTGCGCCGGCAGGTCGGTACCCGGGATCGACAGGTCCTTGCCGTTCTTGTCGACGATGCGGACGATCGGGCGCAGGTCCTTGCCCTGCGAGCCACGACGCTTCGGATCGGTGATCTCGCGCGAGGCCAGGCCGGTCAGTTCGTCGGTCTTCTCGATGACGGTGACGCCGTCGATGAAGTCGATGAAGCGGATGAAGCCGGCCACTTCCGAGACGATCGGGTGGTTATGCGGATCCCAGTTGGCGATCTGCTGGCCGGCCTTGATCTCGGCGCCGTCCTTGATCGCGATGGTCGCGCCGTACGGCAGCTTGTAACGCTCGCGCTCGCGGCCATGGCCGTCGAGCACGGACAGTTCACCCGAACGCGACACCGCCACGCGGTGGCCCTGGCTGTGTTCGACGAACTTGAGGTTGTTGTACTTCAGCGTACCGGTGGTCTTGACCGTCACGTTGTCGATGGCAGCCGCACGCGACGCCGCACCACCGATGTGGAACGTACGCATGGTCAGCTGGGTGCCCGGCTCGCCGATCGACTGCGCGGCGACGACGCCGACCGCTTCGCCGTGGTTGACCAGGTGGCCGCGGCCAAGGTCACGACCGTAGCAGTGCGAGCACACGCCGAACGAGGAGCGGCAGGTGATCGTCGAACGCACCTTGATCGACTGCACGCCGGCGTCTTCGAGCTTCTGCACCCAGGCTTCGTCGAGCAGGGTATTGCGGGTGACGATCGGATCCTCGTCGTTGCCCGGCAGGAACACGTCCTCGGCCACGACGCGGCCCAGCACGCGGTCACGCAGCGGCTCGACCACGTCGCCGCCTTCGACGATCGGGGTCATGGTCAGACCCTCGAGCGTGCCGCAGTCGGTTTCGGTGATCACGACGTCCTGGGCCACGTCGACGAGGCGACGGGTCAGGTAACCGGAGTTGGCGGTCTTCAGCGCGGTATCCGCGAGGCCCTTACGGGCACCGTGGGTCGAGATGAAGTACTGCAGGACGTTCAGGCCTTCGCGGAAGTTCGCGGTGATCGGCGTCTCGATGATCGAGCCGTCCGGCTTGGCCATCAGGCCGCGCATACCGGCGAGCTGGCGGATCTGCGCCTGCGAACCACGCGCACCCGAGTCGGCCATGATGTAGATCGAGTTCATCGACTTCTGCGGGACCGTTTCGCCCTTGGCGTTGGTCACCGAGTCGGTACCGATCGTGTCCATCATCGCCTTGGCGACGCGTTCATTGGTGCGCGACCAGATGTCGACGACCTTGTTGTAACGCTCGCCGGCGGTGACCAGGCCCGACTGGTACTGCTGCTGGATGTCGAGGACTTCCTTCTCGGCTTCGTCGAGGATGCCCACCTTTTCCGGCGGGATCTTCATGTCGTCGATGCCGATCGACACGCCTGCGCGGGTCGCGTAGGCGAAGCCGGTGTACATCAGCTGGTCGGCGAACACGACCGTATCCTTCAGGCCCAGCATGCGGTAGCACGAGTTGATCAGGCGGCTGATGTTCTTCTTGGTCAGCTCGACGTTGGCCAGCGCGAACGGCAGGCCGTCCGGCAGGATCTCGCGCAGGAGGGCGCGGCCGACGGTGGTGTCGACGATCGAGGTCTTCTTGGAACGGGAACCGTCCTCGGCGACCACGGTTTCGGTGATGCGGACCTTGCACTTGGCGTGCAGCTGCACGACGCGGTTGTCGTAGGCGCGCTTGACTTCGGCGACGTTCGCGAACGCCATGCCCTCGCCCGCCTTGTTCTCCAGGGCGCGGGTCATGTAGTACAGGCCAAGCACGACGTCCTGCGACGGCACGATGATCGGCTCGCCGTTCGCCGGCGACAGGATATTGTTCGACGCCATCATCAGCGCGCGCGCTTCCAGCTGGGCTTCCAGCGAGAGCGGCACGTGCACGGCCATCTGGTCACCGTCGAAGTCGGCGTTGAAGGCCGTACATACGAGCGGATGCAGCTGGATCGCCTTGCCTTCGATCAGCACCGGCTCGAACGCCTGGATGCCGAGGCGGTGCAGGGTCGGTGCGCGGTTGAGCAGGACCGGATGCTCGCGGATCACCTCTTCAAGGATGTCCCACACCTCGGCCTCTTCACGCTCGACCAGCTTCTTCGCCGCCTTGATGGTGGTGGCGAGACCACGACGCTGCAGCTTGGCGAAGATGAAGGGCTTGAACAGTTCCAGCGCCATCTTCTTCGGCAGGCCGCACTCGTGCAGGCGCAGGGTCGGGCCGACCACGATGACCGAACGGCCGGAGTAATCGACGCGCTTGCCGAGCAGGTTCTGGCGGAAGCGGCCCTGCTTGCCCTTGATCATGTCGGCGAGCGACTTGAGCGGGCGCTTGTTGGTGCCGGTGATGGCGCGGCCGCGACGGCCGTTGTCCATCAGTGCGTCGACCGATTCCTGCAGCATGCGCTTTTCATTGCGCACGATGATGTCAGGCGCATTGAGCTCGAGCAGGCGGCGCAGGCGGTTGTTGCGGTTGATGACGCGGCGGTACAGGTCGTTCAGGTCGGAGGTCGCGAAGCGGCCGCCGTCCAGCGGCACCAGCGGACGCAGGTCCGGCGGCAGCACTGGCAGCACGGTCATGACCATCCACTCCGGACGGTTGCCGGATTCGAGGAAGGCTTCGACCAGCTTGATGCGCTTGGTGAGGCGCTTGAGCTTGGTTTCCGAGCCGGTGGAGGCGATGTCTTCCTTCAGCTGGATCATTTCCGACTGCAGGTCGATCGTGCGCAGCAGGTCGTAGACCGCCTCGGCGCCCATTGCGGCCTCGAAGTCGTCGCCGTGCTCCTGGCGCGCCTGCATGTACTGCTCTTCATTGAGCAGCATGCCGCGTTCCATCGGGGTCAGGCCCGGCTCGGTCACCACGTAGGCTTCGAAGTACAGGATGCGCTCGATGTCACGCAGGGTCATGTCCAGCATCAGGCCGATGCGCGACGGCAGCGACTTGAGGAACCAGATGTGAGCGACCGGCGAAGCCAGGTCGATGTGACCCATGCGCTCGCGGCGCACCTTGGCCAGGGTGACCTCGGTGCCGCACTTTTCGCAGACCACGCCACGGTGCTTCATGCGCTTGTACTTTCCGCACAGGCATTCGTAGTCCTTGATCGGACCGAAGATGGCGGCGCAGAACAGGCCGTCACGTTCCGGCTTGAACGTGCGGTAGTTGATGGTTTCCGGCTTCTTGACTTCGCCGTAGGACCACGAACGGATCAGGTCCGGCGAAGCCAGCGCGATCTTGATCGCATCGAAGTCGATCGCGGGGCGCTGCTGGTTGAACAGATTGAGCAGGTCTTTCATTTCTTTTCTCCAATCGGAGGAATTCGTCGAGGGCTGTGGATCGCTGCATCAGTGGATCGGGAAGCGCGCGGTTCGCGGCGCTTCCCGTCCAGGGTTCAGGTCTCTTCCAGCTCCATGTTGATCGCGAGCGAGCGGATTTCCTTCACCAGCACGTTGAAGGATTCCGGCATGCCGGCCACCATCTCGTACTCGCCGTCGACGATGTTCTTGTACATCTGGTTGCGGCCCTGTACGTCGTCGGACTTCACCGTCAGCATTTCCTGCAGGGTGTAGGCCGCGCCGTAGGCTTCCAGCGCCCAGACTTCCATTTCGCCGAAACGCTGGCCGCCGAACTGCGCCTTGCCGCCCAGCGGCTGCTGGGTGACGAGCGAGTACGGACCAGTCGAACGGGCGTGCATCTTGTCGTCGACCAGGTGGTTCAGCTTCAGCATGTGCATGTAGCCGACCGTGACCGGACGTTCGAATGCCTCACCGGTACGACCATCGTGGAGGATGGTCTGGCCGCTGAGCGGCAGCTCGGCGAGTTCGAGCATCTTCTTGATCTCGAATTCGGCCGCGCCGTCGAACACCGGGGTCGCCATCGGCACGCCGTCGGTCAGGTTCTTCGCCAGCGTCAGCAGCTCCTCATCGGAGAACTGCTTCAGGTCGACGCGTTCCTCGTGCGTGGTGCGATCGTGGTTGTAGATCTCGTCCAGGAACTTGCGCAGATCGGCAACCTTGGCTTGCGCCTGCAGCATGCGGTCGATCTTCTGGCCCAGGCCCTTTGCAGCCCAGCCCAGGTGGACTTCCAGCACCTGGCCGATGTTCATACGCGAAGGCACGCCCAGCGGGTTCAGCACGATGTCGACGGTCTCGCCGTTCGCCATGTAGGGCATGTCTTCGACCGGGACGATCGTCGACACGACACCCTTGTTGCCGTGGCGGCCAGCCATCTTGTCGCCCGGCTGGATGCGGCGCTTCACGGCCAGGAACACCTTGACCATCTTCAGCACGCCCGGGGCGAGGTCGTCGCCCTGGGTGATCTTGCCGCGCTTGTCGGCGAAGCGCTTTTCGAATTCCTTCTCGTGCACTTCGATCTGCTTCTGCGCGCGCTCGATGGCCTCGATGGCCTCGTCGTCCTTCATGCGCAGGGTGAACCAGTCCTTCTTCGACAGGCTGTCCAGCACCAGCGAGGTGACGGTGTCGCCCTTCTTCAGGCCGGCGCCGCCATTGGCGACGCGCCCGATCAGCTGCGAACGCAGGCGATCGTAGATCGCGCCTTCGAGGATGCGGAACTGGTCGTCGAAGTCCTTCTTGACGCGCTTGATTTCGGACTCTTCGATCTGGCGCGCACGCTTGTCCTTCTCGATGCCGTCGCGGGTGAAGACCTGGACGTCGATGACGACGCCGTCCATGCCCGGCGGAACGCGCAGCGAGCTGTCCTTCACGTCGGACGCCTTCTCGCCGAAGATCGCGCGCAGCAGCTTCTCTTCCGGCGTGAGCTGGCTCTCGCCCTTCGGCGTGACCTTGCCGACGAGGATGTCGCCGGCGCGCACTTCCGCACCGATGTACACCACGCCCGACTCGTCGAGGCGGTTCAGGGCCTGCTCGGAGACGTTCGGGATGTCGGCGGAGATTTCTTCCGGCCCGAGCTTGGTGTCGCGCGCCTGGACGGTGAGTTCTTCGATGTGGATCGTGGTGTAACGATCCTCTTCGACCACGCGCTCGGAGAGCAGGATCGAGTCTTCGAAGTTGTAGCCGTTCCACGGCATGAACGCGATGAGCATGTTCTGGCCGAGCGCGAGCTCGCCGATGTCGGTCGAAGGACCGTCGGCCAGCACGTCGCCGCGCGCAACCACGTTGCCCACCTTCACCAACGGAGACTGGTTGATGCAGGTGTTCTGGTTGGAGCGCGTGTACTTGATCAGGTTGTAGATATCGACGCCGGCATCATGCTCGTCGGTGATCTCGCTCTCGTTGACCTTGACCACGATGCGGGCCGCGTCGATCTGCTCGATCACGCCGCCACGCAGTGCGTTCACGGTCACGCCCGAGTCGCGCGCCACGGCGCGCTCGATGCCGGTACCGACCAGCGGCTTCTGCGACTTCAGCGTCGGCACGGCCTGGCGCTGCATGTTCGCGCCCATCAGCGCGCGGTTGGCGTCGTCGTGCTCGAGGAAGGGCACCAGCGCGGCCGCGACCGACACGGTCTGCATCGGCGAGACGTCCATGAAGTGGATCTCGCTCGGCGGCTTGAGCATCGACTCGCCCGCGAAGCGGCAGTCGACGAACTGGGCGGTGATGTGGCCCTTCTCATCGCGCGGCGCGTTGGCCTGGGCGATGACGTACTCGTTTTCTTCGATCGCCGACAGGTACTCGATGTCGTCGGTCACGCGGCCTTCCACGACCTTGCGGTACGGCGTCTCGAGGAAGCCGTAACGGTTGGTGCGTGCGAACACGGCGAGCGAGTTGATCAGGCCGATGTTCGGGCCTTCCGGCGTCTCGATGGTGCAGACGCGACCGTAATGGGTCGGGTGCACGTCGCGCACTTCGAAGCCGGCGCGTTCGCGGGTCAGGCCGCCCGGGCCCAACGCCGAGACGCGACGCTTGTGCGTCACTTCCGACAGCGGGTTGTTCTGGTCCATGAACTGCGACAGCTGCGAGGAGCCGAAGAACTCCTTGATCGCGGCGGCCACCGGCTTGGCGTTGATCAGTTCCTGCGGGGTCAGGCCTTCGGACTCGGCCATCGACAGGCGTTCCTTCACGGCACGCTCGACACGGACCAGGCCCACGCGGAACACGTTCTCGGCCATTTCGCCGACCGAACGCACGCGACGGTTGCCCAGGTGGTCGATGTCGTCGACGGTGCCGCGACCGTTGCGGATCTCGGTCAGCACGCGGATCGCGTCGAGGATGTCGGACATGCCGCCGCAGGCTTCGCGCAGGCGCGCGGACTCTTCGTCCTTGCGTTCGGCAAAGTACTTGGCGTCATACAGCACCGACGCGCCAGTGACTTCCTTGCGGCCGAGGCGGCGGTTGAACTTCATCCGGCCCACGCCCGACAGGTCGTAGCGCTCGAAGGTGAAGAACAGGTTGTGGAACAGGTTCTGGGCGGCGTCCTTGGTCGGCGGTTCGCCCGGACGCATCATGCGGTAGATCTCGACCAGCGCTTCGAGCTGGGTCTTGCTGCCGTCGATGCGCAGGGTGTTCGACAGGTACGCGCCGCGATCGAGGTCGTTGACCCACAGCGTGCCAACGGCGGCAACGCCGGCCTTGCGGAACTTGGCCAGGTGGTCGTCGTTGATCTCGTCGTTTGCCAGCGCCAGCAGTTCACCGGTGTTGGGATCGACGACGTCCTGCGACAGGATGCGGCCGACGAGGTAGCTGTCCGGCACGGCGAGCGCGGCGATGCCCGAGGCTTCGAGCTGCTTGACGTGGCGCGCGGTGATGCGGCGTCCGGCTTCGACGATGACCTTGTCGCCATCGGCGAGGTCGAAGTCGAGCGTTTCGCCACGCAGGCGTTCCGGGACGAGTTCGAGCTGGACACCTTCCTTCGGATCGATGTGGAAGGTGTTGATCTCGAAGAACTCGCGCAGCATTTCTTCGTTGTTGTAACCGAGGGCGCGCAGCAGCACGGTCACCGGAAGCTTGCGGCGGCGATCGATACGGGTGAACAGCGCGTCCTTCGGGTCGAACTCGAAGTCCAGCCAGGAGCCGCGGTAAGGAATGATGCGGGCGCTGTACAGCAGCTTGCCCGACGAATGGGTCTTGCCGCGGTCGTGGTCGAAGAACACGCCCGGCGAACGGTGCAGCTGCGAGACGATGACGCGCTCGGTGCCGTTGACGATGAAGGTGCCGTTGTCGGTCATGAGCGGGATTTCGCCCATGTAGACCTCCTGCTCCTTCACGTACTTGATGGCCTTGGTCGACGACTCGCGATCGTAGATCACCAGGCGCACGGTCACGCGCAGCGGGGCGCCGTAGGAGAGGCCGCGGTTGCGGCATTCGCGCTCGTCGAACGGCGGCTCGCCGAGCTTGTAACCGACATATTCCAGCGCGGCATTGCCGCTGTAGCTGACGATCGGGAACACCGACTTCAGCGCCGCATGCAGGCCCTTGTCGTCGCGCTTGGCGGCGTCGACCTTTTCCTGCAGGAACTCACGGTAGGAATCGACCTGGATCGCGAGCAGGAACGGAACTTCGAGAATGGACCGGCGCTTGCCGAAGTTCTTGCGGATGCGCTTCTTTTCGGTGAACGAATAGTTCGTTTTGGAAGCTGTCGTCATGGGGAGCTACCGCCTCAGTTTTGGAGCCGGGAATCGCGAATCGCGAATCGGGAATCGTTTTTTGTCGTCCCGTTCACAGCCACGGATGGGCTGCTCTGGGATAACTGACAAAAGCAGGACCTTTGTCTTTTTGACGACTCTCTAATCTCGAATCACAAATCCCTGGGAAGAGATTTGAACTGTCAGTTGGAAGCCGCGGGTATTGCCGGCACCCGCACGCCCTCTACAGCTGCTTCCAACTACCAACTCGGTTGGTTTTCTGCCTCGCTCGTGGATCCCAGGCAGTCCGGATAGAGCGACGCGAAGTCCGGACTGCGTTTTGTTGCGTCCCGGGGCAGGCTTGGAACACACCTGACTCGGGTTTTGGTGCTGCTGTTTGCGCTACTTCAACAACGGCCAAAGGCCGGGGACTTTCGTCCCCAGCCTTCGGTGGTCGCCATGAGTAACCGGCGACGCAAGTACTGCTTACTTGACTTCGACGGTCGCGCCAGCGGCCTCGAGGTCCTTCTTCATCTTCGCGGCGTCGTCCTTCGACACGGCTTCCTTCACCATGCCGGTCGCTTCGACGAGATCCTTGGCTTCCTTCAGGCCCAGGCCGGTGATGGCGCGGACGGCCTTGATGACCTCGACCTTCTTCTCGCCGGCGGCCTTCAGGATGACATTGAACTCGGTCTGCTCTTCGACCGGGGCAGCGGCAGCGGCCGGGCCGGCGGCCATCATGACCGGGGCAGCGGCGGTGACGCCGAACTTCTCTTCGATGGCCTTGACCAGCTCCATCACTTCCATCAGGGTCTTCGAGGCAACTGCGTCGACGATCTGTTCGTTGGAAAGGGACATTTTATTTACCTCTGGAAATTGTTTATTCAGGATCGCGAGATCTTGCGAATCGGTTAGTGAGTCGCTTCGGCGAATCAGGCTTCGGCTGCGGCGGTTTCACCACCACCCTGCTTGTCGGCCACGGCCTTGACGGCGCGGGCGAACATCGAGGCCGGCTCGGCCAGGACGCGGGCCAGCATGGCCAGGGCCTGATCGCGGGTCGGCAGCGATGCCAGGACTTCGACGTGGCTGGCCGGATACACCTGGCCACCCACGGAGACGACCTTGGCCTGCAGCTTGTCGTTGCCCTTGGCGAATTCCTTGATCAGACGACCGGCAGCGCCGGGTTCCTCGGTCGAGAACGCGTACAGCAGCGGGCCGACGAGCTTGTCCTGGACAACCTCGAATTCGGTACCTGCCACGGCACGTGCGGCCAGCGTGTTCTTGACAACCTTCAGGAACACACCGGTTTCACGGGCCTTCTTGCGCATCGCGGTCATCTGACTGACCGTGGTGCCCGCGTACTCGGCTGCGACCAAGGAGTGGGCCTTGGCGGCGACGTCTGCCAGCTCGGCGACTACTTCTTGCTTCTGGGACAGATTGAGAGCCATTGCACTCCTCCATATTGAATTCCGCTCACGGCTCCTGCCGCTTGCGGTCCTGGGCGGCGCCTTCCCTGACGCCGGGGATGCTTGCGCATCCCGGTGGTGGCCCTTCCGGAATTTCCAGAGGGGGCTTCACCATCTACGCAGGCCTGCTCCTTACGAAGCCGGATTAAGCGATCCCGCTGGTGGCGACGGCGATTCCCTGCCAGTAACGAGCTCCCTGCCCGTCGTCGTCACGCGCTGACCGCGCCTGCGGTCTTTGACGGCGATCGCTGCAGACGGATGTCTTCGGCGATGCCCTCAAAAACGTTGCTGACGGCGCAAGCGCCGCCAGCCTTGAAACGAATTACTTGAGCGCCAGCGAGGCCTGGTCCACGGTCACGCCGGGGCCCATGGTCGAGCTGATCGCGATCTTCTGCAGGTACTGGCCCTTCGAGGTCGCCGGCTTGGCCTTGATCAGGTCATGCAGCAGCGCTTCGAGGTTGCCCTTCAGGTCGGCATCGTTGAACGAAGCCTTGCCGATGGTGCAGTGGATGATGCCGGCCTTGTCGGTGCGGTAACGGACCTGGCCGCCCTTGGCGTTCTTGACCGCTTCTGCCGGGTTCGGCGAGACGGTGCCGACCTTCGGGTTCGGCATCAGGCCGCGCGGGCCGAGCACCTGGCCGAGCTTGCCGACGACGCGCATGGCGTCCGGGGTGGCGATGACCACGTCGTAGTTCAGGTCGCCTGCCTGCATCTTGTCGGCCAGGTCGTCCATGCCGACGATGTCGGCGCCAGCAGCCAGGGCTTCATCAGCCTTGGCACCGGCCGGGGCGAACACGGCCACGCGCACGGTCTTGCCGGTGCCGGCGGGCAGCACGGTCGAACCGCGCACCTGCTGGTCGGACTTCTTCGCGTCCACGCCCAGGCGGACGGCGACGTCGACGGACTCGACGAACTTGGCCTTGGTCGAGGTCTTGATGATCTTGATGGCTTCGTCGAAGCCGTAGGCCTTGCCCGGAACCACTGCGGCCAGGATGGCCTTCTGTCGCTTGTTCATTGCCATGACTTAGCCCTCCACCACCAGACCCATGGAACGGGCCGAGCCCGCAATCGTCTTCACCGCCGCGTCCAGATCGGCCGCAGTCAGGTCGGCTTCCTTCGCCTTGGCGATGTCCTCGAGCTGCTTGCGGGTGACCTTGCCCACCTTTTCGGTGTTCGGGCGCTTGGAGCCGGACTGGATGCCGGCAGCCTTCTTCAGCAGCACCGAAGCCGGGGTCGACTTGGTGACGAAGGTGAAGGTACGGTCGGAATAGGCCGTGATGATGACCGGGGTCGGCAGACCCGGTTCGAGCTTGGAGGTCGCCGCGTTGAACGCTTTGCAGAACTCCATGATGTTCAGGCCGCGCTGACCGAGGGCAGGACCCACCGGCGGCGACGGGTTGGCCTGGCCGGCCTTGACCTGAAGCTTGATGTAACCAACTACTTTCTTAGCCATTTTGTTCTCTCCGGGTGCTAGCGCCTGTTGTTCAGGCTCCCCATCGGACCGGGAAAATCGCGTGTCCCGGCTTCACGTGTTGCAGGTTTTCCAGACGCCGACAGCCGCCAAAGCGGCGGCTGAGGTTCCTGAACGAGCTCGCGCCTTCGGCGGCGAGCCCGCGACTATAGCAGATTTTTTGGGGCCCGGGCTAACGCCCGCCGCCTGGCTTGGCTAGCCGCGGCGGCGGCCCGACCCGAGCCGCCAGCTCCCGGCGTACCGCAGCGCTACTTCGCCTTTTCGACCTGGCCAAACTCCAGCTCGACCGGGGTCGAGCGGCCGAAAATGAGCACCGCCACGCGCAGGCGGCTCTTGTCGTAGTTGATTTCCTCGACCACGCCATTGAAGTCGATGAACGGCCCATCGGTGACGCGGACCATCTCGCCCGGCTCGAACAGCACCTTGGGCTTGGGCTTTTCGACGCCTTCCTGCACACGCTGCAGGATCATGTCGGCCTCGGAATCCTTGATCGGCAGCGGACGGTCGGCGGTACCGCCGATGAAGCCCATGACCTTCGGGGTTTCCTTGATCAAGTGCCAGCTTTCATTGTCGATGCGCGGAATGCCGGCTTCGTCGTGCGTCGCGATCTGGACGAGGACATAGCCCGGGAAGAACTTCCGCTCGGAACGGCGCTTCTGGCCGGAACGCATTTCCACGACTTCTTCGGTCGGAACCAGGACGTCGCCGAAGCGGTCCTGCATCTCGGCGCGCACGATGCGGTCACGCAGCGCCTGCGCCACCGACTTCTCGAAGCCGGAATAGGCGTGGACGACGTACCAGCGCTTGTTGTTGCTGCCTTCGGACACCGACATCTCCTTAGCGTTCCAGAAGGAACTTGACCGCGGTCTGGATGAGCACATCGAAACCGGCCAGGATCAGGCTCAGGATGAGCACGGCGATCATCACCACCCAGGTCGTGCGCAGGGCTTCCTGACGGGTCGGCCATACGACCTTGCGCAGCTCGAAGCGGGATTCCGACAGGAATTCGCGAACCTGGGCGCCCTTGGCGGTGGTCAGGAATACGACCGCACCGGCCACCAGGCCACCGCACACGGCCAGTGCGCGCAGCACCGTCGCCCAGTCGGCGAACCAGTAGAACGCGAACACGCCCGCGGCAACGAGGGCGAGCGCCAGCACGTATTTGACGATGTCGCCGCCGGAAGCCGACGAGCCGGGTTGTTCGACCTTGCTGTTCATTCGGTCCATTGCGCGACCAAGGCCGCGTCACCTGATTGGATACCGGTCCTGAGACCGGCCGCGGAACGATCCGCATCTGAAACGTGGCACGCCAGGAGGGACTCGAACCCCCAACCTGCGGTTTTGGAGACCGCTGCTCTGCCAATTGAGCTACTGGCGTGTATTGCTTGAAACACTTTTGGGTCGCTTCCGAAAAAGGCAACGGCGGCTCGCGCCGCCACGCCTTGTTCGCATGTCAGTGCCGCGCGCCCGGCGCGCGGCACCAACGGGTCTTACTTGATGATCTTGGCCACCACGCCGGCGCCGACGGTACGACCGCCTTCGCGGATCGCGAAGCGCAGGCCGTCGTCCATCGCCACGGGGTGGATCAGCTCCACCACCATCTTGATGTTGTCGCCCGGCATGACCATTTCCACGCCTTCCGGCAGGGTCACGGCGCCCGTGATGTCGGTCGTGCGGAAGTAGAACTGCGGACGGTAGCCC